>JASJPA010000005.1:0-159940 GCA_031426955.1 Sulfuricella sp.
GGGACTTCGGCCCGCAGGACTTTTACGACAGCAACGGCAATCTTTACTACAAATACGACGACCTCGGCAACCTCGTCACCGATCCCAGCAAAGCCGGACCACGGGACGACACCCTGAAAGACAGCGCAGGCAACGATCTCATCAACGCCGGCGACGGCAACGACACCGTCTGGAAAGTGCGCAGCGGCGACGACATCATCGACCTCGGCGCCGGCGACGACAACCTGTACACCACCGGAACCGGACGAGTCATCGCCAGCGGCGGCGAAGGCCGCGACTACCTCGGAGCGGGCTCGGGCCGCGACATCATCGAAGGCGGCGCCGGCGCGGACGCACTCTATGGTTCCAGCGAGAATGACCGCCTGTACGGCGACGCCAAGGGCAATGCCGCCGACCTCATCGCGCAGGGCGCCACGCAGCAGGGAAGCGGACAGCAAGGCGAATGGATCGATGCCGAAGATGGAGACGACCAGGTTTTTGGCGGGGCGGGGAACGACCTGATCGCGGGCGGCGCGGGCGACGATCTTATCGTTGCCGGTGGCGGCAACGACTATATCTGGGGCGACTGGAACACCTGGAGCCCGGGCAGCGCGTGGCGCAACTGGACAGTGACCGAACGCATCGAGACTGGCGCGGGCGGTGGCAAGACCTACAATCATGACGTCACCAACATTTACGGCGAAAGCAACAACGGCGCCGGCGCCGACACCATCCACGCCGGCGCCGGGGATGATGTCGTCATCGGCGAGCGCGGCAACGACACCGTATATCTCGATGACGGCAACGACAAGGCCTGGGGAGGCGAAGGCGATGACGTCATCCTGTGCGGTGCCGGGAATGACTTGATCAACGGCGACAACGGAAGTGGCATACTCCCCGCCAGCATGCACGGCAGCGACTTTCTGGATGGGGGCGACGGAAATGATGAACTGTACGGCGCCGGCGCAGCGGATACGCTGTACGGCGGAGCGGGAGACGACCTCTTGTCCGGTGATGATGGCGACGAGAATGCCGGGGATGATTACCTCGACGGCGAGGACGGAAACGACACGCTGTCCGGTGCGGCTGGCGCGGACACGCTCTACGGCGGGGCCGGCAATGACCAGCTCTATGGCGACTCGAGCGATACCGCAATCGACAAGCAGGGCGATGACACCCTCGATGGCGAGGGAGGCGACGATACGCTGATTGGCGTAGGCGGAGCAGATACGCTCTACGGCGGCGACGGAGCCGACTTCCTCCAGGGCGACAGCGGAACCGGCATCGGCGACGGCGACGACTACCTGGACGGCGAGGCGGGCGACGACACCCTGCTGGGCGAAGGCGGCAGCGACGTATTGTACGGCGGCGACGGCGCCGACCGCCTGACCGGCAATGCCGGCAGCGATACGCTTTACGGCGAAGCGGGCAACGACCGGATCGCCGGCGACAACGGCGGCACCGATACATCCGGCGATGCGGACACCATCGACGGCGGCGATGGCGACGACACGATCGACGGCCAGGGCGGGGACGACACCTTGCTCGGCGGCAACGGCAATGACGTGGTCGTCGGCAGGCTGGGCAACGACGCGCTCTCCGGCGATGCAGGCAACGACCAGCTTCAAGGCGGCGATGGTAACGACACCCTGGACGGTGGCGCCGACAGCGACACCCTGTTCGGTCAGGCCGGCAACGACACCCTCATCGGCGGCGCGGGCAACGACTACCTGCTGGGCGGCCTGGGCGATGACATCCTCGATGGCGGCGACGGCGACGACGTCTATTACCTCTCGGCCTTCGAAGGCAACGACCGCATTGTTGATTCCGGCGGCACCGACTGGCTGGTGTTGCAGGGCATTTACTGGGGCGACATCCAGCTCGGCGTCGGCTCGCTCAAGCTCACCGTCAAATCCACCGGCCAGGAAATCCACCTCGACGACTTCGACCCTGACAATCCTCTTGCCGCCGGCGGCATCGAATACTTCCAGTTCGCCGACGGCACGGTCAAGACCAGGAACCAGCTCATCCAGGAACTCGGCTTTACGCCCACCGGCACGCCGGGGGACGACGTACTGTCCGGCACCGCGCTCAACGACACCATCGCCGCGCTCGCCGGTAACGACATCGTGACCGCGCGGGGCGGCAACGATACTGTCTATCTCGATGCGGGTGACGATTGGGCCGACGCCGGCGACGGCGACGACACCCTGTGGGCTGGCGATGGCGACGACATCGTCAGCGGCGGCAACGGAGCGGACAGGCTCGATGGCGGCGCGGGCAATGATGTTCTCTACGGCGATGCCGGGGCGGATCATTTGACCGGCGGCCTGGGCGCCGACATTCTCGCCGGCGGGGCCGGCAACGACACGCTCGAAGGTGGGGAAGGCAACGACACCACCCTCTTTGGCACCGGCGATGGCCAGGATATCGCCATCGACAGCGCCGGCATCGATACCGTGCAACTCACCGGCGGCCTGACCGAAGCGCAAATCAACCTCCAGCGCCTGGGCAGCGACCTGATCGTCGCGGTCAAGGATGCCGCCGACAAGCTCACCATCAAAGACTGGTTCGCCCCTGCCGGCAATTTCCAGAGCCTGACGCTGGGCGACGGCACCGTGCTCGACCGGACGGCAGTGGAGGAACGGCTGGTGCGCAACCAGGCCCCGGTGGCGACGGAAGACCTGGTCGCCGCCAGCGAGGATGGCGTCACCCAAGCGAGCGGCAATGCGTTCGCCAACGATGCCGACCCGGAAGGCCGGATGCTGCGGGTGGCCAATCCGGGCACCTACACCGGCCACTACGGCGCCCTGACCCTCAGCAGCGCCGGCGCCTATGCCTACACCCTGAACAACAACGCGGCAGCAGTGCAAAGTCTCGCCGCCGGGCAGACGGTCACCGAGCGCTTCGGCTACACCGCCACCGACGACGATCCGAACGGTGCCGCGAACTCCTCGTCGGCCATCGTGGTGAGCATCACCGGCGCCAACGATGCCCCCATCATTGCGATCGACCGGGGTGCCGTCGCGGAAGACGGGACGCTTTCCGTCGCCGGCAACGTGCTCGCCAACGATCGGGATATCGATGCCGGCACCGTGCTTCAGGTTGTTTCCCCAGGCACCATCGTCAGCGCCTACGGCAGCGCCACCCTGGCCTCGGATGGAAGCTACACCTACACGCTCAACAATGCCTCAACGGCAGTCCAGTCCCTCGGGCGCAACCAGCAGGTCACCGAACGCTTCGACTACACCGTGAGCGACGGCATCGCCGGGGTGGCCGCCACGCTGGAGATCACCGTGGCCGGGACCAACGACGCGCCGATGATCGCAACGGCGCTGTCCGACCAGACCGTATCGACCAACACCGCCTATTCCTGGCAAGTGCCGACGAACAGCTTTGTCGACCCGGATTACGGCGACGTGCTCGCCTACCGCACCACGCTCGCCGATGGCTCGGCGTTACCGTCCTGGCTGGCTTTCGACTCCGCCACCCAAACCTTCTCCGGGCGGGTGCCCAGAGACGCTGCCGGCAGCCTCGATATCAGCGTCACCGCTACCGATGGCGTGGCTGGTCAAAGCGGCAACCTCTCCGCCTCCGATGTCTTCCGTCTTTCTTTTGCCAGCGGCGGTGGCGGCAACGGTGGAAATGGCGGCAGCAAAGGCAACGAAGGTGTTGGCAACGGAGTGGATGCACCGCCGCCCGGCCACGACTACAGCTTCAACGATGGCGCCGGCACTTCGCCCGGTCATCCGGGCGCGCAAGGTGGCAATGGCTACCGGCCTTTGCCGGACGTGGCCCGTGCCGATATCCTCATCGCTGCGCCGGAACCCGAACAAGCCGGATCGGCCCCCTTGGCTCACGGGCACGGCGGGACTACGAACAACGGCGAGCATGTCGGCACGTCGGCCACGCCTGCTCCTGACGAGCCGGCTATGGTGGATGCCGCAGCGTCGAACGGACTCGCCTTGGCGAATGGGCATGACCTGGACGGCACGCCGGGCAATAGCAGCGCCTCGGCCATGGCCAACTGGAAATCGGCCGATGCCTGGCAGGAACCGTCCTATCTCGACCCGAGCAAGGTCTATGCCGCAGCCGGGAAACCCCATTCCGTCTCCGACAACACCGGGGTGGAAAACGCTCTTGCGCGCTGGGCGGTGATGGACGAACTCCTGGCCGCACACTTGGCGAAGAATGACGAGGCCGCCCTGGGGAACGGCACGGGAAGCGGGGCAGGAATGATGGACGCCAGCGGTTTCCTCGGGTCAACCACGTCTTTTGCCGATGATCCGCTCTCCCTCTCGGCGGGCAACGGAAATAACCTGAAGACCTTACAAGGCCTGAAGGAAGGCTTCCGGCAGGCTGCTTGATGATGTCTTGCCGGGTAATGGCAATTTGGCGAAGGGGGCGGGCTGCGCTGGCGGAGTTGCCAGCGCAGCTTAGGCGACTCCGGGAACTACAATCCGAACCCGCGGCGTTTTCCCCGGACATCCTGCGCATCCAGTCTAGTCCGCCACGGCCCATGCCGCGTGCGGTGCTCGGCGTTGCGCTGGCCTTGTTCTTTTCGGCCTTGCTGTGGGTTGCATTGAGTCGGCTCGACATTGTTGCCGTGGCTCAGGGCAAACTCGTTCCCCAGACCTATCTCAAAATCGTTCAGCCCGCCGAGGCTGGCATCGTGAAGGAGATTCTGGTGAACGAAGGTGAGCGGGTAAAGGCCGGGCAAGTGCTGATTCGCATGGATACTACCTTCTCCGGTGCCGACCTGATGGCTCTCCGTTCGGAATTGAATCAGAAATCGCTCGCCTTGCGGCGCATCGACGCGGAGTTGTCGCACAAGCCGCTTGTCCATGGCAGCGATGATCCACCCCAGCTTTTCCATGAGGTGTCGGCCCAGTATCTCGCCAACCGCCAGGCGCATGAGGCGGCGGTTGCCCAAGAGCAGTCCACTTGGGAAAGGTCGAAGCAGGAAGTGTCCGCCGCGCAGGAAGCAATGAGCAAACTGGAGCAAATCCTGCCGCATTATCGGGAGCAGGATAATGCCTACCGCAAGCTAATGAAGGACGGTTTCGCCGGCCGCATCATGGCGAGCGACAAGGCACGGGAACGTATCGAGAAGGAGCAGGACCTGCGCGCCCAAGGCTTTGTCACCGCACGAGAAAAAGCCAATATGGTCTTGTCGGAAAGAAAGATCGCACAGATTCGGAGTGACTACCAGCGGCAGCTGCGAGCGGAACGCGCGGAAGTCTCGGAGAGGGTGGGAAAGCTGCAACAGGAACTCGCCAAGCAGGGTCACCGGAACGAGATGCTTGAGCTGAAAGCCCCCCAGGATGGGATGGTGAAGGATTTGGCTACCCATACCATCGGCACTGTTGCCCAGCCGGGAACAATCCTCATGACCCTGGTTCCCATGTCGGAATCGTTGCGTGCCGAAGTATGGTTGTCCAATGAAGACGTGGGATTCGTCCAGCCCGGGCAGGCGGTAAAAATCAAATTTACCGCTTTCCAGTTCCAGAAATACGGCATGCTGGATGGCCGCGTGGAGCTTGTGGCAGCAGATGCGATGGACCGGCAGGAAGGAGGAGAGGAGGCCGGCAAGCAACCCGCGCCACTCGCTTACCGCATGCTCGTATCGCTTTCCCGGCAGCGGCTGGTGGCAGATGGCGTGCCTTACCGGCTTGCTCCTGGCATGCAGGTATCAGCGGAAATCAAGCTCGGGGAGCGCACCATGCTGGAATATCTGCTGTCACCGGTGCAGAAGGCTTTCCACGAAGCAGGACGGGAGCGATAAAGGTGGGTTTAAGGAACTCACCCGAAGCCCCCGGATTTGCCGTGGGCCAATCAATTGGTGCAAAAATCCAAACCTAACCAGATTTTCTGGCTTCCATATCAGCACTACCGGATTGAAAAACTCGGGTAGCCGCAGGCCAACTGTTATACTGCGCGGTTCAGAATCCTCTGTTTTCCTTCGGTTAAACCACCATGAATTCACTCATCCTCAATCCCGGTCGGGAGAAATCCCTGCAGCACCGCCACCCCTGGATTTTTACCGGCGCTGTCGAGCGCATCAAGGGCGAGCCGCAGTCCGGCGAAACCGTGGCGGTGCGCGATACCCACGGGGCTTTCCTGGCGCTGGCCGCGTATAGCCCCAAATCGCAGATTCTGGGGCGGGTTTGGACTTACCGGGAAAACGAGACGGTCGATGAGGCCTTCCTCCGGGCGCGTCTGGCGCGTGCCATCGGTTTGCGCCAGGAACTGGCCAAGGTCACCGACGGGATGCGGCTGGTGCACGGCGAATCCGACGGTCTGCCCGGCCTGGTGGTGGACCGCTACGGCGACACGCTGGTGATGCAGGTGCTGTCGGCAGGGATGGAGCGCTGGCGCGGGACGCTGGCCGATCTGCTGGTGGAGCTGACCGGCTGCGCCAATCTCTACGAGCGGTCCGATGCGGAGGTGCGCGAACTGGAAGGGCTGCCGGCGCGCGCCGGCATTCTGCGCGGCAAGCTGCCTGTGCCGCTGATCATCCGCGAGCATGGGCTGAAATTTCATGTGGATGTGGAAAAGGGGCAGAAAACCGGCTTCTACCTCGATCAGCGCGACAACCGCCGCCGTGTCGGCGAACTGGCCAACGACAAGGACGTGCTCAACTGCTTCTGTTACAGCGGCGGCTTTTCCTTGAGCGCGCTCCAGGGCGGCGCGCGCTCGGTATTGTCGGTGGACAGTTCCGCCGAGGCGCTGGCGCTGGCGCGGGAAAATGTCAAGCTCAACAACCTCGCGGCGGATCGCGCCGAGTGGCTGGAGGCGGACGTGTTCAAGTCGCTGCGCTTGATGCGCGACCAGGGCAAGAGCTTCGACCTGATCGTGCTCGACCCGCCCAAGTTCGCCCCTACCGCCCATCACGCCGCCAATGCGGCGCGCGCCTACAAGGACATCAACCTGTGGGCGCTCAAGCTGTTGCGACCGGGCGGCCTGCTGGCCACTTTTTCCTGCTCGGGCGGGGTGAGCGCCGAGCTGTTCCAGAAGATCCTTGCCGGCGCCGCGCTCGATGCTGGCGTCACGGCTCAGATCGTCGGCCGCTTTGCCGCCGACTCCGACCATCCGGCGGTGCTGAATTTCCCGGAAGGGGAATATCTCAAGGGATTGCTGCTGCGCCGCGTGGACTGAGCTATGCAAAAAGTGTTTCGACTCCTGGCCGCGCTGCTGCTGGCCATGGCGTTCTCAGCGCAGGCGGCGAGTTGCCGCGAGGCGGCGCATGAGCTCAACCGGCACCTGCATCAGAAAATCGACGAGGCGGAGCTCGCTGGCGTGCTGGATGCGCTCAACGCCAGCGGAAACGAGAGGCTGCCGGACAGGTTCGTCACCAAGCGGGAAGCCCGGCAGGCGGGCTGGCGGCCCGGCCGGGACCTGTGGGAGCTTCCCGCCCTCCGTGGCAAGAGCATCGGCGGAGACCGCTTCGGCAACCGGGAGGGGACCCTTCCTTCCGGAGAGTGGCGCGAGGCCGATCTCGACTACAAGGGCGGGCACCGGGGGGCGAAGCGCCTGCTGTTCTCCCGCGGCGGCCTGCGGCGCGTGACCGTAGACCATTACCAGACCTTCGCCGAGGTGCCGCCATGCCGCTGAAACGCTGCGTCCTGCGCGATATCCGGAGCCTCGCACGGTTCTACGACGAGCTGGCGCGCCAGCTCAATTTCCCGCCCCACTTCGGGCGCAACCTCGATGCCTTGTGGGACGTGCTCACCGGCGATGTCGAAGGGCCGTTCGAGATCGTCTGGACCGGAGCGCAGCAGTCGCAGGCCAGCCTGGGCGCCGACTACGACAGGCTGCTCGCCGTGTTCAGGGACCTGGCGGCGGAGCGCGACGATTTCACCCTGAGGCTGGAATGACGGAAATGAGCCCGACGCCGTTTTCTTCCGGCCAGGCCTTCCGCCAGGCCTTCACCGCCGGCCTGTCCGGACTCATCCGCGGCGGCGGGCTGGGGCCGTTCATCCTGGTCTGCGCCAACGCCACCTTCGACCCGGATATCCATGCCGCCACCAGCGCCGAGCTCGAAGCCCTCTACCGCCAGCTGCGCGAGCAGTATGTGACTGCCCTGGAAGACGGCCGCGCCATCCAGGAAGTGGAGGAAGACCTGCTGGTGTTCCTCAAGATCCAGGCGGTCGGGCTGGACCGGCTCAAGCACACCGAGCGGCGCCGGGCGGGGCAGTGGGAGCTGCAGTTCAACCACCTGCGCTCGTTCCGGCCGAAGCGCATCACGGCGCGGGCGCCGGCCGGCCTGCACGTGGATTTCGACGACAACGGCTTCCACTTCAACAAGGGCTTCATGCAGAAGGAGGCGTTCTGGGCCGGCGGCCTCGCCGGCAAGAAGGCCACCCTGTACTACAACAAGTATCCCTTCGTCGATTACCACGGCCTGCTGGTGCCGGAGCGGGAAAGAAAGCTGCCGCAGTTCCTCACCGAGGAGCACCACACCTATCTCTGGGAGCTGACCCGCTTCCTGGCGCGCACGCTGGACGGCGTGGGTTTCGGCTACAACTCGATCGGCGCCTTCGCCTCGGTCAACCATCTGCATTTCCAGATGTTCCTCAAGCCCGGCGGCTTTCCCGTGATGGCCCCGGACTGGCAGCACAACGGCGGCGGCGAGGCTTATCCCAGCCAGTGCCTGGCCTTCGACGACCCGCATCATGCCTGGCACGCCATCAAGGCGCTGCACGCCGCCGGCCAGGCCTACAACCTGCTGTACCTGCCGGGCCGGCTGTACCTGTTTCCGCGCCAGAAGCAGGGCGCCTACCCGCAGCCGGCCTGGACCAGCGGCTTCACCTGGCACGAGCTGGCGGGCGGCATCATCGCCTTCAACCGCGAGAATTACGAGCACCTCGACGACGGCACCATCCGCGCCGAACTGGCCCGGCTCGCCGGTTGATCTGTCCTGGGCGATTGGTGTAACGTGGAGCCGTGATTTGGATACCCCGGAAATGAACGAGAACCCGATTGAAGCCCGCTTCCGGGCGGCCTATACCGCGCTGGACAAGGACAGCAAGGAGGCGACCCCGGCCGATGCCGTGGTGTCGCTGCGGACCGAACCGGTGATTTTCCCCAAGGAAAAGGTCATCACCGTGACGGTGTACGTGCTCGGCGTGAAGGACACCCACGAGCCGGATGTCTTCGTCACGCCGGTGACCTGCACCGAGCAGGAGTACTACGAGGAATTCCTGCACCTGGCGGTGGCCGAGCAGCGCGCCAAGGAACAGGGATTCGCCGATCCGCTGTTTTCATTCGACGAGCGCGAGACCGGCATCATCGACAAGCTGCGCACGCTCTTTGCGAGGTAAGCTATGAACCACTACCATGTTTCCTTCGTCGACAACGAAGGCACCTTCTATTCCGCCTCGGTGGAAACGCCACACGACCTGTTCACCACCGAGGGGATCGACGGCATCGCGGCCGAACTGGGGGAGAGACTCGATCAGGATGAGCCGGTGGCGATCATCAACGTCATCCCCCTGAAATCGTGACCACCGCATCCAGCCCGCTATTGGTGGGTGAGCGGCAGGCGCCCCTGCAACGGGTCTGGTGCAATTCCCGGCCAGCCAGCGTCAAGCCCATTTCTTCCCGAGTGCTTTGAGCCCGGCTCGCCCGAGGTCTTCCGGTGTCATGATGATGTGAAACTCCACATTGGCGTTGAAAGACAAGAACCAGGGCTCGGATAAACTCGGGATTCCTGAGGGATCAGGCAGGTCGACGATCATCATGGCTCCCCGCTGGCCGTTGTACTCCGTAAAATACACCGCTTCGGGTTTCGTTTCTTCTAGAATACGTTTAAGTTTTTCCTCCGCACTTCCGTCCGTTACTGCCGCGTTAAACTCCTTATGGGGAATTTTCACTTGGACAAGCATTCGCATTTTGGCTCTCCTTTGCAACAAAGGCACCTTCGGGTACCGGCAACGTTCAGCATGAGGGGGCTGGATGGAGGCGGCGGTGATGTTTCCGCTGCTTACAGACCGCCCCTCGATGGCGGGGTTAGGGGACATCACTTCTTGTAGCTATGCACTGCGCTCGCTGTCTACCTTCTGGGTGCATGTGCCGGGTCAACATAGTTTACGGCAGTGGCCCCAGCGCCATTGATCTGAACCACAACCGGTTCGTCCTTCGTCGCCACGTAGTGCGCTACGTTTGCGGGCTCGGTGTAGAAGCTCCCCGCCGGTAGCGCCTTCAGCGCGGTCTCGTCGAACTTCTCGCTCCAGCCTACGTACCAGGTTCCGGAAATAATCGTATACGTTCGATCTTCCGGATGGGCGTGTGCTTGTATCTTGAAGTTCGCCGGGAACTTCACCCGCTGAACATACGCCCCCTTGGCCGAATTGCCGATCAAATCGGCATTTTCGAGCCCGGGGGTACGGGTCGAAGGTTTCCAATCGAGTTTATCGGGAGTAATCATCACACTGCTCCCAGACGGATCCGCGGCGCTGACACCACCGGCGATCAGGCCAAGCATAAGGGTTGCAAGAAGCGTCATACGATATACGGTTTTCATGACTCACCTCCATTGCAATGAAGAGACGACGGGCGGGCGGGACTCGGTTGTTCGATGAGTACGCCCTGGCGGTACAACCAAATGACTTCGCATTGATTTGACTGGCATCGTATTCTCACCTCCTTGGTCAAGTGGAGAACGCAGTATTGACCCCTCAACGTCAAAGTTCAGCGGTTGGCCAAAAGTGGCGCGCAGCGTCGCTTTTGGCTGGTCCGCTGGAACGCCTTGTTAGCCTGACTACCGGCCATCTCAGCCGCTTATCTTTTTCAGCATGTGATCTATGACCTTATTATGCTCGGCCTGCGGACTGAACAGGACGACCTCGGCATCTGCGCCGACTTTTACCGTGTGTCCGGGCGGCCAGTAGAACAGGTCACCGCTGTTGATCACTTCATGTGTGCCGTCTGCGTAGGTGACCGTGATTTCACCCTGCAACAGGTAGCCCCAGTGGGGTGCTTGGCACAGGTCGCCCTCCAGCCCCTGAACTAGCGGCGAGATATCCGTACCGGCGCCGAGAGAAAAGTACTCGCCGCTGATCATGCCGTACCCGGCTGCGTCGCCGAAATTCGTCTTTTGTCGGGCTATGGCACCTGGTGCATTGATTCTGACTGGTATGTCTTGCTTGGCGATTCGCATGGTGTCTTTCCTCCATTGCGCATGTTGAGTTTGAAAAAGCGGCCTAACGACGCCGCGTTTAAGCGGCGCGGTGCAGGCGCGTCAGCCTTGAACCTCTTGTAAGCTGGCTAAGTGCAGTAACGCATCACAGCGAGGAAAACCTGTTACCGAGCCTTCGCGAAGTCGACCATCCCCTGGAAATCAACGACGACCGCCGGCTCGTTTCCCACCACCCAGGCGTCATGGCCCGAGGGGAGCAGCGAAACGTCACCAGGCCGAGCCTCAAACTCCGTCCCGTCATCCATTCGAATCTTCAGCACGCCCGATACGTGATACTGGAAGTGTGGGGCTTCGCAGCTCTTCGTCTTGGCGATGGGTTGGACTGACGTCGCCCATCTCCAGCCGGGTTCAAAGATAGCGCGACCGATGGTCGCGCCGCCAATCTTGACGAGTTCCAATCGTCCCTTTGGGAACTCCCGAACCTCATCGGGCTTCCCGAAACTTTTCAGTTCAGTCTTCTCCATGGTGCACCTCCTGTCGGATGACATAAGTCACATCGTGCTGCCGAACGACCTGTCCGTGCTGTAGGCGGGCAGGGGCAGCCCGGCGATCTTGCTGGCCTGCACCACCGGGCCATGCGGGAACAGGTGGTAGAGGTGTTTTTTGCCGCCTTGCTGCGAGAAGTTGTCCTCGAGTAAGCCCAGAACAGCGCGGCCGTTCGGACAGGGGCCGCAGCGCTGATAATGGTCGCGAAGAAAATTGATCACGTCCCAGTGTTCTTTTGACAAGGTAATGCCTTCTTCCCCCGCCAGATCTTGCGCAATCTGCTCGGACCAGTCTCCAAACTCGAGAAGATCGACCTCCGGGGTGTTGCCTTCACGGTTGATGATTTGGTTGATGTCATACATTTTGCACCTCCTCCGCTGTATGCGGAACATTGCCGCGCTCTGGCGGCGCCCTATGAATTCTGTATTATTGTATTTAATTTTTAGATTAGTTGAGCGAATTAGTCAAGTTCATTATACTGGCTTTGATATTTTCAAAATTTGAGGGAAACAATGATGGCAAGCGAAGCGTTCATACCGAAAAACGAACTGGAAAAGAAGCTCCTGGCGGCGTGGGAAGGCAGCCTTTCTGGCGATGAGTTTATGCACGAACTGTTGGTTTCGGAGGTCTTCATGCCGATCGAGGAAGACGAGGTGATGCCGGGTGTGCAACGCTCCACCCGCGCCCAGCCGCTGGTGCTCGAAGCCGAAAACGGAACCAGGGTTCTTGCGGTGTTCACCAGTCCAGATCGTGCCAAACCTTTTCTCAAGGATTTCCCCCTTTACGGCGGCGGGTTGCTGACCGAATTCAAGTGGGTCCTGGAAAAGATGGGCGCCGGCCACGGCGTCGCGCTCAATCCCGGCTGTGAAGTCGGCTTCGACATGGAGCCGGAGATGCTGAGCCAGCTTAGTTAAAATTTCGCTGTCTGATCTCTAGAGAGCAGGATATGCCACAGCTTCTGAATTTATCCAGAGCGGCGCGCCTGGTGGGTGTAACGCGGGTGGCGCTGCAGAAGAAAATCAAGGACGGCATCCTGGCGTCTTTCGACGGCATGGTGGCTGCCGAGGATTTGCTGCGCGTTTATCCCGATATCCAGTTCGAGGACAACACCGCCTTCGAGCGGGTCGCGCAGATCAAGGAAAAAGCCTTCGGCAAGCGGGTATTCGAGCGCTCCCTGCCGGACAAGGAAGTGCTTGCCGCGCGGCTGACCGGTCTGAGCCGGGAGCTGGCAGAGACCCAGGTTTCGCTGAATCAATACCGCGCCATTGTCGATGGGCTGGAAAAGCAGCTCAGGGCATGGGACAGTGGCGGTGAGGAGATGCAGGCTGCCGCGGCATCCCTCCGGATGTGGATACACCAGGAACTGGCAGCGCGCGATGTTCGTGCCGGATCGCCCAACTTAAGCATACGCGACAGCTTCCTGCGCGTCATGGCGGCGCATGTAAAAATCCGGCCCAGCGGACACGAGTTTTTCGTCGAAGGCGCCGATACCCTGCTCGAAGCGGCGCTGCGTGCCGGCCTGGCGCTCAACTATGGCTGCAGCAGCGGCAATTGCGGGCAGTGCAAGGCGCGGGTTGTTGAAGGCCAGGTGATGAAAGTGCGGCCCCACGATTATGTCCTGAGCGAAGCCGAGAAATCCTCCGGTTATGCGCTGATGTGTTCGAATACCGCCGTGACCGATGTGGTGATCGAGGCGGGTGAGGCGCAGCTTGCATCGGATATCCCGCTCCAGCACATCACGGCGCACGTCAAAAGCATCGATCAGGCGGGCGACGACATGCTGATCCTGAATCTGCAAACCCCGCGCAACAACCGGTTGCGTTTCCTGGCCGGACAGAATGCGATACTTCAGCTCGGCCACGCGCTCTCGGCTGAATTCCCGGTGGCAAGCTGTCCCTGCGACGACCGCAACCTACAGTTCCACATTCGCAACCTGCGGGGCAACCCTTTTTCGGATTATGTCGCCACCAGGCTGACGAATGGCGAGGCGGTGACGGTGGAAGGCCCGAAAGACAGTTTCGTGCTGCATGAGGGTTCCACCCGGCCGTTGATTTTCATCGCATTCGGAGCCGGATTTGCGCCGGTGAAAAGCCTGCTGGAGCATGCCATGGCGCTGGATGTCGCCGAGTCGGTGCATCTCTACTGGGTGGTGTCGCGCGAGGTCAATCTGTATCTCTCCAACTGGCCCCGCGCCTGGGCCGATGCGCTGGACAACTTCCAATACACGCCGCTGGTGGCGGGGACCGATCTGGAAACCGCTGCCGGTCGGCAGGAAAGCCTGGTCGGCGGCCTGCTGCAACGAATTGCCGATGATTATCCGGCATTGGACGGATTCGATGTTTATGCTGCCGGTCCCGAGTCACTGCTCGATTCCGCAAGGAAATGGTTGCTTGGGCGTGGTCTGCCGGATGCGCAACTCATCACGGGTGTGGTACGCTGATAGCTTGATTTTACGAAACGGATAATACAATGCCCCACGTGCTGAAAGACCAGGAAATCGCCATGCTGCGCGCCGAGCTCGAAATGTTGATGGGCGAGCGCCAGACCCTGCTGCGCATTACCGGAGCCGCCGCTGCATTTGTTGCGGAGCTGGATGCGGATGTTTTGCCGGAAGAAACCCTTGAGGCTGCGGAATTGCTGGCCGAATACATCA
Organism: Sulfuricella sp.; assembly: GCA_031426955.1. Classification (GTDB taxonomy): domain Bacteria; phylum Pseudomonadota; class Gammaproteobacteria; order Burkholderiales; family Sulfuricellaceae; genus Sulfuricella. Next base: position 14,319 of record JASJPA010000005.1, read on the forward strand.
ATGCGGCACCCGAGGAAACCGTGCGCGACGCGCTGGAAATCGTCAAGGCGGAGGTGGTGGCCGCATAAGCCATGGTCGTCATGCCTGAAAGCGATAAAGCGGGTTGTGCGGAAGTTGGGTAAAATACCCCATTCAATTCACTCAGGAGCACAGCATGGCTGAAATCACCACCCCATCCGGACTGATTTACGAAGACCTCGGCGAGGGAGAGGGCGTAGCCGCCCAGGCCGGACAGCGGGTTTTCGTCCATTACACCGGCTGGCTGACGGACGGCACCAAGTTCGATTCCAGCAAGGACCGCAACGAGCCATTCGATTTTCCGCTCGGCGCCGGACACGTCATTCGTGGCTGGGACGAGGGCGTGCAGGGCATGAAGGTGGGCGGCGTGCGCAAGCTCACTATCCCGCCTCAGCTGGGCTACGGCGCCCGCGGCGCGGGTGGCGTCATCCCTCCGAACGCCACGCTGGTGTTCGAAGTCGAATTGCTGAAAATTCTATAAATTCCGTGACCCTACGAAGGCCGCCGAAAGGCAGGGCAGGCCCGGTCGGGCGGCGAAAATCCGATAGCGCGGCGGGTGCCGGCACGAAGTCTGTGGCAGCGCGGGTCAAGCTGGCGCGGCCCGATGCGCCTGGACAGAAAACTGGTGCAGCGGACACGGGGGCGGATTCCGGAAAGGTCCGCCTTTCCAAGCTGATGTCCGAACGCGGTCTGTGCTCGCGCCGCGAAGCGGACGCCCTGATCGAACGCGGCCTGGTGCTGGTCGATGGCGAACGGGTCACTCTGCTGGGCACCAAGGTCGACCCCAGCCAGACCGTCACCCTGGACAAGAGAGCCGAGAAGCAGCAGTCGCAACGCGTCACCATCCTGCTCAACAAGCCGGTGGGTTACGTTTCCTCGCAGCCGGAGAAGGGCTACAAGGCGGCGGTGTCGCTGATCGGCAAGGATACCCGCTACAAGGAAGACCGCGCGCCGCAGCCCTACTCCCCCGAGCACCTGCACGGGCTGGCTCCGGCGGGACGGCTCGACATCGATTCCACCGGGCTTCTGGTGTTGACGCAGGATGGCCGCATCGCCAAGCAGCTGATCGGTGCCGATTCCGAAATCGAGAAGGAATACCTGGTGCGGGTGGAGGGCCGGCTGAATGAGGCTAACCTGAAACGGCTCAACCACGGCCTCAGTCTCGACGGCGAGGCGCTCAAGCCGGCGGAGGTGTCCTGGCAGAACCAGGATCAGCTGCGCTTCATCCTGAAGGAAGGCAAGAAGCGCCAGATCCGACGCATGTGCGAGCTGGTCGGGCTCAAAGTGGTCGGCCTCAAGCGCGTGCGCATCGGCCGCGTCAAGCTGGGCGATCTGCCGGTGGGGCAGTGGCGCTATCTGCTGGACGGCGAGAAGTTCTAAGCCTCACGTAGGGCGGATGAGCGCAGCGTTATCCGCCGAATGTTTAATCCACCGAAACGATGTGCGGGCATTCCATACGGCGGAAGGCGCTACGCTTTTCCGTGCGTCGGTTTTTCCTCTGCGGTGAAACGCTGTTCTTGAGCCTTATCAGCCGCGCAAGGCTGCGCGCCTGCCTCTCAACACATTCACCCCGCCCAGCAACATCAATCCCACGACGAAATAGCTGCCAGTGACCAGGATCGCCAGGCGGTGATCGCCCATGGACAGCCAGCTGGCCAGGCCGTAGGTGATCGGGCCGAGAATGGCGGAAAACTTTACCGCCAGCCCCCATAGCCCGAAGAATTCTGCGCGCCGACTTGCCGGGCTCAGCAGTCCGACCATCGCCCGCCCTGCCGACTGGCTTGCGCCCATGGCGATGCCGGCGAGGTTGGCGGCAAGCCAGAACATCTGCGGTCCTTGCGCGCCCCAGGCGAGCAGCACCATGACGATCCACAGCACTAGGGTCAGCGCGATGGTCTGGATGTGGCCGATCCGGTCTTGCAGGTGGCCGAACAGGAAGGCGCCGATGGCTGCCGTGATGTTGACCACGAAAACCAGCAGGATGGTGTCGCGGGTGGAAAAGTGCATGGCCTGCTGGGCGTAGATCGCGGCGAGGCTGATTACCGCCTGGATGCCTGCCTGGTAGAACACGGTGCAGATCAGGAAGCGGCGCAGGTCGCGGTAGCGGGCGGCATGGCGCAGTGTCTGCCCGAGCCGGGCGTAGGCTTCCCGGATCAGGTGGTGTCGGGCATGCGTTTGCGGGATAGCCCTTTCCTTGAGAAACAGGAAGGTAGGCAGGCTGGCCAGAGCGAATAGCGCCGCCGTGATCAGCATGGTGACCGGGACGAAATCCGCTGCCTGCAGGCCATGCGCTTCCGCCCAGTTGACATAGGCCAGGCAGGCGCCGAGGCTGACCAGTCCGCCGAGGTAACCGAGGCTCCAGCCCCAGCCGGAAACCTTGCCGAGCGCACGGCCGCGTGCCAGTTCGGGAAGGAAGGCGGCGATCAGGTTTTCGCCGCTGCCGTAAAAGAAATTGGACAGCGCGATCAGCGGGATAGCGAGCCAGATCTGGCCCGGCCCGACTAGGGCGAGCGCGGCGGTGAAAACCACGCAGCCGGCCGTGCTGATCAGCAGCAGTTTCTTTTTGGCGGCGTGCAGGTCGGCATAGGCGCCCACCAGCGGCGCCATCAGCATGATCAGGGCATAGGACAGGGCGAGTGCGGCGGTCCAGGCAAAAGTTCCCCACGGCTGATTGCCGGCCACGACGGCGACGAAATAGGCGTTGAAAATGGCGGTGATGACGACGGTGGTGTAGCCGGAGTTGGCGAAGTCGTACATCGCCCACGCCCATACTTCGCGTCCGCGGACATCGGCTGCCAGGTTGCGCGCCATCAGTGATCGCGCCTCATTGAGCTTGAAGGCGCCGAGCGGAAATGGCGGGTGTCTTCATAAAAAATTTCATGTTCCCGGTCACCTCGTTGCGCCGCTTCCAGCAGCGGCTGATAGATCGGCGAACGCGCATGCCAGCGCGCATCCCAGGCTGACGCCGTGATTGGCTTCGGTTCATATTGATGCATTATTCAATGTTATCATATCCATGTTTTAGCTTTGCCGGAGGTTATGGTATCTTCGAACTTTGCGCGCTTGAACGGGGTATCTCGATTGAAGAAAAATTGGCTGTATTTCCTGCTGGCTTTTGCTGCGCCGCTGGTGGGTATTTTCTGGTGGGTGGGTGGCTTTGCCAGCGCCAGGGTTGAAACAAATCTGGTGCGCGGCCCTTATCATTACGCCTACCTGGAGCACAGCGGCGATTATGTCAAACTGCCCGACAGGCAACTGGAAGCGCAGCGGGCCTTGCAGGCACAGGGGGTCGCCCACGGTGCAGCGATAACCTTGATGCAGAATGACCCGCGCACCACCGCCAAGGCCATGCTGACGGCGCGGACCGGCTATCTGGTGGAGGCCGGCGCCAGCGTGCGCGAGCCGCTCAAGCTGGCGGACGTTCCCGCCCGGCCAGTGGTCGTCGTGCAGCTGCGGGCACATCCCAGGCTGGCGGCCGGCAAGGCCTATGCGGCGCTGCTGAAATACCTGGATGAACACGGCATGAAGCTCAAGCTGCCGACGCTGGAAATTTACCAGAATAGTATTTTGACGGTTGAAATGGATATCTGAGAACGCCCATGGGTGCCTCTAAAAATTCAGAGTTCGCCCAAATGCAAGGCGCGGAAAAAAATTCGCCGCGCCGCATATAATTGATATGTAAGCAAGAAATTTCTTCCGCAACGCAGCAGTTGGGATGAAATCTGGATTTTTAGAGGTGCCCATGAGCCTGTTTTCCCTGATTGCCGCCCTGCTGCTCGAACATTTCCGCCCGCTGGGCGGCAGCAACCCGGTCAGCTTGCTGTTTACCCGCTACGCGAATTATCTCGAGCGTCATTTCAACGCCGGCCAGAATGTGCATGGCGTGGTGGCGTGGTTGCTGGCGGTGTTGCTGCCGGCGGTAGTGGTCGGCGGCATTTATGGCGGGCTGTACACCCTCAACTCGCTGCCGGCCTGGGCGTTTAGCGCGGTTGTGCTGTATCCGCTGTTAAGCCTGAAGCAGTTGGGCGGGCAAGCCGAGAGGGTTGCGGCCGCATTGCGTGCGGCTGATCTGGGCGAAGCGCGCCGCTTGCTTTCCCAGTGGCACGGGCGCCCGGCCGACGAGCTTGGCGCGGCGGAAATCGCCCGCGTGGGTATCGAGCAAACGCTGATCTGCGCGCATAGAAATCTGCTCGGTGTCATTATCTGGTTCGTCGTGCTCGGCCCTGCCGGCGCGGTGCTCTATCGCCTGTCCCAACTGCTTAGCCAGAAATGGGGCGGCCTGGACCAGCGTGACTTTGGTGAGTTCGGCAAGTTCTCCGCGCAGGCTTTCGCTCTGATGGACTGGGTGCCGCTGCGCCTGAGCGCCATCAGCTTTGCGGTGGTCGGCGATTTCGAGGACGCCGTATATTGCTGGCGCTCCCAAGCGTCGGCCTGGGTGCAGCAGGGCATCGGCATCGTGCTGGCGAGCGGCGCGGGGGCCTTGGGCGTCAAGCTGGGCGAGCCTCTGAGCTATGGCGGCAGCATCGAGTTCCGACCCGAACTCGGTCTGGGCGATGACGCCGATGCCGACTACCTGGATAGCGCCGTCAGCCTGGTATGGCGTACGGTGGTGCTGTGGCTGGTATTGCTTCTGTTGTTGACCATTGCCGGCTGGGTGGGTGGATGAGTCATGGGTAATGAGTCATGAGTGATTCCCCATCACCCATCACCCATCATCGATTCTGCCATCATGGCAGGCTGGCGCAGTAGAAGCAAAATGCTCGGCAGGCGCTCTGCAATTTTCAATACTGGGTTCCGAATGCCCGGCGAAACTCACGCCGTTGCCTGGAATCCTCCAGAGACATAAAGGTTGTCCATGGGCATCCACAGCAAGACCATCCAGGAGCGCATCGATTGGCTGCTGGACCTCGCCCGCAGACACTCGGCTTCCTATTGCAGCCCGGAGGCGTTTCTGGCCCGCGAGCGTTATCTCGCGGAGCATCCTTCCGCCATCGTGGTGCTCAAATGCATGGATGGCCGCATCAATATCCCCGTCGCCACCAATACGCCGCCCGGCATTATCCAGCCGATCCGCAACCTGGGCGGCATGTTCAACCTGGGGTGGCCGCACCTCGGGGAGGTGCTTGCCAACTATGTGCATGAAAGGGTCTCCACCGGACGCCGGGTGCTGATGCTGATTACCTACCATTTTTCCAGGGGGGACGAGCATCGCGGCTGCGCCGGTTTCTGCTTCGACACCGAAGCGGCGAAGGCCCATACCTACGCGATCAAGAAGCAGGTAGAGCATGTCTTCGGCAGCGGTCACGGCACGGTTTATCCCATCGTCTGCGGTTTCGAGACCGACGAGGATGCGCTCATCCTCCACGGCACCAATGGCGAGATCCTCGATATTTCCAGGCTAGTCCGCGAGGACGGGGATACCCTGGGACTGCGCCTGGAGGCTTTGTACCCCGACATGCCGAACCAGGTCCGCCAGGATTTGCTGCCCCTGGTGCTGGGTAATATCGATCACATTGCCGAGGTGAAGCGTGCAGCGCGGGCGCTCGACATCGAGCATCGGGAATGGATGATTTGCGTCGGGCGAGGCTTCGATTTCCTGCACATGCCCAACCTCGCCCTGATCATCGGCCCCTACAGCCCCGATCTGGCCGATCCGATCCGTCAGGCGGCGGGCATCATAGAGAACAACATGCGCGCCGGGCGCATTCCTGACGATGGCTTCCTGCTGCTGGCTTCGGCCCCTTATGTCGAGATCGGCGTGGATCGTGCGCGTGCCGAGCTCAAGTCGCGCTTCCTTTCCCAGTTTGCAGCCGAAGTGATACGCACCGAGCACCCGGAGTTGGCGAGCAGGATGTTCATGCAAACCGCAGTGCTTAACTGGCACTCCAGAGATCTGGAGATGGTGGTTACTGATTGAGTTGCTTCTAAGGGCCGGTTTTTTTGCTGCTTGTCACGGCGGTGAGGATGCCTTGCAAGAGAGCGGTCGGCGTGGGGGGGCAGCCGGGAATGGCGACATCGACCGGGATCACGTTGGAAATTTTGCCGCAGCTGGCGTAGCTCTCGCCGAAGAGGCCGCCGTCGCAGCCGCAGTCGCCGACGGCGACCACCAGCTTGGGCTCGGGCGTGGCATCGTAGGTGCGCTTGAGCGCAATTTCCATGTGGCGCGAAACCGGCCCGGTCACCAGCAGCATGTCGGCGTGCCGCGGGCTGGCAACGAAGTGGATACCCAGGCCTTCGATGTTGTAATAGGCGTTGTTGAGGGCGTGGATTTCCAGCTCGCAGCCGTTGCATGAGCCTGCATCCACGCATCGGATCGCCAGTGCACTGCCGACATGGCGCAGGATTTGTTCCTGCAGGTTCTGGACCTCCACGCGCAGCGCATCATCGGGCTGGGGAGGCGTTTCGGTCTTGATGCCGGTGCGTAATATTTGTTTGAGAATTTGATACATAGTTAAAACCCCTTAACCGCAGAGGCGCAGAGACGCAGAGAAATACATGGGTTACAACAACTTCCCGCCACTCCAAATGCGTGGGGTCGCACAACACTATAATTCATTGTTTTTCCTCTGCGCCTCCGCGTCTCTGCGGTAAAAATGAATTACAAATCCTGCCCGGTGTAGCTCAAATTGAACGATTTGTTGATGAGCGGGAAATCCGGCACGATGTTGCCGATGATTGCGTGCTCCAGCACCGGCCAGTTCTGCCACGACGGGTCGTGCGGGTGCAGGCGATGGATCGCGTTGTTCTTGCCGGTATGTAGCGCAATCAGAATCTCGCCGCGCCAGCCTTCCACCCAGCCCAGACCCAGCGCGTTTTCCGGCGCATCGCCGACGGTTGCGCAGAGTTCTCCCGCCGGCAGCTGATCCAGGATCAGGCGGATCAAGCGCATCGATTCCAGCACTTCCTCGAAACGTACCGTGACCCGGGCCGCAACGTCGCCATTGCGATGGGTGGCCATGCGCACGTCGAGACTATCGTAGGGTGCACAGGGGAACTGGGCGCGCAGGTCCCAGGCCTGGCCGCTGGCCCGCCCGGGCAAACCGGTCAATCCCAGTTGCGCCGCCAGGTCGGGCGTGACCCGGCCGGTGGTGAGGAAGCGATCCTGGGCGCCGGCGTGCTCGTCGTAAATGTCTTTCAGGATATCGATCTCGTGTTCGAGATGTTCGAACGCCTGCAGGATGCGTTCGCGGCCCTTGTCGTCGAGGTCGCAGGCGATGCCGCCGGGCACCACTTTGTCCATCAGGTAGCGGTGGCCGAACAGCTCGCCGTTCAGCCGCAGTACGTCTTCCTTGAGTATCCAGAACTGGGCGAAGCCGAATGCCAGCGCTACGTCGTTACCCAGGTAGCCGAGGTCGCCGAGGTGGTTGTGGATGCGCTCCAGCTCGAGCAGCACGGCGCGCAGCGCCAGGGCGCGGGGCGATGGCGTGGTGGCGGTGACGCTTTCCACCGCCTGGGAGTAGGCCCAGGCATAGGCTACGGTGCTGTCGCCGCTGATCCGCCCGGCGAGCCTGGCGCCCTGCTCGAGATTCATGCTCTCGAAGCGTTTTTCGATCCCTTTGTGCTTGTAGCCCAGGCGCTCTTCCAGGCGCAGCACGCGTTCGCCGATGATCGAAAAGCGGAAGTGCCCCGGCTCGATGGTGCCGGCATGGACCGGGCCGACGGGAATTTCATGGACGCCCTCGCCGCTGACGGAAACGAAGGGGTAGCCATCGGTTTCGGTCGGGAATACGGTATTGCCGTCGAAATTCTTGCGCAGCGGGTGTACGCTGCCTGGCCAGGAGCCGTGGCGTATCCACTTGCGATGGTCGTCCGCGCCGGTGGCGTGCAGGCCGAGCAGGTCGGCTGCGGCGCGCTGCATCCGGCTGGCGCCGGGGAAGAGGTCGCTGATGTCGGGATAGGCCGGACGCTCCGAACCCAGCGGCAGGGTCAGGCACAGCATGCCGATGGCGGTGACCAGCGAGACATGCAGCGCATACCCGGCATCGCGCGCCAGTTCGTCGCTGCCCCACAGCGCGATCAGCTTGCCGCCGCCACGCGCCACCTGCTCGCACAGGCTGCGGAATTGAACGGCATCCACCGTGCCGTGCCAGATCGGCATGGCGCCGGGCAGCCTGGGAAATATTGTCGGGAATTCGTCTAGTCTCATGTCAGATTCCGGGAGTGGCTAGCAGTGAGCGGTGAGCGGTAAAATTCCCCCGGCTCCGATTTTGGCCTTTCCGTTTACTGCTCACCGCTCGCTCCTTACTGAATTTATCCAATTAACGCCGCCGCCTGGCGGTACCAGTCAGCCAGGTAGGGCGGGATGTACAGTCCGAGCAGCAGGACCAGTCCCAGATGCACGAACACCGGCACCAGCGCGGGCGGATGGGGCAGGCGCTCGCCGGTGGTTTCGCCGAAGACCATGCTCTGCACCCGGCTGAATATCGCGGCGAATGCCACGCCCAGCGCGGCGAGCAGGAACGGCGTGGTCCACGGGTAAGCGTGCATGGCGGTGGTGATGATCAGAAACTCGCTGGCGAACACGCCGAACGGCGGCATGCCGAGGATGGCCAGGGAGCCGATGGCCAGGCCCCAGCCGATGGTGGGGTTGGTCGTGATCAGGCCGCGGATGTTTTCCATCAGCTGGGTGCCGGATTTCTGCGTGGCATGGCCGACGGCGAAGAAAATCGCCGATTTGGTCAGGGAGTGCACCGTCATGTGCAGCAAGCCGGCGAAGGTGGCCACCGCGCCGCCCATGCCGAAGGCGAAGGTCATCAGCCCCATGTGCTCGATCGAGGAGTAGGCGAACATGCGCTTGACGTCCTTCTGGCGCGACAGGAAGAACGCGGCCATGACTACGCTGAGCAATCCGAAGCCCATCATCAGGTTGCCGGCGAGATGGTTGCCCAGTGCGCCGTCTACCAATACTTTGGAGCGCACTACGGCATACAGGGCGACGTTGAGCAGCAAACCGGAAAGCACGGCGGAAACCGGTGTCGGGCCTTCGGCATGGGCATCGGGCAGCCAGTTGTGCAGCGGTGCCAGGCCGACCTTGGTGCCGTAGCCCACCAGCAGGAAGACGAAGGCCAGCGACAGTACGGTCGGTTCAAGCTGGGTCTTGACCGCATCGAGATGGGTCCACAGCAGTGCGTTGCCGCCCGCGCCCAGCACTTTCTCCGCCGCAAAATAGAGCAGGATGGTGCCGAACAGCGCCTGGGCGATGCCGACGCCGCACAGGATGAAATATTTCCACGCCGCTTCCAGGCTGGCCGGGGTGCGGTAGAGCGAGACCAGCAGCACGGTGGTCAGGGTTGCCGCTTCCATCGCCACCCACATGATGCCGAGGTTGTTGGTGAGCAGTGCCAGCAGCATGGTGAAAGTGAACAGCTGGTACATGCTGTGGTAGAGACGCAGCATGTTGATGGTGAGCTTGCCGTGTGTCTGCTCGATGCGCATGTAGGGGCGCGAGAACAGCGAGGTGGTGAAGGCGACGAAGGCGGTCAGCGCAACCAGGAAGACGTTGAATGAATCGACGAAGAACTGCTCGTTGAGTGCGGTGATCGGGCCGTCGGTAATGACCCGGACGGTGAGGAATGCCGATGCCACGAAAGTGCCGAAACTCATGACGGAGTTCAGTTCGGGGGCGAAGCGCTGGCAGCCGAACAGCGCCAGCAGCAGGCCGCCGATCAGGGGAATCGCCAGTATCCAGAGAATTTCCAAAATGGTTCCTTAAATTACAAAATCTCGTGGGAGCGACCTCCCGGTCGCGAACAACCGAATTCGCGACCGGGAGGTCGCTCCCACAGGTTATTCTTCTTTCAGTTTTTCCATGTGCTTCAGATCCAGGCTGTCAAAGGTTTCCCGGATCTGGAAGAAGAAGATGCCCAGGATGACCATGCCGACCAGCACGTCGAGGGCGATGCCCAGTTCCACCACCATCGGCATGCCGTAGGTGGCGCTGGTGGCGGCGAAGAACAGGCCGTTTTCCATGGCGAGGAAGCCGATCACCTGCGGCACCGCTTTGCTGCGCGTGATCATCATCAGGAACGAGAGCAGCACGCTGGCCATGGCGATGCCCAGGGTGCTCTTGGTGATGGTGCCGGCCATTTCCGAAATCGGTGCCGCCAGGTTGAAGGCGAACACCACCAGGGCGATGCCAACCAGCATGGTGGTGGGGATGTTGAACAGCGTCTCGACGTCCCATTTGACGTTCAGTTTGCGAATCAGGCGGTGCAGGATCCACGGCAGGATAATCACTTTCAGCACCAGTGTCAGCGCCGCCGAGTAGTAAAGGTGATGCTGGTGCGAGGACCAGGCTACGATCGCGGTGCTGACGGCGAGCATCAACCCCTGCAACGCGAACAGGTTGATCAGCGACAGCACCCGGCGCTGCGACAGCATGGCGAACGAAACCAGCAGCAGCAGGGCAGCAAGCAGGTTGATGAGTTGACCGGAAAAGTTTGCCATTTCAGCTCCCCAGCAGGAAATGGATAAGCATGCCCAGCACCGCCAGCAGGAAGGCGGTGCCCATGAACTCGGGCACGCGGAAAATGCGCATCTTGGCGGAAACAGTTTCGAGCAGCGCGAGGCCGGCGCCCGCCGCCATCAGCTTGAGGAACAAGGCTGCCAGCGCCAGTGGCATTGCTTGCCAGTTGCCGGCCTCGGCGATGCCCCAGGGCAGGAACAGGGCAAAGCCGATGGTGGTGTAGGCCAGCAGTTTGAGCGCGCTGGCCCATTCGACCATGGCCAGGTGACGGGCCGAATATTCCAGGATCATGGCTTCGTGGATCATGGTCAGTTCGAGGTGGGTAGAGGGATTGTCCACCGGGATGCGGGCGTTTTCGGCCAGCAACACCATGACGAAAGCGACGGCGGCGAAGGCCAGGCTGGGGTAAATCACGAATTGTTTGTGCGCCAAAGTTTCGACAATGGTGACCAGCGAGGTGGACTGGCTGATTATGGCAGCAGTGAAAAACACCATCAGCAGGGCCGGTTCGGCGAGAAAGCCGACCAGCATTTCGCGGCGCGCGCCCAGGGTGCCGAAGGAGGTGCCGATGTCCATCGCCGCGAGCGAGATGAATACCCGTGCCAGCGCGAAGATGCCGACCAGGGCGATCACGTCCACCGCCGGGGAAAGCGGCAGGTCCGTCGCGATGACCGGCACCAGGGAGGCTGCCAGCCACATGCTGGCGAACAGGATGTAGGGCGTGAAACGGAACAGCGGCGAGGCATTGTTCGCCAGCACTGCGTCCTTGTGGAACAGCTTGATCAGGTTGCGGTAGGGTTGCAGCACGCCGGCGCCGCTGCGGTTTTGCAGCCAGGCGCGGCACTGGTTGACCCAGCCCAGCAACAGGGGGGCAATCAGCACCACCAGCGTGTCTTGAAAGAGTTGTAGAAGTATGCCGTTCATCGGATAAACGCCAGTAGCGCAAGCAGGGTGACAAAGCTGTACAGCAGGTAAACATGGATGCGGCCATGTTGCAGCTTGCCGATCAGCGCGGAAAGAGTCTCGGTGAACCGTGCGATCGGCAGATAGCACCACTCCCACAGCAGGTCCCTGGTTTCGCCGTGGTAGTGGGGCTTCTTGTCGAACGGGCTGGGCACTTTTCGGGTGATGCCGAAGAACAGTTCGAAAATCTGCCGGATCGGCTGGCCGAAACCCTCTGCGGTATCCTGCATGCGCGCGGTCTGTTCGGGGTAGCCGCAATCCCAGGCCGGGCCGCGGCGCAGGCGCCCATGATAGAACTTCTTCACCACGAACATGGTGAAGAGCACGCCGACGATGATGATCACGAACAGGAACAGCGGGCTGTAACTGGCGCGCTCCGGCTGGATCGGGGTGAGCCACATCCAGCCGGTCTGGGCGGCGCTGACGCCCAGCGTGTGACCGACCAGCAGCTGGGTGACAAAATCGATGTGCAGGATGAAGAACACCGGAAACACCCCCAGCAGGACGCAGCCCAGGGCGAGCCAGGTCAGGCCGGCCCGCTCCCAGATGCCGATATCATGCGCTTGCTTGACCACTTTGGCTTCTCGCGGCTGGCCGAGAAAAATCACCCCGTAGAACTTGACCATGACGTAGCCGGCGAGTGCCGCTGCCAGCGCGAGCGCGGCCGCGGCAATCGGAATCAGCATGTTGAGGTAGGGGTGGGGGAGCCCAGGGGACAGCAGGAAGGCCTGCAGCAGCAGCCATTCGGAAACGAAGCCGTTGAGGGGCGGCAGGCCGGCGAGCGCGAGGGTGCCGACCAGCACCAGCAGCGCCAGTTTCGGCATGCGGTGGATGAGTCCCCCCAGCTTGCCCAGATTGCGTTCGCCGGTGGCGTGCAGCACCGAGCCGGTGCCGAGAAACAGCAGCCCCTTCATGAAGGCGTGGTTGAGAGAGTGGTACAGGGCGGCGGTCAGTGCCAGCGCCGCCAGCGCTTCTTTTTGGAAAGAGTGGAAGATGATGGCCAAGCCGATGCCGGCCAGAATGATGCCGATGTTCTCGATCGAGGAATAGGCGAGCAGGCGCTTCATGTCGGTCTGGACGGCCGCGAACAGCACGCCGAACAGTGCGGTGACGAGCCCCAGCGTCAGCGCCAGCGCACCCCACCACCACAGTTGCATGCCGAGCAGATCGAAGCTGACGCGCAGGATGCCGTAAATCGCGGTTTTCAGCATGATCCCGCTCATCATTGCCGAAACCGGCGAGGGCGCGGCGGGGTGGGCTTCCGGCAGCCAGGCGTGGAGCGGCAGGATGCCGGCCTTGGCGCCGAAGCCGAACAGCGCCAGCAGGAAGGTGACGCTGGCCCAGAAGGCATTCAGGTGCGCTTCGCGCATGGTGGCGAAGGTGTAGTCGCCGTGGCCGCCCTGCATCACGCCGAAGGACATCAGGATGGCGATTGCGCCGACGTGGGCGACGAGCAGGTAGAGGAAGCCGGCGCGGCGGGTTTCGCGGATGTTGTGGTCGGTGGTGACCAGGAAGTAGGAGGACAGCGCCATGGTTTCCCAAGCCACCATGAACAGGTAGGCGTCATCGGCGAGAAATACCAGCGCCATGCCGGCGAGGAAGATGTGGTACTCGAAGCACAGCAGTCCGAGGGTATTGCCCGGCATGTCGCGGAAATAACCCGCCGAATAGAGCGAAATTCCGATGCTGGCGGCGCCGAGCAGCAGCAGGAAAAATGCGGACAGCGAATCCAGGCGCAGATGGAAGGGCAGGTCGGGCAGGCCGAGCGGCAGCACCGCTACGTTGGCGGCGCCGCCCAGGCTGCCCACTGCGGCAACCGCCAGAACCAGTGCGCCCAGGGCACCGGCAGGAAAAATAAACTGCGTGATGGCGCGGGTGTTTTGCAGCAGCAGGCCCGCCAAGCCCAGCAGCAGCCAATAGACGATGACACCTAACGCGACGTCAATGGGCAGCAGGGTTGAAACTAATGTCACGAGGGATTCTCCAGCATCTTAGGGCTCGTTAATGGGTAAGTTGGGCATACGCTGGGGCTGATTGGGGCGTAGTCCTAGGCGCGAGACGCACAGTTGTGTATTCACAACAAGCGGCTCGCAACACCGGAATGCGCCCCAATCAGCCCCAGCCCGAAGGGTTGCTGCGTATTCGGGCGTCTGCGGCGTTGTGAGGCTTGCGAATGGAACGACCATTCGCCGCGCCTCACGCCTTGCATCCATCCCGAATACGCAGCAACGTATGTCCAACTTACCCATTAACGAGCCCTTAATTATTGCCGCGTATTATAGCCAGGTTTTTACCCCATCGGCACCGCCGATGTGTCCGCCCTTCATCAGACGGCATTGCGCATTGGGATCGACTTCGAGCACTTCGGCGTAAATTGAATCCAGCGCCTTGTCCTCGTCGGGGAAAACATTTTCCTGGCCGATGTAATCGAACAGGCCGGAATGGCGCATGACGTCTATCACCTGTTTCTTCAATCCGCTGAAAACCACCCGGATGCCATTGGAACGCAACCTTTCCACCACGTGGTGAATGACTTCATCGCCCGAAGCGTCGAGCTGATTGATGCCATCCGACACGATCAGGAGGTGCTTGGCACAGGGGCTGTTGGATACTGCCTCCAGGATGGTGTCTTCGAAATAGGGCACGTTGGCGAAATACAGCGAACCATCGTAGCGGATGGCGATGATGTACTCGCTGACCGGCAGATTGTGCACTTTGGCATCGCGCAGGGTGCCGTCGTGATAGCGGCCGAGGATGGCGACGCGCGGCGACATGGTGCGGTAAAGGTAGAGGATGATGGCCAGGCCGGCGCCGACCATGATGCCGTTGTCAAGATGGGGCGCAAAAGCCAGGGTGGCGACAAAGGTCACGACCGAGGCGATGCCGTCATGCTTGTGGGTGTGCCAGGCATGCTTGATTGCCTTGAAATTGATCAGGCCGATCACTGCCATCATGATCACTGCGGCTAAAACCGCCTGGGGCAGGTGATACAGCAGCGGGGTGAGGAACAGCAGGGTGACCAGCACGATCAGGCCGGCGAACACAGAAGACATACCGGTTCTGGCGCCGGCATTCAGGTTTACTGCGGAGCGCGAGAACGAACCGCTGGCCGGGAAAGCCTGACTGAAGCTGCCGACGATGTTGGCGATGCCCTGGCCGATCAGTTCCTGGTTCGGGTCGATGCGGTCCTTGGTTTTGGCCGCCATCGCCTTGGCGATGGAGATGGCCTCCATGAAACCTACCAGGGAAATCACCAGCGCCCCGGAAAACAGCGTTGCCATCATGTCCCAGCTGAACTTGGGCAGGTCGAATTGGGGCAGGCCGGCGGGAATGCCGCCCACCACTTCGCCGCCGCCGACCAGCTTGAGCTCGCCCTTGCTCACTTTCTTGATGCGCCAGCGGTAGCCGTCAGACTTCTCGCCCTGAGGCACCTGGCCGGCCAGGTAAAGCCTGGCGGGTTGTCCATCGGCTACGGATACTTGCTCGAAGATGAACTTGCGCATGGAGCGGGCGAGCTTGCGGTTTTCGCTTTCCGTATCCTTGAGCTCCAGCTTGAGCAGCTCGATCTCGTATTTGAGTGCTGCCGTGCGCTGCGAACCGCCTTCATGGGCTTTCTGATGCTGCTTGAGTTCAGCCGATTTTGCGCTGAGCTTGCTGTTCAGTTCGTCGATCTTGATTTCGGTCTGGGAAAAATCGTTGGCAAGGGTCTTGACCTCGGCATCCATGATTTCCTCGATCTTGCCCTTGCTGTTGTGCTCGAAACCGATCGACCAGCTGACGATGGTGGTGAGGGCGACGGCAATTAACACGCCGGGCATCTTGGGTGCAAATTTTTTCAACCCCCACATGATGGCGAAGGCCGAGACGCCCATCAGCAGGGTCGGAATATGCGTTTCGCCGACTTGCTGCAGCACGCCCCAGATATCCTGGATGAAATGCTCGCTGCGACCCATCGATACGCCGAACAGCTTGTTGAGTTGGGACAGGCCGATGATGATGGCGGCGGCATTGGTGAAGCCGACGATGACAGGGTGGGAAAGAAAATTCACCACCACCCCGAGCTTGAACACGCCCAGGGAGAGCTGGATGATGCCGACCATCAGCGCCATCAGGATCGCCAGCGCGATGAACTGGCTGGAGCCGGAGGCGGCCAGCGGAGCAAGGGCGGATGCTGTCAGCAGCGAGACCACCGCAACCGGGCCAGTGGCCAGTTGCGCTGATGAGCCCCACAGGGCGGCGATGATGCCCGGCAGGAAAGCGGCATACAGGCCGTAGTAAGCAGGCAGGCCGGCGAGCTGGGCGTAGGCCATGGACTGGGGAATCAGCACCAGGGCAACGGTGATGCCGGCGATCAGGTCGGCCTTGACGTTGTTCGTGCGCAGAGGGAACCAGTTCAAGAAGGGCAGGAAGCGTTTCAATTGCATTTGCATTTATTTGTTACCCAAAAAACAGTTTGTCGTCATCAAAAAAACAAAAAGATACCATGCGGAATCCAGAGCGCTTTCAGGAAGCTGCCCGTCCGCAGGTAATGCCTCACATCCGCTTGATTTGAGGAAGGTTTCGCGATTAGTAGCGAGTTTACCGGTCTGGCGTGGCCGGTATTTATTGCTGCATGTGTTCGGCTTTTTTGAGCCGAGCCCGAACTGGGGCCGAATTTCAGTGGATTATGGTAACAGGAATCTACAGAAACTTGGCCCTAAAATGCCGGAATTACAGGTTGCTGTGCTGTTGTCTCAGCACCTTTTTCCACTGCTGGTGTACAGGGATTATCCCGAAGTATCTGTTTGACTGCGTCCAGATCACCCGTTTCGGCAAAGGGCATGGCGGCGAACAGATTTTTTAGTTGGTTGATTATTATATTTTGCATGATTCGGTTCCTCCGGTTCGGCTAAGATTGTCGCTTTTCATGGTTTAACAAAGCATTATCCGTGCCATGCCTTTTGTTTCGTTGTAACGGGCTGTTTCGCATTGTTTTGATGGGCGTTGCAAAGACTGTTCAAAGATGATGGATTTGTTGCAAATGGCAATGTGTGGCGGCTTGGGTGGCAGGGTGTGCGGAGAAATCTCTAGTCAATCAACGATCTGGCGGTTGTGCGCGGGTGTTGCGCCATTGCCTGACGATGTTGCGTAATGCAACTGATGGCGGTAATATGGCGGCTATGAAGCACCAATCCTCGCTACGGCAGAAAATCACGCTGGGCTACCTGGGCTATTACGCCTTGGCCTTGCTGATTATCGCGCTTTCCCTGTTCACCTATTTCGAACTGCGCCTGATCGAGCAGAAGATCAGGGTGGGAGAGCGCATTGCCGAGCTGTTCGATGCGACCCTGGAAATCCGGCGCTTCGAGAAAAACTACTTTCTCTACCGGCAGGCCGCCGATTTTCAAGAGGTAAGCCGCTATGCCTCCAAGGTGGATGAATTGCTGGAGAGTAGCGTTGCGGATTTCTCCGGGCTCGCCCTGGAGCCGCAAATTCTGAAGGTGAAGAACGAGGTGCGGGCTTACCGAGCGTTGATGGGGGAATACGTCAAGGCCGGTGCTGCTGAAACGCGCCAGACCGAGCGCCTGGAAGCGCAGATCAGGAAGGTCGGCAAGGACATCGTGGCGATCACCGAAGGCATGGCGGGGGCTGAACGGCGCCTGGTTCGCGCCACGCTGGACCGGTTTCGCGCCACGCTGCTGATTTCCATTGCTTTACTTTCCCTGTCGATGATTGTTATTGGCTGGCTGTTGTCGCGCATGGTGGTGCGCCCCTTGAGGCACATGGACCGCTGCGTCGAGGCAGTTTCGAGCGGCAGGCTGGACCGGATTTCTGTGCCTTCGGAAGACAGCGAAATCATTTCGATCACCCAGGCTTTCAATCATATGATCGGCGAGCTCGAGCTGCGCCAGAAAAGGTTGCTGCGCTCGGAAAAGCTCGCCTCGCTCGGCACCATGCTGGCGGGCGTGGCGCATGAGCTGAACAACCCGCTGTCGAATATTTCCCTGTCCTGCCAGATACTGCTGGAGGAGGTCGGCGAGTGCGACCCGGAACAGGGCAGGGAACTGCTGGAGCAGATCGACGAGCAGACCGAGCGGGCGCGGAAGATCGTGCGGGCATTGCTGGATTTCGCACGGGACAAGCCGGTCAAGCGGGAAAAGGTGCGGCTTGCGGCCTTGTTCGACGAGGTCTTGCTGTTTCTCAAGGGCGAAACGCCGCCGGGCGTCAGCATCGTGGCCGAAATTCCCGCCGAAATCGTGCTGCAGGCGGATCGGCGTAGGCTGGAGCAGGCGTTCCTGAACTTGATCAAGAATGCGCTGGAGGCGATCGGTGATTCAGGCGAGATTCGCATCAGGGCGGCCAAGCATCGTCTGACCAAAGAGAGTTTTGTGGCCGGGCAAGGGCACGACACCCGCTTCCTCGGCAAGTGTTATCCGGGGGCAGAAGCAATCGACATTGAAATTCGCGACAGCGGCCCGGGCATTCCGGCCGACGTTCTGCCGCGCATCTTCGACCCTTTTTTCACCACCAAGGACGTGGGGCGGGGAATGGGGCTCGGCCTGTTCATCGTCTATGAAATCGTCGAGGAGTACAACGGCTGCATTTCAGTGGATAGCGAACCGGGGCGCGGCACGGCATTCCATATAAGGCTGCCGCTTGGGCCCGCGGACGGGACGCAACAATAAGATTATCGAGAGAATGGGGCATGATGCAAAACCAGGGAAAATTGCTGATCGTCGAAGACGAGAAGATCGCGCTTAAAAATTTGGTTCACGTCCTGAAAAAGGATGGCTATGACGTAACCGGCGCCCAGAGCGGCACGGCAGCTCTGGCATTGATCGAGAGTCAGCCGTTCGATGTGGTGCTGACCGACCTCAAGATGGAGAAAGTGGACGGCATGCAGGTGCTGAAGAAGTGCCGCGAGCGCAACCAGGAAACCGAGGTGATCGTGATTACCGGTTACGCGACGGCGGAGTCAGCGGTGGAAGCCATGAAGCGGGGTGCGTTCTATTACATCGCTAAGCCGTTTCGTCTTGAGGAGGTGCGTCAGGTGGTCGGCGAGGCGCTGGAGAAGATCCGCCTGAAGCGCGAGAACCGCCAACTGCGCGAGCAGATCGAGAGCTACGAGGGCAGGGTCAAGATCATCACCCAGGACCCGGCCATGCTGCGCTTGCTGGAGATGGCCAGGCAGGTGGCGCCGACTGACTGCAACGTGCTGATTACCGGTGAGTCCGGCACCGGCAAGGAGCTGTTCGCGCGCTATCTTCATTACAACAGCACGCGGGCGGATGGCCCATTTCTGGCGGTGAACTGCGGCGCGTTCAGCGAGCAGTTGCTGTCGAACGAGCTGTTCGGCCACGAAAAGGGTGCATTCACCGGCGCGCTGACACTGAAGAAAGGGCTGATCGAATCGGCGGAGGGCGGTACGCTGTTCCTCGATGAGATTACCGAAATGTCGTCGGCGATGCAGGTCAAGCTCTTGCGCGTGATCCAGGAGCGCGAGGTGCTGCGCCTGGGCGGCACCTCGCCGGTGAAGGCTGACGCTCGCTACATCGCCGCCACCAACCGGGACATGCAGGAAGTTACCAAGGACGGCACGTTCCGACAGGACTTGTTTTTCCGCCTCAATGTGGTGAATCTGCATATCCCGCCCCTGTGCGAACGCAGCGGCGACGTGGCGCTGCTCAGTTACTTCTTCCTGAAAAAATTCGCGGTCCTGATGAAAAAGGAGGTCACCGAAATTTCGCCGGAAGCGATGGCTATACTGGAAAGCCACGACTTTCCCGGCAATGTGCGCGAGCTGGAAAACATCATCGAGCGCGGGGTGGCGATCAATACCGGCCACATCATCGAAGCGGCGCACCTGCCCGACAATTTGCGGGAATTGAGCGTGCGCGCATTCAGGAAAAAGGAGGGGCGCATTTCTTCCCTGGAGGAGCAGGAGAGGGCCTATATCCGCTGGGTGCTCAACGAAGTCGGCGGGAACCAGACGCTCGCCGCGCAGATGCTCGGCATCAACCGCGTATCGCTGTGGCGCAAGCTGAAAGCCTATGAAATCGACGAGGGAAACGCTGCTTGATGGCAGGGTGTGAATTCTGTAGAATATGATGCAAATTAGAACGTGACTGTTTAATATTGCAACAGATAGGATGTGTGTTGAAGGATATTCTCGCCTGCAATCTCTGGCTCTATAAGGTTTTCCCTTTCCTGCGCTGGTGGCCGATGGTCACCAGACAAACCGCCCGCTCCGATCTGGTTGCCGGGCTGACCGGCGCGATCATCGTTTTGCCGCAGGGCGTGGCATTCGCCACCATCGCCGGGCTGCCGCCGGAATACGGCCTGTATGCGGCGATGGTGCCGGCCATCATCGGTGCGATGTTCGGCTCCAGCTGGCATCTGGTGTCCGGCCCCACCACCGCGATTTCCATCGTCATCTTCGCCTCGGTCAGCCCGCTCGCCGAGCCGGGCAGCGCGCAGTTCATCAGCCTGGTGCTGACCATGACTTTCCTTACCGGCGTGTTCCAGCTCGTCATGGGGCTGGCGCGCATGGGGGTGCTGGTCAACTTCATCTCGCACACCGTGGTGATCGGCTTTACCGCCGGCGCGGCGGTGCTGATCGCGGCCAGCCAGATCAAGAATTTCTTCGGCATCAACATCCCGCGCGGCTCGCATTTTTACGAGATCATCCGCCAGTTGGTGCTGCAAATCGGCGACATCAACCCTTACGTCACCTCTATTGCGGTGGCGACATTGGCCTCCGGCATTCTGGTGAAGAAGTTTTTCCCGAAAATCCCCTACATGATTGCGGCGATGCTGGTCGGCAGCTTTTTTGCGCTGGCGCTGAACCGGTTGTTCGGCAGCGATGTAACTCAAATTCGCACCGTCGGCGCGCTGCCCGCCCATCTGCCGCCGTTTTCCATGCCCGACCTGTCGCTCGCGACGATCAAGAAAATGTCTTCCAGCGCCCTGGCGATCACCATGCTGGCGCTGACCGAGGCGGTCTCGATCGCCCGCTCCGTGGCGGTGCGCTCGGAGCAGCGCATCGACGGCAACCAGGAATTCATCGGCCAGGGCTTGTCGAATATTCTCGGCAGTTTCTTTTCCGGCTACGCTTCGAGCGGATCGTTCAACCGCAGCGGGCTGAACTATGCCGCCGGGGCGCAGACTCCGCTGGCGGCGGTGTTTTCCGCGCTGTTCCTGGCAGCCATCCTGCTGATGGTGGCGCCGCTCGCCGCCTACCTGCCGATTCCGGCGATGGCGGCGATATTGTTCCTGGTGGCGTGGGGGCTGATCGATTTTCACCACATTCACTCCATCATCCATACCAGCCGCGCGGAAACCGTGGTGCTGTTCACCACCTTGCTGTCTACCCTGTTCGTCGAGCTGGAGTTCGCCATCTACGTCGGCGTGATGCTGTCGCTGATGCTCTACCTGGCGCGCACTTCCCAGCCCGCCGTCGTGCCGGTGCTGCCCGCCGGCGAAGAAGGCTCCTACCATTTCGAGGACGCCAAGGGAAAGTTGGAATGCCCGCAGTTCCGCATGGTGCGCATCAACGGCTCGATCTTCTTCGGCGCGGTTGACCATGTCCAGCGTGCCTTGCAGCAGATCGACGAGATCAATCCGCAGCAGAAAAGTGTGCTGATCATCGGCAGCGGCATCAATTTCATCGATGTCGCCGGTGCCGAAATGCTGGCGCAGGAAGCCAAGCGGCGCAGAAAAATGGGCGGCGGCCTGTATTTCTACAGGCTCAAGGACTCTGTCTACCAGTTCCTGCACAAAGGGGATTACCTGAAGGACATCGGCGAAGGCGGCTTCTTCCCGGCCAAGTCGAACGTGACCATGGCGGTTTTCAACACCCTCGACCCGGAAATTTGCCGCAATTGCCAGGCCAGAATTTTCAAGGAGTGCAAAACAGCACTACCCGGCGGCGAGCCTCGATCCGGCCTATAGTGATGTTTTGTCCAGGCCAAAAATCAATCGAGTCTGCCTCTTCATTTTATGAGGATGAGAAGCAGGATTCTTTGTTGTCGGCATCGGCGAAATATTTTGAGGAGGCGCAATGTTCAAACGTATCTTAGTGGCAGTGGATGGCAGCCACACTGCGGAACAAGCTTTGCAGGAAGCAATCAAGCTGGCCAAGGAACTCCAGGCGCAACTGCGGATCGTGCATGCGGTCGATGTCGTTAACATCAACCTTGGCGCGGAGTTTCCCAATCCATCCGAGATTTCGGACGCCATGACCAAGATCGGGCAGGAAATCCTCCGCAAGGCTGGAGATGCGGCGAGAGAAGCCGGGATATCGGTTGAAACCCGGCTGATCGAAATCGACACCCTGGGCCACCGCATCCCGGAAGTGATCGCGGCAGACGCCGAAGCCTGGCCTGCGGACCTTATTGTGATCTGCTCGCATGGCCGTCGGGGGCTGAGCCATCTGTTCCTGGGTAGCGTCGCCGAGGGTGTGGTGCGCGTCGCCACGAAACCGGTGCTACTGATCCGCGGAAAATGAACGCCACGTGCGTCCGGTGAGGGGGCAAGCATCGGCTGCCCCCTTGCCGCGCTGATCGCCGTCACGGTGCCTTTGCACGGTTGTAGTTCACCGAACAAATGACCACAAAGAAATCTGGAGCAGAGTCCCCGCGAGCAATGCCGGCAACTACCAAGACATCTGACATCGCCTCCGTGTCTGTTCCCGCCACGCTCGCGGCGCTTAATGTGAACCCCGAAACAGGTCTCACGCGTGCGATGGTGGACACCCGCCGGAAGGAGCACGGCTACAACGAAGTGGCCGAACAAAAATCCCACCCGGTTATCATGTTTCTCGGCAAGTTCTGGGGCGTATCGGCGTGGATGCTCGAACTGATTATGGTTTTGTCGGCCATCCTCGGGAAATACTCGGACCTCGCTGTGGTGAGCGCGCTGCTGGTTGTCAATGCAGTGCTGAGCTTTATGCAGGAGCGCCGGGCCGCCGGCGTCGTCGAAACGTTGCGGCGACGGTTGCAGGTCAGTGCACGCGTGTTGCGCGAGGCGACATGGCAGGTCATTCCCGCCCGGGAGCTGGTCCCGGGCGACATCATCCGCGTGCGCCCCGGCGACATCATCCCGGCGGATGTAAAACTCCTTGCCGGTGTGTTGAGCGTAGATCAGTCGGCACTGACCGGAGAGTCGAAGGACGCGGACAAGGTACCCTCCGAAGTGCTCTCGTCGGGATCAGTCGTCCGCCGAGGTGAAGGCAACGGCGTGGTAATCCTGACCGGGGCGAATACCTACTTTGGCCGCACCACGGAACTGGTGCAGGAAGCGCGTCCGAAACTCCACATCGAAGCGGTGGTAGCCAAGGTGGTGCGCTGGCTGTTCGTCATAGTCGGCACGCTGCTCGGCTTAGTGATCGTCCTGTCGCTGATCCGACACGTGCCGCTCCTTGAGATGGTTCCGCTCATGCTCGTCCTGTTGATGAGCGCGGTGCCGGTCGCCCTGCCCGTCATGTTTACGGTCAGCATGGCCGTCGGGGCCAAGGAACTGGCGAAACGCGGCGTGCTGGTCACACGACTCAGTGCCGCGGAGGATGCTGCGACGATGGACGTGCTTTGCGTGGACAAGACGGGCACGATTACGATGAACCAACTGGCCGTCACCGGCGTGATTCCACTGGAGCACGCGACGGAAGCTGACGTGCTGTTCGCCGGCGCACTCGCATCTCAAGAGTCTAACCAGGATCCGATCGACCTGGCATTCCTTGCCGCGGCAAAAGAGCGGCATATCTTTGACGACGTACCTGTTGTCACGCCAATCTCCTTTGCGCCGTTTGATGCAAAAAACCGGCGGACTGAAGCCGTGGTTGAACAGAACGGCCAGCGGCTACGCGTGATGAAAGGCGCCGTGCGAACCGTCGCCGAAGCCTGCGGGCTCCAGTCCCCGGCGATTGAGGCGTTGGAGGCGCGGGTCAGCGAATCGGCACTGAAGGGGTATCGGACACTGGCAGTGGCGCGTGGCCAAGAGACGGGCATCCTGGCATTGGTTGGATTAGTGACCTTGTATGACCCGCCTCGACCGGACGCCAAGCAACTCATCGCCGCACTTTACGGCCTCGGCGTTTCGGTGAAGATGCTCACCGGTGATGCACTGGCGGTCGCGAGTGAAATCGCGCAAGGAGTGGGGCTGTCCAACATCCAGCGCGTGTCGGATCTGAAGGCCGCGAGCGCTCAGGCCGGCAACGAGGCGGTTGACTTGTTGGCGGGCGCCGATGGTTTCGCTGAAGTGTATCCAGAAGACAAATACATCGTGGTACAGCACCTGCAAGCCGCAGGGCATGTGACCGGCATGACGGGCGACGGCGTCAACGATGCGCCCGCGCTGCGCCAGGCCGAAGTGGGCATCGCCGTCAGCATCGCCACCGACGTCGCCAAGGGGGCCGCGAGTGTGGTCCTGACCGAACCGGGGCTGACGAACATCGTGGCATTGGTCGAACAAGGGCGAACGATCTACCAGCGCATTCTGACCTGGATCATCAACAAGATCAGCCGGACGATCCTGAAGGCTGCCTTCGTGGCCATTGCGTTCGTGGTGACCGGCAAGTTCGTCGTCTCCGCCTTTGCGATGCTGCTGCTGGTCTTTATGACGGACTTCGCGAAGATTGCCCTTGCCACCGACCACGTTCGGCCGTCCAACAAACCGGAGACGTGGGATATCGGGGGCTTCATCATGGTGTCCGTGGTGCTGGGCGTCGCGATGGTCGCGGAGGCGCTCTTCCTGTTGTGGATAGGCTGGTCGCGCTTCGGTTTGGCGACCAACAACAGTTCCCTCTACACTTTCAGCTTCCTGACGCTGCTTTACTTTGCCGTGTTCTCCATCGTGTCCGCGCGGGAGCGCCGCTGGTTCTGGACGACGATGCCCAGCAAGACCCTCGTGGCTGCCCTCATGGCGGACGCACTCACGGGTACTGTCCTGACGTTCGCGGGTCTCCCGGGACTCATGCCATTGCCTTGGTGGCAGACGCTGGGAATTTTCGCCTATGCGATGGCGGCGTGCCTTATCGTGAACGACGCCGTGAAGGTTGCGATGATCAAATGGCGTGTTCCTGCGGCGGTAGCCTAGGAGACTGTCGGATTTTCCATCGAAGTGGAGAAGATAATTGGGCGCCGCCGCATCGAGCCTGCTGCTGCCCATTTACCGCTTCCCTGTTAGACGAAAAACCTGTGTTTATTTTTGCAATAAAAATTCCTTTTTTGCCGGGTTCGGCTGAATTGCTGTAATGCCAAAGTGACGATGAATATTATCCTGATAGAAGACAACCGCGACCTTGCGCTGAATATGTTCGATTATTTCGAAGCTAAAGGCCATGCCATGGACTTGGCTGAAGATGGTATCTCCGGGCTTCATCTTGCCGCATCGAATCAGTACGACGTTCTCATCCTGGACCTGATGCTGCCCGGTATCGATGGGCTGACTTTATGCCGGCGGCTGCGGGAAGCAGGTAGACATACACCGGTTTTGATGCTCACTGCACGCGATTCTCTGGACGACAAGATCGCCGGACTGGAGGCGGGTGCCGACGATTATGTCGTGAAGCCGTTTGCGCTGCGGGAAGTGGATGCGCGCTTGCTTGCCCTCGTGCGGCGTGCACAAGTGCGGGAAGGGCCGTCCGTTCTTCAGGTTGGCGACCTGACTTTCGATCCCGACACTCTCAAGGTGATGCGTGGCGAAAGAACCATAGAACTGCCCCCGATTCCGCTAAAAATCCTAGAGATACTGATGCGACAATCACCCCGGGTGTTGCCACGGGAAGAACTGGAACGCGGCATCTGGGGCGATTCGCCTCCCGACAGCGACGCCTTGCGGGCGCATCTTCACATCTTGCGTAGCTCCATCGATAAACAGGCAGACAAACCGCTCATCAGAACCTTGCGGGGGATCGGTTATCAAATCAGCGATGACTAGCGTCCATCACAGTCTTCGATTTCGGCTTGCGTCAACTTTCGCCTGGTTTGGCGCACTGGTCAGCCTGTTGTTGTCGCTAGGACTTTCCTTTGCTGCGCACAACCTCGGCGAACGTCTGATGGATGAAACGCTGCGGGCGGAGATCGAAGACTACATCTCCCGGCGCTCGCGCAATCCGGATTCCTTGCCGCCTGCGACGATCAGCGTGCGCGGCTATGTGCATGTGCCGGGCCGGAGTGCGGAAGACATGCCGCCTGTACTGCTCAGGCTTAATCCCGGCAAGCATCAGTTGACGCTGGGCGATATTCCTTACCGGGTCGCCGTCGTGGACCGGGGGGATGAGCGTTATGTCATGCTGTTCAATGAGATGCGACAGCGACAGCGCGAGGAGCAGTTCCTGATTGTCCTCATGGCCGGCGCCCTCATCATGACTCTGGTTTCTGCGGTAATCGGCTGGTGGCTGGCGGGGCGGGTGGTCGCGCCGGTCACCGAGCTGGCCCGGCGGGTCGGCGAAGCGAGGCCGGAGGATGAAGCTCTGGATGTTGCAAAGGGATTTTCCAACGACGAAATCGGCAAACTCGCCCGGGTGTTCGGCGGATACCTCAAGCGCATGCGGGCGTTCATCGACCGGGAACGTGCTTTTACCGCGGACGTCAGCCACGAGCTCAGAACTCCGCTATCTATTATCCAGGGCGCCGTCGAGCTGCTGGAGGAGGATGATCGCCTCGACGAAAAGCAGCAAAAGCGCATCGCGCGGGTCGGACGCGCAGCCAGGCAGATGATAGACCTCACTGCCGCCCTGCTGCTGATGGCAAGGGAAAATAGCCCGGATGAACCGGTCGAGCAGAACTGCGACGTATGCGAAGTAGTCAGAGACGCCGTTGCGACACACCGCCATCTCGTCAGCGCGAAAACAAACGTCGAACTTGCTTACCTGAGTCACCCTCGAATTGCCGCCGAGCGCACGCTCCTGGGCATCGTTGTGGCCAACCTGATCCGGAACGCATTTGCCTACACCGAGTCCGGAACGGTTGCCATCGTGGTGGACGACAACTGTTTGACCGTGACCGACACCGGCCGGGGAATCCACGAGGAAGAAATCGGCAAAGTCTTCCAGCGGCACTTCAAGGGCTCGACCAGCACCGGCGCAGGTATCGGATTGTCTCTGGTCAGGCGCATCTGCGACCGGTACGGCTGGGAGACGGTCATCGAAAGCACCGAAGGTCGCGGCACCACCGCAAAGTTGTTCTTCGCCAGATCAATTTCGGGGGCTTGCTCGACTTAACAGGTGGCAAAGAACGCCTGGCACCATTACACACAACTTTCATATCTACTGGTGAATCATGATGCCGGTTCAAACAAACCGAAGCTGCTTCAAAAAATGTGCCTCCTAATGATGCCGTTAGCCCAGTATGTCGCTCATGCAGCGACTCTAGTCGAAGTTTCGGTTTGGGTACGTGCATATTGCAACTCCTGTCAAAAAGCCGTCTTGGCTTTCTCGCATCGTTGTTAGTAATAACGTCATATTCTAGACACCTTCATCCCCTCATCCTCGAGATGATTGATCACCTTCATCGCAATCCGCCCTGATTTCGGCTTGTCGAACGCCCGCTAGGTGTCGTTGTTAGGTTTTTATCCATCGGTATCCGGTTCTGAATGGGTAGGCCATTACCAACCCAAATTCGTGAACGGTTTTTCTGATCAATACCGCGCTTTGCGATTGGAGCGTCAAATACTAACATTACGACAATGTTCCGTCATGACCAATTAGCCGCTGAGTGTTCCATCAAAGCGGTGTGAATAGCGATGGAATGAGTGGTTGGTGATTAACTGCTGGCGATCAGCATTGTGTTTAACGCTCCCTTGACACTTCCTTGACACAAGCTTGACGGCGGTCATTGTAGGATTGCACCGTATTGCCAAGCGGGCTGAATGAGTTGAAGCAGCCTGTCCATGCGGGCCTGCACCTTTCAATCACCGCTTGTTGTGATGAGGTTCCGGCATGAGCCAACCCTGTGAGCGAGCGATCAAATGAGAATATCTTCGGCATCACCCCCTTTCATGGAACACTCCCCCGAACCGGACCATGGTTTCGATTCCCCGTTGTTCTCTGTGCCGCCAGTGGTGAAGCGTTTGTTTCGAAAACTGGATCGGATGCTTACGGCTATTGCCCACGCCGAGGCGGGAGACCTGGATGCGGTAAAGGAAATTCACGAACAAGACAAGGCGCTGAAAAAACAATGAACGCCTGGGTTCATCGGCTGCCTATCGCCAAATTACTGACACTCTCCCCCGACGCAATCAAGCATGACCTGGTGGCCGGGGTCACCGTGTCGCTGGTCGCCATTCCGCAATCTCTCGCCTATGCACAACTCGCCGGCGTTCCGGCCTACTATGGCCTGTATGCGGCCCTGATTCCCACTATTGTAGGCGCCTTGTCCGGGTCTTCCAGGCAACTCTCGACCGGCCCGGTTGCCATGACCTCTCTCCTGACCGCCGCCAGTGTGGCCCCGTTGGCGGCGCACGGCAGCGAGATGTTTTACGCCTATGTCGTCCTGTTGGCACTGGTGTCCGGCATGTTTCAAGTTCTGTTTGGCGCATTGCGGATGGGCGTGCTGCTCAACTTCCTGTCCAATCCGGTATTGATGGGATTCATCAACGCAGCCGCCATCATCATTGGGCTTTCACAGCTCCCGACTCTGCTGGGCATTTCGGCTACCCAGTCCAGCCACTTCCTTCTCGATATCTGGCAGGTGCTCATCCACATCGATACTCTGCACATGCTATCGGTCGCCTTCGGGCTGTCGGCAATCTTGTTGCTGGTCGCGTTCAAGAAACTGGCGCCGAGGTTGCCGGGTGTGTTGATCACGGTGGTTTTGCTGACCTTGGTCAGCTACGAGATCGGATACGCCGGTTTGGGTGGAAAGGTCATGGGTGTCGTGCCGCAGGGTTTGCCTACCCTCAGCATTCCGCTCCTTGACTGGAACGCCACCATGGCGCTCATTCCCGCCGGATTCGTCATCGCGCTCATCAGTTTCATGGAGGCCATGTCCAGTTCCAAGGTGATTGCTCTCAAGACCCGCCAGCCTTGGGATGAAAACAAGGAGCTTATCGGCCAGGGCTTGGCTAAGATCGCAGCGGCCTTCAGTCATTCCATGCCGGTCAGCGGGTCTTTTTCCCGTTCCGCCCTGAACCTGGCCACCAATGCGCAGACCGCTTTTTCTTCTGTAGTTTCGGCGATTTTTGTGTTGCTGACGCTGCTATTTTTTACCCCGTTGCTTTATCACCTGCCCAAGCCGGTTCTGGCTGCCGTCATCATGATGGCCGTCATCGGCCTGGTTAATTTCCGGTCGATTGCCAACGCCTGGCGCGCCAGTCGCGACGACGGCATCGCAGCCATCGTGACCTTCCTGTCCACGCTCGCCTTTGCGCCGAACATCCAGAACGGCATACTCACCGGCATCATCCTTTCGCTGGCATTGCTGCTCTATCGAATGATGCAGCCACGCGTCGCTGATCTGGGACTGTTCGAGGACGGCACGCTGCGGGATGCGCGCCGGCACAACTTGCCCCCTTTGCATCCCAAACTTGGCGCGATCCGCTTCGATGGGGCGCTCCGGTTTGTCAATGTGTCGTATTTCGAGGACGCCATTCTGACGTTCGAGAGGGAAAACCCCTCAGTCCGCTACATCCTGGTGAAATGCAACGGGGTTAATTATCTGGATGCATCGGGAGTCGAGATGCTTTCCAGCCTGATCAGCCGCCTGAAAAATAACGGCATTACCCTGGGTTTCAGCGGGCCCAAAAAACAGGTTCGAGAAGTCATGGACAGCACCGGCTTGAGCCAAAAGATCGGCGGAGACAATATTTTCTCGAACGATCAGGACGCCTTTGACCAATTATTCTTGCGCGGAGTGATCGACATTAGAATAGGCCGTTCACTTTGACGGATGTTTTCAATTCAATAGATAAGGAGTGATTCATGAAAGGTTTGTCTGCCTGCATATTGGGCATGTTATTCCTGGCCGGATGTGCGGGCCAGGACGTGAAGGAACAGCCCAAGGCGGCGGTTGAGGACAGAACGGCGACTCAGGCCGGCGCGGATGCCAAGTCTGCCGGCCAGCAGTCGGTGGCGGCCAACCCCCTGAAGGACCCCAACAACATCCTGTCCAAGCGCAGCGTGTATTACGACTTCGACAAGGTCGACGTGAAAGCTGAATACAAGCCGATGGTCGAGGCCCACTCCAAGTACCTGACCGGCAACAAGGGCGCCAAGGTGGCCGTGCAGGGCAACTGCGACGAACGCGGCAGCCGCGAGTACAACCTTGGCCTGGGCAACCGTCGCGCCGACAGCGTAAGGAAAATGATGAACGTGTTCGGCGCGTCCGACAGCCAGATCGAGGTCGTCAGCTTTGGCGAGGAAAAGCCCCGTGCTGCCTGTCATGACGAATCCTGCTGGAAGGAGGACCGTCGCTCCGACATCGTCTATCACGGCGAATAGCCAAGCATTTCACAGTACGTTTCAGCCAGGCCGGGTGGAGAAATCCTCCGGTCTTTTTTGTTTCCATGACGGCTTGATGTGTTGTATCGGGCGGGTATCAGCTCCCCCGAATCAGCGTCAGCAACTCCTCCGTCGAGGGCAGGCTGGCCGCATCGCCTTCGCCCAGGATGCTTTCGGCCAGGGCGCGCTTGTCGTTGTGCATGCCGACGATCTGTTCTTCCACCGTACCCTTGCTCACCAACCGGTACACGGTGACCGGGCGTAGCTGGCCCATGCGGTGGGCGCGTCCCATGGCCTGGTCCTCGGCGGCGGGGTTCCACCACGGGTCGGTGATAAGCACATAATCGGCGGCGGTCAGGTTGAGGCCGAAGCCGCCCGCTTTCAGACTGATGAGGAACAGGTCGCCTTCTCCCGACTGGAAAGCAGCTACACGCCGCGTGCGCTCGGCGGCGGGCGTGGAGCCGTCGAGATACTGATAGGCGATGCCCGCCGTATCGAGCGGCTGGCGCAGGATGCTGAGAAAATCGACAAACTGGCTGAAGACCAGCACCTTGTGGCCGTTGGCCACCAGTTCGACCGCCAGTTCGGAGAAGGCCTGCACCTTGGCGCCGTGCGTAGGGAATTCCGTCGTGGCGAGCCTCGGGTCGCAAGCCGCGCGGCGCAGGCGGGTGAGCTGGGCGAGGATATTCATGCGTGCCTGGCCGGAGGCGCCGGATTGCAGCGCCATCGCGGCCTCGGTCATGGCTTGGCGGCGCAGCGCCTCATAGTGCGCGGCTTCGGCTGGTTCGGGCGCGACTTCGATCAACTGTTCGGTTCTGGGCGGTAGTTCTTGTAATACCTGGGTTTTGGTGCGGCGTAGCAGGAAGGGGGCGATGAGTCGCCGCAACATGTGTTGTGCGGCCCGGTCCCGGTCGCGTTCGATGCGGTTGGCGAAGCGCTCGTTGAATTTCGGTAGCGTACCGAGCAGGCCGGGATTGACGAAGCGCATGATGGACCAGAGTTCCGCCAGGCGGTTTTCCACCGGGGTACCGGAGAGGGCGAGGCGGAAATCCGCCTGTAACTCGAATGCCGCCTGGCTGCGTTTAGCGGTGGCGTTCTTGATGGCCTGGGCCTCGTCGGCGATGACGGTGTGCCAAGGCTTCTCAGAAAATTTCTCCCCTCCCTGCTGCAACAGGGTGTAGGAAATCACCACCACATCGAAGGCAGCGGCCGCGCTCACCATGGCATCGCGGTCTCCTTCGCCGTAGAGGTGCAGCGTGAGGCTGGGTGCGAAACGCAGCGCCTCGGCCATCCAGTTGCCGCAAACGGAAGTCGGCGCAATCACCAGGGCCGGGCCGTCTGCTGCGCGGGCGAGCAACAGGGCCAGCGCTTGCAGGGTTTTTCCCAGCCCCATGTCGTCGGCCAGGCAGGCACCGAATCCGGCCTGCGCCAGGCGCATGGCCCAGCGGTAGCCGTCTTCCTGGTACGGGCGCAGTTCGGCTTGCAGCGCATGGGGCAGGGGCGCGCTCTGCTCCTGTGCATGGCGCAGTTTCTCGATGGTCTTGCGGAAGTCGGCATCGGAATCGACCTGGGCGCCTTCCAGCGCTTCATCCACCCAGGCAGCGGCGAGATGGGGCAGGCGCGGGCCGTGTTTATCCGTTTCCATTACCGCCGCCAGATCGGCCAGCCGTTCCTTCAATGATCGCGTGAGCGCAACGTAAGCGCCGTTCCCCATCGGGATGAAGCGGCTCTGGCTGCGCGCGGCATCCAGCAGGGCGGCGAAATCCAGAATCATGCCCTCGTCCAGTTGCGCCTGCCCGCTGACGCGGAACCAGTCGCGCTCGCTTTTGACGCTGACCGCCAGTTGCCCGGTGTCCACCGTCATCACGCGCACCGGCTTGCCCTTGGGCCAGTCCAGCCCGGCGATGGCGGGCAGCGTCGGGAGGACTTCGACCATGGCCAGCGCATCTTCCGGCTCGGGCACGTCCCATTCGGAAGCGCCGTCGTCCGGCGCGTAATCGTCCAGGAAGGGCAGGGCGTCGAGCACGGCGTCCAGGTGGGATTGTTCCAGCGCCAGGTCGCGCGCGGTGCCGACGGTTTCCCCCCTGATGGCGGCCATCAGGCGTTTGCGACCCGTGCCGGGATTGAGGCGCGGGCCGTTTTCGCCCAGCGGCATCGCCACGATGCGCAGGAACAGGCCGTCGCCGGCGGGCGAAAGCTCGGCGCGCAACCGCGATTCCGGCGCGATCTCGCGCGCAGCCTGGACGTGGTCGGCATGAACCTGGAAGTGGCCGGACAAGGCGTGCAGGGTTTGTTTCAGCTCTTCCTCGGCGCTGGCCGGAATCTCGACCTTGCCCGATAGCAGTTGCGCGGCGCGGCGCTGGGCGGCGCTCATTCGGATGACGCTGACCCGTTGCGCGCTGTCTTCGCGCAGGGTAATCAGGCGCAGGGCTTCGGCCTCGCGTTTTTCTTCGCTGCCCCAGTAATAGGCTTCGTCGTTTTCCTTGATGTCGCGCAGGGGCGGGGTGACCTTGAGCGTGACGGTATCCCCTTTCTTGACCACTTCGATTTCCGGCGATCCTTCGGCCAGATCGACAAACTGCTCCGGGCGGTGCGCCAGCACCACGGCGGGGTGGCCGATCAGCGCCTGGATGGCGGCGGCCTTGTCCAGAGAGCAATTTCTTGCGCTGCGGCCTTCCTGGCGGATGGCGCGGGCGACCTTGGCGTCCCAGGGCGGCAGGTGCGCGTTGGCGGCGACCTTGCCCAAGCCGATGGCTTTGGCCTTGTTCCAACCGCGCGGGCCGCGCTTTTGCTCAAGGCTATCTATGTCTTTCACTTCGCCTTGTTTGCCCACGTTAACGACCCACACCAGGCGCGTGCTTTCCGTGCCGCCGTCGGTCGTGGCCTTCTCGGACGAGAGGGCTTGCAGGGCGGACAGCACGTCGCGCCAGCGGCCTTCCTGGCCGGCGATGAAAAATCCGGCTGGCGGCGGGCGGTTTTCGAGGATGGTCTGCGCGCCGTCCAGCTGGCCGATCAGCCAGTCAAAGCCGCAGGCGCTGAGATAGTGGCGAAGGATTACGATGATTTCCTGAATCAGCGCCAGATTCTTGGCGTTGATTTTTAGCGTCTCGCTCCCCAGCCAAGCGGTGAGCAGCGTGCGCCACAGGCTATCCAACCCGTTCAGGCCGCTCGTTTTGTAAGGGATGAATGCGCTGCTGTTCAGCGCCGTTTCGCCCAGCCGCGAGCCGATGGCGTGTACCCATAGGCCCCACATTTCGTGGATGTTGGGCGTGCGCTTGCCGGATTCGCTCAGGCAGAATTTGCGCGCCAGTTCGAGATGTTTGGGGGTCTGCTGGGCCAGCAGGCAGAGCGGATAAACCCAGGCCAGGCTCTCGGGAAAAATCCGCTTGCGCGCGCCCATTTCGCTTTGGCGCAGCTTGATCGCGGCTTCAAAGGCCGTTTGGGCTTCGCTCCAGCGTCCTTCCTGCACCAGCGCAAAGGCGCGCAAGGCGCCGCTTGCTCCGTCCTGAAACCCTTCCAGCATGGCCAGCGCGCCATCCCGCTGGCCGCGATTGAGCAGCATTTCCGCCAGGCCAAGATAAATGTAGTGCGGGGCATCGGAATTTTTGCGGGTGGCCTGGGCCAGCGTCCACTCGGCGATGGGCAGCAGGCTGGCGTCCCAATCCAGCGACAGGCCGGTAACGGCGTCAAGAGCGAGGCTCCAGCGCCATTCCGGGATAATGCGGACAAAGGTTTCCGGGTCGAAGTCCTCCAGTACGGCTTCCTTCAGGATGCCGCCCCAGCCCATGCTTTGCTCGATACGTGCTTTCATTTTGTTCAGCACATCGACGGAAGCGCCGCCGAGCAGGTTGATGCGCACGATGGCGACGGTCGCCTCGTGGTCGTACACCTGCCAGTAGGTTGAGTACGTGCTCAGACGGACGCCAGAGAGTTCATACAGCACACGTTCCAGGGCTTGCCAGTCATCAGTGGCAAGGATGTTACGGTACAACTCGCTGCGGAATGCCCCCGTCAGCCGGTAATAGCCCTGGCGAACCGGATGTTCCACCAGCAGTTCCCGCTCGCGCAGGCTTTTTTGTATCTCCTTGATATTCTCCGCAGTAAAGGCACGTCCATCTCCCCGCTTGTAGTCCAGCAGGCGCAAGGCATTGAGCAGCGTGGCACGCGGGCGGTACGACCACAGGATCGCCATGGCGCGGGCGATTTTAAGTTCGTCTTGGCTCAATGGGCCGGAAGGGGAGGCGGGCGTGTTGGCGAACAGGTCGGTCGTCATGGGGTGGGGGCAAGTGTGGGTCGAATCTGCCCGATTTTAGGTATTGGGCGGATCAGGGTCAATATATGAGTGCGGGCTTTGGCGGAAAGAAGAAAGTGCTGAGACATTTTTAACTCCGCAATCACAGTGATGTAGGTTGGGCTGAGGTACGAAGCCCAACAGACTCCAATCCTCCTTCTTCAAAACTCCGGTCTTGATGGTTTGGGTTTGTTGGGTTTCGCGATAAAGCCACTCAGCCCAACCTACATAGTTGTTTCGCCAAATCTGGAGGCATTTGTTTATGTTCAATATGTAACAAATATATGTAGCAATATAAACAAATCCAAATTAAAATCCAATCATGAATCTTACTTACAGCACCGATGAATGGCTGGTTCTGGTGGTCAGTCTTCCGGCAACGAACGCCACCTTGCGCATGCGTTTGTGGCGGGCCACCAAGGCGTTGGGCTGTGCTGTGCTGCGCGATGGCGTCTATCTGCTGCCTGCCGGCAGGGGCTTGCGCCAGGCGCTGCGCATGCATGTGGAAGAAGTGAAGCAGGGCGGCGGCAGCGCTTATCTGCTGAATGTCGCCAACCCCTCGACCGAGGAAAAAACCGATTTCCAAAGCCTGTTTGATCGCGGTGAGGATTATCGAACCCTGATGGAGCGCGTGACTGCTTTTTGTGCTGAAATCGGTGCGCTGGATACGCACGCAGCTCGGCGCCAGCTCAAAACCCTGCGGCGCGAATTCGAGGCTCTGGCGGCGATCGATTATTTCCCACGCGGCGGCAAAGCCGAGGCGGACGCCCTGCTGATGGACGCGGAGGCGACATTTCTGGCTTCTCTCGCGCCGGGTGAGCCGCGCCCCGTGACGGGTGATATTGCCATGCTGGATAAAGCCGCCTACCAGCATCGCAGCTGGGCCACGCGCCGGCATCTGTGGGTAGACCGCGTGGCGAGTGCCTGGCTGATCCGCCGCTTCATCGATCCGGAAGCGCGCTTCCTGTGGCTTGAACAGCCGGAAGACTGCCCGGCTGATGCGCTGGGTTTTGACTTCGATGGCGCCGAGTTCACCCATATCGGCCAGCGCGTGACGTTCGAGGTTTTACTGGCGAGTTTCGGGCTGGAGTCCGACCCCGCCCTGATGAAGCTGGGCGCGCTGGTGCATTGTCTCGATGTCGGCGGCCTGCCGGTGGCGGAAGCGGCCGGGTTGGAGATGGTGCTGGGCGGGCTGCGCGCCAGCCAGCCGGATGATGATGCGCTGCTGGTGGCGGCAGGTGCCGTTCTCGACGGGATTTACATGAATTTTAAAGCTGGAGAATCAACATGAGCGAGACCAGCGATCTGGCGCGCCCTGCCCACCCCTCTTTCTGGGAGGCCTTTGTTTACTGGCTCAAGCTGGGCTTCATCAGCTTCGGCGGCCCCGCCGGGCAGATCTCCATCATGCACCAGGAACTGGTGGAAAAACGGCGCTGGATTTCCGAGCGGCGTTTTCTCCATGCGCTCAACTACTGCATGGTGCTGCCGGGGCCGGAGGCGCAGCAACTCGCCATCTATATCGGCTGGCTGCTGCACCGCACTTGGGGCGGCATCGTCGCCGGGACGCTGTTCGTGCTGCCGTCGCTGTTTATTCTGGCGGGGCTGACTTACGTGTACATGGCTTTCGGCGATGTGAAGTTCGTCCAGGGCGTATTCAACGGCATCAAGCCGGCGGTGGTGGCCATCGTGGTGTTCGCAGCCTGGCGCATCGGTTCGCGGGCTCTGAAAAACAATCTGTTGTGGGCCATGGCTGCGCTTTCCTTCGTGGCCATTTTCGCCCTGCATGTGCCGTTTCCTTACATTGTGCTGACGGCGGGCGTGCTGGGCTTCGTCGGCGGCAAGGTCATGCCGGAAAAGTTCAAGGTGGGCGGCGGCCACGGGGCCAGCAGTAAACAGCACGGCCCGGCGCTGATCGACGACGACACGCCGCCCGCGGCTCACGTCAAGTTCAGCGCTGCCCGGCTGGCCATGCTGCTGGTTGTCGGGCTGGCCCTGTGGGGCGCGGCGATGCAGCTGTTGAGCGAGCCCACCTTGCTCGACATGGGCGAGTTCTTCACCAAGGCGGCGCTGGTGACCTTTGGCGGCGCATACGCGGTGCTGCCCTATGTCTACCAGGGCGGGGTGGAACATTACCAATGGCTCACCGGCACGCAGATGATCGACGGCCTGGCGCTGGGCGAAACCACGCCGGGGCCGTTGATCATGGTGGTGTCCTTCGTCGGTTTCGTGGGCGCATGGACGAAACAGATTTTCGGCCCGGAAGCCCTGTTCCTGGCCGGCTTCGCCGGCGCCAGCGTGGCGACTTTCTTCACCTTCCTGCCCTCCTTCCTGTTCATCCTGGCGGGTGCGCCGCTGGTCGAATCTACCCACGGCGACCTCAAGTTCACCGCGCCGCTGACCGGTATTACCGCCGCCGTGGTGGGCGTAATCCTGAACCTCGCCATTTTCTTCGGCTGGCACGTTTTATGGCCCAAGGCCACCGAGGCTGCGCCTTTCAGCGGCAGCTTCGAATGGTTCTACGCCCTGATTTCCATCGCCGCCTTTCTCGCTCTGTGGAAGTACAAGCAGGACATCATGCGCGTCATCGGCGCCTGCGCGGCGCTGGGATTGATTTACACTTTTGCCGTTGCTTAATCCTAGAAAAATCAATTGTCCGCAGATTACGCAGATTTTCGCAGATTAAACAACGACTAAGATTGGATAGGTAACGCACCTTTTGGGTGATGCGCTGCTCACCCGCAAGCATATGAAAATCTGCGTTAATCTGTGTAATCTGTGGATGAAACTGCGGTTTTTAGGTTAATTAAAGGAGTCTGAAAATGGATCGCACGATTTCCCCCAACGATCTCAAGAAACTGAGGGATTCCTCGCCCTTTGCATTACTCGACGTGCGCCGAAAAAGCGACCTCGATGCCTCACGGGAAAAAATCCTGGGCGCGACCTGGTGCGACCCGGACGCGATGGATGAATGGCTGGACAAGATACCCAAGAACCGTGAAGTGGTGCTTTACTGCGTGCGCGGCGGTTCGGTCAGCAATGCCGTGGTGGATGCCTTGCAGGCTAAAGGTGTCCAGGCCCGCTTCATCGAGGGCGGCATCGAAGGCTGGAAAGCGGCCGGCGGCGACACGGTGGGAAAGTAAGCTTAAAAACGGCGTTTCACCGCAGAGGACGCGGAGGACGCAGAGGAAAAACAAGACCTTGGCAAGTTTGCTGATCCACCCGCTGGGTGAGTGTGCTTGTTACGCTAACCATCTGAATTCCTCTGCGTCCTCCGCGTCCTCTGCGGTTCAATAGCTTTTTCTAGGGTAAATTTTTTCCTGTTAAGGAGATACCATGAAGTGGATCACCCGGGAGCGCCCGAAGATCGACCGCATCGCCGTCCCTGGCTGATCGCACGCTTCATCGACGAGGCGCCGGAGTTCCTGTATGTGCCAGGTGGCGACGTGATGAAACTTGCCGCCGAAACCGGCGCCGTTCCCTACGACGTATCCGGCGTTGAGCTGGGCCATCATGGCGACCAGTGCAGCTTCGATGCTTTCATTGCCAAGTACCGGCTCACCGACCCGGCGCTGGCCAAGCTCGCGCGCATCGTGCGCGCTGCCGACACCGGCACTCCCCAGCTGGCGAAGGAGGCGGCCGGGTTGCTGGCGATCTCGAAAGGATTGTCGCTCAATTTCGAGGATGACCAAGAAATGCTCAAACACGGCATGGTCATCTACGATGCGCTCTACGCCTGGTGTGCGGAAACGCCGCTGCAGAAAGTGATGGGGCTGCTGCGCCGCGCGGTGAGCTAGGCGAAACATGCTCCGCGACCGGCGCATCCTCTATACCACCGCCTTCCTGCGGGCGCTGGCCACCGGCATGATGGGGGTGCTGCTGGGGATTTATCTCGCCCGCATGGCGTTCACGCCATCGCAAATCGGTCTGGTCATCAGTGCCGGCCTGGCTGGCGCCACGCTGGCCGCCTTGCTGGTGACCTTCGTCGGAGACCGGCTGGGCAGACGCCGCCTGCTGTTCTGGCTGGCGTTCCTGAGCGCGCTGGGTGGCGCCGCGGCGGCGTGGTATTCCAGTCCGATCGCGGTCGGCATCGCCGCCTTTATCGGCATGCTCAACGGCATGGGGCGCGACCGCGGTGCTGCACTGGTGCTGGAACAAGCGATCATCCCCGCTACCGTCACCGATCAGGAGCGTACCCGCGCCTTTGCCTGGTACAACGTGCTGCAGGATATCGGTCATGGTGTTGGCGGATTGCTGGCGGCGCTCCCCAGTGTTTTGCGCATGGCCGGGGTCGGCGAGCTGGCGTCGTTCCAGGCTGCGGTGATGTTGTACGCTTTGCTGTTGTTCGCTACTGCCGTACTTTACCTGCGCTTTTCGGCCCAGGCGGAAGCGCCGCTGAAACAGCCCCGGCTGGTCGTCTCGCCGCAAAGCCGCAAGGTGCTGTGGCGCATTTCCCTGCTGTTTGGGCTGGATAGCGTGGCCGGTGGCTTCGTCGGCACGGCACTGCTGTCGTACTTCTTCTATCAGCGTTTCGGTGTGTCCGAATCGGTGATCGCCGTGCTGTTCCTCGGCGCGCGCGGCATGAACGCCATCTCGCACCTCGGCGCCACCTGGCTCGCCAAACGCATCGGGCTGGTGAACACCATGGTGTTCACGCATATTCCTTCAAGCCTGTTATTGGTGACCGTCGCCTTCGCACCGAATTTCTGGGTGGCGGCAGTGCTGTTCCTGCTGCGTGAGGGGCTGGTGGAGATGGATGTGCCAACGCGCCAGTCATACGTCATGGCGATGGTGCGGCCGGAGGAGCGCACTTTAGCTTCCGGAGTCACCCACCTGGTTCGGCTGGGAGGCTGGGCGGTCGCGCCTTCTTTTGCCGGATTCCTGATGCAGTTCCTGACGCTTTCCACCCCGCTGTTCATCGGTGCGGGGATGAAGATCGCCTACGATGTGATGCTGTATCGGGCGTTTCGCGGCCTCAAGCCGACGAAGGCTTGGGCGTGGGGGCTGTGCATGGTCAATGCCGGCGACTGTTGCATAGGCAGGGACTATACTATCCGGCTTCGACCACTCAAGAGAAGCAATCCCTGAATGCAAAAAGAAGTCAAAAAGAAGCCCAAATACGCCGTCGTGGCGGCCGTGCAACTGCCGAACGTGAACGACGTCGAGTTCGAGGCCTCGCTGGCTGAGTTGCGCGATCTGGCAAAGACACTGGGTTTCGAGATCACAGCCACCTTCACGCAGAAGCGCTCCAGCTTCGACACGACAGCCTACCTGGGCGCCGGAAAGCGCCAGGAGATACGCGAATTCGTGGACAGCGAGCCCGTGCCCGGCTCCTTCGAGCACACGCCGCAGGCCGCCGCCGACCCCAACGTCGGCAAGATCGACGTCGTCTTCGTCGATCACGAAATCTCGCCGTCGCAGGCGCGCAACCTAGAAATCGAGGTCGGCTGCGAGGTGATGGACCGCACCATGGTCATCCTCGAGATTTTCCACCGTCACGCCAGCTCCCGCGCCGCGCGCGCCCAGGTGGAAATCGCGCGCCTCGGCTACATGGCGCCGCGCCTGCGCGAGGCGGCGAAGCTGGCGGGGCCGCAAGGGCGGCAGCGCAGCGGCACCGGCGGCCGCGGCGCCGGCGAGTCGCACACCGAATTGGACAAACGCAAGATTCGCGACCGCATCGCCGAACTGCAGCTGGAGATCGCCGCGATGGACGTCGAGCGCAAGACGCAGCGCTCGCGGCGGCAGGAGCGCCAGGGAATCGCCAACGTTGCGCTCGTCGGCTACACCAACGCGGGAAAGTCCACCCTGATGCGCGCACTCACCGGCAGCGAGGTGCTGGTCGAAAACAAACTCTTCGCCACGCTCGACACCACCGTGCGCGCCCTCCAGCCCGAGAGCAGGCCGCGCGTGCTGGTCAGCGACACCGTCGGCTTCATCAAGAACCTGCCGCACGGGCTCGTCGCCTCGTTCAAATCAACGCTCGAGGAGGCACTTGATGCGTCGCTGCTGCTCCACGTCATCGATGCAAGCGATCCCGGGTTCGAACGGCAGCTCGAGGTCACCGACAAGGTGCTAGACGAGATCGGCGCGAAGGACGTCCCGCGCATCCGCGTCTTCAACAAGATCGACCACGTCGGCGACGCAGCAGCGCAAGCCGAACGCGAAGCGGCACTACGCGCGCAGTACCCCGATTGCATCGTGATGAGCGCGCGCCGTAGCGGCGATGTCGCTAAATTGCGCGAGGCGATAGTCGCATTTTTCCAGCTGGGTCTCGTTGAGGCCGAACTTTTCCTTCCCTGGTCGGCACAGCAACTGCGCGGCGAAATCTTTGCGAGTTGTGAGGTGCTGGAGGAGCGCGCCGACGGCGAGGGCGCATTCTTACGCATACGCGGCGAGCGCGAGGTTGTGAAGGGTCTGTGCGAGCGGTTCGGCCAAGCGTGATGAATTCCGATTGGCCTAATCTTCTTGGGTACGCCGCCAATGGAAGCAATGCCTACTCCAGTGTCGGCCCGGTAATCGCTCTTCGCGACTAGGCGGAGACCCTAAATGGAGCAGTCTGCTATGTCATGTTCTCAGCCAAGGCGGTCATCCAAAGATTTCCGATGTGGAACCTCAAGAGGCCCTGCAAGAGGCCCTGGCCGAGTGACCGCTTTCGAAAAACGCGAACTCACACTTTCGACCCGTTTTAGCCAGTCATGACCTGTTCGCTGAAAGTCCGCTCAGCAGTATATAGTCGTTACGTTCGAGCTCAGCGGCAGCCCGTCAGGGCTGGTCGCTGGAGCGAATTGTTAGCCGCCGCTTGCATTGAACCAAAGATACTTGTCAAAGACTCGCTCCTTAAACCAACGAGCTTGGGAGATTTCTGCCACATGTTTCTCCTTCTCCTCGAAGGCCAGCGAGTAGTCCTTGACCTCTGCAAGGCCGGCACATGCCTTACTAATTTCCTTCTCATGATCTGAAAACGCCGCAAGCCAGTGTTTTCGATATTCTTTGTAGCCACCGGCATATGGAACTTTATACCCGTTCGCTCGTAGCCATCCAATTGCTCTGCTGTC
This sequence comes from Sulfuricella sp., assembly GCA_031426955.1. Classification (GTDB taxonomy): domain Bacteria; phylum Pseudomonadota; class Gammaproteobacteria; order Burkholderiales; family Sulfuricellaceae; genus Sulfuricella. The sequence continues at coordinate 55,523 of JASJPA010000005.1, forward strand.
AAAAATAACCACCGGGCTTCTAAAGCGTAGCCAAAGGAATTTGGAAGCAGCTGATACTGCATTCTTCCCGTACTTCTTACTAAATTCACCTGCTAGTGAAGAAACTCTTTCGCATACGTTTTTTTCGGTTATTGGCCCCCGCACGCCCAACACTAGAGCCAATGCTCCTTCCAGCTATTTTCACCATCCAACTCAGAAAAGTTTCGCGTGACCTTGTAGTACTTTGCAGCCTCATGAAATGCATCTCTGCTGTCTGTTTTCGATCCAGATGCAATGCGCTCCATAAACCGCTTATCCCACCAGTACCAATCGTTCAAGTACATCATTGCGAAGTACTTAAAATTCTCCATCGCACTCCCCAGAAGCGGCTAATATTTGAAATCAGCGGCGGCTATAAGCCGTCCGCTGGATTGAGGTATGAGCTTCCCCCGGTTTTTCGTCTTCCAACGGGTGGGTTTCATGCTACCAGTTTTTCATCATGCTGAGCGCTGATCCAGTCCTTCAGGAACTGGGTTCCTCTCATAGGGCTAACAGTTAATCAAGAGACTCATAGGTCCGGACGTTTATTAATATAGAGACGGCTGTCATATGATCGCATCTTAATGATTATCAAAGATCTTCTCAACCACCAGTCTGGTTATTAAGTTACGAAAAAGGAGACAGGGAATAAAGGCGTGTTGTGCTTGAAAGTTCCACTCAGGGGGCTGGGATGGGGGTGACCGTTATTTACTAACATCCGGACATTGGCTCGTGATCCATGTATGTCCGGAGCTGGCATAAAGCCGCGGTTCCAAGTGCTATCGCTGTGTTGAGTCAACAGGCTCCACTTGGCCAGGAATACGCGATGGCGTCGAACTGACCGGTTGTGCCGCTGCCGACACGCGCTCATCGTGCGCAATCCGTGATACATAGCCCGACCAGCCAATCAGCACAAGCGCAAACGCCAGCAGTACCTGGACCTGTACACCCGCGGAGTAATGACGCGCTACCCATAGCCGTGCAATAAACGCTAGCAGCGTTACCGCGGCCAGCTGACCGGTAAACGCGCCTGCGCTTTCAAGCGCGACATTGTCACCCCAGGCAAACAAGGATGGCAGCGCCAACGCGAGCAGGATTAACGCGAATGCAACTCTGCGCGTGCGTGTCGTTTGATAGATGAGTTCGATGCGGCGGCGGTCAACCATGATGCCGATTCCCTCCTGTTGATTGAGTAATGTCGCCGGATCATGCACATGCACACCGCCTGCGGATGCCCCTATTTTATTAGCAAATCGATAAAATCTGTAGTCCAAGCGGTTGCCCGTTCGCGGCCCCCGTCAGCGGCCCATGGCTTTATCGTCAACCGTCCATTCCTTAACAATGAAGCCGTCATCAAGATAGCTGACCACGCATAAAGCGATTTTTCCAGGCCGGGCCCCATTGCCGCCCTCTTTTCGTGGCCGAGTAGGAAAGGGAATGCACCATCAGCCGCAAAGCGGCGGGCGTATACGCTGTTGACGTGAACGGGATGCGGCGCAATTCGCATCACGCATTGACGCGCCAAGGGGCCTACAGAACCTGCGATGACGCAGCCGGAAGCGCACCCTTCGCCTCCACCAGCGTCCGTGCCCGCAACTGCCCGCAGCCGCCTTCCACATCCTGCCCCGCGGAGTGGCGCAACGTGGTGAGGATGCCATGCCTGTGCAAGCTGCGCGCCATCTCGGCAGCCCGCTCCCAGCTGGGGCGCCGGTAGTCGAAGCCGTCGACACGGTTGTAGGGGATCAGGTTCATGATTGCGTATTTGCCGGCCAGCAGACGGGCAATACCTTCCAACTCGGCATACGTGTCATTGATCCCTTCGAGCAGGGTCCACTGATACTGAATTGGGTAGCCGGTGCTGCGGGCGTAGGCCTCGCCCAGTTCGACCAGTTCAGTTGGCGTGATGTCCGGTGCCTTGGGGAGCAGCCGCCGGCGCAGGGCGGCGTCGGTGGTGTGCAAGGAGATGGCTAGGGCGGGCTTCACCCTGGCCTGTGACAGCCGCTCGAACACGCGCTGGTCACCGACGGTGGAAAAGACCAGGTTTTTGTGACCGATGCCGCCCTCCGTGCCGAGCAGGTCGATGGCCTCCAGCACATTGTCCAGGTTGTGGGCCGGCTCCCCCATGCCCATGAACACGACCTTCTTCACTGCCCGACGGCTGTGGGCCAGGACCACTTGGGCGACGATTTCAGCGCTGCCCAGCTGGCGCAGCAGGCCGTTGCGGCCGGTCATGCAGAATACGCAGCCCACGGCACAGCCGACCTGGGTGGAGACGCACAGTCCCCCCCGAGGCAGCAGCACGCTTTCCACCGTCTGGCCATCTGCCAGCTCCACCAGCAGCCGGACCGAGCCATCCTCGCCGGGGTGCTCGGAATGCAGACGCGCCAACCCCCGCAATTCGGCGGTGAGGCCGGGTATGGCATCGCGCAAGGCCAGGGGCAGAAAGTCCTCAGCGCGCCGCCTTTTTGTGTCCAGGGACAGCCCCTGAGCCCAGGCCCGCAGCACGCGCCCCTCATGGCAAGGCGCTGCGCCAAGGTCGCGCAGACGTTGTCGGATATGTTGGATACGCATGGATGGAGGCGGATGATAGCACGGGAGGTGAGGGTGCCATTGCCTTTCACCCTGTGTGGAACGTCAGGTCATTCTTGGTCCGACGATAGATCAATGCCGCTTTGGTTCAGAGTGTCAGGTTAGGCTGAGGGGCGGACATCCGCAGCGCTTATCTCGAGTGTCCATAACGGGTCGAAAGCGAAGTTCACCTTTCCCGAAAGCAGACCGCTGGCCTCGATGTCATGATGTCGATTCGCCTGGCGCCACAACCGGCCATTAACGACATGCGCCATAGTTCTGACAAGCTCTAGATAAGCGAGGCAGGGCGACTGGAAGCGAAGCTTGAATCGATGTTGCACTTCGGCCCGCAAGCTGTCATCGACCAGGCCTGACGTTGCCGCTATCGGGTGTTGCTGTTATGCTCGAAGTCCCGTCCCGTAAGGAATATCCAGACCATGAAAGCCCTGCTGGCAATGTGCATGATTATTGCTGCCCCATTCGTTTGGGCAGGTGAAAACCCTGCCGCCGTACCGCCTGTAGCCACCGTCGTCAAGGGCGAGGTTCTCGAGGTCAAGGACGTCGATAGTTATACCTACCTCCGCCTCAAGACCAGGGACGGCGAGACCTGGGCTGCGGTCGGCAAATCCCCGGTCAGGAAAGGCGCCGAAGTCACGATTGAAAACGTGATGGTCATGAAGAACTTCGAGAGCAAGTCGCTGAAGAAGACTTTCCAGACGATTGTTTTCGGTACCTTGGGCGGTGCGGGAGGAAGCGCGCCGGGCGCCGGCAATGACATGGCTGCCGCTCATTCTGGCATTGCCAAGGCGGCGGACACCGTCGATATTCATGTCCCCAAGGCCAGCGGCGCGAACGCGCGGACCGTAGCGGAAATCATCACCAAGGGTGCCGAACTGAAGGACAGGCCTGTTCTGGTTCGCGGCAAGGTCGTGAAGTACAACCCGGAGATCATGGGGAAAAATTGGATCCATCTGCGCGATGGCTCGGGTTCCGTCGCGAACAATACGAACGACGTTCTCGTGACGACCACGAATCAGGCGAAGACCGGGGATGTCGTGACGGTGAAGGGCGTCGTCCGCACCGACAAGGATTTCGGTTCAGGCTATTCCTATAAGGTGCTCATCGAGGAAGCGACGCTGCAGCAGTGATCAGTTCGTCGCGCGCCACGCTTGGCTTGTCGATGGGCGCGGCATGGGGTCTGTCGCGAGGAGTCGCCCGCGAAGGGCGCATAACCAGCGGGCGTTGCGCCGCATATCCATTCGGCGGATTACGCTACGCTAATCCGCCCTGCGAGGGCCAATTCCAATGTCAAGTCACTACGGCGGCACGAAAATCATGCGAGCCCGATTCTTTGCTTAACGGACTATTGCAAAAGTTCGGGGAGCGACCCAAACCGGCAACTCCTCATACCCGAAAAAATACGGGAAAACCCTGATATCTGTCAGGATCCCGCCTTCGGCAGGGGTTTTGCTTAAACGTTCTATATCCTGAGGGGTAAGCGGCTTTATCTTTGCAAAGTCACGAGACCGGCTGAAAACGCCATTCCTCCACTGGTACACTTCGTCCATTTTCTGCTGGTAGGTATAGGAGTGATCGTGATCGTTAAAGTAATCGGCGAATTTGTTTCGCCCCAAGTAAATTGGGTTGGAACCTTCATACCCCGTTTTTTTATAGGTGATCGGGTCCGTATTTAAAAAATAAACCCAGTCTCCAGGAATATGGTTCTTTGAGGCAACGCCGTATTCAATTTTCAAAAGTTTTCCGGGACGATTGAGTTCCTGTGGATCGAAGTCTGTTTCGAAGTTCCACATTTTCCCCGGCTCGATATCTACCAGGGGTTCTTTATCAATGGAAAGCCGTTTTTCCAATAGTTTCTGTTGCTTCGGGTCTTTCTTGATGCGACGATAATAATCCAGTACTCCCTGTATTATCACCAGTTTGCTAGCCATGTAGCAACCAATCGAATACTTGTTCTGGTTTATAAAAACATCACTGAGGGCCTCATGCAGGGGGAATCCTGGCTTGGGGGTGCCGTGCTCCCAATATTTGTTGTTCCACTTCGCAGGTCCACCGTCAGGCCAAACCCAATTCAAGTTTTCCGCCCAGGCCGCTGTGTTTTGGCGGATGCCAACGTGGTCCTTCAGGGCCTTCACATCGCAAGCGCCTTCTTTGAACTCGGTGAGCCGGCCACGCTGAAGAAGCGCCAGCACAATTTCCTTTTTCGAAACGGTATGAACTTTTTTCTTTTTTCCGTGCTTCGCGGGGAGGTTTACGATGTCGTCCTGGATCTGTAGTTCTGGCCTGTCTTTAAGATCGAGTGTGTTGGAGTCTTCTTTAGGCGTATTCATCGTGTAAACCACGACGCCATTCGTTCGATCCGCTTTTTTTACGACCCAGTCAGAGGCGACTCCCAAGGAGGCCAGGTATGTTTCCATGTTGGACTCGATGGTTTCAAGCTGGCCAGGCTTACAAGAAAAACGGATGCCATCATCAGTAGATGCGTTGTTTTGTTCCGCAACAGTTTTGGCAGGTTGCGGAGGGCTGGCTCCAGCGAAGAGAGGGTTGCTAAAAAGAATGAGCAACAACATCGGAGGAATGGTTTTTCGAAATAGCATTTGACTGAGCTTGCCCATGTTTTTTGCTTACTTAAGCTTAGCACTTTAAGCTGACCAGTCGGTCACCTTCGGGCCTCGCTCGAACGTCAACTCAGGGTCGTAGGATGCTGCCTTTCGCCACCGGAAGTTGTGCGGCATTACCAGACACTCCGTATGCCGCTGGAATTGCCGTCCTGGCAATTTTGGATCAGAATGGTTGTCGGCGAGATCGAAATCCGGACATGTGTTCCGGCCGCAAAACCGGGAATCAGTGCCGCCTGTCTGCGGGATATGGCGATGGCCTGCAGCGAGCTGGCGTTCTGTCCGTCTCCCGATTAAGATGAGCCATTTGTGTTCCGTAATATGCGGGCCAAGCGAGAATTCCTTATGACCATAACCATCAACTTCGATCTGACCATGCTGCTGTTAGTCGGCGTGAACGTGCTCTGCATTTTCGTCTACGTCGGCATGCTGAAGCTGCGCGCGCGTAGCCTGGAGCAGGCCAGGGAACGGATTGTCGAGGAGGTGGCCGCCTACTTCGCCAGGATCGGCGTGGCGGCGAAGGCCGAGGCAATCAAGCTGCCCGCGGCGGGCCACTTCATCATTATCGCGGACACCGAACCGCTCAAGCGCTTCCGCCATTCCCATATCGTCGAGATGATGCTGATCGGGCAGATTAAAAACGCCACAGGCCACACTGTTGATAAAGTGTTCTGGCGCTTCCCTCTGCCGGCGCGCGAGGGTGCAGCCGTCGAGGTGCCAGAAGATGCCACAGTTCCGCCGCCGCGCGCTCCGGAGGTAGACGAGTACCTGGAGCAAGGACTGACGCGCCTGAGCGCGCCTGATGGCCTGGAGGTGCACGAGGATTCCTGGGCACATTACCAGGAAGCGGTACACGAGCGCGAGGAAGCGCATGGTGCGGCAGGCGAATCGGAAAGCGGGCGTGCCCCCTCGACTCCGGCTGGCTGAAAAAAACGGGAACCCCGTCAATATCTCTCGTTGCAAGCTTTACACGGCATGGCAAAGGCCGGTGGTTGTATGGTGCCGTTTTAAGATAAAACTCAAACCGGCTTATATCGCGTGTAGTTTCCCATAAGCTTCAAGCAGGCGCTGGTGCATATCGCAGCCTTCCAGCGCCATCCCCGGCGCGTGCAGGCCGAAAAAGCGCTGTTCCCCGTTGAGCAGGGCTTGCGCCTGTTGCAGCGTATCTATGCCGTAGAGGCTTTGCAGGGCAGCGCTGTACGGGGCGGCATCGGCCATGTTCAACAGGCTTTCGATGCAGCGGTAAACCCTGCGGCGCTGTCCGTCCAGTTGTTCGAAATGGCGTACCCAGTCGCAGCCTTCGCGGATCGCTTCTTCGTCGCCGATGGCCAGCGCCAGCAGGGTTTTCAGCTCGCCTACGCGCAAGTCTTTCCAGAACGAGCCGGCATCGGCCGCCAAGCCGATCAGTGCGGCGACCGGGCGCTGGTCGTCCAGGCCAAGCTCGTTCAGGGTGTCCAGCAGGTCGGCGCATTCGTCGTCGTCCAGGTCGGTCAGGTGCAGGATGGCGGGGCGGATGGCGTTGCCGATGCTGTTGTTCTCCCATTCCAGGTCATCGACCGGGTAAATCTCCGACATGCCGGGCACGATGATCCGGCAGGCATAGACGCCCAGGTGGGTGTAGTCGGCAATGTAGATGTCGCCGCCTTCGGCGTGGATGCGCTCGACCAGCCAGGCATAGTCTTCTTCTGTCGTGTTGCTGAAATTCCAGTCGCAGAATTCGAAATCCGGTGTGTCGCCGAGGAAGTTCCAGCTGATGATGCCGCTGGAATCGACGAAGTGGATTTCGATATTCGGCGAGCTGGAGATTTCGTCCAGATCGAAGCCCGGCTCGGGGAAGCCGCCCAGCGCATCCAGCGCACGGCCTTGCAGCAGTTCGGTGAGGGAGCGCTCGAGGGCGATCTCGAAGCGCGGGTGCGCGCCGAAGCTGGAGAAGCAGCCCTGGTCGTGCGGGTTGAGCAGGGTCACGTTCATGACCGGGTATTGCCCGCCCAGCGAGGCGTCCTTGACCAGGATGCCGAAGCCCGCCGCGCGCAAGGCGCGGATGCCTGCCGCTATGCGCGGATAGCGGGCGATCACCTCGTCCGGCACTTCCGGCAGGCACAGCCCTTCGCTGATGATGCGGAATTTGACGTGGCGCTCGAAAATTTCCGACAGCGCCTGGGTGCGCGCCTCGGCGGGGGTGTTGCCCGCCGACATGCCGTTGCTGACGTACAGGTTGCCGATGATGTTAACCGGGAACCAGACGCGCAGGCTGTCGCGGCTGCGGATGTAGGGCAGCGCGCAAATGCCGGCTTCGGCGTTGCCGGAATTCAGGTCGACCAGTGTGGCGGCATCGATGCTACCCTCCGGATTGTAGAACTGGCGCAGTTCCGGCGTGAGCAGGCCGTCCGGCCAGTCGCCGTCGTCGCCCGGCTTGAACCATTGCTCCTGCGGGTAATGAGTGAACGCGCGCAGGGCAATCGCTTCGCCCAGATAATAATGCGACCAGAAATAGTTGCAGGAGAGGCGCTCGAAAAACTCGCCCAGCGCGCTCGCCAGGGCCGCCTGTTTCGATGCGCCCTTGCCGTTGGTGAACAGCAGCGGACAGTCGCGCTCACGGATATGCACCGACCAGACATTGTCTATCGGATTCAGCCATGAGCGCTCTTCAATGTGGAAACCCAGGGCGGCCAGTCTGGACTGCATGGAACTGATGGAGGATTCCAGCGAGGCATCCTTGCCGGCGATAAAGTTTTCTGTGTGCATGTGGGCGTCCTGCCGGGTGGAGTGTGAGATTAACCTGGATTGTCCATTGGAATGCTCGTGCGTGTAGGAGCGCCGCCCCCGGCGCGAATGCGGTCGTAAATCGCGGCCAACTCCCATCCCCATCCTAACCTTCCCCTTGAAGGGGAAGGGACGATCGCCCTCTCTCCCTATGGGAGAGAGTTGGAGAGAGGGTTGGCGCAGCTCCCACAGCGAGCAGAAATTACAGCGGGCGCTTGATGGTGATGGCGCCGCGGATCTGGCCCAGCGTGTAGCCGGTGGCTTTGTCATGGGGGTATTCGGTTTTCAGTGTTTCCTTCACGTTCTGCGGGATGGTTTCATCCGTGCCGTGGCATTTCAGGCATACGTCCTGCACCGGGATCGCTTTCATGTAGCGGTAGAATTTGCCCTGCGGCTCGGTGACGACTTCGGCAAATTCCATGTTGGCCGGATTTTCCTTCTCCATGCGTTTCTCGAAGTCGGCCAGAACCTTCTGCTCCCAGGTGTCGGGTAGCCCGAGTGCGGTATTGCGTGTTTTCAGGGAAACCCGACCCACTTTCCAGCCGTTCTTGCGCGAAGCTTCGGAGGCAATGGCCGGCGCCATGTTGCGGCATACCTTGATGGCGGCGACGGGGCCATTTTCCTTCATTTCCTTCTGCAGTTCGCCGCCCAGTTGCGAGACGAACTCCTTCGCCACCTTGCGGCTTTCTTCCTGGTATTTGGCCATGTCGTCGGCCAAGGCGGGCAGGGCGCTCATGGCGAGCAGCAGCGAGGGGGCGATGAGTAGCATTTTTTTCATGGTGTTCTCCTTTGGGGGTTAAACGTGATCACCTGATTATTTTAGCATTTTTCAAGGCATTCGAAGTAAATCGCCGGGTCAGGCTGGGTACGCCGGCGTTGCGCCTGCCAGATCATTTCCGCCAGGCAGTCCATGATCAAATGCTCGGCGTCGTGCGCGCTGCCGGTCTTTTCCAGCAGGCGCCGGTAGTGGGCGGCGATGCCGCGCGGCTGGTCGATCGGCAGCTGCTCGCGGATCGCCAGATGCAGACTCAAGTGAAGGAAAGGGTTGGCTTCGCCGGACTCGGGCAAATAATCGCGCTCGGCGTAGCGTTCCGGGCTGTCGAAAATGGCGTGGTATTCCGGATGCTGCTGCATCAGGTCGAGAGCGATGGCTTCGAGATCGGACAGCGGCTGGCGTTCGCGGAATTTTTGCCAGGCATCGAAGAAGAAGCGGCGTGCCTGGTCGCGGGTCGGGTTAAACATGGGCACCTCTAAAAATGCAGAGTTCGCTCAAATGCAAGGCGTGAAAAAAAATTCGCCGCGCCGCATATGAATTGATATATAAGCAAGAAATTTTTTTCACAACGCAGAAGTTGGGATGAAATCTGGATTTTTAGAGGCGCCCATATGGTGAAAAAGTCCGAGGACGGCTGCATATTGCAGGAGCTGGTTGGCGCCGTCCAGCGGCCCGATTTCGCCATTGCCGTAGAAGCCGATCAGCGGCAGGTTCGGGAAGCGTTGTTTGACCAGGTCGAGGTCGCGGTCCACCCCGCCGTAAAAATAGGGGCCGCGTCCCATGCAGGGAAACAGCAGGCCAAAATCGGGTGGGGCATCGAGTTTCTGCTGCAAACGGTCTATCGTCAGGCGCATGTCGCGTTCGGCGGCGAGCGGCTGGCGCACCGCCCAGAACATCTGCTCTCCGGGTGTCAGACGTGCCGACAGGGTGACCGAGCGATCCTCGGCATTGGCGGAAATGATGGGTGCGAGGCGGAAGCGGCCATCGGCGATGGCTGTCGCCGGATCGCCGTGGATGATCCCGGCCATCAGCAGATGCAGGGGAAGGTTGTCCTCGCTGCGGAGGTCGAGAGGCAGTTCGCGCGTCAGCACGTTCATGGCCGGTTGCTGCCCGAGCGAGATCACGTCGTAGCCGCTGGCCTGGGTAATTGCCAGCGGCTCGCTCAGGGCACGGACGCCCCGGGAAACGCCGACGACACCGCTTGCACCGGCCAACCGGGTTTCGCAGCGGCCGCTTTCTGCCGTCCTGCCGCCGCACCACACCTTGAACGGCCCCTGCCCGGTCGCATCTCCCGATACCCCGCCGAAGCGCCGCCCCGGTTCGCCGATCCAGGCGGAGTTGAGGGCGTTGGGTGCAGCCAGCGACAGGATCAGGTCGTCCGCCAGCGGTTGCGGCGCAGGGGCCAGGCTGACGTCGCCGCCAAACACCATGGCGGCGGCAGCAGGCGCGTCCAGCACCCAGTCCTGGTCGGTAAAAATCCCCGCAGCCGAGCAGCCGATGATGCGGGTGCAGTTGCTGGCCCGGGACGCGGCCAGAAGGGCGGGCCTGGGGTCGCGGGCGAACTCCGGGGTGAGGAACAGCAGTACGCTGTTGGCGATAGTCAGCCCAGCCTTCTCCATGGCGGCCGCAACGGCCAGGCCGGCAAGCTGAGGTTCGGCGACGGGGGCGGTGGCGAGTCCGGTGGCGATGGTCATTTCAATTAAAATTTAGTGAGGCGTAAGGGATGAGGAGTGAGGGGGAAAACCGGAGATGGACAGAGGGCCTGTAGGGCGGAAAAGTGCAGCGCCTTCCGCCGGTGGTCTGAATCAGTTTGTCAGCTCCTTTAGCAGCTCTGGGTGTTTGTTCAGGAGCTTCAAGAGGAGTACCGTGGATTTGGAGGGTTGCGTCTTGCCGCGTTCATATTCGGAAAAGGCGTTGATTCCGCCGCCAAAGAGCTCCGCCGCCTGCCTTTGTGTCAGACCAATCCGCTTGCGCCACAGGCGGATGCGTTCCGCCTCGGCGGCGTTGATCTTGGAGACGAAGGCATCCATTTCGGCGCTGAGACGCTCCCAGTCCGCCGGGTGTTCCGGGTCGCAGAAACTTTCGCCGCAGGCCGTGCAAAACTCGCCATGTACCGCTTGGATCACGGTTTCGCTCCCCTTGTACGCAAACGGGATGTCGCGCGTCTCGCGCACCAGTGATGCCTGAGCGCCGCACGCCGGGCAGATGTGGTCCGGCACCACCTTGTAACCATCGTTCATGTCATTTCTCCTTGAACTGAATCACTACTTTCTCCGCCGCTGTCAGCGTGAGCTTGATGTAGGCGATGCGTCCATAGGCCAGCGGGGCGTAATAAACGTCTTGCCACACGGCATGATTGAGGTGGGTGGTCATGCTTTTGTAAAACATGGCGGGTGTTATGCCAGTTACTACACGGCAAGCCGCCTCTCCACTCAACCCCAACATCTTAGCTCCGGTCAGCGCCGTACCAGTGAAAGCCTTAACCCCATCACGAGCCACGATGGCTTGGGCAGTGATCAGATCGTAATGGGGTTTGCGTTTCTCCATTTGTTAGATTGTAATGGATTCCGTTAGTTTGTCAAAACACACTGAGCTGAATGATTGAATTCATGTTGTTTTCTCTTTGTATTCGCACAGGTCGTTGATCAAGCAGTCCGGGCAGTCCGGCTTGCGCGCCTTGCACACGTAGCGCCCGTGCAGGATCAGCCAGTGGTGTGCGTCGTGGCGGAACTCCGGGGCGATGAACTTGAGCAGGTTCTTTTCCACTTCCAGCACGGTCTTGCCCGGCGCGATGCCGATGCGGTTGGCGACGCGGAAGATGTGGGTATCCACGGCGATGGTGGGCTCGCCGAAGGCGGTGTTGAGGATCACGCTGGCGGTCTTGCGCCCGACGCCGGGCAGCTTCTCCAGCGCCTCGCGGTTCTGCGGCACATCGCCGCCGTGCTTCTCAAGCAGCAGGCGGCAGGTTGCGATCAGGTGCTTGGCCTTGCTCTTGTACAGGCCGATGGATTTGACGCAGGACTCCAGCCCTTCCTGGCCGAGGGCGAGCATCTTCTGCGGCGTATTGGCCACCGGAAACAGTTTGGCGGTGGCCAAGTTGACGCTCTTGTCCGTGGCCTGGGCCGACAGCACCACCGCCACCAGCAGTTCGAATGGGGTGCGGTAGACCAGTTCAGTGGTGGGCTTGGGGTTGGCGGCGCGGAAGCGGGTGAAGATTTCGCGACGTTTGGCGGCATTCATGTGAAAAACGGCGTTTCACCGCAGAGGACGCGGAGGACGCAGAGGAAGAACAAGGTCTTGACCAGCAAACACTGGGTGAGGGCATTTTGCGGCAAGCATTTGAATTCCTCCGCGTCCTCTGCGGTTCAATAGTTTTTTCAGGTTAACACCCCTACGCTGTTGCGGCAGAAGGCTGGAGTTCGGTGGCGGGCTGCGGCTTCACCTTCTTGCCGGCGCGCTGGTCGATCCAGTTCTTGCCGGCAATCAGCAGGCCCAGGCCGAGGAAGGCGCCGGGCGGCAGAATGGCGAGCAGGAAGCCCTGGTAGTCGGGAAATACGGTGATGACTAGCCCCTTGGCCGATTCGCCCAGCGCCAGGTCGATGCCGGAAAACAGCGTGCCCTTGCCGAATATCTCGCGCATCGCCCCCAGTGCGCCGAGGGTGAGGGTGAGGCCGAAGCCGACCATGAAGCCGTCCACCACCGAGGGCATCAGCGGGTTTTTCGAGGCGAAGGCTTCGGCGCGGCCGAGCACGTTGCAGTTGACCACGATCAGCGGCACGAAAATGCCCAGCACCAGGTACAGTTCGTGCGTGTAGGCATGCATCACCAGCTGGATGATGGTCACCAGCACGGCGATGATCAGGATGAAAACGGGAATGCGGATTTCGTTAGGCACCCAGCTCCGCACCACCGACACCGCTCCGTTGCTGCAGGCCATCACCAGCGCCGTGGCCAGCCCCAGGCTGACGCCGTTGACCACCGTGGCACTGACCGCCAGCAGGGGGCACAGGCCGAGCAGTGCGACGATGCCGGCGTTGTTCTTCCAGATGCCGTTCCAGATGATTTCCTTGTAGCTGATGGTGTCTGTACTCATTTGGCTTGCTCCTGAGTATTGGCCGGCAGGGAAAAAATCCTGTCCTGGTTGGCGGCAAAGTATTTCAGCGACTTGTGCACGGCCTTGACCACCGCGCGTGGCGTGACCGTGGCGCCGGCCATGTGCTCGAACTTGCCGCCGTCCTTCTTCACTTTCCATTGCTGATCTGTGAATTTTGACAGCGACTTGCCCTCGAATATCCGGATCCAGCTGTTTTTCGCTATTTCAATATAGTCGCCCAGGCCGGGGGTTTCTTTGTGGGTCACCACGCGCACGCCGGAAACTTCGCCATCCGCCCTGATTGCGACGATCATCCGGATTTTGCCGCTGTAGCCGTCAGGGGCAATCACTTCCAGCACTGCGGCGGAAGGCTTGCCTTCCTTGACGGCGCGATAGACCGGAGTGGGTTCGCTGCTGCCGAGTTCCCCGGCGGGCGGAAGCAGCGCGGCGCTTTTCAATAAATTGTTGTCGTACAGTGTGGCCGGCAGGATCTGGTCGATCAGGGCGAGCTTGGCCTGTTTCTCGGATTCCGCAATGATCGGGCGAGTGACCAGGTAGGTGGCGGCAAGCAGTGCCGTGCCGACGACCGCGAAGGCGGTGAGGATGCCGGCGGAGGCAAGGGTGTGGCGAAGGATGCGGGTGGTCATGGTTTCGTTCCGGAGTCGTGGCCGTATACCCGCGGCTGGGTGTAGGCGTCGATCAGCGGCACGGCGGCGTTCATGATCAGGATCGAGAACGCCACGCCGTCCGGGTAGCCGCCGAAGACGCGGATCACGTATTCGAGAAACCCGACACCGGTGCCGAAGATCAGCTTGCCGAGTGGCGTGGTAGGGCTGGTGACGTAGTCGGTGGCAATGAAGAATGCACCCAGCATGGCACCGCCGGTGAAGAGGTGAAACATCGGCGTGGCATAGCGGTTGGGGTCGACGCCGTTGAGCAGTGCGGCGACCAGAGCCAGGGTGACCAGGAAGGAAACCGGGGCATGCCAGGTGATGATGCGCTGCTGCAGCAGGAACAGGCCGCCGAGCAGGTACATGGCGGCGACGACTTCACCGCCCTTGCCGCCGAAATTGCCGAAGATCGGCATGTTCTTCACTTCGCTCACGGTGTGCTGGAGACTGAGCTGGGTCTTCAGGGTATCGAGCGGGGTGGCCATGGTCACCGCGTCGAGCTTGATGCCTTGCAGCGTGCCGCTGAAGTAGTACTGCAGCGCTTCTGAAAATCCGACCGGGTGCTGCGACAGCAGTAGCGGCGCCGTCCATTGCGTCATGTGAGTGGGGAAGGAGATCATCAGTACGGCGAAGCCCACCATCGCCGGATTGAACAGGTTGTTGCCGAGGCCGCCGTAAAGGTGCTTGGCGACGACGATGGCGAAGGCGGTGCCGACCACGATCAGCCACCAAGGCGCCAGAGGCGGGATGGACAGCGCCAGCAGCCAGGCAGTGAGTATGGCGCTGCCGTCGGTCAGGAAATGTTTCACCGGATAGTTGCGCAGTTGCAGCATCGCCGCTTCGGCCACCAGAGCCGTGACGCTCGCCAGGGCGAGGCTGATCAGGATGCCGGGGCCGAAGAAAAAATAATAGGCGGCGATCGCCGGCAGCAGGGCGGCCAGCACCAGCAGCATGATGGTGCTGACGCTGCTGCCGGGGGTAAGAACGTGGGGTGAGCTCATGAGGGTTCCGTGTTGCTTTTAACTCCCTCCCCCTCGGCGGGGGAGGGTTGGGGAGAGGGGGAAAGAGCAGCAGCTGCCTCGGCTTTCTTCGCCTTGGCGCGTTCCACGGCGGCCTGAATGGCTGCCTGCTTTGCCGCCGCGACGGGATCTTCGACCCCGCTGGCCGCTGCCGCTGCAGCCGCCTTCTCGGCCATGCGGGCCGCTTTTTCTGCTTTCTCGCGTTCTTCCCTCATCTGCTTGAACTCAAAGCGTTGCCTGGACTGTTCTGCCGCGATTTTTTCCCGGTCTTGCGTGGCAATTTCGCTCTTGGCGTAGCGGAAATAGGAGACCAGCGGGATATGGCTGGGGCAGACATAATCGCAGCAGCCGCATTCGATGCAGTCAAACAGGTTGTAGGCGCGCGCCTTGTCGAAATTCCTGCTTTGCGAGAACCAGAAGAGTTCTTGCGGCTGGAGGTTGCACGGGCAGGCCTGGGCACACTGGGTGCAGCGGATACACGGCATGGCCGCCGGTTTTGGCGGGAACAGCGCGGGCGAAGCGGCGATCACGCAGTTGATCGCCTTGGTCAGGGGGGCGTCGAGATGGTTCAGGTCGAAGCCCATCATCGGCCCGCCCATGATGTAGTGGCTGGTGTCAGACCTGGCGCCGCCAGCCAGCTGGACGAGCTCACCGAGCGGGGTGCCGATCAGCGCTTCGAAATTCTGCGGTCTGGCGACATTGCCGGTAACCGTGACGATGCGCGAGATCACCGCTTCGCCGTGGTTGACGGCGCGGTGCACGGTATAGGCGGTGCCGGTGTTGGAGCAGGTGACGCCGATATTGATCGGGCGCTGGCCGCTCGGCACTTCCTTGCCCGTGAGCAGCTTGATCAGCTGCTTCTCTCCGCCAGTGGGATAAAGGACGGGCACCGCGACCACTTCAAAGCTGGTGCCATGGCAAGCGGCTTGCATGGCTGCGATGGCCTCGGGCTTGTTGTCCTCGATGCCGATCAGGACTTGTTCCGGCTGCATCAGGTGCGCCATGATCCTGATGCCTGCGACGATCTCGGCTGCGCGTTCGCGCATCAGCAGGTCGTCGGAGGTGATCCAGGGTTCGCACTCGGCGCCGTTCAGCACCAGGGTCCTGATCTTCTGCTGGCCGGGATTGAGTTTGACCCAGGTGGGAAATACTGCGCCGCCCAGGCCGACGATGCCGGCATCGCGCAGCAGGGCGCGCACCGCATCGGGATCGGCAGTCTGGTAATCCAGCGGTTTGCGCTCTGTCCAGCGATCCTCGCCATCCGCCTCGATGCTGATGCACAGGTCCGGCAGGGAGGAGGGATGAGGCACGGCGTGGAGTTCTATGGCGCTGACGATGCCTGATGTCGGCGCGTGAACGGCCGCCGAGATGAAACCGTCGGCAGCGGCTATCATCTGCCCTTTCAGCACAGGGTCGCCGACTTTGACGATCGGCGTAGCCGGGTTGCCGATGTGCTGGCGCAGAGGCACGATCAGGCGCTGCGGCAGCGGTGCGGCGGCGATAGGCAGGCGGCTCGATTCTGTCTTGTGCTCGGGCGGATGCACGCCGCCGTGGAATTTATGGAGTCTCATGCCGCTTTCTTCAATTCAAAGACCGGGTACCGCCATTTCCAGGTGGCGATGTTTTCCTGCACCGGGATCATCGAGATGCAGTCCACCGGGCAGGCCGGCACGCACAGTTCGCAGCCGGTGCACGGGCCGGCCAGGATGGTGTGCATCAGCTTCGTCGCGCCGACGATGGCATCGACCGGGCAGACCTTGATGCAGGCGGTACAGCCGATGCAGGTGCTTTCATCGATGAAGGCGACCATCCTGGGTTTGGGCCCGGTGCCTTCGCCACCGCCGACCGGCTTGAATTCGACGCCGAGCAGTTCGGCCAGATTTTTTGCCACGTTGTCGCCGCCCGGCACGCACAGGTTGGGCTCGGCCTGGCCTGCGGCAACCGCTTCTGCATAAGGGCGGCAACCGGCATAGCCGCATTGCCCGCACTGGGTCTGCGGCAGGGTGGCCTCGACTTTTTCGACCAGGGGGTTGCCCTCGACCTTGAACTTGATCGAGGCGAAACCGAGTACCGCGCCCAGAACAACGCCGAGAAGGATCATGACCAGAATGGCGCTAATCAAAACAAGCGCCTTTCTCCATTGCCCCTTCTCCCTCTGGGAGAAGGTTGGGATGAGGGTAGCCTCTCGTGGGAGAGTGTAGGAGTCCCAACATCATCATTTCACCAGTCCGGCAAAACCCATGAACGCCAGGCTCAGCAGTCCGGCGGTAACCATCGCGATGGCCGAGCCGCGGAACGGGGCCGGGATGGCGGCACCTTCAAGGCGCTCGCGCATGGCGGCGAACAACGCCAGCACCAGTGCGAAACCGACCGCGCCGCCGAAGCCGTAAACCAGGGATTCGATGAAATTGTGATTTTCCTGCACGTTCAGCAGGGGGATGCCGAGCACCGCGCAGTTGGTGGTGATCAGAGGCAGGTAGATGCCCAGCACCTGATACAGCACCGGACTGGATTTGCGAATGAACATTTCGGTGAACTGGACGATGGCCGCGATCACCACGATGAAGGACAGGGTGCGCAGATAGCTGAGGTCGTTGGGGATCAAAAGGTGGTGATCCACCAAGTAGCTCAGGCCGGAAGCCAGGGTGAGGACGAAGGCAGTCGCCGCACCCATGCCGACGGCGGCGCTCAGCTTCTTGGATACCCCCATGAAGGGGCACAGGCCAAGCATCTTGACCAACACGATGTTGTTGACCAATACCGTGCCGAGCAGAATGAAAAAGTAATGTTCCATCGTCGTCAGGCCGCCTTAATGTTCGCTATGGGGGGGATTATCGGCCATTAAATCCCCTACTTGCAACTCATCAACAAGTTCGGGCATCAAGATATCTAACTCTTTTATAAGATAACACTTCTATAAATTCGTGCAACAACAAATTCCTATCAGGCCAAGGCTGTTTCAGGCGCTAGCCAGGAATAGCCGAGATCGGCAGCCAGGCCGGCATGGGTGACCTGGCCAAGGTGGAGGTTGAGCCCCTTGAGCAGCCCGGCATCCGCTTTCAGCGCCTCCTTCCATCCCTTGCCGGCAAGCGCCAGCACGTAGGGCAGGGTGGCGTTGGTCAGCGCCTGGGTGGCGGTGCGCGCGCAGGCTGCCGGCATGTTGGCAACGCAGTAATGCACCACGCCTTCCTCGATGTAAGTGGGGCTGGAATGCGTCGTGGGATGGGAGGTTTCGGCACAGCCGCCCTGATCGATCGCCACATCAACCAGCACCGAGCCCGGTTTCATCCGTTGGACGAGGGCGAGGCTGATCAATTTCGGCGCGCGCTTGCCGGGGAGCAGCACAGCGCCGACTATCAGGTCGGCCTCGCACACCAGTTCCTCGATGGCATGCGCTTCGGAATAGCGGGTCTTGAGACGGCCGCCGGATACCTCATCGAGATGGCGCAGCCGCGGCAGGCTGATGTCCATGAGGGTGACGGCCGCACCCAGCCCCAGCGCCATCCTGGCGGCATGGGTGCCGACTGTGCCGGCGCCGAGGATCAATATTTTTCCGGGCGCCACGCCGGGGACTCCGCCGAGCAGCACGCCGCGGCCTCCGTTGGCTAGCTGCAGCGCGGTGGCGCCGGCCTGGATGGCGATCCTGCCGGCCACTTCCGACATCGGTGTGAGCAGGGGCAGAGTCCCCGCCGCGTCGGTGACGGTTTCGTAGGCGATGGCGACAATTTTGCTTTCCAGCAGGCGACCGGTGAGTGCCGGGTCGGCGGCCAGATGCAGATAGGTGAACAGCACCTGTTCTTCGCGGAGCAGCGGAATCTCGCCGGGTTGAGGCTCCTTGACCTTGACGATCAGCGGGCAGGCGTAGGCTTCGGATGGCGTGTCGACTATCCTGGCGCCGGCAGCCAGGTAGAGTTCGTCGCTGAAACCGATGCGCTCGCCGGCGCGGGTTTCCACCCACACCTCGTGGCCGGCGTCGGTCAGGGCGCGCACCCCGGCCGGGGTGACGCCGACGCGGTATTCGTGGTTCTTGATTTCCTTGGGGACGCCGATCAGCATGGCAGGATCATATCCGCTTGCAGGACATGCATTCGGCGCTTTCGATCTCGCGCACGGCTTCCGCCACCAGTTCCGGGCCGCGGTAGATAAAGCCGGAGTAGAACTGCACCAGGCTGGCGCCAAGCTGAATCTTTTCCGCGGCATCGAGCCCGCTCATGATGCCGCCAACCCCGATAATCGGGATTTTTCCCTGCAGGGCGATGGAGAGCTGCTTGATCACCGCGTTGGATTTATTGCGCACCGGCGCGCCGGACAGACCGCCGGTTTCCTCGGCGTGCGGCAGGCCTTCCACGCCTTCGCGGCCGATGGTGGTGTTGGTGGCGATCACGCCGTCGATCTGATATTTGAGCAGCAGGTCGGCGATCATGATGATCTGCTCGGTGTCGAGGTCGGGCGCGATTTTGAGCGCCAGCGGCACGACCTTGCCGTGTTGCTCGGCGAGCGCCTTCTGTTCGGCCTTCAGCGCGGCAAGCAGGTTTTCCAACTCGTCCGACTGCTGCAACTGGCGCAGGTTCTTGGTGTTGGGCGAGGAAATGTTGACGGTGACATAGCTGGCATAGGGGTAGACCTTGCGCAAGCAGATCAGGTAATCGTCAACGGCTTTTTCGATCGGGGTGTCGAAGTTCTTGCCGATGTTGATGCCGAGGATGCCCTGGTAGCGGCTGCGCTTGACGCTGCTGACCAGATAGTCGACCCCCTTGTTGTTGAAGCCCATGCGGTTGATGATCGCCTCCGCCTTCGGCAGCCGGAACAGGCGCGGCTTGGGGTTGCCGGGCTGGGGACGGGGAGTGACCGTGCCGATCTCGATGAAGCCGAAGCCCAGCGCGCCGAGCGCATCGATGTAGTCGCCGTTCTTGTCCAGCCCGGCGGCCAGGCCGACCGGGTTGGGGAAGGTCAATCCCATCACGGTGCGGGGCGTGGATTTGATGCGCGGCGCGAGCAGGCACAGCAGACCCAGCCGGTGGGCATCCCTGATTGCACGCATGCCGAGGCCGTGGGCGGTTTCAGCGTCGAGGCTGAAGAATATGGAGCGGATGAATGAGTACATGCGGGTATTTTACCTCCTAACCTGTAACAAGGGGCAAGCAAGACGCCCGGATAGTTCACGGACGTCGCCAGGCTGAGAAGATCGCTTGTAGGATCGGACTGGACCGCGATTAACCCGTTTTCTTGAAAAGCGATTGAACCGCTGCTAAAAAGGCAAGGTTAAATCCGGGGCCGCCGCCAGCAACACGGCTCTGAATTCTTCCTGTATCCGCTTCAGCGCCACTTCATTATCCGCCTCGAAACGCAGCACGATCACCGGCGTGGTGTTGGACGGCCGCATCAGGCCGAAGCCGTCGGCATATTCCACGCGCAGGCCATCGAGGGTGATGACTTCCGTCGCATCCGGGAATTTGGCGGTTTTTTGCATCTGGTCGATCAGGGCGTAGTGCGCACCTTCCTCCATCCTGATCTGGAGTTCCGGGGTGTTCACGGTGTCCGGCAGGCCGTGCAGGGTGGCGTTGATGTCAGCCTGCTTGCTGAGGAATTCGAGCATCCTCGCGCCGGCGTAGAGGCCATCGTCGAAGCCGAACCAGCGCTCCTTGAAGAAGATGTGGCCGCTCATCTCGCCGGCCAGCAGGGCACCGGTTTCCTTCATCTTGGCCTTGATGAAGGAATGGCCGGTTTTCCACAGCAGCGGCTTGCCGCCGCATTCGCGGATCCAGGAGAACAGGTTGCGGGTGGATTTGACGTCGAAGATGATTTCCGCGCCGGGGTTGCGCGAGAGCACGTCCTGCGCGAACAGCATCAGCTGGCGGTCGGGGAAGATAATCCGGCCGTCCTTGGTGACCACGCCTAACCTATCCCCGTCGCCGTCGAAGGCGAAACCGATCTCGGCGTCGCTGGTCTTGAGGCGGGCGATCAGGTCGCGCAGGTTCTCGGGGACCGAGGGGTCGGGGTGGTGGTTGGGGAAGGTGCCGTCCACTTCGCAGAACATTTCCTCCACTTCGCAGCCCATGTCGCGATAGAGCCTGGGGGCGAATGCGCCGGGTACGCCGTTGCCGCAGTCAACGATGATTTTCATCTTTCGCGCCAGCTTCACGTCGGAGGTGATGCGGTTGAGGTATTCGTCGGCGATGTCGTGGCTGCTGTAGCTGCCGCTGCCGTTGATCAGGTCACCCTGTTCCAGCCGAATCCGCAGCGCCTGGATCGCGTCGCCGGAGAGGGTGTCGCCGCCCAGCACCATTTTCAGGCCGTTGTAGTCGGGCGGATTGTGGCTGCCGGTGACCATCACCGCGGAGTCGGTCTTGAGCTGGTAGGCGGCGAAGTAGGTCATCGGGGTGGCGACCATGCCGAGGTCGATCACGTCGATGCCGGCTTTCTGGATGCCGCGCGCCAGCGCTGCCGCCAAGTCAGGACCGGACAGGCGACCGTCGCGGCCGATGGCGATGGTGGTCTGCTTGCGCGCGACGGCTTCCGAACCGATGGCATGGCCGATGGCCTCGACGATTTTCGGGGTCAGGGTTTTGCCGACGATGCCGCGGATGTCATAGGCTTTGAAGATTTCCTTGGGTAGACCGGTCAAGATGATGCCCTTTCGTGTGTGGTTTTGCCTTGATTATCGCGGTTTTCGGCCGTTTTTTCCACCGGCTTTCAAGCCGGAGTATAATCACCGCCTCACCTATTCTGAAAAGTACGTCACCATGCAACTCGCCGCATCTTTACTGGAAAAATACAGCAAGGCCGGACCGCGTTACACTTCTTACCCGACCGCACCCTATTTCACCGAGGCCTTCGGCGAGAAGGAATGGCTGGAAGAAATCAAACAGACCCAGGACAAGGGGCGCGACCTGTCGCTATACGTGCACATCCCGTTCTGCGACACGCTGTGCTACTACTGCGGCTGCAACATGGTGGCGACGAAGAAATATGGCCGCGCTACCGAATACCTGGACTACCTGTTCCAGGAAATCGACCGGGTCGCGGCGCTGACCAATCCCGCCCGCGTGGCGCGCCAGCTGCACTGGGGCGGCGGCACGCCGACCTATTTGCATCCTGACGACATTCGCCGCCTGTTTGCCCATATCGCCAGCCGCTTTACCATCGCCGCCGATGCCGAGACTGGCTGCGAGGTGGATCCGCGCGAGCTTAGCCGCGAGCATGTCAAAGCCCTGAAGGAAGCCGGCTTCAACCGCATCAGCCTGGGCGTGCAGGACCTGAACGATACCGTGCAGCGGGCGGTCAACCGGGTGCAGCCGGAAAGCCTGATCCGCCAGGTGTACGGCTGGATGCGCGAGGAAGGTTTCGACAGCGTCAACATGGATCTGATGGTGGGCCTGCCGCACCAGACGGTGGAAACCTATCGCGAAACGCTGGACAAGATTATCGACATGGGGCCGGACCGCCTGGCGGTGTTCAATTACGCCCATGTGCCGTGGATGAAGAAGCACCAGAAGCTGATCGTCGAATCCGATCTGCCCAGCCTGCAAACCCGCCTCGCGCTACAGCAGTTGATATTGGACAAGCTCGGCGCGGCAGGCTACGTCTACATCGGCATGGACCATTTCGCGAAATCCGACGATGAAATCGTCAGGGCACAGCAAAGCAAGACCCTGTACCGCAACTTCCAGGGCTACACCACCCACAAGAACTGCGATATTTATGCTTTCGGCGCTTCCTCCATCAGTCAGACCGAGGATGTGTTCGTGCAGAACGTGAAAAAGCTGTCCGACTACTACCGGCTGGTGGGGGAGGGGCGGCTACCGACGGAGCGCGGCCTGCGCGTGACGAATGAGGACAAGCTGCGGCGCGATGCCATCACCCGCATCATGTGCGATCTGGAACTCGACAAGGCATCGTTCGGGCGTGCCTGGGGGATCGATTTTGACAGCTATTTCGCCGATGCCCTGGCGGAGCTGAAGGAGATGGAAGCGGACGGACTGGTTGCCCTGTCGCCGGAAAAGGTCACGGTGACCCAACCCGGCCGCTTCTTCCTGCGCAACATCGCGATGCCTTTCGATGCCTACCTCAAGCAGCAATCGGCGGAAAAGCCACGTTTCTCCAAGACCCTGTAGGAGCGGCGCCCTCGCCGCGATTTTCGGTCGCAAATCGCGGCGAGGGCGCCGCTCCTACAGTCATGTAGGTTGGGGTGAACAACGTGAACCCCAACATTTCCCTGGCGGCGTTGTGTTGGGGTTTGCTGCGCTCACCGCCAACCTACATGACCATCGACCCATTTTGGTTCCGCCTTGTCCGGCTTAGGTTTATGCGGGCAAGGCCGCCGCGACTTCATCGAACACCCGCTGCGGCGTGAGCTTCATCATGCAGTCGAAATGCCCGAGCGGGCAGACCCGCTTGAAACAGGGGCTGCAGGGCAGATTCAGGCTGACGATCCGGGCCTGGTCCGAGAGTGGCGGGGTGAAGCCGGGGCTGGACGAGCCGAACAGCGCGACCACCGGCTTGTCGAGTGCGGCGGCTATGTGCATCAGGCCGGAATCGTTGACGATGGCGAGGTTCGCGGCGGCAAGCAGATCGATGGCCTGGGCGAGGTCGGTTTGGCCGCACAGGTTGCGGGCCACCCCATTGCTCGATCTCTCGATTTCTGCTCCGATTTCCGCGTCCTTGTGGGAACCCAGCAGCCAGATTTCATGGTCCGCATCCACCAGCATCCGCGCCAGCTCGGCGAAATGCGACGCCGGCCAGCGCTTGGCCGGGCCGTATTCGGCGCCGACGCAGAATGCCACCACCGTTTTCTTCGTGAACAGGCCCAGTTTTGCAAGGGTGGCTTGCACCCGGCCTTCTTCCATCGTCAGATGGGGGTTCTCTACCGGGCGGCGCAGCGGGGTGCCGGAATGTTCGGCCAGGACGGCGAAGCGCTCCACCATCAGGGGCAGCGCCTGTTTGTCCAGATGCCGCATGTCGTTGACCAGGCCGAAGCGCATCTCGCCTTTGAAGCCGGTGCGCAGCGGTATGCCCGCGAAGAAGGGGATCAGCGCCGACTTGAGCGAATTGGGCAGGATGATGGCGTGATCATAGTGATCCTGCCGCAGCGCGCGCCCCAGCTTCCAGCGCAGCTTGAGGCTGAACTCGCCGTGGGCCAGCGGATTGATGACGACGCGCCGGATTTCCGCCATGCGCTCCAGCACCGGGGCCACCCAGGCGGGGGCGAAGGCGTCGATCATGGCATCGGGATAACGTTCCCGCAGACGCCGCAACAGGGGTTGCGCCATCACAGCGTCGCCGACCCAGGAGGGGGCGATGATGAGGATTTTCGGCATTTTCTTAACGAATAAACCGCAGAGGCGCAGAGACGCAGAGGGAGAATCGCTTCAAGATTTTCTCAGCGCCTCAGCGCCTCTGCGCCTCCGCGGTGAAGAGGGTATTAATGATGCCCTTTCGGCAGCTCGCCCTTCAGTTTGTACAGCGTGCCGCAATAGGGGCACAGCGCTTCGCCGGTTTTTTCTATCGGCAGGAACACCCGCGGGTGGCTGCTCCACAGCGGCATTGCCGGGGTCGGGCAGTGCAGCGGCAAATCCTTCGCCGTGACTTCGTAATAACGGGCCTTGAATTCTTGTTGCATCGCTCGCTCCTTATACCAGTGTCAGCCAGTCCTGATGGTTGGCGGCCTTGCCGGTGACGCAGTCGAAAAATAGGGTCTGCAGTTTGGTCGTGATCGGGCCGCGCCGGCCTTCGCCGATGCTGCGATTGTCCAGTTCGCGGATCGGCGTAACTTCAGCCGCGGTGCCGGTGAAGAAGGCTTCATCGGCGCAATACACTTCGTCGCGGGTGATGCGCTTCTCGATCACCGGGATGCCCAGTTCGCCGGCCAGCTCGATGATCGAGGTGCGGGTGATGCCTTCCAGGCAGGAGGTCAGGTCGGGCGTGAACAGTTTGCCGTTCTTGACAATGAAGAGATTTTCGCCGGCGCCTTCCGCCACATAGCCGTCCACGTCCAGCAGCAGGGCTTCGTCGTAGCCGTCGTGCGCCGCTTCCTGGTGGGCCAGGATGGAATTGGTGTAGGTGGATACCGACTTGGCGCGGCACATGTTGACGTTGACGTGGTGGCGGGTGAAAGACGAGGTCTTCACGCGGATGCCTTTCTCCAGCGCTTCGGCGCCCAGATAGGTGCCCCACGACCAAGCGGCCACGGCGATATGGGTGGAGAGCGTGGTCGCCGCGATGCCCATGGCTTCCGAACCGTAAAACACGATCGGGCGGATGTAGCCGGATTCGAGCTTGTTGCCGCGCACCACATCGAGCTGCGCCTGCATCAGCGTGGCTTTGTCGAAAGGCATTTTCATGCCGAAGATGTGCGCCGAGGCGAACAGCCGGTCGGTATGCTCCTTGAGCCGGAAGATCGCCGTGCCCTTGTCGGTCTTGTAGGCGCGCACGCCTTCGAACACGCCCATGCCGTAATGCAGGGTGTGGGTGAGGACGTGGGTGGTGGCATCGCGCCAGTTCACCATCTTGCCGTCGTACCAGATCAGGCCGTCGCGGTCGGACATTGACATGCTTGTGCTCCAGAATTCAAAAAATTGAGAATGGTCTAATTGTAACGCATTTCAGTTCAAAACCGGCTTTCACCGCGTCCTCTGTGGCTTAATCCGGGTTGCCCATTGGAACGCATGTGCATGTAGGAGCGCCGCCCCCGGCGCGAATGCGTCCGCAAATCGCGGCGAGGGCGCCGCTCCCACAGTGGTTTTGGCTCTACTGAGTAATCCCGGTTTAATTAAGTTTTTCCATTTCAAAAACCGCCTGCCACAGCCGCTTGACGGCTTCCGCGTGTTCTTCCACCTGCGCCGGGTCGATGCGGGCATGGGCGCCGCCCTGTAGCCGCAACTGATGCTGGAGCAGGCGGTATTCGCGGTAGGTGTCGCGCACCTGCTCCGCCAGTTCCGGGGGGATCAGCTTAAGCTCGCCGGCGAGCCGGAGCAGGGCGAGGTTGCCGGCGTTTCGCGTCAGTTCGGAATGAAGGTGGGCAAAGCGCAGCACCAGGTACTGCACGATGAATTCGACGTCGATGATGCCGCCGCGGTCGTGCTTGATGTCGAACAGGCTGCTGGGGTTGGGGTGTGCATCCAGCATCTTCTGCCGCATGCTGAGCACTTCCTCGCGCAGGGCGGCGGGGTCGCGCTCCTGCCGCAGCACTTCGATGCGGATGCGTTCGAAGGCTGCGCCGACATCGGCGTCGCCGGCGCAGAAGCGGGCGCGGGTCAGCGCCTGGTGCTCCCATACCCAGGCCTGCTTCTTCTGGTAGCCCTCGAAGGCCTCGATCGAGCTGACCAGCAGGCCGCTGGCGCCGTTGGGTCGCAGCCTCAGGTCGGTTTCGTAAAGGATGCCGGCCGGCGTCATGCTGGATATCCAGCTGTTGATGCGCTGCGCCAGTCTGGCATAGGTCTCGGCGGCGTCCGGAGAATCGTCGTCGTAAAGGAAGATGATGTCGAGGTCGGAGGCGTAGCCCAGTTCCTTGCCGCCCAGCTTGCCGTAGGCGATGACGGCGAAGCGAGGTGTTTCGCGGTGTTTGACGCGCAGTCCGGCCCAGGCGAGGCGCAGGGTTTGGTCCAGGATCAGGTCGGCCAGGTCGGAGAGCTGGTCGGACAGGATTTCCAGCGGCAGAGCCCCGGCCAGATCCTGCGCCACCAGGCGGAACGTTTGCGCCTGCTTGAAGTGGCGCATGATGTCCATCTGTCGCTCGGTGTCGCCCTCGGCCGCGTGCAGCAGCCCCTTCAGCTCGTTGCGGAGTCCCTCCCGGTCGTATTGGGCGTAAAGTTCGCGGGTGTCGAGAAGTTCATCCAGCAAAACCGGGTGCTGGGTGAGGTATTCCGATACCCAGGGGCTGGCGCTGCACAGCTTGGCCACCTGGTTGAGGGTCTGCGGGTATTCCACCAATAGAGCAAGGTAGGTGCCGCGCCGGCTGATGTTTTCCACCAGATGGAGAATGCGCTCCAGGGTCTCGTCCGGGTTGGAGAAATTGCAGGCCACCTGGATCAGCGGCGGCAGGAGCGCGTCGAAGCGGGCGCGGCTCTCGGTCGGCAGCTGGTTGTAGCGGCTGCCCTCGCGGGTCCGCTTGAGCCGCTGCCAGGCCTCGGCGGGATGGCGGTAGCCCTGTTCGGCGAGAAGCGAGATTGCTTCCTCTTCGTCGGGTGCTCCCTGCCACAGCGCCGCCAAGGGGTGGCTGCCCTGGGCGCTTTGCGGGGCGGCGAAGACCTGCTCGAAATGGCGCTCCACCTTGCCGCGGTGGCTGTCGAGCGCTTGCAGGAATTCGGGCCAATCGGCGTAGCCCATCGCGGCGGCGATGATCTGCCGGTCGGCGTCGTCAACCGGCAGGGTCTGCGTCTGGGCATCCTCCATATATTGCAGGCGGTGCTCCAGGTTGCGCAGGAAGAAGTAGGCGTTGCGCAGCTCGGTCACGGTCTGCTCCGGCAGCAGCTTGCGCTGTTCGATCAGGTCGAGCGCCACCAGGGTGGAGCGGGTCTGCAGGTCGGTTTCCTTGCCGCCGCGGATGAGCTGGAACACCTGGGCGATGAACTCGATTTCGCGTATGCCGCCCGGCCCCAGTTTGATGTTGTCCTGCATGTCGCGTCGGTTCACTTCCTGGCGGATCTGGGTGTGCAGGCCGCGCATCGAGGCAAAGGCGCCGAAATCGAGGTATTTGCGGAACACGAATGGCCGCAGGATGGCGGCCAGTTCCTGGTACAGGCTGCCGGTGAGAGGCCGCCCCTTGACCCAGGCGTAGCGCTCCCATTCCCGGCCCTGGGTGAGGTAGTAGTTTTCCAGCATGGAAAAGCTGCCGACCAGCGGCCCGGAATCTCCATAGGGCCGCAGCCGCATGTCGACGCGAAAGACGAAGCCGTCCGGGGTGGCCTCGTTCAGTGCGCCGATCAGCTTCTTGCCGAGCAGGGCGAAATATTCATGGTTGCTGGTTTTGCGCGGCCCGGCGGTTTCGCCTTCCTCGGGGTAGGCAAAGATCAGGTCGATGTCCGATGAGACGTTGAGCTCACCGCCGCCGAGCTTGCCCATGCCAACCACGACCAAATCTTGCTCGGTGCCGCTTTCTTCCCCGATAGGCGGCCCGTATTGGCTGCGCAGCCAGCCGTCGATCCGGGAGAGGGCGAAGCGGGTGGTGACTTCGGCCAGCAGGGTGGCGGTGCGCATGACTTCGCGCAGGTCGGCCAGTCCGGCGAGGTCGCGCACGATCAGACGCAGCATCACCTGCTTGCGCAAAACGCGCAGGGCTTTCTTCAGGGCAGTTTCGTCGTCGGTCGCGCAGCCGTCCAGGACAGCCTGCATCGCCGCCGCATCCCAGGGAATGAACAGGGTCTCGCGCAGCCGGTCGAGAGCGGACGGGTCGCTCTCGGTCAGGCGCCGGGCGTAGCGGCTGAGCTGGAGCGCCTTTTCGATGGGTTGCTCGGGAGTGTTTTGCGTGGAAATATTCATTTTGATATTATTGAGATGTCAGATAACTTATCTATAAGTCTAAAAACGCTGCTCTTTCGGCTTGCAACTATTATTAAAAGCGATATCATCAACCAACTGCATCGTAACAAAAACTTCGAGGAGAAAACATGTCGTCGATCGAATCAGTCATGACCGAAACCCGGGTATTCGAGCCGAGCGAGTCATTCAAGGCCCAGGCCAACGTCAAGGGGATGGAAGGCTATCGGGCACTGTGCGAGCAGGCTGATAAGGATTACGAAGGTTTCTGGGCCGGGCTGGCGCGCGAACTGCTGGTGTGGAAGAAACCCTTCACCAAGGTGCTGGACGAGAGCAACGCGCCGTTCTACAAATGGTTCGACGACGGCGAAATGAATGTTTCCTACAACTGCCTGGACAAGCACCTCGCCACCCAGCCCGGCAAGACCGCGATCATCTTCGAGGCGGACGACGGCAAGGTCACCAAGATCTCTTATCAGGACCTCTACCACCGCGTCTGCCAGTTCGCCAACGGCCTCAAGGCGCTGGGCGCGAAGAAAGGCGACCGCGTCATCATCTACCTGCCGATGAGCATCGAGGCGGTGGTGGCGATGCAGGCCTGCGCCCGCATCGGCGCGATTCACTCGGTGGTGTTCGGCGGCTTTTCCGCCAAGAGCCTGCACGAGCGCATCACCGACGCTACCGCCAGCCTGGTCATCACTGCCGACGGCCAGTTCCGCGGCGGCAAGGCGATGCCCCTGAAGCCCGCGGTGGACGAGGCGCTCGCCATGGACGGCTGCGACTGCGTGAAGAACGTAGTGGTATACCAGCGCACCGCTGCCGAAACGGCGTGGGATGCCCAGCGCGACGTGTGGTGGCACGACGCGGTCAAGGGCCAGGCCGACACCTGCGAGCCGGAATGGGTCAACGCCGAGCATCCGCTGTTCATCCTCTATACCTCCGGTTCCACCGGCAAGCCCAAGGGTGTGCAGCACTCCTCCGCCGGTTTCCTGCTCCATGCCATCAACACCATGCGCTGGACCTTCGACTACAAGGACAGCGACGTGTTCTGGTGCACCGCCGACGTCGGCTGGATCACCGGCCACACCTACGTCACCTACGGCCCGCTGGCGATCGGTGCCACCGAGCTGATGTTCGAGGGCGTGCCGACCTACCCCGACGCCGGCCGCTTCTGGAAGATGATCCAGGACCACAATGTCACCACCTTCTACACCGCGCCGACCGCGATCCGCTCCCTGATCAAGCTCGGCGCCGACCTGCCCAAACAATACGACCTCTCCTCACTGCGCCTGCTCGGCACCGTGGGCGAGCCGATTAATCCCGAAGCCTGGATGTGGTACTACAACACCGTCGGCCAGACCCGCTGCCCGGTCGTCGATACCTGGTGGCAGACCGAGACCGGCGGCCACATGATCACCCCGCTGCCCGGCGTGCATGGCCTCAAGCCCGGCTCCTGCACCATGGCCCTGCCCGGCATCATGGCGGCGATCGTCGACGAAGCCGGTCATGACGTGGAGAAGGGCAAGGGCGGCTTCCTGGTGATCAAGCGCCCCTGGCCCTCGATGATCCGCACCATTTACGGCGACCCGGATCGTTACAAGCAGAGCTACTACCCGGAAGACCTGGGCGGAAAATATTACCTCGCCGGCGACGGCGCCAACTGCGACTTGGACGGCTATTTCTGGATCATGGGCCGGATCGACGACGTGCTCAACGTGTCCGGCCACCGCCTCGGCACGATGGAGATCGAATCCGCCTTGGTGGCCAATCCGCTGGTGGCCGAAGCCGCCGTGGTCGGCAAGCCGCACGACATCAAGGGCGAAGCAGTGGTGGCCTACGTAGTGCTGAAAGGCCACCGCCCCGAAGGCGAGGCCGCGAAAAAAATCGTCGCCGACCTGCGCGACTGGGTGGCCAAGGAGATCGGTCCGATTGCCAAACCCGACGAAATCCGCTTCGGCGACAACCTGCCCAAGACCCGCTCCGGCAAGATCATGCGCCGGCTTCTGCGGGCTCTGGCCAAGGGCGAGGAGATCACCCAGGACGTTTCCACGCTGGAGAATCCAGCGATCCTGGAGCAGTTGAAAGAGGTCGTGAAGTAAATTCCTGCTGTGCGGCATGACAATGACCGCAGCGGCGCCGAAGGGCGCTCCTGCGGTCTTTTATGGAAATGGATATGGCGTTTTCCGATCGGTATAAGCCCGCTTGGTACGCAGACTGTATGCTTGAGGTGCAAGCAGCCTCGCGCCTCATCCAGAAGGCGGGGTCCTTTGGCGGGTATGTCAACGGGATCGTGCTTGCCACCGGCTTCGGCTCCAGCCTGGTGGAAGTGGCCCTGTGCGCCGGCCGTTGCAGCAGGAAGCGACAGCAAGCCGCCAATACCCCAATAAGCCCGCAAGCTCAATAATCGCAGGGCTTTGTGCCCCATACGATAGCGTCAGCGAGACCCAAGCAAGCCTTTGAAGAACTTGGAGGCAAAGGAAGTGGGCGTCGCTTTTTCCCGGCAATATTTTGCATAGGCCTTGTCCGACACCATAATGTGATCGATCAGCCAGTCCTTGAGGAAATTCAGGATGTCCAGGGAGAGATGCTGGGTTGCCTGTAAATTCGTTTTTTCCTGAGCGATTTTCTTGATGAAGAGCCCATGTATTTTTTTGTGATTATCGAAGTCGGGGTAACCAAACGCCCGCATGAAGGTTTCCTCTGCCGTGAAATGGGATATGGTGTAATGCTCTAGTTTTTCGATCAGTTTAACCTGTTCCTCGATGGTCGACCGATTGACAATTGCTCCCCAAAGCTGATTGATCAGATCGAACAACACCTTGTGCTGCTCGTCAATCTCAGGCATGTCGATGCTATACATATCATTCCAGATCACGACAGAATCCATTTTTGTTCCTCCATTATGAAAATTGTTTAATCTTCTCAGTATCATGGCCTTGTCATGTGAAAAGACTGGGCTTGAACCCTCTTCCATCATCCATCATCAGTCAGGCATTTTTCAGCCTTATAAGATATCTCGATCTGCATGTCATGTAAATAGTGTTTTCCCCTAAAATTCCCCATGAATATTCGATGCTCCACTTTGTTCATCCGGTACTCTTTATCATTCGCTGTCTACCTTACGCGCGCAGTCGGTGGGCGACTGTTGTCCAATTACTTCAAAGATTGCCTTTCAGGTAATTGAACCTTCCCCATGTGCGGGCATCCGCTCCAGAACCTGGTCATTTAAAGACGCCTTCGTTACCTAACCAAGTCGTTGCGTCGGTCTGGCGGCGTGCCTATTCGGAGCCAGCATTCGGGGCCCGGATCAACAGATTTGCAGGTGCGCTACGTACACCTGGCTACTGCTGACCAAACGGTAACGTGAAGCAATCCCCACTGCCGGGGTATAATTAGTCTGCAGGGGCGCTCAACAAAGCCCCTGCGGTATTTTTTGAACCTGGATCATGCATAAAACCTTGTGGCGCTGGAGTTACCGAATTGCCTTTGCGGCCCTGTTTCTGGCCGGGTTGGCGTTCGCCGCAACGGTGGTGGCACTGCGCTACTGGATCTTGCCCAATATCGGCCAATACCGCGAGGATATTGCCGCTTCCATCACCCGCGCCGCCGGCCAGCGCGTCGCGATTGGCGCAATCGACGCCAACTGGGAGCGCTTGAGGCCGCACCTGGCGCTGCGCGAAGTTCAGGTTTACGACCGGCAGGGACGTCCCGCGCTGGTACTCCAGAACGTCGATAGCACCCTGTCGTGGTGGACGCTGCTGGTAGGCGAGGTGCGCCTGCATTCCCTCGAAATCAGCGATCCCGTATTGAGTATCCGGCGAGATGCCGAGGGGCGCTTTTTTATCGCAGGAATCGAGCTTAACCGGCCGGATAGCGACAGCGGTTTTGCCGATTGGCTATTGCAGCAATCGCGTATCGTCATTCGGAACGCAGTGATCGAGTGGCGCGACGAGAAGCGCCAGGCGTCGGCGTTGACTTTGAGCCGCGTCAACCTGCGCCTGGAGAACAGCGGCAGGCGGCATCGACTGGGCCTGCAGGCCGTTCCGCCTGCCGAGCTGGCAGCTCCGCTGGATATTCGTGCCGATTTGAAAGGTGAAACAGTGGCCGATCTGGCTGCCTGGGAGGGCAGGGTCTATGCGAAGCTCGACCATACCGACATCGCTGCCTGGCAGACTTGGCTACCTTTCCCGTTCGAGCTGCAGCACGGTTATGGCGGGGTGCAGGCCTGGCTTGGGTTCAAGGCCGGGAGGATCGGAGAGGTCACAGCGGACGTTCGTCTGAGCGATGTAACTGGCCGTTTCGCCAGTGATCTGCCCGAGCTCGATCTGCATAGCCTGAGCGGCCGTCTCGGATGGCAGCCGCTGCCGGGTGGGTTCGAATTCCGCGCGCAGCGTCTGAGTCTGGCGGCGAAGAGCGGTGTCAACCTGCCGGCTACCGATTTGCTGGTGAGCTATGTCCCGGCGCAAGGAAAAAAGTCCGCTACAGGGGAAATTCGTGCCAATAATCTTTTCCTGGAACCGCTGGTAAAATTGGCCGATGCGCTGCCGCTGTCACCGGAAGTGCGTGGCAATCTGGCTGAAATCGGTCCCCAGGGCAGCTTCCGCGACTTCAGCGTTAAATGGAGTGGCGACTGGAAAGCGCCACAGAGCTATACGGCCAAGGGGGGCTTTACCGGCTTGGGGATGAAACCCCATGGCAAGCTGCCGGGCTTTTCCGGCCTGAGCGGCAACCTCGACGCCAACGAAAAATCCGGCACGCTGGCGCTGGATTCACACGGCGTGCGGGCCAATTTTCCGGATCTGTTCCGCGAGCCGCTGGAGATGGATGCGCTGACTGCGCAGATGAACTGGAAAAATCGGGAAAATGGCCTGGATCTTAACCTGACCAGTCTTTCCCTTGCCAACCGCCACCTGGCGGGTACGCTGTTCGGCAGTTACAAGATGACTGGCGGTACGCCGGGCACGATCGATCTCACCGGCCAGTTCACCCGTGGCGATGCGCGCCAGGTCGGCCGATACATTCCTCTTGCGGTCGGACTATCCACGCGCGACTGGCTCAACACCGCGCTGCTGGGCGGGCATTCCAACGATGTGCGGCTGCGACTGAAGGGTAATCTGGCGGATTTTCCCTTCGCCGACGGCAAGCGCGGTTTGTTCGAGGTGGCCGGAAAGGTGACCGGCGGCACGCTGGAATATGCGCCGGGCTGGCCAAAAATCGAGAATATCGCGGTGGATTTTCTGTTCCGTGGTGCACGTATGGAGATTACCGCACATCAAGGCAATACCGATGGTATGCAAATCAGCAAGACACGCGCGGTGATTCCCGATCTGCTGAGCTGGGATGAAATCCTTGAAGTGGAGGGTGAAGCCCGCGGACCGACCGGAGACATGATCAAGTTCATCGACCGCAGTCCGGTCAGCGCCATGATCGACGATTTCACCGCAGGCATGGGGGCATCGGGCAACGGCAATTTCAAGCTGAAGCTGGCTATCCCCTTGCGGCGCAACAAGGACAGCCGGGTGGCGGGCAGCTACCAGTTCGTCAACAACCGCGTTTCGCTCGGCGCGGACTTTCCGGCGCTGGAACAAGTGAACGGACGTCTGGATTTTACCGAAGCCTCGGTGGCGATTTCTCGTATTACGGCACTGGTCTTGGGTGGCCCGGTCTCGATCAGCGGGGCGACCCAGAAGGATGGCGGCGTGCGCATCAATGCTCAGGGGCGTGCCACCGCTGCCGGAATGCATGGATTGTCTGACCTGCCGTTAATCCGTAACTTGAGCGGAGCGGCCGACTGGCGCGGGGTGGTCTCGATCCGCAAAAAGCAGGCCGATATGCTGCTCGAATCTTCGCTGGTCGGGCTGGCGGTTAACCTGCCTGCGCCTTTTGGCAAAAAGGCGGACGATCCGGTGCCGCTGCGCTTCGAGAAGAAAATAACGGGTGCGAAGCAGGATCTGCTTCAGCTCAACTATGGCAAATCACTTGCGGCGGTTCTGTCGCGCAATCATGAAAACGGCAAAACGACGATCGAGCGCGGCGCGGTCAATCTGGGAGCAGCGGCGGTGTTGCCACCGCAGCCTGGCATCTGGTTGAGCGGTGAACTGGCCCTGCTTGATCTGGATCATTGGCGCGGCATCCTCGGGCAGTCGTCGGCCAAGGCGCAGCTGCCTGGGCTTGCCGGGCTTGACCTGACATTTGGCGCGGTCGATGCATTCGGCAAACGCTTTAACGACTTGCATATTAGTGCAAAAATGCAAGAAGGCACCTGGCAGGCGAAGATAGAGAGCAGGGAACTTGCCGGCAGCGGGAACTGGAATCCCGAGGGGCGCGGACGGCTGCAGGCGCGTCTGGGTCATTTGACTATTCCTGATCCAGCTCCGGCGAAGCTGGGAGTTCCGACGGAAGCGCCGCAGGAGAAGGAACTGCCGGCATTGGATATCATCGCGGATAGTTTCTCGGCCAAGCAGAAAAAACTGGGCAAGCTCGAACTGATGGCGGTACAGGAGGGTGAGGATTGGCGCATCGAGAAGCTGCGCATCAGCAACCCCGACGGCAGTCTGCAGATGGATGGGTTGTGGCAGGGTTGGCGACGCAGGCCGATGACCAATGCCAATCTGCATCTTGAGGCGCAGGATGTGGGTAAGCTGCTGGCGCGGCTGGGCTATCCGGAAGCGGTGAAGCGCGGAACGGCGAAGCTCGACGGCCAGCTTTCCTGGGCGGGCAGTCCCCATGATATCGATTTTCCGAGTTTGGCAGGCAATCTGAAGCTGGAAGTGAAGAATGGCCAGTTTCACAAAATTGAGCCGGGTGCGGGCAAGCTGCTTGGCCTGCTCAGCCTTCAGGCGTTGCCGCGTCGGATCACCCTGGATTTCCGCGACGTGTTCAGCGAGGGTTTTGCCTTCGACTCAATTTCCGGTACCGCGCAGATCAACCGCGGCGTGGCGCGTACCGACAACCTCAGGCTGGAAGGGCCGGCGGCGCAAGTGACCATGAAGGGCGAGGCCAACCTCGCGGCGGAAACCCAGGACCTGCGGGTGCGGGTGGTGCCGTCCCTGGGCGAGGGGGTGAGCGTGGCGGCGTCGCTGCTGGGCGGGCCGGTGGTGGGGGTGGCTGCAACGATCGTGCAGAAGCTGCTCAAGGACCCGATCGGGCAGATCGCGGCCTATGAATACAGCATTACCGGAACGTGGGATAATCCCACCGTGGTGAAAATCGGCGGGAATCAAACAATGAAACAAGAGGAAAGTAAATGACAGTTAAAGCCAAATCGAGCTTCGCCAGAACCAAGACCCGCACTGCAGTCGCACGCGCCAAACCGCAGCCCGGCATTTGCCGCGTCGCGGCCATCCAGATGGCCTCCGGCCCGAGCGTGGCGGCGAACCTTTCCGAGGCCGAGCGCCTGATCGGCATGGCCGCTGCGCAGGGCGCCAAGCTGGTGGTGTTGCCGGAGTATTTTTGCATCATGGGCAAGAAGGAAAGCGACAAGGTGGCGGTGCGCGAGGTGGAAGGCAAGGGGCCGATACAGAAGTTCCTCAGCACCATGGCAAGGAAGCACAAGATCTGGATCGTCGGCGGCTCCGTGCCGCTGGAGGCGAGTGTCCCGTCCAAGGTGCGCAACAGCTGTCTGGTGTACGACGACAAGGGCAAGCTGGCGGCGCGCTACGACAAGATCCACCTGTTCGGCCTGGATCTCGGCAACGAGAAATATCGCGAAGAAAAAACCATCGAACCGGGCGACCAGGTGGTGGTCGTGGAAACTCCGTTCGGCCGGATCGGTCTATCGGTATGCTATGACCTGCGCTTTCCCGAACTTTACCGCGCCATGGGCAACGTCGACATCATCGTCGTGCCCGCCGCCTTCACCGAAACCACCGGCAAGGCGCACTGGGAAACCCTGGTGCGTGCTCGCGCCATCGAGAACCTGGCTTATGTGGTGGCCTCGGCCCAGGGCGGGTACCATCTGTCGGGCCGCGAAACGCACGGCAACAGCATGATCGTCGACCCCTGGGGCGTGGTTCTCGATCGTCTGCCGCGCGGCTCCGGCGTGGTGATTGCCAACGTCAACCCGGCCTATCAGGCGAGCCTGCGCAAGAGCCTGCCTGCCCTGACCCACCGAACTTTGAAAACTTGCTGATCCTTAACCAAAATTTCTCACCACAGAGGCACAGAGGCACAGAGAAATTCCATAAATCAATGCATTACAGCTCGTCCGGCTTCCACCCAGCGGGTGATTTTCCGTGCCATCGTAATGCTTTGTTTTTCTCTGTGTCTCTGTGCCTCTGTGGTTCAACTGAGTTTTTCAGGCTTAAAATATGAAAATTGAAACTGCATCGTTCCAGTCCGACCCTCTGTTCGGTACCGCCCAATCCGTTCTGCTGACCCCCTACGGGCTGGATGTGGGCGACCTCCAGCAGGTGTTCGGCCGCATCATGACTCATCAGGTGGACTACGCCGACCTCTACTTTCAGTACACCCGCGCCGAGGGGTGGAGTCTGGAGGAAGGCCAGGTCAAGTCGGGCAGCTTCAGCATCGACCAGGGCGTGGGTGTGCGCACCGTATCCGGCGAGAAGACCGCCTTTGCCTATTCCGACGACATCAGCCTGCCGGCCCTGGCGGCGGCGGCCGAAACCACTCGTGCGATTGCCCGGCAGGGGGCGGAAAAATCGGTGCCGGCGGTATACGGTGCGGCCAAACCTCAGCTTTACCTGCCCCATGATCCGATCGCCAGTCTCAAGGACGCCGAAAAAGTGGCCCTGCTGGAAAGGCTGGAGCGCCATGCTCGCGCGCTCGATCCGCGTGTCACCCAAGTCATGGCATCGCTTGCCGGCGAATACGAGGTGGTGCTGATCGCCCGCAACGACGGCCTGCTGGCAGCGGATGTGCGTCCTTTGGTCAGGGTCTCCCTGCAGGTGATCGTCGAGGATGGCGGCCGACGCGAGCAGGGCAGCGCGGGAGGAGGCGGGCGTTTCGACTATGCCTATTTCAGCGACGAGGTGTTGAAGGATTACGCGCAAAAGGCGGTGCATCAGGCGCTCATCAATCTCGATGCCAGGCCGGCTCCGGCGGGCACCATGACCGTGGTACTGGGTTCCGGCTGGCCGGGCATCCTGCTGCACGAGGCGATCGGCCACGGGCTGGAAGGGGACTTCAACCGCAAGGGCAGCTCCGCCTTCAGCGGCAAGATCGGCCAGCGCGTCGCATCAGCCGGCGTGACCGTGGTGGACGACGGTACGATCGCCCGCCGCCGCGGCTCGCTCAATGTCGACGACGAAGGCAATCCGACCCAGTGCACGGTGCTGATTGAAAACGGCATCCTCAAGGGTTACATGCAGGACACGCTGAACGCCCGCTTGATGGGCATGGCCGTTACCGGCAACGCCCGGCGCGAATCCTTCGCCCACATCCCGATACCGCGCATGACCAACACCTACATGCTGAACGGGGACAAAGACCCGGCGGAAATCATCAAGTCGGTCAAGCATGGCCTGTACGCGGCCAATTTCGGCGGCGGCCAGGTCGATATCACCAGCGGCAAGTTCGTGTTCTCGGCGGCGGAAGCCTACATGATCGAGGACGGCAAGATCACTTACCCGGTCAAGGGAGCGACCCTGATCGGCAACGGGCCGGACGTGCTGAAGCGGGTGTCGATGATCGGCAACGACATGGCGCTCGATCCTGGCGTCGGCACCTGCGGCAAGGACGGCCAGAGCGTGCCGGTGGGCGTGGGCCAGCCGACCCTGCGCATCGACGGCCTGACCGTGGGTGGAACGGCTTAAATGCAGATTGTCCATTGGAATGCTCGTGCATGTAGGAGCGCCGCCCTCGGCGCGAATGCGGGCGCAAATCGCGGCCAACCCCCATCCCAACCTTCCCCCGCTTGCGGGGGAAGGGGCGATCGTCTCCCCTCCCGCTCGCGGGAGGGGATTGAGGGGAGGGCTGGCACCGCTCCCACAACGGTGTCTGGGTTCTAATGGAAATCTGGGTTAAATGCTAGTCCTGAGTATGAGACAAGGTGTACGCATTACAGCGGCGTTTATTGCCGCCTTGTTTTGGGTGGGTGCAAGCGCGGCATCGCTGGCAGAAAAATTCCAGCCCGGCGTGCCTTATTATTTCGAGAACTTCGACCCGGCGATGAAACCGTGGGACCCCGGTCAGGACCTGAACATCGAAGAGGTGTTCAAAAATTATATCTACTACGAAATCATCTTCGACCAATCAGGCCGGGAGATCACGGTCAACCGCTACCTCCAGAACCGCAAGGAGAAAAGCGACAGGTTTCTGGTTCGACCGGACCGGTCGCTCGAGGCAAAGTAGGGAAGGTGCGCGGGTTTCATTATAATGTCATGAACCTGCTTTACTCTTGAAAAATTGGACTATACTGAGTTCAAAAAATTGATGTGAAATTATTCAAGATCTGACCTGGAGAAAAATCATGGCGACAACCCCAAGCAAAGCAAAGAAAACGACAGCATCCAGTGCTGCAAAAACCACTGCCAGTGCAAAAGCTGCCGAGAAGAAGCCCGTTGCGGCCAAAGTGGCGGCGCCGAAGAAGGCCGTTGCTGTTGCACCGAAAAAGCCTGCTGCGCCGAAAAAAACCGCTGCGCCGAAAAAGCCTGCCGCGAAGCGCGCGACGGTTGCCAAATCCACCATCACGCCAGAGCAGCGCTATTGCATGGTTGCCGAGGCGGCTTATTTCCACGCCGAGCGGCATGGATTCCTGGGCGATCCGGTGCAGGACTGGATTGCGGCGGAAGCGCAAATCGCCGCGCTCCTCAGCGGGAAGTAGCCTTCGTCAGGCGCTGCACCAGCGCCTGAACATTCTCTGTCTGTTCCGTATCCGCCCCGATCGTTACGGTCAATTCGCTGTCGTCCAGCGCCTCGCTGTTGCGGAGCTGGTTTTCCAGCACCGCGATATCCGCTTCCGAGGCATCTCGTTCGTATTGCATGCGCTGCTTCACCCTTTCCCGCAGCAGGTTTTCGGGCGCGGTGACATCCAGAATGACGAAAGGAACATTTAATTCCTGAGCCAGTTCATGGAAGGCTGCGCGCTCTCGTCGCTTGAGGAAGGCGGCGTCGACGATGGCGGGATAGCCGGACTGGACTATCCCACGCGCCACCTCCACCAGTCGTCGGTAGGTGCGTTTGCTGGCCTCCGGAGAGTACATGCCTTCACTAGTCCCGGCGCCGCTGCGCGCCTCCGGCTTGAGCCCGTACAGGCGTTTTCTTTCCACGTCGGAACGGACCCGGAACAAATTCACCGCTTCCAGCAAGGATTGCGCGACCGTGGTTTTTCCGGAGCCGGACAGGCCGTGGGTGATGGCGAGGAAAGGTTGAAAGGGGCGCGTGAAGCCTGCCGCCAGTTCGATGTGGTTTCGGTACTGCGTCCAGTGGCCGGCGGACGGTTTTTCCTGCCCGGCGCGGATACAGGCCACCTTGGCGCGCACCATGGCGCGGTAAACCAGGTAGTAGCGCAGCACCTCAAGACCTTCGTAATCCCCGGTTTGCTCCAGGTAGGCATTGAGGAATCGGCGCGCCAGGTCAGGCCGCCCACGGTCTTGCAGGTCCATGGCCAGGAAGGCCGCCTCGCTGATGACGTCGATCCAGCGCAGGTTGTCGCTGAACTCGATGCAGTCGAAGGGAACCGCCTCCCCATCCAGTAGCGCCATGTTGCCGAGATGCAGATCGCCGTGGCACTCGCGGATAAAGCCATGTGCCTTGCGCACCGCAAGGGCATCGAAACGGGCCTGATATTCCCGTTCGCTCCATCGCTCCAGTTTGTCCAGGCGGATAAGGTCTTCTTTATCCCGCAGTCGCGGGCGTATCTGCGCGAAATTTTCCGCCACCGGCTGGTGAGCCCGCTCCGGCGTGCCGAAAGGGCTTTCGTTGCCTGCGATTGCAGTGCGGCCATGGAAATCGGCGATTCTGCGGGCGATGGCGTCTATCGTTTCAGGGGTCAGTTCGCCGCGCAGCAGCACCTGGTCGAGCAAACAGGACTGGGGGAAGCGACGCATTTTCACGGCATATTCGACAGCCGGGCCGGGGCCGTCCAGGACAGGATGATCGGCGCTGCCGGCGATGGGAACGACTTCCAGGTAGAGATCGGGCGCCAGCCGCCGGTTGAGGCGCAGTTCTTCCGCGCAATAGAAGCGGCGTTTCTCCAGGGTGCTGAAATCGAGAAAGCCGAGGTCGACCGCTTTCTTGATCTTGTAGGCATAGTCGCCAGCCAGCAGCACCCAGGAGATGTGGGTTTCCAGCCGATCGACCGGCTGCCCCAGCTTGCCCTGGAGTACGGCGATCAGGGTTTCCTGGTCGGCGAGGCGTGTTTTTCCGCTCATTAATTAACCCGGCGCAAAAATTTCCATGTGGGAGCGGCGCCAGCCCTCCCCTCAATCCCCTCCCGCGAGCGGGAGGGGAGACGATCGCCCCTTCCCCCGCAAGCGGGGGAAGGTTGGGATGGGGGTTGGCCGCGATTCATCGGTGAAATCGGCCCGAGGGCGGGCCTCCTACAACCCATGGTAATAAGTCGCTACAACACCCTGACGATGCGCTTGATGGCCGCATCTTCCTCGCTGGTGGCGATGGCGAAACCGAGCGTCGCAACCAGCTTGAGCATGTTGTGGTTGCTTGCCAGCACTTCGCCTTCCATGATTTTCAGGCCCCTGTCGCGGGCCGCATCCATCAGGCTGCCCATCAGCTTGTGGCCGATTGCTTTGTGCTGCCACTGGTCGCTCACCACCAGGGCGAATTCGCAGGATTCGCCGTCGGGGTTGATGGCGTAGCGGCTGACCCCGATTTCCACTTCCTTGCCGTTTTCCTCGGTCACGGCGATCAGCGCCATTTCACGGTCGTAGTCGATCTGCGTGAAGCGCGCCAGCATGGTTTGGGAAAGCTCCTGCATGGTGTTCATGAAGCGGAAATACTTGGCTTCGTCCGACAGGGCGCGCACGAACTCCTGCACCATCTCGGCGTCTTCCGGGCGGATCGGCCGTATGGTGATTTCCGTGCCGTCCGGCAACTGCCAGTCGGTGACCAGGTGGGAAGGGTAGGGATAGATCGCCATGTGGGCGTAGCGGTCACCGGAGACCGGGGCGAAGTCCACCATCACGCGCGCATCCGCCGCCAGTGCGCCGTTC
This sequence comes from Sulfuricella sp., assembly GCA_031426955.1. Lineage (GTDB taxonomy): Bacteria > Pseudomonadota > Gammaproteobacteria > Burkholderiales > Sulfuricellaceae > Sulfuricella. The sequence continues at coordinate 96,669 of JASJPA010000005.1, forward strand.
TCGTCGACGATCAGCGGGTTGATGTCCATTTCCTTGAGCCAGGGCAGCTCGCAGACCATCTCCGAAACGCGCAGGAGCAGGCTTTCCAGCGCTTCCATCTGGATCGGCGGCATGTGGCGGAAGGCGCCGAGCAGTTTCGAGATGCGCGTGCCGGCAATCAGCTCGCGCACCAGGAACCCGTTCAGGGGCGGCAGCGCGACGGCGCGGTCTCCCAGCACTTCCACCGTGGTGCCGCCGGCGCCGAAGGTGATCACGGGGCCGAACACCGGGTCGGAAGTCACGCCCAGCATCAGTTCGCGGCCATTGGGCTTGACCACCATCGGCTGGATGGCGATGCCGTCGATATGCGCCGTCGGGCGGTTTTTCTTCACTTCAGTGATGATGTCCTGATAGGCGGCGCGCACTGCGGCCGCGTTCATCAGGTTGAGTTTGACGCCGCCGGCATCGGATTTGTGCGTGATGTCGGGCGAGTTGACTTTCATCGCCACCGGGAAGCCGAGTTGCTGGGCCAGGAGCAGTGCCTCGCCGGGAGAGCGGGCGATGACGGTGCTCGCCACCGGGATGCGGAATGCAGCCAGCAAGGCCTTGGATTCCATCTCCGAGAGCACCTTGCGCCGTTCGGACAGGACGGTTTCGATCAGCATGCGCGCGCCCTCCACGTCCGGCTCGTCGCGGTGCGAGAGCGGGCCGGGAGTTTGCGCCAGCAGGCGCTGGTTGCGGTAGAAGGCGGTGATGTAGGAGAAGGCCTCGACCGCCGATTCCGGCGTGCTGAAGGTGGGGATGCGGGCCTGGGCGAATGCGGCCCGTCCTGCCTTGATCTGGATGTCGCCCATCCAGCAGGTCAGCAGCGGCTTGTTGAAGCGGCTGGCGATCTCGATCAGCGTGTTGGCCACTGCCAGCGGGTTGGTCATCGCCTGGGGGGTGAGGATCACCAGCGCGCCGTCCACGCCGGAATCTTCCATGCACAGGGTGACCGCGTCGCGGTAGCGCTCCGGCGTGGCGTCGCCGATGATGTCCACCGGGTTGTTGTGCGACCAGGTGGCGGGAAGCACTTTGTTCAGCGCCTCGATGGTCTGGTCGGACAGGCTGGCGACGGTGACGCCCAGATCGACTGCATGGTCGATCGCCATCACCCCCGGCCCGCCGCCGTTGGTGACGATCGCCAAGCGGTTGCCGCTGGAGCGGTGGGGCGAGGCCAGGGCCTTGGCGGCGGAAAACAGCTCGCCGATCGACATCACTCGCACGACGCCGGCGCGGCGCACTGCGGCGTCGAACACGTCGTCGGCGCCGACCAGCGCGCCGGTGTGCGACATCACCGCCTTCGAGCCGGCGGCATGACGTCCGACCTTGACCACGAACACCGGCTTGGAGCGGGCGGCAGCGCGCAGGGCGCTCATGAAGCCGCGCGCCTTGTGGATGCCCTCGATGTAGATCAGGATGCTCTCGGTTTGCGGGTCTGAGGCCAGGTAATCGAGAATTTCACCGAAATCCACGTCGGCCGAAGTGCCCATCGAAACCACGCTGGAGAAGCCGATGTCGTTGGCTGGCGCCCAGTCCAGGATGGCGGTGCAGAGCGCGCCCGATTGCGATACCAGTGCCAGCTTGCCGGGCTTGACGTTGCCTTTGAAAAAAGTGGCGTTGAGGCCGATGCCGGTGCGCATGATGCCCAGGCAGTTGGGGCCGATAATGCGCACGCCGTAAGTTCTGGCGTTGGCCAGCATGGTGCGCTCGATCTCGGCGCCACGGGCGCCTACTTCGCTGAATCCGGCGGACAGCACTACCGCGGCGCGCACGCCGTGCTTGCCGCAGGCTTCGATGACGTCGGGCACGGTTGCCGCATTGGTGCAGATCACCGCCAGCTCGACCGGCTTGCCGATTTCTTCAATCGTGGCATAGGCGCGTTTGCCCTGGATTTTCTTGTGGTTGGGGTTGATCGGGTAAAGCTTACCCTTGAAGCCGCTTTCCAGCATGTTCTTGAATACGATGGCTCCCACCGAATCGGCGCGGTCGCTGGCGCCGATGATCGCGACCGATTTGGGAGAGAATAAGGTGCTGAGGTAATGTTGTCCCATGGGCTTGCACTCGTAGTGGTTTAGGTTAAATATAGCGCTAAGGAAACGCTGATTAAATCCAGTTCGTCATTCCCGAGAAAGCGGGAATCCAGAGGTGTGCTACTGGATTCCGGGTCAAGCCCGGAATGACGATTTTTATGGTTAGTTGACGGCACGATTTCAGGGGTGACAATTGCATACTGGTTATATCACCCATCCGGATTGCCTCAAGCACGACATGGGGGCGCACCATCCGGAATCTCCGGCGCGACTGCGCGCCATCGAAGACCAGCTGATCGCTTCCGGCTTGCTGTCCTTCCTTCAGTGCCATGATGCACCGCTTGCTACGTTCGAGCAACTGGCGCGGGTGCATGCGCCGCATTACATCGAAGCCGTGCAAGCCGCAGCGCCCCAGCATGGTCTGGTTTACCTCGACCCGGACACGGCGATGAATCCCTTCACGCTGAACGCGGCGCTACGAGCGGCAGGTGCAGTGGTGTTGGCGACCGATCTGGTGCTGGAGCGCAAGTTGGAGAATGCCTTCTGTGCCATCCGTCCGCCCGGCCACCATGCCGGATCCGCCCGCGCCATGGGCTTTTGTATATTCAATAATGTCGCCGTCGGCGTCGCCCACGCCATCGAAAAATTTGGCCTGAAACGCGTCGCCATTGCCGATTTCGACGTGCACCACGGCAACGGCACCGAGGAAATCTTCCACGACGATCCGCGCGTGATGCTGTGCTCGACCTTCCAGCATCCCTTCTATCCCCACAGTGGCGCCGACAGCGGCAACGACCACATCATCAACGTGCCGCTGCCGGCGGGGACGGATGGCGCTGCATTCCGCAAGGCGGTGAGCGAGCGCTGGCTGCCTGCGCTGGAACGCTTTCGGCCCGAGATGCTGTTCATCTCCGCCGGCTTCGATGCCCACTGGGAGGACGACATGGCGATGTTCAGGCTGAAGGAGGCGGATTACGCCTGGGTGACCCAGCAGATCAAGGATGTTGCGGAAAAGCATGCCAGCGGCCGCATCGTCTCGGCGCTGGAGGGCGGCTATGAGCTGCACGCATTGGGCCGCAGCGTGGCGGCACACATCAAGGTGCTGAGCGGGCTGTAGCCGCTACCAGTGCGCTTCTGCCATAATGTCTGCGAACTAACGGACTCGATTAATTCCTCTACCTGATTGAATAATCCGTGCCGACTCAGCTTTCCTTGATATCCCCGTCCAGGTAATACCACTGCCCCTCTTCGCGCACGAAGCGGCTGTTTTCATGCAGCCGCCAGGCGCGCCCGCCGATCTTGCAGCGGGCGACGAATTCCACCTCGGCATGGATTTCGTCGATCTGGCGGTGGCGTTTGACTTGCAGGCCGAGCCATTTGGGCTGGGGTTCGGAGTTGAGGTCCAGCGCGGCGGGGCGGGTGCTGGGGTGCCAGGTGGCGAGCAGGTAGGGCTCCAGCCCCAGGGTGTAGGCGGTGTAGCGCGAGCGCATCAGGGCTTCGGCGGTGGGGGCGGGGGTGCTGCCGCCAGTGTAGCGGCCGCAGCAATCCTCGTAACTGTGCGGCAGGCCGCAGGGGCAGGGCGGTGGCACACTCACCTCACCAGCTTGTGGAAAGTGCCCAGCCGCCGTCGGTCGATCTTTCCCGCCGCGGCGGCTTCCAGCACGGCGCAGCCCGGTTCCACCAGATGGCGGCAATTGCTGAAGCGGCAATGGCCGAGGTAGGGGCGGAATTCGACGAAGGCGTGGGCGATGTCCATCTCGTTGACGTGGGCCAGGCCGAATTCCTGCAAGCCGGGCGAGTCGATGATGTGGCTGTCGCCGTCAAGGTGATAGAGGCGCGCATGGGTGGTGGTGTGCTTGCCGGAATTCAGCGCCTGGGAAATCTCGCGCGTGTGTGCCTGCGCCGCCGGCAGCAGGGCGTTGATGATGCTCGACTTGCCCATGCCGGACTGTCCCACCAGCACGCTGGTTTCACCCTGTAAATAGGGCCGCAGCGGGCTGATGTCCTGCTTGGCTGAAAGGGTGATCAGGGGGTAGCCCAGGTCGTGGTAAAGCTGCAATTGCGCCAGTGCCGCGCGGGTTGCCTGTTCCAGGTCGCACTTGTTGAGCACGATGACGATCTTGAGCGAGGCCGCTTCGGCTGCGATCAGGCAGCGGCTGACCAGATCCTCGTAGAAGGCCGGCTCCGCCGCCACCACGACGATGATCTGGGTGACGTTGGCGGCAATGATCTTTTCCTTGAATTCGTCGGAGCGGAACAGCAGCGAGGACCGCGGGTCGATCGACTTGATCACGCCCTGGGCGGGGCCGGTCATCTCGATCTGGAGCCGGTCGCCGCAGGCGATGCCGCCTTTCTTGCCGCGGGTGACGCAGGAAACGATGCCCTCTGCCGTTTCAACATCGAAGTGCCTGCCGAAGGCGGCGACAACCTGGCCGTGCTGCAACTTCCCCATTCAGATGCTGAGCAGGGCGTCTATCTTCGCCGCGCAGATGAAGTCGTTTTCGGACAGGCCATTGATGGCGTGGGTGTGGTAACGCACCCGGCACTGGTTGTAGCCCACTTCCATGTCGGGGTGGTGATCCTCGCGGTGGGAAACCCAGGCGGTGGCGTTGACGAAGGCCATGGTCCGGTAATAGTCATTGAAGCGGTAGATTTTGCTGATTTCGCCGTCGGCATATTCCCAGCCGCCGAGTTGCGCCAGGAAGCGGCGGATATCCTCTTCGGACAGGGGCGGCACGCCACCCTCGCAGGGTTTGCAGCTCTTTTTGGCAAGGTCGCAGAACGGTTCGTCGGCCATGGTCATATCTCCTGCCTGTTACTTGAAGTGGTAGTACTGGAGGTTCAAATAGGCTGCAACGTGGTTCTCTTCCTCAGGGAACCAGTTCGCGCCGACATTGGCATTGCAGTTGCGGATGCGGGCCTGGAGTTGCTGCGGGTTCTTCACCTTGCGTTCGAGGCGGGAATAAATGGCCGAACCGTCGCCGCCCACCATGGACACGTGGCAACTGAGGCAGGATTTATCGTGCAGGGTTTTGCCGATTTTGGCATCGCCCTTGGGAAAGGGATTGGCAAGGGCGGGCATGCTGACGAGCAGCAGGCTCAGGAGCAGGGTAATGAATTTCATGCGGACCTCCGTGGGTTGATGTTGTTAAATATAGCACCCTGAAGGTGCGCAATGCGGATCGCCGCCGGCGGATGCGAATCGTAGAATGCCGAGTGCAGCGGATCGGGGGTGAGGGTCGAGGCGTTGTCGTTGTAGAGCTTGACCAGCGCCCGCACCAGATCGTCGGCGCTGGAATTTTTCGCGGCGTAGCGGTCGGCCTCGAATTCGTGCCTGCGCGAGTAGAAACTCATCAGCGGCTGGAGCAGGAAGGTGAATGCCGGCATCGCCAGCAGGAACAGCAGCAGCGCCGTGGCGGTGCCTGGCGTGGCGACGCCGAGGCCGTGGTAGAACCATTCCTTGTCCATCAGCCAGCCGAGCAGCCACAGTCCGGCCAGGCTCATGGTGGCCATCAGGACGATGCGCTTGATGATGTGATGGTGCTTGAAGTGCCCGAGTTCGTGGGCCAGCACCGCGACGATCTCGTCGTGGCCGAGGCGCGCCAGCAGGGTGTCGAAAAACACGATCCGCCGGGATTTGCCGAAGCCGCTGAAATAGGCGTTGCCGTGGGTGCTGCGCCTGGATCCGTCCATCACGTAGAAGCCCTGCGCGTGGAAGCCGCATTTCTGCAGCAACTGTTCGACGCGCTGTTTCAGCGTGGCATCCTCCAGCGGCGTGAACTTGTTGAACAGCGGCGCGATGAAGGTGGGGTAAACCGCCAGCACCAGCAGGTTGAATCCCATCCATGCGCTCCATACGTAGAGCCACCAGTATTCGCCCATCCGCCCCATCAGCCACAGCACGCCGAGCACAAGGGGGATGCCGAGCGCCGCGCCGAGCAGGATCTGCTTGGCGAGGTCGGTGAAAAACAGTGCCGGGGTCATCTTGTTGAAGCCGAAGCGGGCGTCGATGCCGAAGGCGCGGTAGAACCCCAGCGGAATTTCGACTAAAGTGGAAATGGCGAATACGCTTAGTATCAGTGCCGTGCCCTGCCACAGCCCAGATCCGAGCAGGCCATGCCACAGGCCGTACAGCATCTCGATCCCGCCGCCCAGGGTAAAGGCTAGCAGCAGGGCGGTTTCCACCACGAGATGCAGGTTGCCCAGACGGGTTTTGGCGATGCTGTAATCAGCGGCCTTCTGGTGCGATTCCAGATTGATGCGGTCGGCGAAATCCTGCGGCACGCTGGCGCGGTGTGTCTGGATGTGGCGGATATGGCGTTGTGCGAGCCAGTAGCGCAAGAGTACGGAGGTTGCCAGTGCGGCGAGGAAGATCAGGGTAAATGTCATGGAGTCACGGGGGGTTTCGGGCTAAAATGGCCGGCTTTAGATTACTGGGTTTCCATTATGGCACAAGACAGCAATCGCCTCATCTGGATCGACATGGAGATGTCCGGGTTGGTTCCCGAACGGGAGCGCATCATCGAAATCGCGCTGGTGATCACCGACTCCAATCTGGAGACCATCGCCGAGGCGCCGGTTCTGGTGGTGCACCAGTCCGAAGAAGTGCTGAACGGCATGGACGCCTGGAACAAGGCGACCCACGCCAAATCCGGCCTGATCGACAAGGTCAAGGCATCGAAACTGGATGATGCCGCCGTCGAGGCGCAGCTACTCGAATTCCTGAAGGAATACGTGCCGCCGAAGAAATCGCCGATGTGCGGTAATTCGATCTGCCAGGATCGCCGTTTCATGGCGAACTACATGCCCAAGCTCGAGGATTATTTCCACTATCGCAACCTCGATGTGAGCACCCTGAAAGAACTGGCCAAGCGCTGGAAGCCGCAGGTTTACGGCGGTTTCAAGAAAGAGAACAACCATACCGCGCTGGCGGATGTGTATGAATCCATCGGCGAGCTGAAATATTACCGGGAGAATTTTCTTCGGATGGAATAACCTGTAAAAAGCTGTTGAACCGCAGAGGACGCAGAGGACGCGGAGGAATTCAAAGGCTACGTGCTATTGCGCGCTCACATGAGGTAGGTCTGGTATTAATCTCTTATTTTTTGTTTTTCCTCTGCGTCCTCCGCGTCCTCTGCGGTGAATTGCCTTTTTTAGCAAAGATTTAAGGAGTCAGCATGAAGCAAGGCACCACTTTCGTTATCGAGGTCAACCCGAAAATCCCGCGCAAGCTGCTGCGCCTGGAGGAGCTTGCCAACAACCTGTGGTACGGCTGGGACAAGCCGACCCGGACATTGTTCGCGCGCCTTCATCCCGGCTTGTGGGACGCGGTCGGACACAACCCCAAGGTGTTCCTGCGCCGGGTGGACGAGAAACGCCTGGTGGAAGCGGCGGAGGACCAAGTGTTTCTGGCCACCGTCAACCGCGTGCTGTCGGCTTACGATACCTACCACAACGAGCCGCTGCGTCGCGGCAGCAACCACGAACAGTTCAGGGAAGGCGATCTGATCGCCTATTTTTGCGCCGAATTCGGCTTTCACGAAAGCTTCCCGATCTATTCCGGCGGACTCGGCATCCTCGCCGGCGACCACTGCAAGTCGGCGAGTGACCTGCGCCTGCCCTTCGTTGCGGTTGGCCTGCTCTACCGCCAAGGCTACTTTTCCCAGATTATCGACAGCGAAGGCAACCAGATCGCCACTTACAGCGATTCGGATTTCGAAGACCTGCCGATCGCTCCCGCTCTGGGGGAGGATGGCAAAGAGATGCACGTTTCCGTCGAGTTGCCGGGACGGAAGCTGACGGTCAAAGTATGGCAGGCGCGGGTCGGCCACGTCACGCTATACCTGCTCGATACCGACCTGGAGGAAAATACGCCCGAGGATCGCGATATCGCCCACCAGCTTTACGGCGGCGACAGCAACGTGCGCATCATGCAGGAAATCGTCCTCGGCGTCGGCGGCGTGCGCGCCCTCAGAGCGCTGGGACTGAAGCCCACGGTGTGGCACATCAACGAAGGCCATGCCGCCTTTCTGGTGCTGGAACGCGCCCGCTACCTGGTCGCCGAGGGGCTGGATTTCGCCAGCGCGCTGGAAGCGGCTGCCGGCAATACCGTGTTCACCACTCACACGCCGGTGCCGGCGGGGCACGACCATTTCGCCGAAAACGCGGTCTGCGACTACTTTCAGCACATGTGCCAGGAGCTGAAAATCAGCCGCGAAGCGTTTCTCTCCCTGGGCAGGACGCCGGACGGGCCGGATTTCAACATGACCGCCCTGGCGCTGCGCGGCTCGCGCTTTCACAACGGCGTCAGCCGCATCCACGGCGAAGTCTCCTCGCGCATCTGCGCCAGCCAGTGGCCGCAGGTGGCGCCCGAGGAAAACCCGATGAGCTACGTCACCAACGGCGTGCACGTGCCGACTTTCCTGGCGCAGGAATGGATCGACCTGTTCGACAACCACTTCGGTTACGAGTGGCGCCATAACCTCACCGATCCGGGCTACTGGGCGCGCATCGACGAGATCCCCGACCACCAGTTCTGGAGCGTGCGCCAGTCGCTCAAGTCGCAAATGCTCGAGCTGGTGCGCTTTCGCATCAGCCAGCAGCATTTTCGCAACCACGGCTCCGAAGCCCACCTCGACCGGCTGCTGAAGCATATCGATCCCCTCAATCCGAACGTCCTCACCATCGGTTTCGCCCGCCGCTTCGCCACCTACAAGCGCGCCGCACTGCTGTTCGAAGACCCGACCTGGCTGAGTCAGATCATTTCCGAGGCCGACCGTCCGGTGCTGTTCGTTTTTGCCGGCAAGGCGCACCCCGCCGACCGCCCCGGCCAGGATTTGATCCGGCATATTCAGGGGATGTCCCACATGCCGGAATTCGAGGGCAAGGTGCTGCTGGTGGAAGGCTACGATATGGGCCTGGCGCGCAGGCTGGTCGCGGGCGTGGATGTGTGGCTCAACAACCCGGTGTACCCGCTCGAAGCGAGCGGCACTTCGGGGATCAAGGCGGGCATCAACGGCGCGATCAATTTCTCGGTGCTGGACGGCTGGTGGGGCGAGGGCTACGACGGCACCAACGGCTGGGCGATCAAGCCGGCGCCGACCTACATGGACGACTACCGCCGCAACAAGGAAGACAGCCAGACCTTTTACGAGATCCTGCAGGACCGTGTCGTGCCCCAGTACTACGATCGCGGCAAGATGGGCTACTCGGCGGAATGGGTCAGGCGTTCCAAGCGCTCGATCGGCACCCTGTTGCCACGCTTCAATTCCAACCGGATGGTGGGCGAATACGTGTCCCGCTTCTACCTGCAGGCCAGCCGACAGGGCGAACTGTACACCCGCGATGGCTACGCAAATGCGAAGAATCTTTCGGTCTGGAAAACCAAGATCCGCGCCGCCTGGCAGGGCGTCGAGATACGCCGCCTGGATACGCCGAAGAAACACATCCAGTTCGGCGACAATGTGCGCTTCGACGTTGCCCTGAAATTGAACGGCCTGGCGCCGGAGGATGTGGTGGTCGAGCTGATGATGCGTCGCCCGACCCGCAAGGAGATGAAGAATTATCAGCACTTCAGCTTCTCGTTCCAGGGGCTCGTGGAGGCGACCGGGGAGCATCTGTTCGCCCTCGACCTGGCCCCCGATCGGTGTGGCCATCTTGATTACAGGATCCGCGTTTACCCCTGGCAGGAACTCCTGACCCACCCGTTGGAGATGGGGCTGATGGTTTGGCTGTAAATTGATGTAGGGTGGGTTTGCCCTAAAGGGCACAAAATGACGTCAGGCCATAACCTACCGTGGATTGGCGGGTTACGCTGCGCTAACCCGCCCTACATTGATTCATAAAGTCAGTTGTAGCCCGGATGCGGCGCAGCGGAATCCGGGAGCTCTCTAAGGCACAGATTGCCGACCCTACCTGTCCGTATACCCCTATTTACGAATAGGGGATTCCCCTATATTCATGAACTACAGACCTTGATATCCTTTTATAAGTGGGGAGTAAATAATTTCGTGCCCGTTAGATCGCATAAATCATCAGGGCACGAAATATCAAATAAAAAATATCCAAAGTAAAAAAGGGGAATGGGATGGTCTTCAATATTGAACCAAGAGCGGTCCTCGCTCTTGCGGCTGACGGGGCGGCGATCTGCCCGTCAAGTCACTACGGTTTGTTACCCGCCTGCAATGGGAGCTTCAGGACAGACTAGCGGCCATCTTCGCACACAAGAACAAAAACAAAGTCTCCGTGCGTTTCCAATCGCATACCCGGCTGGACGGTTCCGTGCTCCTGTGGGCGCTCGGAAGCTTCTGCGCGCTCAATCGCATTCCCTTCGACCCGGAACTGCTCCTCCAACGGTTTCCACCACCCTACACCCTTGAAACGCTAATCCAGGCGGCCCGCGCCCTGGGTTTCAAAACTCGCGCCAAGGCCTGTACCGCAGGGGCAATTCTCGGGCAACGGTTGCCTTGCCTCGCAGTCGTTCATGCCCCTGCCAAAAACGCCGATGAGTCCCAGACGGAGGAGAGCACGGGGGAAGATAAACCGGCGGATGACCGACCCGCCGCCTCGCTGGCGCTTGTCTCCGAAGCCACCGCCGAGCGTATCGTAATCTTCATGGCCGGCAGCAATGTGCCGGAGATCGTCACCCCGGCTGAGTTCGCTGCCTGCTTCGCCGGCACGGTTTTTCTCCTGAAACCCGGCCCCAAGGCCATCAAGGACCCCGACGCCGTCAAGGAGACCGCCTTCGGCTTCCGCTGGTTCTTGCCCGAGCTGCTCAAGCACAAGCCGATCTGGCGCGACGTGCTGCTTGCCTCCCTGATCATTCAACTGGTGGCGCTTGCCACGCCGCTGTTCACCCAGGTCATTATCGACAAAGTCGTGGTGCATCGCACCGAAAGCACCCTGATCGTCATTGCCATCGGCCTGGCGGTGTTCATGATCTTTTCCGCCCTGCTCACCTGGGTGCGCCAGTATCTCGTGCTGCATACCGGCAACCGTGTCGATGCCGTGCTGGGCAGCGCGGTGTTTGAACACCTCTTCGCCCTGCCGCCGCGCTACTTCGAGCACCGCCCAACCGGCGTCATCTCCGCCCGTTTGCATGGCGTGGAAAGCATCCGCGAATTCGTCGCGAGCGCTGCTGTCACGCTGATCCTCGACCTGCCGTTCCTGCTCATCTTCGTCGCCATCATGTTCTACTACAGCGTAGTGCTGACGCTGATCGCCCTGTCCATACTGGGCGTGATCATCGGCATGAGCCTGATGATGGCGCCGCTGTTCCAGGCGCGGATGAGCGAGCAATTCCTGTTGGGCGCGCGTAACCAGGCTTTTGTCACCGAATACGTTGCCGGCCTGGAAACGGTCAAGAGCCTGCAGATGGAGCCGCAGCTGAAAAGCCGCTATGGCGACTATCTCGCCGACTACCTGCACGCCGGCTTCCGCATGAAGCAGATCGGCAACACCTACAACGTCACGGCCAACACCCTGGAACAGATGATGACGCTGCTGATCCTGGTGGTCGGCGCCTACATCGTGATGAACGGCACCGACTTCACCATCGGCATGCTGGTGGCGTTCCAGATGTTCTCCGGCAAGCTCTCCCAACCCATGCTGCGCCTGGTGGGGCTGTGGCAGCAGTTCCAGCAGGCAAGCATGTCGGTCAAGCGCCTGGGCGACATCATGAATGCCCCGACCGAACCTTATTCCCTGATTCCTACCCGTGTCGGCGGCAACCAGGGCAAGATCGAAGTCGAAGGACTGAGTTTCCGCTACAACGAAGACCTGCCCTACCTCTACCGCGATTTCGGCTTGGAGGTCAACCCCGGCGAAACCGTCGTCATCATGGGCCCGTCCGGCTCAGGCAAAAGCACTCTCGCCAAGCTGCTGCTGGGCTTCTACGCCCCGGCGGACGGGCAGATCAAGATCGATGGCACCGATATCCGCCATTTTTCCGCCAACGAACTGCGCAGCTACTTCGGCGTCGTGCCGCAGGAAACCGTGCTGTTCTCCGGCACGATCTACGACAACCTGCTGATGGCCAACCCCCATGCCACCTTCGACCATGTCGTGCAGGCCTGCCGCATGGCGGAAATCCACGACACCATCGAAAAACTCCCCCAGGGCTACCAGACCGAAATCGGCGAACGCGGCGTGGGCCTATCGGGCGGGCAAAAGCAGCGCCTCGCCATCGCCCGCGCCCTGCTCAAGCGCCCGAAAATCCTGATCTTCGACGAATCCACCAGCAACCTCGACCCGCACACCGCTGAACACTTCGCCCGCACCATCAACCAGCTCAAGGGCAAAGTGACCATGCTGTTCATCACCCACGCCCTGCCCAAAAGCCTGCAAGTGGACAAGACGGTGAGGATAGGCGAGAAGCTGTCCATCCTGAGCGGGGACAAAGATAAAAACGAACATTCGGAAAAATAGGTAACTACCCATGAAAATTCGCTTCGCCACTCTCGACGACATCCCGGCCTTTGTGGAAATGGCCCGTACTTTTCATTCCCTGACCCGGTTCAGGGAATATGACTACAACCCGGAACGGGTGGCCGCCAACCTTGGCGCCGTCATCGAAAATCCGCACGGAACGCACTGCTTCTTCGTCGCCGAAGATTCGGATGGCAAGCCGGTCGGCGGCCTAATCGGTTGTGTGGAAAGCCATTTCTTCTCGGACAGGCTGGTGGCAAGCCTGATCCATTACGACGTGCTCCCGGAAAAACGCATGGGCGGCGCAGCACTGAAACTGCTCACCGCCTTCAAGAAATGGGCCGAAAACCGGGGGGCATTCGAGATATCAGCCGGGGTGAACAGCGGCACGGATATCGACAGGATGGACAGCTTCCTGCGCAAGCTCGGTTTCCAGCTCACCGGCGGCAATTACTCGCTGTTGATGAATCCGGGAACTCAATCTACCCAATAACACCAGTTTTTTATCAACCAAGAAAGGAAGAAGCATGAAAAGAAGCGCACATATTGTTGTCATTCTCGGCCTCGTAGCCGGAATTAACGCTGGCATGGCCCAGGCGGCCGATACCGGTTTCTACGGTTACCTCTCGGCAGGCCAGAGCAAGAGCGACCGCAAGGCAGAGAGCGACCAAGCGCTGGCTGGTGCAGGCGCGACTGCGTTCACGTCGAGCTTCGACGATACCGATACGGGATACAAGCTTCAGGCCGGCTATCAGCTCAACAAGAACCTTGCTGTTGAAGGCGGCTATGCAGACCTTGGCAAGTTTGCTTACAGCTCGAACATCACGGCTCCCTTGGTAACCAGTGGCGTAGTCACTCTCAAGGTGGATGGCTGGAATATCGGCGTTGTGGGTCGTCTGCCATTCAGCGACACCGTGACCGGGTTTGCCAAGCTTGGCGCCTTTGCATACACCGCGGACTATGCGTGTACGCGCACGGGTACGGCGTGCGTAACACCTACCCGAACGGCCAGCGGCACCAGTACCAATTATGGTGTCGGTGTGGATTTCAACTTCGCCAGCAACTGGTTTGCCCGTGCGGAATATGAGGTCTACACCCGCGTGGGCGACCCAATGAGCGCAGACGGTTCAACTGGCACCTCCCGTGCCGATGTGAATATGGCAAGCGTGGGGATCGGTTACAAATTCTAAGCAACGGCAGGGGGCGAGGCCGAAAGTCATTCATACGGCTTTTCGGCCTCGCTTTCCGGTTTAATTAAATGGGTGGAGTCAATTTCCGATAACCCGCCGATTCTTGCGGTATATCGATAAGTGATTCAGTGAGAAAAAGATATCACGGAAAATGCGATCCGAATTAGTGGAATATCCCATCACTTGTGTGGATGGACGCAAGTGATTTTTCCCCGTTTATTGATTTTGGATTCTGAAAAAAGGAGGTGGGTATGAAAAACAAATCGAAGCAGACCCCTTTAGGGCGCCTTGTTGCTGCGTGCGGGAAAACCATTCTGCTGCTGGTATGCGGGTTTTGGCTATTTATGGGTGCGGCAGCAGCCAACGAAATCGATCTCGACAAACCCGTCGAACTGGAGCCCGGTAAAGGCGTGGCAGTATTTTCGTTCACCGCCAGCGGCGATATCCAGAATTCATCCTTCCTGTCCTGGCGAAAGGTGGGGGCCGATGACCCCAATGGGGAAATACGGGTGAGCAGAGCCAAGTTCTTCGGTAACGAAGAATTTTCCGACTCCCCTCGTAAAGAGTATGGCCGCCTGGTGGCGCTTGCCCTTCCTGCCGGCACGTACGAGTTTTACAGTTACCGCAACGAAGGCTATAAAGACCTGCGCAAAGCCAAACAGGAATTCTCTCGCCGTTTCATCGTTGAACCGGGCAAGGTTCAATACGTGGGCAGCATTGACGTTTACGCGCTGTATGCCGAATTCAGTGTTGGCCGGCTGCTGGGGGCAGCGCTTCTTGGCGTTTGGTTCGGTTCCATCGAAGTGCTGCCTACCCTCCGTGACGCGGCAGATCAAGACTTGCCGCTCATGGTATCCAAAGGAAACGGCCTCGCTCTTTCGTCCATATCGCGCAATATCACACCCGACGAAAATGACCGCCGCGCTTTCGACTATCTTCAGGCTCTGCGCGCCAAGGCGGACACAGGGGATGTAAGCGCCAAAAGCCAGTTGATGCATGGTTTGAATATCGGCTGGACGCTGACCGAAAGCATGGAACGAATTCGGGTGATGTCCGACCACACCAAGTTCCGCCAACTTGCCGAAGAGCTTTCCACACGTGGAGTAGGCGGAGCGGAATATTACCTCGGCAAGTTGTACGACCCATTGATAAAGGACCAACCCGTGGGGCGCCCGCCCGCAGACAGCAAGCGGGCTTTTAACCATTACCTGGCCGACGCCGGGCGCTATTTCCGTCTGGCCATGAGCCGTGTTTCCAGAGTTTACGACAAGGGCTTCCTGGATGTGAAAGAAGACCCCACTCTGGCCAGTCTTTGGGACAAACGGGTTGAAGCCATGGGAAACATGGCCGTGGAGGCCGTGCCCTACGTGGGCGAGCCGGGCAAGGCCGAATTCCAGCGCTTTGTCGATGCCTCATCTCCCCGCTACTTCGCTTTGTCTTCCAGCGGTGCCTACGGCCTGAGCATCGGCGACGATGCTTCCGCCAAAGCCGCCGTTGCCGCATGCGAAGAACGCAATGCCGGCGCAACCGACCGTTGCCGTCTCTATGCCGCCAATAGGGCAATGGTGTGGGAAGCCTGCCCCGCCCAATACGCCGGCCCCCAGGCAATGACCTTCCCGCCGATGACGGGCCTCAGCGACATCGCGGATACGGCACGGCTCCCCGCCACCTTGGACGACACTGGCAAACAGGCCTACCGGAGCTTCCTCGCCTCCGTCTTCCCGCGTGCTTTTGCGGTGTCCGACAAGGGTGACGTGGGCATGGCAAGCGGCGATTGTCATGCCGCTTTCAACGCACTGAAAGCCTGTGTCGAAAAGGCGGGGCAGGGGTGCAAGCTCTATGCCCAGGACGACCAGATCGTCTTCGGCGCGGCTGATCCGAAGCTGGCAGAAGAGCATCAGCGCATGGCCGGCTTGGTTGAGAAAGCAATGCGGAAAGGGACGCTGAAGACTAGCCAGGCAGTGCAGGCGGGGCAATCAGGGAACTAGGGGCCAATGGAGATTGATTGAACGCAAACGGATTTCGGATTTTGAGGGAGGATTGTTGATGGAGCGGGGATTGAAAAATAAGTCGATGCTGACCCCTTTGGTTTTTAATTGTTTTTTTGTTCGTGCCTGTGGATTTTTTTTGGCCCTTTGCTGTGCCGCACAGGCATTGGCGGCCCCTGATGACATTACCACCAGACCGAAGCAGGTGCCGCAAATCCCTTATTATGCAGCGCCGCAGTTGCCGCCCATCCCCGATTATGTAACCGCCTGGCCGAAGCAGGTGGCGGTGGAAAAGCCCGATCCGGTGCTGGGCGACAAGCCTTATTGGGAATTCTGGGTCTACAGCAAAGCCTTCGCCAAGCGCTTCAAGGGTTTTCCACTTGAGGGGGCCGACCCAGAACTCAAGGGCGGGGTGCATGCGATGGTTGCCCGGATATTCAAGAGTAACCGTTGGAGTGGCGTGAACCCGAACTACCCGGAACAGTACGCATATGAAATGGACGTTTACTTCGACAGTTCTATTAAGCTCCCGCTTTCGGAGAGATCCCATAAGTCATCGGATGAGGAGTATCCGCGAAGCGTGCCAGTGAGTTATCTGCGGCTGGTGCCGTTCGATGCGCAGGATGAACAGGCGCTCCGTGTTTCAGAACTGGCCCCGATGCACCTGAAAAATGCGCTACCTGCTATCTTTTCCGACCAACCACTCGATGGGCGGTTTTCAAGCCTTGGTATGTGGGGATATCGTCCGAATCTGGTGCCGGGGCTGGCGACCATTTCCTTATCCACCTCCGTCCTTATTGGTTCGATGGTCGCGCCGAAGGCCGAGAAAGGGATTATCTGGCTGTCGCTGTTCGGGGATAACCCATACGGCATTAAGGGCCCACAAAGAAGAAGTTACACTCGTGATATCAAGCTCACTTTCGACCCCGGGCCGAATCCTGAGCGGGCGGGCTATGTCCGCATGCCGGAAGCGCTCTACAAGGCGATGTTGCCGAAAGAGGCGCTGATCAAAATGCTGAACAAGTGTATTGGCGATGAGTTTGCACATTCAACCAGAAGAGGCAAAGGTGTATCTCAAGAGGTTTGGGATGCGATATCCCGCAGATGCCGAGACGCGGAAGAACGAGGCAAGATTGATCCTGGTATTCCCGGTAAAGAAGGATTGCAGGATACCGGATTCTAAACATATTCATAAAATCTGAAGGGGAATTACGACAATGGCTATCACTCCGATGCAGAACCTGACTTATGGACTCTTGAGTAACGCGGCATACAAGAACGGTGCCGTGCCGCCGGGGTGGAGTATCGTCGATACGAGCGCTCAGAGCATGGGTACATCGCCAACCGGATTTGCAGCAGTCACTTTCAAGAATCAAAGCACGGGCGAAATCGTTATTGCCTACCGCGGGACAGACGAGTTCGGGGACGCTTCCAACAACTTTGTCCAACTGGCGCTGCAAAACGACGTGCCTGGGCAATTAATTGAAGCCCAAGCATACTTTGATAAGGCGCAGCAAAAATATGGGGTCACTCCCGTAGTCGTCGGGCATAGCCTGGGCGGCGCATTGGCGCAACTCGTTTCGGCGTTTAATGCGACTGTCAGCGCCTTCACCTATAACGCGCCCGGCGTCTATGAGATTTATAAGGCGAAACTGAATGCATTGACTAATGGCACAAGTGAGCCAGCCGCCGCCGAAAGCTTTACCCGTATCAACAACACCAATATGAGCCTTGATTTGGTCAGCGATGTGGGCAAGCAAATGGGCTCAATGATAAATTATCCCCCCGACAGCCTGGAGGGGTTGAAGTTCTTTGGCGCGGTCATGGCGTCCCTTGCTAACCCCACGTTAGGCGTGTTGCTTTTTGGCAACTCGGCGCTTGGCCAGCACTATATGGATCGAGTGCTGGAGGCCATCGCCACCCCCAAGCCCACCGACAGTATAAACGGGTATAACTTCAACAAGGATACGGGAAATTGGGAAAGGCCGAGTTCGGATGGTTCTCCTCCTGTCCCGGTTGACGCTGAGACCGCAGCCAGCCTGAACGCGCAACTTGCACAAAATATCCAGTACAACGATCAGGTCAATCGAGAAGTACGCCCGATGCTTTTGCAGTACCGTGTCTGGGAGGAAGTAACCCAGCAGTACACAGCGAACAATGGGCAGGTCTGGCTCGCCTTCGATCCTAACTGTGACCAGTATGCGGTTGTTCGGAACACAAAAGGTGAGCCAGTAGCCACGTATGAGGCTGTGGAAGAAAACGGGAAATTGCTACTAAAACCCGTTGACGGCATGGGGCAGACGGTTAATCTCACTGATGGAACGGTGACCGGCACAGGAACCCTGTTCAACAACCTTACCAAGGAGATTGGCTCTCTTCTCGAGCCCACAGGTGCACAAACCCTCACCAACGCGCTTGCTGGTGTCGGTAATACCATTAACACCTATGCCCCCACCCTGATCGACGCCCTCAGCCTGCTCAAAGCCATCCAAAGCGGCAATCCTTTGCCCATCGCCGCCTCCGGCCTGCGGCTGGCGAATAATCTCAGTACCCAAACAGATGCAAATGGTAAGCAGATCGCCGGCAACTACTCCTTGGCTGGCGCATCTACTGTGGGCAGCGCCATCTTGAGCCTGATGAGCCTTGATGCCGCCCTCAAGCGCGGCGACACCATGGCTGCCGTGACTGCTGGCGCGCAAACTTTGACCTATGGGGCGACCGCGTATGCCCTGCTTGCCCAGCAAAACAACCTGCTTTCTGGATCGCAGGCTCTGGCAGCAGAGTTTGGTGCCGAGAGCCTCATTGTCGGCCTTGATAAGGCAATGCCCTACCTCAACCTCGTCAACAGTATCGCCCACGGTGACGCGGTAGGTGCGGCAATGGCGGTTATTTCTATGACCCCAGCCGCCCCAATTGCCTGGGCTTACTACGCTTTTAACATGATAACCAGCCTCTTCGGCGACGACGATCCCCCGCCCGAGCCCTGGGGCAACGCCTGGGCCGGCTGGTCCGGGTTTACTGCCGTGGCCAACTCCAACGGCGGCGACGGCGGGCAGGGCACAGCGGCGGAAACCTACAACGGGTTCATCTCCTATCTCAACCAACTGGCCGCCTACGAGCAGTCGGTCAACCCCGGCTCCGCCATCGGCATCGTTGCCAACCGCCTGCCTTCTTTAAGCTACCGCAACTACACCGGCTTCGGCATCACCGACATCGATGCCATCACCGGCATACAGCGCGACCCGTCCATCCGCTACGACCTCACCGGCCGGCCCTACAACGCCCCGCCGGGGAGCTACCAGGCGAGCCAATCCCTGTCTGAGCGCTTCATCCGCGTCGCCCTGGCCCGAGGCGCCGTCGCCCCGATGTGGGAAGTGCAGACCGCCGCCATCCAGACCCAGTACGGCGACCCCCAAGCCGGGCTGACCGAGGAAGAGCGTGCCGGGCGCAACGGCAAGTTGGCCGCGCCGGTGACGGGCGACACCCAGACCTTCCGGGCCGTGGCGCTCGACCTCAACGGCGACGGGGTACAGACCACCGGTGCCAACAAAACCGTGGCTTTCGACATCGACGATTCCGGTTTCATGAAAAACACCGCCTGGCTCAACAACAACGACGGCTTCCTGTTCCTCGACCGCAACCTCAACGGCAGCATCGATTCGGGCAGGGAACTGTTCAGCAACAGCATCGTGGACTTGAGCGCGCGAGGCTTGGCCGGGATGCGCTGGGTGGACAGCAACTACGACGGCAAGCTCACCGCCGCCGACCCGGTGTGGAACGAACTCAAGATATGGCAGGACGCCAACGGCGACGGCCAGGCGGAAGCGGGCGAAGTCAAAAGCCTTGCAGCACTGGGCATCACCGCTCTGGACTACGCCATGGGCCGCTTCGAACAGAACGGCCAGCTCAAGGAAATGAGTTCCCCCGACCTCGCGGCGGATACCGCCGGCACGCGCACCCATGTCATCCCCGAGGGTATCGTGGTGGAAACGACTAGCGGCCATACCAGCCTCTTGGTCACTCGCATCGACGACAGGATGGTGATCGAGGCCAACCGCGACGGGGTGGAAGCAGCGAATGAACCGCTGTATTTCTGTGAAAGGATGGCGGCATGAGACTAACCCTAATTTTGTCCCACCTCTTCTTGCTGGTTGCAGTTTTGATGGGTGCAACTGTTACACATGCGCAACAGTTGGAACCCCCTCGTCTAGAAGATTCGCGGTATGAAGATTGGCACACCTTCAAGAATGGAAAGACTTATACCGCCGATCCCTATGTCTGGGCCTATACCCGAGAGTTTGCCAATTTGTTCCGGATGCCTGAAAAGTGGATTGACGAGAATCTAAAAGGTGCGCTGGCAGTTGCTTTCAGGATGGCCACGATTGGCAATCTCTCCTGCGGTTATGGCGGACGCGAAGACAGTTGCTGGCCGCCACTGGAGTGCCAAATGGATGTCTATTACGACAATCGCATCAAGCTGCCCTGGATACATGATGAGATCGTGCGGGATTTTTTGATGCGAGGGGTCTCGTCGCAGGAGTTCCTGCACGACCCGAGCAAGTCCAAGGGAATTTGGCGCTATGCCAACAAAGATTCCATACCAAGGGTACTGACCTTTGGAGGCGTAATTCGAACTGGTAGGTTTCAATACGGGGGTGCGCAAATCGCTTACTTCGATCGCGAGTACCAGCCTGGGATCGGTCTGATTGGATGGATTGGGGAGGATGTTTGCCCCAAACCGGTAGGCACGAGCCGCATGTATTTTTACGATCTGGAAACCGACAAAAAAATTCGGCGCATGCAAATCAAGCCCGAAGACGCCGCGCCGATGCACGTCATCGAATTTACCGAACCCTTCATGCGGCGCGCCAATGCAGTGTACGAAGCGCAAAACAAGCCAAACAATGACGTTACGCAAAGGCTGATCAAGCAGTTTTTCGAATCACGGCAACCAGCGGCCAAGCCGTAATGTGGGCCGCAGCTTGTCGATAGGAAAATCCAAATAACTTTCGGAAATCATAGAGGAAATTAATCATGGCCATTGCCGATCAACAACTGGTTAAAGAAGGCGCTGTATTTTCTTTGGGTTCCTATGGCGAGCCGGTGACGCTCCCGTTAGGGAATTGGGAAGTTCTCCGAACATTCAAAAATGATAGTGGCTATCAGGCCACGGTTTATGTTGACCACGATTCGAAGCGGATATTTTATGCCAACACCGGAACCAATGATCTAAAGGACGTGACGTCATGGCCCGATGCGTTGTTCGGACCGGCTTCGCAGCAATTTACCGATATGCTGGTTGCGGCAAGATCCATCAATACGCGGCTAGGAATCGGGGGTGATCTGGAAGGGTATACTCCTGTTACTACCGGCCACTCCTTTGGCGAGTTGATGGCCCAAATTCAAACCTATGTATTCGGCTGGAGAGGTGTCGGGTACGATGGCCCCGGTGCGGGGATGGTCATCAACGATTCACGCTTTACACAGATTTTGCAAGATCAAAATCTTACGGCTGCACAAGGCACAAACTTTATTTCCTGCAATACCGCCGGTCTTGGGCCATTGGGTGGGGGAAGCATTGGGTCGTTGGGTTCCGACATCGGAGGAACCCGTCAATGCACGGTGACATTGGAGAGCAGCACGGCTTCTGGTATCTTTAATTTGCTGTCAACCGTGGTGGCGACCAATCCATGGACTGCGTTGGCTGGCTTTCTCGTAGGCAAGATGGCGACGGCCATCGGTCTGCATGACATGGGCGGCATCAACACAGCTATCCAGGATGGCAGATTTGATGTTGCGCCTGATTCGCAAACGATTCCACCCTCCAATTTTCAGCTCAACCTTCCTCAGCCCTTTGCCATTGACGACGGGCAGGGCAATGTAGTTGGAACCATGACCGACGGTTACGGTCGTGTCGTTACTGACGAAAACGGCAATCCCATTTTTAGTGTCATGTTCAATGCGGGCAATAATGTAGAGGCCACTTTCCGCTTTAATAGCAATGGGGTTCCTGTTGCCGATGCTCCGACGGGCTCCCAAACCCTCACCAACGCAATTGGCCAGTATGGCGGTACCCTGATCGACGCCCTTTCCATCATCAAAGCCATCCAATCCGGCGATCCCCTGCCGATAGCAGTCTCTGGCCTGCGGCTGGCAAACGACGTCAGCAACCTCGCCGACCTTCCCAACTACAATCTCAGCGGCGCCGCTAGTGTTGGTGGCAGCATACTGAGCTTATTGAGCCTGGAGCAGGCACTACAGCGTGGCGACACGCTGGCAGCAGTCACAGCAGGCGCGCAGGCATTGGGTTACGGCGCAAGTGCTTATCTATCTTTTGCTAGTAACACCACTGACATTGCGACTGCTACCAAGATCAGCACGTTCCTCAACGGAACACCCAGCACCCCCGATGTGCCTGGAGCCCCCGGCGCAATCGCCTACCTCAACCTCGTCAACGCTATCGCTAATGGCGACGCCGTCGGTACGGCGGTTTACGCCGTTTCGCTCATCCCCGGAATGCAGTGGGTGGGCGTGGCTTACTCTGTCTTCAACATGATAACCAGCCTCTTCGGCGACGACGATCCCCCGCCCGAGCCCTGGGGCAACGCCTGGGCCGGCTGGTCCGGGTTTACTGCCGTGGCCAACTCCAACGGCGGCGACGGCGGGCAGGGCACGGCGGCGGAAACCTACAACGGGTTTATTTCCTATCTCAACCAACTGGCGGCCTACGAACAATCGGTCAACCCCGGCAGCGCCATCGGCATCGTCGCCAACCGCCTGCCTTCTTTAAGCTACCGCAACTACACCGGCTTCGGTATCACCGACATCGACCCGATCACCGGTGTCCAGCGCGATCCCGAAATCCGCTACGACCTCACCGGTCGCCCCTACAATGCCCCGGCGGGAAGCGTCCAGGCCAGCCAATCCCTGAGCGAGCGCTTCATCCACGTGGCGCTGGCGCGGGGTGCCGTGGCGCCCATGTGGGAAGTGCAGACCGCCGCCCTCCAGACCCAAGCCGGCGATCCCAAGGCCGGGTTGACTGAAGAAGAGCGGGCGGGGCGCAACGGGCAGCTTGCCGCTCCCGTCACCGGTCCGGAACAGCTCTGGAGGCCTGTGGCTCTCGACCTTAACGGCGATGGCGTGCAAACCACCGGTGTTGCTAAGGCTGCCGCTTTCGATGTGGACGACAGCGGCTTCCTCAAAAACACCGCTTGGCTCGACAACCACGACGGCTTCCTGTTCCTCGACCGCAACCTCAACGGCCAGATCGATTCCGCCAAGGAGCTCTTCAGCAACGCCACCGTTGCTTTGGGTGCACGGGGCCTCAAGGGCATGGCCTGGGTGGATGCCAACTACGACGGCAAGCTCACCACCGCCGACCCGGTGTGGAACGAACTCAAGGTATGGCAGGACGCCAACGGCGACGGCCTGCAAGAAGCCGGTGAAGCCCACTCTCTCGCCGAACTCGGCATCAGCGCCCTGGACTACGCTATGGGACGCTTCGAACAGAACGGCCAGCTCCAGGAAATGTCCTCTCCAGACCTGGTGGCGGACACCGAAGGCACCCGCACCCATGTCATTCCCGAAGGCATTGTGGTCGAGACCAGCACTGGCCACACCAGCCTCTTGGTCACGCGCATCGACGACCGGACGGTGATCGAGGCTAACCGAGACGGTGTGACCAGCTACGAAGACATCGAAACCATCATCTCCACCGCCGACCTCACGGCCAACGACCTGCTGGGCGGCTTCGCGGGCAGCAACCTGACCGTCACGGGCGTTTCCGACTTTACCCACGGTACCGGCTGGCTGGACGGCAACGGTTTCGTTCACTACACCCCGGCGGCCAACTATTATGGTCCGGCGAGCTTCAGCTACACCATCCAGGCGCCTACCGGGCAGACGGCTACGGCGACTGTGGATATCAACCTGCTGAATGTGAACGATGCGCCGGTCGTGCAAACAGGTTATGCAAATGAAGGCAAAATCGTGGTCACCGATGTCGATGATCCCAACGGGCCATTCACCTACGCGGTGATCGCCCAGCCGCAGATGGGCGCGGCCAGCATCAATACAAGTGGGTATTTCCATTACACCAACTGGTATGGGCCGAACACGCAGGGCGAAGCGCCGGATGGGGGCTATTGGTATCAACCCTATGTGACAGTTAACGCTGAGAATTGGTGGGATGCACCTTATTCTGTTCCTAGCGGAGATCCTTACTGGGTAGACACGTATTCTCCACAATCCGATCCCTTCACCGTGCAGGTCACCGACCCTCACGGAGAGAGCGGTACGGGTCAGGTCACTTCCACCCACTTGGGGGCCTATTATCCTTCCTTGGGCAGCGGTGGCGGCGGCAAAAAACCGATTTCGATCGATCTCGGCAACGACGGCTTCGCGTTCACCAACGTGGACGACTCCAACATATTTTTCGACATCAACGGCGACGGTTTCAAGCGCCGCACCGCCTGGCCGACAGCGGATGACGGCCTGCTGGCCTATGACATCGACGGAAACGGCAAGATCGAGCATGCCGACGAGATCAGCTTCGCCGGTTACAAGTACGGGGCGCAGACCGACCTGGAAGGGCTGAAAGCGTTTGACACCAATGGTGACGGCGTATTCTCCGCCGCCGACGACAACTGGTCGAAGTTCGGCGTCTGGCAGGACGCCAACCAGAATGGCATCACCGATCCGGGCGAGTTCCGTACCCTTGCCGACATGGGCGTGGCTTCCATCGCCCTCACCAGCGACGGCCAGTTTTCCATCGTCAACGACCAGACGGTTCATGGCGTCGGCACGGTTACCAAGACCGACGGCAGCACCCTCAATCTTGCCGACGTGACCATGCAATACTCCAGCGACGTGCTGATCAACAATCCTGACGGCACCAGCCAGGTGGTGAGCCAGACCCCTTTCTCGCCCTCCGGCGAGGAATTGAATGGCACGGACGGCAACGACCTGATCCTCGGCAAGACCGGCAACAACATCATCAACGCCGGGGCGGGCGACGACGTGGTGATGGAGGACGGCGGCAACGATTTCATCGATGGCGGCGACGGCAACGACACCATCTACTCAGGCGCCGACAACGACCTGGTGATCGCCGGAGCGGGCGACGATGTCGTCTTCGCCGGGCTGGGCAATGACCTGCTGCTGGGCGGCGACGGCAATGACGCGCTGTTCGGGGAGGGTGGCAACGACGTTATCTTCGGCGGCAAGGGCAACGACCTGATCTCGGGCGATGGCGGCAACGACGTGCTTTCCGGCGATGCAGGCGATGATCAAGTGTATGGCGGCAGCGGCAACGACGCCGTGTTCGGCGGTGTGGGCAATGACGAGCTGGCGGGCATGGACGGCAACGACCGGCTCGACGGCGGAACCGGCAACGACCTGCTGGATGGCGGTACGGGTGCGGATGAGATGATCGGCGGCGCGGGCGACGACATCTACGTGGTGGACAACGCGGGTGATATCGTCACGGAAAACCCGGACGAGGGCATCGACACGGTGCGCTCCTCAATCAGCTATGCCTTGGGCGCCAATCTGGAGAACCTCACCCTCACCGGCAGCGAAAACCTGACCGGTGCCGGCAACGATGCCGACAATGTGCTGATCGGCAATAGCGGCAACAACATACTCACGGCCGGTGCCGGCAACGACACCCTGGACGGCGGCCAAGGTGCCGACACCCTGATCGGCGGCACGGGCGACGATGCTTACGTGGTGGACAACGCCGCCGACATCGTGTTCGAACGCCCTAACGAAGGCACCGACACTGTCTTCAGCAGCGTGAGCTACACCCTCACCGACAACGTCGAGAATCTCATGTTCACCGGCCGCTCTGTTATCGACGCTACCGGCAACGCACTCGATAACGTGCTCACCGGCAATATCGCCGACAACGTCCTCGACGGTGGGATCGGCGCGGATACCCTGACCGGGGGCCGGGGCAACGACACCTACGTCGTTGATAATATCGGCGACCGGACTATCGAACTGGCCAACGAGGGCGTCGATACGGTGGTCTCCAGCCTTTCCTGGACGTTGGCCGAGAATATCGAGAACCTCGCCCTCACGGGGGCG
This sequence comes from Sulfuricella sp., assembly GCA_031426955.1. Lineage (GTDB taxonomy): Bacteria > Pseudomonadota > Gammaproteobacteria > Burkholderiales > Sulfuricellaceae > Sulfuricella. The sequence goes on from JASJPA010000005.1 coordinate 122,412, forward strand.
AACGACCTGAACGGCACCGGTAACGAACTGGACAATATTCTCGTCGGCAATGCGGGTAACAACCGTATCGACGGTGGTCTGGGTGCGGATACGATGGCCGGAGGCGCGGGCGACGATACCTATATCGTGGATAACACCGACGATGTGATCATCGAGGCCGCCAATGGAGGCGACGACAGCGTTCTCGCCTCGGCGAGCTATACCCTGTCCGACAACGTCGAGAACCTGACACTGACCGGCACGGCGAATATCGACGGCAGCGGCAACGCCCTCGACAACGTGATCGTCGGCAACTCCGGCAACAACGTCCTCGACGGCGGCGCCGGCGCGGACATCATGGCCGGCGGCGCGGGTGACGACACTTACATCGTCGACAACGCCAATGACACGGTTGCCGAACTGGCCGATGAGGGCATCGACACCGTCCAGTCCTCCATCGACTATGCCCTGGGCGCCAACGTCGAGAACCTCTCCCTCTCCGGCACCGAAAATCTCACCGGCACTGGCAACAGCCTGGACAACGTCCTCATCGGCAACGCCGGCGACAACGTGCTCCTGGGCGAAGCCGGCAATGACACGCTCTTCGGCAACGGCGGCAATGACCTGCTCGACGGTGGTGCCGGGGCTGACGCCATGGCGGGCGGTGGAGGCAACGATATCTACATCGTCGACAATGTCGGCGACGCGGTCACGGAACTGGCCAGCGAGGGTATCGATACGGTCTATTCCTCCATCGACTACACTCTTGGCGCCAATGTCGAGAATCTCACGCTTACCGGTACGGATAGCCTCTCCGGCACCGGCAACGAGCTCGACAATGCCATCCTCGGCAATGCCGGCGACAACCTCATCGACGGTGCCGCCGGGGCGGACAGCATGGCGGGCGGACTGGGCGACGATACCTACATCGTCGACAACGTCAGCGACCTCGTCGTTGAGCAATTCAACGCCGGCATCGACCACGTCTACTCCTCGATCAGCTATGTGCTGCCCGAGAACGTCGAGAACCTGACGCTGACCGGCTTTGACGCCATAAACGGCACCGGCAACGACTTGGACAACATCATCGTCGGCAACGCGGCGAACAATGTCCTCGACGGCGGCGCCGGGGCCGACACGCTGGTCGGCGGCACGGGCGACGACACCTACATCGTCGACAACGCCGGTGACCAGACTATCGAGCTGGCCGGGGAAGGTATCGACACGGTGTATTCCAGCGTCTCCTGGACGCTGGCCGACCACGTCGAGAGCCTGACCCTCACCGGTAGCGATGCTATCGACGGCACCGGCAACACCTTGGACAACATCCTCATCGGCAACGGCGCGGACAACCGTCTTATCGGCAATGCGGGCAACGACAGCCTGTTCGGCAACGCAGGAAACGATGTCCTCGATGGCGGTACGGGCAACGACATCCTCGACGGCGGCAGCGGCGACGATGCTTACCTCTGGCGCAAGGGCGACGGTTTCGACACGATTGCCGATACGGGCGGGAACGATACCGTCCGGTTCGGCGATGCGCTCAATCTTAATAACCTGGCGCTGCGCGTGACCAGCGAGAACGGCATTCTCACTGCCCATGTGCGCGCCCTCGACGATTGCGGCTGCGAGATGGACGACCAGGGCTTCGATTTTGCCGTCGGGGTGGACACCAACGGCGGTTATGTTTCGCCGATCGAGCAGTTCCGTCTTGCCGACGGGACGTTGCTCACCTTCAACGACCTGCTGATCAAAAGCGTCGTTACCACGGTCCGGCCGCAAACCCGGACCGTGATTACCGGCCGCGATGACGACATTATCTATGCCGGCCCGACCAGCGACCTGATCCGCTCCGGAACGGGCAACGACATTGTTTATGCTTTCGCTGCCAAGGATGTCGTTTACGGCGAGGGCGGCAACGATGCGCTGTTGGGCGGCACCGGCGCCGATACGCTGGATGGCGGATGCGGTTACAACATCCTGGCCGGCGGCATCGGCCAGGATGTGCTGCGTGCGGGCGATCTGAATAACTTGTTCCTCGGCGGTGCGGGCAGCGACCAGGCCTTCGCCGGCGCCGGCAACGACTTCATCGCCGGCGGTCGGCAGGACGACACGATCACGACCGGCGCGGGCAGCAACATCGTGGCATTCAACAAACAGGACGGCCGCGACACTATCCTGGCCTCCGCCGGTGCACGCAACAGCCTGTCCCTGGGTGGCGGGTTGAGCTACGGCGACCTCGGCTTCATGCGCTCGGGCAATGACCTGGTGCTCGATGCGGGCGGTAACGATGCCATCACGTTCAAGGACTGGTATGCTTCGCTGGCCAACCGCTCCTTCGTCACGCTGCAGATGATCGAGGAAGCCAGCGCCGATTACGCGCCGGCCGGCACCGATGTCCTGCGCGACAACAAGGTGGAGCGTTTCGACTTCCAGAAGCTGGCCGATTCCTTCGGCCAGGCCCGTGCGGCGAATCCGGGGTTGACGCGCTGGAGCCTGATGAATGGCTTGCTTGACGCGCACCTTGGCGGTAGCGACAATGCGGCGCTGGGCGGCGAATTCGCCTACGAATACGGCCAGTCGGGTTCGCTCGCCCAGGTCGGTATCTCGGCGGTGCAGACGGCGCTCAAGGACCCCGGATTCGGCGGCTTGCAGACGCTGAAACCGTTCCAGGGGTTGACTGGCGAGATTGCGATCGGTCGTTAAATGCATGTCTCGGTCGCACTGTTGCAGCGCGATTGGGGCATCTCTTTTGAAAAAGTTATCGAATCAGGAGCGACACATGAACATGAATGCGCAACAACTCCAGGAAGCCAAGGCATCCCTGAAAAAACTCCCCATACTGGGCCCTGCACTGTGGCTGTTTGCACGCGACGAACGCAAGAAATTCACCTTCATCGCGGACCAGGACTGGCTGGTCATGCCGCCCATTATCCTCGACCAGTGCAAGCTCTACATGAAGGACGAAATTCCCTGGGCGTTCTGCACCTGGGCTTTCGTCAATGACCAGGTCGACGAGCGCCTCATTTCGTCCATTCCCAAGATCGCCCCCCACGAGTGGAAATCGGGCGAGCATCTTTGGCTGATCGACATCGTCGCGCCTTTTGGCGGCGCCGACGAAATCATTGCCGATCTTCAGAAAACGAACTTCGCCGGTAAGGCCTTCAAAGCGCTGACGCCGCAACCGGACGGAAGTTTCATCGTGGAAAACCACCCGGCAGTTGCGCTCCAGGCGGGAAGTGGCCAGTAATTACTGTGGCGGCCAAAACAGTGTAGGTCAGGCTTTAGCCTGACAGTCAGCCTGAAGGCTGACCTACCAAATCGTATTATGAAAGGAATGATATGGCCCGCCCGCCCACGGCACTAAGCCCGGACGCCCTGGATTTCGCACCGGGCCTCCTCGCCATCCAGGAAAGCCCGCCGGCGAAGCTGCCCAGGACGGTGATGGTTACCGTCCTGGCGCTCTTCCTCATCATGCTGGCCTGGGCTATCTTCGGCAAGCTGGACATCATCGCCAGCGCCGAGGGACGGCTCGTGCCCCAGACCTACGTCAAGATCGTCCAGCCGGCGGATGCCGGGATCGTTCAGGATATCCTGGTGCAGGAGGGCCAAGAGGTCGAAGCCGGGCAAGTGCTGATGCGCATGGATACCAAGCTCACGGAAGCCGACGCCAAAACGATCCAGAACGAGCTCAGGCTCAAGTCGCTCATACTGCGCCGTGCCGATGCCGAGCTGGCCGGACGCCCCATGATGCGGCGTAAGGAAGATTCGCCCGAGCTTTACGGCCAGGTTGAAAACCAGTACCGCGCTCATCGCCAGGCCTATCTCGATGCCGTTGGCCAGGAGTCCGAGTCTCTCAACAAAGCCCGGCATGACCTCAGGTCTGCCCAGGAAACGCTCTCCAAGCTGCAGCAGGTTGTTCCTGTCTACCAGAAAAGCGCTGCCGCCTACGAAAAACTGGCGAAAGAGAATTTCGTCAGCCAACTGGCCGCACAGGAAAAAGTGCGCGACAGAATCGAAAAGGAGCAGGACCTGAAAGCGCAGGAATCCACCGTGGCGAGCCTCAAGTCCACCATCGCCTCATCCGAGAAAAAGCTTGCGCAGATCACCTCCAACTACAAAAGCCAGTTGCAGAACGAGCGGGTAGATACCGAGTCCCAGCACCAGAAGCTCCAGCAGGACTGGGCCAAGGTAGAGCACAAGTCCAACCTGCTGGAACTGAAGGCGCCACAGGCCGGCATCATCAAGGATTTGGCGACCCATACCCGCGGTACAGTGGTCTCGCCGGGGACGGTAATGATGACCCTCGTTCCCCATGACGAGCCGTTGCAGGCGGAGATACTGGTCAAGAACGAGGACGTCGGCTTCGTTTATCCGAACCAGAAGACCAAGATCAAGCTCGCCGCCTATCCGTTCCAGAAATACGGCATGATCGAAGGCACGGTGATCAATGTCGGCGCCGATGCCAGCGACGGCGCCCAGCCCGCAGCGGATAAGGGCAAGGATCAGAAAGCCGCGCCGCAGCTCACCTACAAGGTGCTTGTCCGCTTAGGGGCGCAATCCCTTGAGATCGAAGGCGAGAAACTCCGGCTTTCGCCGGGCATGCAAGTGGTCGCGGAAATCCACCAGGGGCGGCGCACAGTAATGGAATACCTGCTCTCGCCGGTGCAGAAGGCGTTTCATGAGGCGGGGAGGGAGAGGTAGAACGTCCAGCAAGAAAGTCCTGAGTACTGAGTAGACCGACTCGGCACTCAGGACTCGGCACTCAGGACTGCTTTGTAGAGCGCCAGGTAATCGGCGGCGCTTTTCTCCCAGCTGAAATCCCGCGTCATGGCGTTGTGCTGGATGGCGTGCCAGGCTTTCTTGTCGCGGTAGACGGCGAGGGCACGGTGGATGCTGGCCAGAAATGTCTCGGCGGTCATCGGAGAGAAAATGAAACCGGTGACGCCATCCTCTACCGTATCGACCAGCCCGCCGGTGGCATGCACGATCGGCGGGGTGCCGTAGCGCTGGCTGTACATCTGGTTGAGGCCGCAGGGTTCGAAGCGCGAGGGCATCAGGAACAGGTCCGCGCCGGCTTCGACCAGATGCGACAATCCCTCGTCAAAGCCGATCGTCACCCCTACCTTGTCTGGATGGGCGTGGGCGAGGTTGCGGAAGCCGTTCTCCAGTGCGGTTTCGCCGGTTCCGAGCAGGACGATCTGCACATTCTCCTGCAGCAGTTGCGGCGCGATCTCCAGCAGCAGGTCCCCGCCCTTCTGGTGGGTGATGCGGCTGATCATGCCGAGCAGCGGGATATCCGGGTCGCACTTTAATCCCATTTTTTCCTGCAGGGCGAGCTTGTTGGCGGTCTTGCCGGCCATATGGTCAGCATCGTACCCCTGCACCAGATGCGGGTCGGTGGCCGGATTCCAGTCGCTGGTGTCGATGCCGTTGACGATCCCGGTCAGTCTGTCGCTGCGGCGAGCGAGCAGTCCCTGCATGCCGAAGCCGAGTGCTTCCTGCTGGATTTCCCGCGCGTAGGTGGGGCTTACCGTGGTGATGTGGTCGGCATAGTAGAGGCCGGCCTTGAGGGTCGAGAAATTGCCGTAGTATTCCACCCCTTCGATGCTGAAGCTTGCCGGCGGCAGGCCGACCTCGGCCACGACGTGTGGCGGAAAGATGCCCTGGAAGGCGAGGTTGTGGATGGTCATCACCGTCGCCGCCTTCTTCCCCGGCATGAAATGCAGGAAAGCGGGTACCAGGGCGCTTTGCCAGTCGTTGCAGTGAACGATGTCGGGACGGAAGGAGAGGGGCGAGGCATCGCTGCCGAGAATGGCGCCGATCCGGGAAAGCAGGGCAAAACGCTGGGCATTGTCCGGCCAGTCGATACCGGCAGGATTCTGGTAGGGACCGCCGTCGCGCTGGTAGAGCAGGGGGCAATCGATGATCAGCAGCGGCACTCCGCTGCCGGGCAGCGAGGCCGACAGCAGGCGGACTTCGTCGGCTTCGGGCAGGTCGTGGAAGGTGTGGCGCAGCCGCTTGTTCCTGGCGCCGGCCAGCACTTTCGGGTAACCCGGCACCAGCACCCTTGTTTCCACGCCCAATTCGCGCAGGGCGGGGGGCAGTGCGCCGCTGACATCGGCCAATCCGCCGGTCTTGATCAGGGGGTGGATTTCCGGCGTGACGAAAAGAACTTTCAGGGACTTTTTCGATATTTTTGAGCTTGGGCCGAGCATGAGCATCACCTTGAATTTTGGTCAAATTATATCATGCCGGCAACCCGCAATAGAGAAAGGGCCGCGATCCGGCCAGGAAAGGCTGGATCGCGGCCCCATGTGGAGCTGCGTTGAAAAGGCTGTTTTAGAAAACCCAGGTCATCTGCGCGCTGATCCGGTCGCCTATCGAGCTGGCAATAATTCCAGCGGCTGTGCCCTGGATTTTTTGTCCGTTGGTGAGTTGCGCCTCGGGGTGAACGACCTTGAGGTCGCGGATTTCGTAGTTCAGCGCAAAGCGCAGTTTGGGGCTGTAGAAATACTGGCCGCCCAGGGTCCAGGTGCTGGCTTTGCGTTCGTCGTAGGCCGAGTTCGTCATTTTGCTGAGCTCGTCATAGCGCAGGTCCACTTCCCATTGGGGAGCGAATTTCCAGCCCACGTCCAGATAATAGCCATCGGCCTTGTTGCTGGAGTCAAGTGCCACATAATCGACCGGCTCAAAGGCAGGGGCGCCGATGTCATTGAACTGCGGCGTGGGGGCGACATAGATCATGCCTTTGGCGCGCATGTATTCGCCGGCCACCCGCACGCCATGGCGCAGGTACTTGGCGCCGATGCCTTCGCGGATGCGGGTGTAGTCGGTGCCGCCATAGGCGCGCTTGCCTTCCTGGTGCCAGGCGTAAGCCGTGACATCTTCCCGTTTCGGGCCGGCACCCTGGAACACGTAGGCGGCCTGCACGCGAGCCGTCACATCGTGATTGCCGGGGTTGAGATCGTCGCCGAAACTGATGCCATTGGCCTGGCTGGCCATCACCGCATAGGCATATTCCCACCTGCCCCGGTTGAACCAGTCGTAGACCTCGATGCCGACATCGCGGAAGCCGCCGAATGCGCCATCGAGTTTCGACATCGCCATCGGCGCGCCCACCACTGCTGGCGAGGTTCTCCCCGTGGCATTAACGTAGGGCGCCACGAAGCGCTCGTTGAGCAGCTGGTCGGTGACGTTGGTGAAGTTGATGTAATCCATGATATGGACGCCCAGCATGGCTTCCTCGCCGAGCGGGAGGCGGCCCAGGCCGACGCGGATGCGTGCGCCGGGGATGTAATTGAAAGTCACCGTGGCGTCAGTCAGCACGGCTTGCCTTTCGCGGGTCAGGCCGTTGTTGCCGAGTTCGGCCAGGGCGAAATAGTTGATCTTCTCGTCCGTTCCTGGAATCACGCCGCGCACGCCGGGGCGTGCGCGGAATATCTGCAGCTGGTCGCTGTGGGCGAGATCAGGCCCCACCAGATTGAACAGGGCAGTTTGTCCATTGTAGGCCTGCAGCCCCGCCGGTACTGCAACATTGGCGCCGTTTACCGGGGATATGACAGTCGCGGGAATGCCGCTGACTGTGCCGCCTTCGTTCTGCGTATAGGTCGGCTGGATGAAGCCCCAGAAAGTATAGGGTGCGGCGCCCGGCTGCTCGTTGTTTTGCAGCTGGAACCAGTTGGTGGCGAATGAGGCGGGCGCGTGCCCGAAAGCGGCGACCATTGCGGCGGCCAGTAGGGTTTTTTTCATGTCTTCTTCCTTGGATTATTTTTATGATCAGGGGCGGATGTAGGCGTAGCCTTCCTTCTGTTTTTTCATCAGTTCGATCACGCCGGCCGGTACATAGGCAGCGGAGGCGAGCATGTCGTCCCTGGTGAGCTTCAGTGCCTTCATGGTGTTTTCGCAGGCGACGATCTTGACACCGTCACCCGCTGCTTCGTCGATCCGGTTTGCCACCGCCGAGTCGAATTTGAGCATGCCGATGCCGGGGCCATAGACCACGATTTCAAGGTCCACATTCTTGGCGCCCAGTTCCTGCTGCACATTCTTGGCGTTGTTGAGTGCAAGGTTCCATATTTTCGGGTCGCCTGCGCTGACCTGGAATACCACTTTGTGCTTTTCCGCGGCTGCCTGCGGGGCGGGTGCTTCGACGGCCCGGGCGGCGCTCGAAGCGAAGGACAGTGCCAGAGCGAAAGCCGTGGCGAGTACCTGGAATTGACGTAGGTATTTCATGATGTGTTGTCTCCGTTTTGTAATAGTTGAGTTGTAGCGGTGTACTGCCACTGCAATTGAAGACGGCTGGAGCGGGGCTTCTATTCCACTTTTTTAAAAAATTAAATAATTTACCGGCGATGGAATATTTTCGCGGGCTGCCGCGTCGTATACTTTATGTTCAATTTTCAGGCCGATATTCCGATACGATGAAAATCCTTTCCCTGTTCTGCCGCTCCCATGTCTTCCACGACCAATTGGAGCAAAGCCGGGTACGCCTATACCGGGTTGCTTACTCCTGGAGTCATGATGCGACGCTGGCGGATGATCTGGTGCAGGAAACCCTGTCCAAGGCGCTGAAGAACGCGAGTCAGTTGCGCGCCCCGGAACTGCTGAACAGTTGGCTGTTCAGCATCCTGACCAACTGCTGGCGCGATCATTTCCGGCAACACCGGGAGATGGAGGATATCGATGAAATAGAGGATTACCGCTGTGTGCACGAAACCACGCCGGAAGATGAGCATGCGCAGACCCAGATTGTGGGCCGGGTGCGCGGGGCGGTAGCCAGGCTCGCGCTGGGCCAGCGCCAGGTGCTGACGCTGGTGGATCTGGAAGAGTTTTCCTATGCCGAGGTCGCTGCCATCCTGGAGATTCCGGTCGGCACCGTGATGAGCCGCTTGTGTCGTGCGCGGCGGGCGTTGAAAGAAATGTTGCAGGAACTTGCCCCGGTGCAGTCCGCGCCCATCAGCCAAATCAGGAGAATAAAATGAAACAGGATGATCAAGTCGTTTCAGATGAATTCCTCAATGCATTTGTGGACGATCAACTCGACGGGGCTGAGAAAAGCCAGGCCTTCGATGCGATCGAGCATGATGATGGTCTGAAGGAACGGGTGTGCGAACTGCGCGGGCTGAAGGAGAGGATGCGGCACGCCTACGAGCACCCCCCCGCACGGAACAGATCGGCGGTGAAAGGGCGGCGTTTGCGCGCGTCCCATCTTCAGGCGCTGGCTGCTTGCCTGCTGCTGTGCATCGGCGGAGCCACCGGCTGGTTCGCCCACACCTGGACAGGGATGGGGGGCGACAGAGAAATGATGCGTCTGCTCCGGAGCGTGCAGCGCAACGATGTCGGGGCGGAGCCCCAAAAAATCATTGTTCACGTGGGTTCATCCAATCCGGTCCGGCTCAAGACGGCCCTGGACGAAACCGAGAGCCTGCTGGATAGCTCTCGGCGGTCCGGTCAAAAACTCCAGATTGAAATCGTTGCCAATGGCGGGGGTGTCGATTTGCTGCGCGCGGATGTCTCTCCCTATGCCCAGCGTATCGGCTTGATGCAGGAAAAATATCCCAACCTCGGTTTCATTGCCTGCGGGCAGACCATCAAGAAACTCCAGAAAAAAGGGGTGGACGTGCAACTGCTACCGCATACCGGGGTTGCCTCCTCCGCCTTGGACCAGATCACCCTGCGCCTGAAGGAGGACTGGGTTTACATCAAGGTATGAGAATTTCCTGAGTTTCGCCTTGGCTGAGCATCCGTTTGCCGCAATCTTTTTTGTTGCAGATCGAGGCAATTGCCAAATCGGTTTGGGCTCCGCATCCGCTTTCCTGATCTATACTTAAAAAATGTAATGGAAAAGGAAGGCAGCATGAATATCTGCATGATCGGCCTCGGTAGCACGGATGGAGCCGTGACGCGGCGGCTTGTTCCATGGTGAAGATATGACCCCCCCGCAACTTTGCCGCTGGTATCTTTTTTCTTCGGAGCAGTCCTTGCAGACTGAAGCCGTCAGCATGATTGCCCGTGCCGCCGAGCAGGCGATTACGGACTCCGGCGCCTTCCGTGTGGTGCTGGCTGGCGGCAGTACCCCATGCGCCCTGTATAAGCGGCTGTGCGCTTTAAAGACAGACTGGGCAGCCTGGCATATCTACTTTGGCGATGAACGCTGCCTGCCCGTTACCGACCCAGGGCGCAACAGCACCATGGCGCGGGAGGCCTGGCTGGACCATGTTCCGGTGCCGCAAAAGCAGATTTATGCAATTCCGGCCGAAAGGGGTGCAAAAGCAGCTGCGGCAGCCTATTCCGCCACCTTGAAGCAGGTTGGAGAGTTCGATCTGGTGCTGCTCGGGCTGGGCGAGGATGGTCATACCGCCAGCCTGTTCCCCGGCAACGATTGGGGCCAGGAGGTGGACTCTCCCGTGGCTCTGCCGGTATTTGATGCGCCCAAGGCCCCGGCAGAGCGGGTAAGCTTGAGCGCCTGGCGCTTGAGCCAGGCAAAGCAGGTGTTGTTCCTGGTGAACGGGGAGAGCAAGCATGAAGCCGTGATGAACTGGCGCGCCGGAGCCAATATCCCCGCCCGCGCCATCAAGCCCCTGCATGGGGTGGATGTGCTGGCCGAAAGCGTCCTGCTTAAGGAGTAACTGCGTTGGACGGCAATCCATCCTCTGGCGTTGCGTCCTGGTAGTCAGTCACGTTGAATTTGCATGATGTAGGAGCGACCTCCTGGTCGCGAAGCATCGAGTTCGCGACCAGGAGGTCGCTCCTACATGCCGTCTTTCTTGTTGACTGACTGCTAACCCCTGCGCACCTTGAAATAATTGATCAACCCGTTGGTTGAGGAATCGTGGGAGGAGATGGCTGCCGTGCCATCAAGTTCCGGCAGGATTTTCTGCGCCAGTTGCTTGCCCAGTTCCACCCCCCACTGGTCGAAGGAATTCAGGTTCCAGATCATGCCCTGCACGAACACCTTGTGCTCGTAGAGTGCGACCAGCGCGCCCAGGGTCCTGGGGTCGAGTTTCCGGAACAAAATCGAGTTGGTCGGGCTGTTGCCGGGGAACACCTTGTGCGGCAGCAATTCTTTCAGAGCGGCGCCTTTCATGCCCGCCGCTTCCAGTTCGGCGCGGGCTTCTTCCGCCGTTTTTCCCTTCATCAGCGCTTCGGTCTGGGCAAAGAAGTTGGAGAGCAGGATGGCGTGATGCTCGCCAATGGGGTTGTGGCTCTCGACCGGGGCAAGAAAATCCGCCGGCACCAGCCGGGTACCCTGGTGGATCAGCTGGTAGAAGGCGTGCTGGCCGTTGGTGCCGGGTTCGCCCCAGATCACCGGGCCGGTGGTGTAATCGACGGTTTTGCCGTTGCGGTCGACACGCTTGCCGTTGCTTTCCATGTCGAGCTGTTGCAAATAGGCCGGGAAACGCGCGAGGGACTGGTCGTAGGGCAGCACGGCGTGGCTGTGGGCATTCCAGAAGTTGGCGTGCCACATCCCGATCAGGGCCATGATCACCGGCATGTTGCCTTCCAGCGGTGCGCTGCGGAAGTGCTCGTCCATTTCGAAGGCGCCGGTGAGCAAGGCCTCGAAATGGTCCATGCCGATGAAAACGGCTATCGGCAGTCCGATCGCCGACCACAGCGAGTAGCGTCCGCCCACCCAGTCCCAGAATTCGAACATGTGCGCGGTGTCGATGCCGAACTGCGCGACGGCAGCGGTGTTGGTGGAAACGGCGACGAAATGCCGGGCGACGGCGGCCTCGTCGCCCGCCGCGCGGAGCAGCCAGGCCCGCGCGGAGGCCGCGTTGGTCATGGTTTCCTGGGTGGTGAAGGTCTTCGAGGCGACGATGAACAACGTGGTTGCCGGGTCGAGCCGCTTCAGCGTTTCCGCCAGCTGGGTGCCGTCGATATTGGAAACGAAGTGGGCATGCAACCCCGGCTTGCCGTAAGGCGCCAGCGCCAGGCAGGCCATTGCCGGGCCGAGATCGGAGCCGCCGATGCCGATGTTGACGATGTCGGTGATCGGCTTGCCGGTGTGGCCTTTCCAGTGGCCAGAGCGCACGCTTTCCGTAAATTCGCGCATCTTGCCGAGCACGCGCCTCACTTCGGGCATGACGTCATGGCCATCGACCATGACCGGGTGGCTGGAGCGGTTGCGCAGCGCGGTGTGCAGTACCGAGCGGTTTTCGGTGAAGTTGATTTTATCGCCGACGAACATCTTTTCGCGCCAGCCTTCGACGTTCACTTTACGCGCCAGCGCCGCCAGCAGCGACATGGTCTCCGAGTCGATGCGGTTCTTCGAGTAATCCAGCAGGATGCCGCAGGCTTCCAGGGAGAATTTATCGAAGCGCTTGGGGTCGGCCGCGAACATCTCGCGCAGGTGAGTTTTGGCCAGCGCCTTCCGGTGTGTTTTCAGCGCAGTCCAAGCGGGTGAGCGGGTGAGAGCGGGCATAAATTAATTCCAGATTATCCATTACGTGTAGGTCGGGCTTTAGCCCGACATGTCGGGTTGAAACCCGACCTACAATTTGTTGGCGCTACACCGGCTAGATGAACAATCCGCGTCCTCTGCGGTGGATATTTTTATTCGGCCAAAGCCAATACTATCCCCGCCAGCGGCGGTACGGTGATGATGATGGAGTGGGGGTAGCCCATCCATGGGGTGTTCTCGCTGGCTGCCCCTGAGCCGTTGCCCAGGTTGGAGCCGGCGTAATACTGCGAGTCGCTGTTGAAGATCTCCCGGTACAGGCCGGGCCGGGGTACGCCGATGCGGTAGCCGCGGCGCGGTACCGGGGTGAAGTTCAGAATCACCGCCACGGACGCGCCATTGCGGTCGCGCCGCAGGTAGGAAAGCACCGACTGGTCGGCGTCGTGGCAATCGATCCAGGCAAAGCCGTCCGACGTGAAATCCAGCTCGTGCAGGGCGGGCCGGTCGTGGTAGAGGCGGTTGAGGTCGCGCGACAGGCTTTTCACTCCCTGGTGCTGCTCGCGCTCCAGCAGCCCCCAGTCGAGCTCTCCGTCGATGCGCCATTCCCGTCCCTGGGCCAGTTCGTTGCCCATGAAGTTGAGTTTCTTGCCTGGGTAGGTCATCTGATAGGTGAACAGCAGGCGCAGGTTGGCGAATTTCTGCCAGCCATCGCCCGGCATCTTGTCGAGCAGCGAGCGCTTGCCATGCACCACCTCGTCATGCGAGAACGGCAGCACGAAATTCTCGGTGTAGGCGTAAAGCTGGCCGAAGGTGAGTTCGTTGTGGTGGTAACGGCGGTGCACCGGATCGTTCTGCATGTAGGTCAGGGTGTCGTTCATCCAGCCCATGTTCCACTTCATCGAAAAGCCCAGGCCCCCGAGGTAGACCGGGCGCGACACCATCGGCCAGGAGGTGGATTCCTCGGCGAAGGTGAGTGCGCCGGGAAACTCGTCGTGCACCATGATGTTGAGCTGGCGCAGGAATTCGATGGCTTCGAGATTCTCCCGTCCGCCGTACTTGTTCGGCAGCCATTCGCCGGCCTTGCGCGAGTAGTCGAGGTAGAGCATGGAGGCGACCGCGTCCACGCGCAGGCCGTCGAGGTGGAATTCCTCCAGCCAGTAATGGGCGCTGGACAACAAGAAGCCTTTTACCTCGTGGCGGCCGAAATTGAAGATGTGGGTGCCCCAATCGATATGCAGGCCCAGTCGCGGGTCTTCGTGCTCGTACAGGGCGGTGCCGTCGTAGCGGGCGAGCGCCCAGGCATCCTGCGGGAAGTGCGCCGGTACCCAGTCGAGGATGACGCCGATGTCCGCCTGGTGGCAGGCGTCGACGAAGGCGCGCAGTTCGTCCGGCGTGCCGTGGCGCGATGTCGGAGCGAAGTAGCCGGTGGTTTGATAGCCCCAGGACTCGTCCAGCGGATGCTCGGAAATCGGCAGCAGCTCGATGTGGGTGTAACCCATTTCCTTGACGTAGGGGACCAGGCTTTCGGCCAGTTCGCGCCAGGTGTAGAAGCGTCCGTCGGGGTGGCGCCGCCACGAGCCGGCATGGATTTCGTAGATGTTGAACGGCGCGTGCAGCCAGTCCAGGTTCTTGCGCTTCTCCAGCCAGGCGCCGTCCTGCCATGCATGGCCCGCAGGCGCGGTGATGCGGGCGGCGGTATTCGGGCGCAGTTCGAATTCCTTGGCATAGGGGTCGGCCTTGACCAGCACCTGGCCGCTGTGGCGGTTGCGGATTTCGAACTTGTACAGGCTGCCGGGAGGAAGCCCGGGGATGAATATTTCCCACACTCCCGCGCTGCCCAGGCTGCGCATCGGGTTGATGCGGCCGTCCCAGTGGTTGAAGTCGCCGACCACGCTGACTCTTTCCGCGTTGGGCGCCCATACCGCGAAGCGCACGCCCGCAATGCCGAGGCTTTCCATCGGCTGCGCGCCCAGCATGCGGTAGCCCTGATAGAGCCGGCCTTCGCTGAAAAGGAAAAGGTCGTGCTCGCTGATGGTGCTGGGGAAGGAATAGGGGTCGTGGCTGGTGTTCAGTACTCCGTTTTGCAGGTGGCGCAGACGGCACGGAGCGGACGGTGCTTCCTTGCCGCGCCACTCGAACAGGCCATGCGGGTCGGTTTTTTGCATGTCCTCCCAGCCATCTCCCATGTGTAGCCAGAGTTTCTCGGAGAAGGGGGCAAATACCCGGACTGTCCAGCTTCCATTGGCCTGGTGCGTGCCGAGGAAGGCGAAAGGATCATGCAGCCGAGCTTGAAGCAAAGACCTTATTCGCGGATTGCCTTTCATGAGGTGTCATGTTTCCATAAAGTCGAATATATTTGGATTATAACGGCTGTTACTCGGTTTGCGGGAGATTTCGGTCTGCTATAATCTTTTCTGGGAGCTCCGTGTCAGCCATGCCCGGATGGGCTTCAACCGGTTTCCGAATAATGATAAGTGGAGGTCAGTCTTGCAGAAAGAATATCCACGTTTTGTCAGCTTGTTGACGAAAAATACCGTCGCACTGATCCTCGCCGGCGGGCGCGGCTCCCGCCTGAAAATGCTGACTGAGTGGTGCGCCAAACCGGCCGTGCCGTTCGCCGGCAAGTTCCGTATCATCGATTTCCCGCTTTCCAACTGCGTCAATTCGGGTATCCGCCGCATCGGCGTCCTCACCCAGTACAAGGCGCACAGCCTGCTGCAGCACCTGCACCGCGGCTGGAGTTTCCTGCGCGGCGAATTCAATGAATTTGTCGATCTCATGCCAGCGCAGCAGCGCATCGAGGAAAGCTGGTACCGCGGCACCGCCGACGCGGTGTACCAGAACATGGACATCCTGCGCAACTACGATCCGACCTATGTCCTGATCCTGGCGGGCGATCACGTTTACAAGATGGACTACGGCGAAATGCTGGCCTTTCACGCCGCCAGCGCAGCCGACATGACGGTGGCCTGCATCGATGTGCCGATCGAGGACGCCAGGGAGTTCGGCGTGATGTCGGTGGATGACCAACAGCGCGTGGTTGCCTTCAATGAAAAACCGGAGTATCCGCAGCCGACTCCGGGCAACCCCGATATGGCGCTGGCGAGCATGGGTATTTACGTGTTCAACGCTGAATTTCTCTACGAGCAGCTGTTGCGCGATGCCGACGACAAGAATTCCTCGCATGATTTCGGCAAGGACATCATCCCCTATATCATGTCGCGCTATCGCGTGTTCGCCCACCGTTTTTCAGATAGTTGCGTTGCCGCACCGGGCGAGTCGGCGTACTGGCGCGATGTGGGAACAGTGGATGCCTACTGGGAAGCCAATATGGAGCTCACCAAGGTCACCCCCGATCTTAATCTTTACGACGAGGCCTGGCCGATCTGGACTTACCAGGCACAGCTGCCGCCCGCCAAGTTCGTGTTCGACGATGAGGCTCGTCGTGGCGTGGCGATGGATTCCCTGGTGTCGGGCGGCTGCATCATCAGCGGTGCGACGGTGCGCCGCTCGCTGCTGTTCTCCAATGTCTATGTCCACAGTTTTGCCGAGGTCAGCGATTCGGTCGTGTTGCCGGACGTGGATATCGGGCGTGGCGCGCGCCTGCACCGGGTGGTGGTGGACAATGGCTGCAAGATCCCGGAAGGGCTGGTAGCGGGGGAAGATCCCGAGGAGGATGCCAAGCGCTTTCACGTGACAAAAAAGGGGATCACCCTGATTACGCCCGAGATGCTCGGGCAGCAACTGCACCATGTTAGATAATCCCAGATAATCCCAGATAATCCATTGGACGTAGGTCGGGCTTTAGCCCGACATGTCGCCTAGAGGCGCCTACTTCTGGCGGGTTAAAACCCGACCTACAACTGAAATCTATGACTGAAAAAAAACTCCACCTGATCCTGTGCTGGCACATGCACCAGCCGGATTACCGCAACCTGACCACGGGCGAATACATGCTGCCGTGGACCTATTTGCATGCCATGAAGGATTACTCCGACATGGCCCATCACCTGGAAAGCCATCCCCAGGCCAAGTCGGTGTTCAATTTCGTTCCAGTGCTGCTGGATCAGCTGGAGGATTACAGTCGACAATTCGAGGAAGGCAAGCTGCGCGATCCACTGCTTGCCTTGTTGGCCGAAGAAGACCTGAATAGCCTCTCTTCCGTCAGGCGCGATCTGGTTTTTGACAGCTGTTTCCGCAGCAACCATACCAAGATGATCGACCCTTACCCGGCCTACAAGCGGCTGAGCGATCTGTACAAGCACCATGAGCAGATCGGCGAGGCGAGCCTGGACTTTCTTTCCGGGCAGTATCTGGCGGATCTGCTGGTCTGGTACCACCTGGTGTGGTGCGGTGAAAGCGTGCGGCGCAGCAGCGAGCTGGTGGTCAATCTGATGGCGAAGGGCTCGCATTTCACCCTTGCCGACCGTCGGCAACTGTTCGATCTGATCGGAAAAACCATCCAGGGATTGATTCCGCGTTACCGTAGCCTGGCCGATTCCGGCCAGATTGAAATTTCCACCACTCCCCATTATCACCCCATTGTGCCGCTCCTGATCGACTTCAAGGTGGCGCGGGAAAGCATGCCCGGCATCGGCCTGCCCGAAGCGCCATGCTATCCGGGCGGGCTCAAGCGTGCTTCCTTCCATATTACGTCCGCGCTCGAAAGCCACCGCGACCGTTTTGGCGTCGCACCGCAGGGCATCTGGCCCGCCGAGGGCGGCGTGTCGCAGGCGGCGGCAACGGTGTTTGCCGAGCATGGCTGCCGCTGGATGGCGAGCGGAGAAGCCGTGCTGGTCCACAGCCTGCGAGGGCTGGACGGGAAGCAGCCGTTACCGGCCAGGATGAACTATCTGTATCGGCCTTACCGCCTTGCCACGGGCGATCATGAGATCGTATCCTTCTTCCGCGACGACAGGCTGTCGGACAAGATCGGCTTCGAATATGCGAAGTGGTTCGGCAGGGATGCGGTGGACAATTTCATTCATGAGCTGGAGGAAATCTGGCGGCATACGCCGGCAGACGAGAGCCCTGTGGTCAGCGTTATTCTGGACGGGGAAAACGCCTGGGAGTACTACCCCTACAACGGATATTACTTCCTCTCCGAAATGTACGATGCGCTGGAGTCGCACCCTTTCATCCGCACCACCACCTTCAAGGATTATCTCGACGGTAGCGTGGGGGGGAATGGTATCCAGGCAGAGTTGGCGCTGGGTCTGGTCGAGAACGCGGGAACAACAAACCCGGCGATGGGCGGGTTGTCCTACCTGGTTGCCGGCAGTTGGGTATATGGCACGTTTTCCACCTGGATCGGAGATCCCGCAAAGAACCGCGCCTGGGACCTGCTGTGCTCCGCCAAGCAAAGCTTCGACCTGGTCATGGGCAGCGGACGCCTGGACAAGCAGGAAGCCGACCTCGCACATAAGCAGCTGGCCGATTGCGAAGGTTCCGACTGGTTCTGGTGGTTCGGCGATTACAACCCGCAGCACAGCGTAGAGAGCTTCGACAAGCTGTATCGGGATAATCTGGCCAACCTCTACCGGTTGCTGAAACTGCCCGTGCCGGAGCAGCTCGGCAGGCCGATCAGCCACGGCGGCGGCAGCCCCGAGGCGGGTGGAGCGATGCGCAGGGCCGCTTGATAGAAAGCCATGTAGGTCGGGCACCCCGTGCCCGACAAAAACCAAAATCACAACCACCCGAATCATTTGTTGGGCACAGGGTGCCCAACCTACCAAACTGAAGACTCAATAATGACCCAATCCATTTCCCTGCTCCTGGGCGTCCACGCCCACCAGCCCGTCGGCAACTTTCCGGAAGTGCTGGAGGATGCTCACCTGCGCTGCTACCGCCCGTTCATCCATACCCTGCACCGCTTCCCGGATTTTCATTTTGCCGTGCATTTTTCCGGCTGGCTGCTGGACTGGCTGTTCCAGCACTATCCCGAGGACATGGCGCTGTTGCGTGAAATGGTCAAGCGCGGGCAGGTCGAGCTGTTCGGCGGCGGCGACACCGAACCGGTGCTGGCGGTGATCCCCCATCGCGACCGTGTCGGGCAGGTGATGCGGCTGTCCGACAAGCTGGAAAAGAAGCTGGGCCAGCGGCCGGCCGGCGCCTGGCTGACCGAGCGGGTGTGGGAGGCAACGGTGGTGCCGGCGCTGGTCGATTCGCAGGTCCGTTATGTCACCGTGGACGACTACCATTTCTTCTGCGCCGGCAAGACTGCGGCTGAACTGGATGGCTTCTACACCACCGAGGAGGACGGACGCAGGCTCGACCTGTTCCCGATTTCCGAGGAGCTGCGCTATCGCTTCCCGTTTTCGCCCGCCAACGAGGCGGTTGCCTACCTGGAGGGCCTGGCCGACGAAGGGCGCACCGCGGCGGTGTATTTCGATGACATCGAGAAATTCGGCATCTGGCCGGAAACCTACGAATGGGTGTACGAGAAGGGCTGGCTGGTGAGCTTCATCGAGGGCGTGCTCGCCTCGCCGAAAATCCGCACCCAGCGCTACGGCGATTACCACGCTGCCGCCAAAACGCGCGGCGTGGTCTATCTGCCCACCACCTCCTACATCGAGATGAACGAGTGGAGCCTGCCGGCGCCTGTTGCCAACCAGTATGCGGACCTGGTGGCGCGCGCCAAGGGCGAAGGGTGGTTCGCCCGGGATAAGGCGTTCCTGCGCGGCGGCATGTGGAAGAATTTCCTCACCTGCTATCCCGAGGCAAACTGGATGCACAAGCGCATGCTGGGGCTGTCCGAGCGTCTGGACAAGCTGCCGCCGAACCGGAAGAAACCGGCGATGCTTGACGCGCTCTACCGAGCCCAGGCCAACGACGCCTACTGGCATGGGCTGTTCGGCGGGCTGTACCTGCCGCACTTGCGGCGCGCGGTATACCACGCCATCGTCGAGCTGGAGGGCAGCCTCGACCAGTGCGATCCCCGTTCGGAAAGAACCCGTTTCGATTGCGACCTCGACGGCCAGGACGAGGTTTTCCTGCACAATTCAGCTATCCAGGCGGTGGTGCGGGTGGACGGCAATGCCAGTGTGATCGAGTTCGACAGTTACCCGCTGCGCCACAATTTCGCCGACAGCCTGATGCGCCAGACCGAGCACTACCATCGAAAGATCCACTTGCGCGAGGGTCCGGGCCAGCACGAAGGCGCCGGTATCGCCTCGGCACATGATCGCGTCGCCTTCAAGCACGAGATTCATCCGGATGACCTGGCCACCGATGTGCGCCCGCGTGGCCTGTTCGTCGACAGCATTCGGCCGGAGGGCGGCGAATTCGCGGCCTTGCAGGATTACCAGCTGAAGACGGAGCGCGACCTGTCTCTGACCTTTAGCGGCGGGGGGGTGGGAAAACGGGTGCACTTGTCTGAAAACCGGCTGGAAGCGAGCTACCACTTCGGCAAGGAATCCCGCGGCACGTTCAGCACCGAAATCAATCTCGCCATGCCGAGCTGCGATGGCCCGGCCGGGAAGTTCGTCTTTGCGGGCCAGGTGCCGGGCGGTTTCGGCCAGCTGATGGAGCTGGATTCGGTCAGGGAATTGCTGCTGGACGACGATGTCCTGGGCGGTACGGTAAAATTGACCCTGAGCGAGCCGGCCCGGCTGGTCAGCCGGCCCCATTTCAGCGTGTCCCAGTCCGAGGCGGGCTTCGAGAAAATCATGCAGGCGGTAACGCTGACGCTTTCGTGGCCGCTGGATAAAATCCGGCGTGAATTGCATATATCGCTGGAAGTGCTGCCTAAGCCGTAATCCTGGAACGGCGATTCACCGCAGAGGACGCGGAGGACGCTGAGGAAAAAACAAGGCATTGCCAAGTTATGCTTAGCCACCCATCAGGTGAGAGACGTTTTTTACGTCAAGCATTTGAATTCCTCTGCGTCCTCCGCGTCCTCTGCGGTTAAATAGCTTTTTCTAGGGGTTATACTAACCAACTTTTTATTTGATCAGGAATTGCATTCATGGCTGAGCAGAAAATCGGCAGGAACAAGACAGTACACGTGACCTACGTGATTCTGGACGAGAGCGGCAAGGTATTCGAGCAGTACGACATGCCGATCGGCTACGTGCACGGCGCCGACAGCGGGCTGTTCGAGAAGATCGAAGCAGCGCTGGAAGGCCACGTGGCCGGCGACAAGATCGAAGTCACGCTGAATCCGCGGGAAGGGTTCGGTGACCATCATCCCGAACTGACCTTTACCGACGACATCGACAACGTGCCGCCGGAATTCCGCCATATGGGTGCCGAGGTGGAGTTCGAGAACGACAAGGGCGAGGCGATGAAGTTTTTCGTCACCAAGATCGAGAACGGCAAGCTGACCATCGACGCCAATCACCCCATGGCTGGCCAGACCGTGACTTTCGTCGTGAACGTGGTATCGGTCAATGATGCCACTCCATCCGAAATCGCCAGCGGCAGGCCGGATGGGGAAGCGATGCCCAGCCTGCACTAGGGAAGAACTGAACAAGTCCAACGCTCCCTCCCCCTTGATGGGAGAGGGGGTTAATCAGGGTTTCCTTAGTGTTTCATGCCTTCGTGGTCATGTTTCATTTCCATTTTCATTTCGGTCTGGATCTTGCGTACCGGCGCTTCGACTTTCTTGCTGCTACCGTCCTCGAAGGTCAGCGTGATCGCCACGTTGTCGCCTTCCTTGAGGTCCTGTTTCAGGCCAATCAGCATTACATGCAGGCTGCCAGGTTTGAGTACGGCTTCGCCCTTGGCCTTGATCTCGATGTCCTTGACCGGGCGCATTTTCATCACGCCGCCCTCGTTGGTATGGGTGTGTAATTCCGTCGCCTTGGCAACAGTGCTATCTGCCTTGACCAGTTTGTGATCCTTGCTGTCGGCATTCTTGAGCACCATGAACGCCCCGGTGTTGGCCATGCCGGGGGGTGCCAAGCGCACGAAAGGGTCGTTGGCGGAAACGCTCTCCGCAGCGGAGCCGGCCAGTACCGGCGCGGCGATCAGGGTGCCCAGAACGCAGGCGGCGATGCGGATGGAACGGAACTTGTTGGTCATGCTTCTCTCCTTCGGTTGATAAAAATTTAACTCTTATTCATCGCAGCGCGGATCGCTTCGACGACCTGCGGCGGCGGGGTGCCGTGGTCGAGGGATTTGAACAGGCTGCCATCGGGCGCGATGACGTAGGTGTTGGCGGAGTGGTCCACCACATAACCCCCGGCCGAGCCGGTTTCCTGTTTGGCATAGACGGCGCCGTAGCTTTTTGCGACCCTGGCGATTTCCTCCGGGGTGCCGCTCAAGCCCAGGATGCTGGGGTGGAAGTACGCGGTATAGGCCTTGAGCTTGTCCAGAGTGTCGCGCTCCGGGTCCACCGTGACGAACAGCATCTGCACTTTATCGAGTTCCGCCTTGTCGAGCGAGGCAAGCGCCTGGGAAGTGAAGCCGAGCGAAGTTGGGCAGATGTCTGGGCAGAAGGTGTAGCCGAAATAAAGCAGCACCACCTTGCCCTTGAGGTCGTGCAACGACAGCGGGCCGTTGGCCGAGTGCAGGGTGAAATCGCCGCCCCTGGGCGCTTCCGCCAGGCCGAGCGGAGAGTGGATATCGGATTTGGTGGCGGTGGGCTGCCAGAAGACCATGGCCCAGACCAGCAGCAGGGTGAAGATGACGATAATCGCGATCAGGGTTTTTTTCATGTTATCTCGGTTAATTACGCTTCGTTTCAAATCTGAACGGCACCGCAATCCGCTTGCCGTCGGACTTGACCAGCACGGTCGCCTGCCAGCTCATCTTGTCGCGCACGCACACCGGCAGCGTGGCTTCTCCTGTGAACAGGCCATCCTTGCCGGGCACCAGGCGCGGACGGTTGAAAGCCATCTTCATGTCCACGCCGGCAAAATCCACTTCCACCGCACCGGCCTTGAAGCCGGTAACCCGCACTTGCAGCTTGAGCGGCTTCAGCACCTGGATCGGCCGGGGCTCCAGGGAGAATTCCAGGCGCCCTCCGCCGGGTAGCGGCGTGGCGCATGGTCCCTGGTGCAGGTCGCACGCCGAATTCAGCGGCAGGCTGATCTCCTGCGGTGGGTTGAGCAGGGGCGACAGCTTGACCGCTGCCGTAATGGCCAAGGCAGCGGCCAGCAATGCTATGGCGCTCCATAACACTTTATCCGAAAAATATCTCATAGACCTGATGCAAACTGTGTGCCTGAAATAGAGGTAATTAAATCAATGCGCTTCATGGTGGTGTCTGTGGCAAATGGCGCGTGTCGTGGAATACCGCACACTATATCGCGATCTCGATGCGCGCACCGAGGATCGTGGTACGGGGCGCATTGACTGCGCCGCCGGGATGCCAGATTGCTTGCAGAACGGGCTGTAACGCGAACCACGGTGTAAGCGCCGCGCGCCAGGTGATTTCCAGCATTTCCTCGCTGGCTGCCGTATCGGTGCCTGCGGCCGCTTGAGCGGCACGGTATTTTGGTGCCAGATGCGATCTCGTCCATCCGATTGCCAGCGCATCATTGAGTCGGCTGGCGATGGGTCCGCGCAAGCGCGCACCGATGTTCCACATATTGTCGAAGGCGGTCGAGTTGCCATCCGAGGTGCTGTAGCGGGCGAAAGCGGTGAAATCGCGTCCCGCTGCGTCTAGGCCGAACAGAGTGCGCTCGGCGAGCAGGTAAGCTCCTTGCGAGCGAGTCTGCAGTGGATCGCCATTGGCATCGACATCGAACTGGTCGGGCACGTGGTTGCCGTAGCGCCAGAGGCCGACTGCATACTTGCTGGTTCCACCGTATTTCTCGTGACCAACGAGCGCCGGAGTTTGCAGAATGTCTACCGGTTCTGTCGGCTCGAAAACATGACCGCGCTCTTCTGGTAACCATCCCATCTCGGCAATGGTGAAAGCACCATGACCGCTGGCGAAGCGGTTTGGTGTGAACGTCGGATGCGCAGGATCGCTGGCGGGAAAGCCATCGAGCAGGGCGCCCATGGCGTAGAGCGTGCGATCCGCTGACAGCCACTTCGCGCGCAGGCCGAAGGACGAATGGTTGAATATCGAGGGTCCGTGCGTCAGCGCCAAGTCAGTCGGTGCGCCAAACGCGGGGTGGATTAGCAGGCTTGCCGATTCCATGGAGAAAAATTCGGAGTCGATCGGATACAAGCCAGCCAGCAGAGAGAATTGGTCGTCGAAGAAGTTCTGCTGCAACCATGCGTGAAATAATGTAGTGGTAGGCACCGGCACCTCGATATTGCTGACTCCCATCAGGCTGCCGGTGTGCCGTGCATTGATGCTGGCACCGCGATTGTCCAGCACATGCAAATAGGCCGTGGCGCCCTCCCAGCCAGCAGTCTTGGCGAGGTCTGCCTTCAGCCGCAGGTCGAGGTTGCTCATGATGCCGCCACCCGGTGTTGCGCCGCCACGATGTCGCAAAGCATCGATCTTCAGTGTTGCGTCCCACGCCCACCCGGCACGCCATGCGGCACTACGCTTACCGCTCCAGTCGCCGGAGAGTGACATGCCGGCGTAATCGGGCGTTTCTTCCGTCTCGGCCGCTGCAGGCAGCGAAAACGCGGTGAGAAGCCCGAGGGCGAGAGCTGAAGTCCTTGTGACCATCAATGTCCAGGTGAACTGAATCCGCATATATTCAACATGATTATTATTGGCGGTTTCCCAAGTCTAGTGCCGCCTTATTATATCGTTATCACATGCCATTCAGGCGACGTGCGAGCCAAAAAATTGCCGCTCGTGGAATTCGAGATTAGAATGCGTCCCCGTGAGAAAGAATACCAAAAAATACTGCCTGCTTCTGGTTCTGACGTTCCTGCAATGTCTGGTGCCGCTTTTGCATGCCCATGCCGGCGGCCTGCACGTTACATCCCATGTGCATGTTCATGACTATGGACTGGAATTGTCGGCTTCCCATTCGGCGCATGAACTGGAACTCAAGGCCGATTTGTGCGACTCCCCCGTGGTGGGCGCCGTCAGTGAATTCAGACGCGACTCCGCGTGCGACGGCTTCACCGGGGCGCCGCCGGCCACCCCATGGCTGACTGCGCAGTATTCGACTTACGTTGTCGTTATCGCTTCACCCTCTATACTTCCCCATATCCCCTTCCGGGCCGGGCCACCCCCATCCCAGGCGCCCCCTGCGCTCGTTTAAGCATCCCTTAAGGTAGCTGGTTCAAAATCTTTCTGTCGGTCTCGCTGGAGAAACGGCAGGAACTATTCGAATTTTTCAAGGAGACAGATATGCGGAAAGCGCAAGATTTGCGCGCCGTCCTGGGAGCGTTGCTGCTGTGCGGTTTTTTTGTTGCAGCACCGCTTTACGCCGGTGATGAAATCAAGCTGTCCCCGGCCCAGGCCAAAGCCATGGGCGTGGCTACGGCGCCGCTCGCCAGTTCTGTCACAGCGGCCGGGAAAGGGTTGCCGGCGAGGGTGGTGATACCTAACCATCAGTTGCACATCGTAGCCGCACCGCTCGCCGGGCTGGTGGAAACCCTGTTGGTGGCGCCCAATCAGGCGGTAAAAAAGGGCCAGGTTCTGGCCCGTTTGCAAAGTCCGGGGCTGGTCGAGATTCAGCGCGGCTTCCTGCAGGCGGCGACTCAGGCGCAACTGGCGCGAGACTCCCTGAGCCGCGACGAGAAATTGTTCCAGGAAGGAATTATTGCCGAAAGCCGCTACCTTGCCGCCAAGAGCCGTCAGGCCGAGGCCGTGGCGGCATTGTCCGAGCGGCGCCAGGCGCTTGGTTTGGCGGGCCTGAGCGGAGCCGCGTTGCAGCGGCTGGAAAAAAGCCATGCCATGTCCGGCACCATCGAGATCACCGCGCCGGTCAGCGGTGTGGCGCTTGAATTGATGGCGGTGCCGGGCCAGCGCATCGAGGCTGCCTCACCACTGGTCAAGCTGGCGCAGATCGTGCCGCTGTGGCTGGAAATTCAGGCGCCGCTTGCGCAGATTGCCGGCCTGAAGGCGGGCACCGCGGTCAGCGTGCCGGCTTATCAGGCGAGCGGGAAAGTGACACAAATCGGTCGCGGCGTGGAAGAAGGCAGCCAGACCGTGACGGTGCGCGCCGAGATCCGCCAGGGCGCCGAGAATCTGCGTCCGGGCCAGTTCGTCGAGGCCGTGCTGGTCGTCGACGGCAATGACAAGCACTGGCATGTGCCCAACAGCGCGCTGGTGCGGCAGCGCGATCAGGCCTATGTGTTCGTGCAGACCGCGACGGGTTTTATCGCCCGGCCGGTGAAGCTGGGCGGCGAGACTGCCGAGAGCAGCGTGGTGAGCGCTGAATTCAAGGGTGACGAGCACATCGCCGTGCGCGGCACGGCTTCGCTCAAGGCGATGTGGCAGGGTCTGACGGCGGGGGGCGAGTAATGCTGACGCGGATAATCGAATTCGCCCTCACCCAGCGGCTGGCGGTGATCGTGACCACGCTGATACTGATCGGCGCCGGCGCGGTCGCCTTCAAGCAGTTGCCGATCGATGCTTTCCCCGACGTTTCCTCGACCCAGGTCAAGGTCATCATCAAGGCGCCGGGGATGACGCCGGAGGAGGTCGAATCGCGCATCGTGGCGCCGATCGAGGTGGAGCTCCTGGGCATCCCCTACAAGAAAATCCTGCGCTCGGTGTCGAAGTACGCCCTGACCGACATCACCATCGATTTCGAGGACGGCACCGACATCTACTGGGCGCGCAACCAGGTGGCGGAGCGCCTCACCGGCGTGATGAAGGACCTGCCCGCCGGTGTCAGCGGCGGCCTGGCGCCGATCACCACCCCGCTCGGCGAAATGCTGATGTTCACCATCGAGGGCGGCGACCTCACCCCGCTGGAACGGCGCTCCCTGCTCGACTGGGTGATCCGCCCGGCGCTGCGTACCCTGCCGGGGGTGGCGGACGTCAACACCCTGGGCGGGTTTGTGCGCAGCTTCGAGGTGATGCCGGACAATGCCGCCTTGCAGGCGCGCGGCGTTTCGCTCGAACAGCTGCAACAGGCGCTGGAAACCAACAACCGCAACGACGGCGCGGGCCGCCTCAAGGACGGCGAAGAAGTGCTGCTGGTGCGCAGCGAAGGGGCAATCAAGAACCTCGACGACCTGCGCGCCATCGTCGTCACCAGCCGCGACGGCCAGGTGGTGCGCGTGAGCGACGTGGCAACGGTGCGCTTCGGCCACCTCAGCCGCTACGGCTCCGTCACCAAGGACGGCAAGGGCGAGGCGGTGGAAGGACTGGTGCTGGGCTTGCGCGGCGCCAACGCGCAGACCGTGGTGAACGGCGTCAAGGCGCGGCTGAAGGAGATTGCGCCATCGCTCCCGCCCGGCGTCAAGACCGAGATTTTCTACGACCGCGGCAGCCTGGTGGAGCGTGCCGTCGGTACGGTTTCCAGGGCGCTGCTGGAAGCGATCGTGCTGGTGGTGATCCTGCTCCTGCTGTTCCTCGGCAACCTGCGCGCCGCCATCGTGGTGGCGGTGACGCTGCCGCTGGCGGCGCTGTTCACCTTCATCCTGATGCGCCAGTTCGGCATGTCGGCCAACCTGATGAGCCTGGGCGGCCTCGCCATCGCGATCGGCATGCTGGTGGATGCCTCCGTGGTGGTGGTGGAGAACGTGGTTTCCCATCTCGCCCACGACCGCAGCGCGAAGAATATCCCGCACCTGCATGTGATTTACCGGGCGGTCAAGGAAGTGGTGATGCCGGTGGCTTCCGGCGTGGTGATCATCATCGTGGTGTTCCTGCCGCTGCTGACCTTGCAGGGGCTGGAAGGCAAGCTGTTCATCCCGGTGGCGCTGACCATCGTGTTCGCGCTGGCCGGCTCGCTGATCCTGTCGCTCACCGTGATTCCGGTGCTGGCCTCCTATATGTTGAAACAGGGCGGCCATGGCGACCCCTGGCTGGTGCGCAAGCTCACCGCGGTCTACATGCCCGCGCTCGACTGGGCGCTCAGGCACGGGAAATTGGTGGCCATCGGCGCGGTGGCGGCGCTGGCCCTGACGGTGGCAGTATATCCCCTGATCGGAAAAACCTTCATGCCGACGATGGACGAGGGCGACATCATCATCGGCATCGAGAAGCTGCCCTCGATCAACCTTCAGAACAGCTTCCAGCTCGACCTGAAAATCCAGCGCGCGATCATGGAAAAAGTGCCGGAGGTTAAGGGCGTCGTCGCGCGGGTCGGATCGGACGAGCTCGGCCTCGATCCGATGGGCTTCAACCAGACCGATACTTTCCTCATTCTCAAGCCGCGCGACCAGTGGCGCAAGCCGGACAAGGAATGGCTCACCGACGAACTCAGGAAGGTGCTCAAGGACTTCCCCGGCGTCGCCCACAGCTTCACCCAGCCGATCGACATGCGGGTTTCGGAGATGGTCATCGGCGTGCGCGGCGACGTGGCGGTGAAGATTTTCGGCCCAGATCTCGCCACCCTCAACCGGCAGGCGGAAAAAATCGAGACCGTGCTCAATGGCGTCAAGGGCAGCGAGGATGTTTACCGGGTGATGAACGAGGGGGTGCAGTACCTGAAAATCGAGATCGACCGCCTGGCTGCCGGGCGCATGGGGCTGTCGGTGGACGAGATCGGCAACACCCTGCGCTCCCAGCTCGAAGGCCAGGTGCTGGGCGTGGTGCTGGAAGGCGTGCGGCGCACGCCGGTACTGCTGCGCGGCAGCGATGCCGTGCGCGACATCCCGGCAGTGTTCGCCGACCTGCGCCTGACCCTGCCTTCCGGCCAGAGCGTGCCGCTGGCCAGCGTGGCGCAATTGAAACGGGTGGACGGCCCGGTCAAGATCGACCGCGAGAACTCGCAGCGCTACGCGGTGGTGCAAACCAACGTGCGCGGCCGCGACCTGGTCGGTTTCGTCGAGGAGGCGAAGCTGGCCGTGGAGAAACTGGCGCCGTCGCCATCTGGCTACAGCCTCACCTGGGGCGGCCAGTTCGAGAACCAGCAGCGCGCCGCAGCGCGGCTCGCCATCGTGGTGCCGGTTGCCCTGGGGCTGATCCATCTGCTGCTGTTCGCCACCTTCGGTTCGATGCGCCAGGCGTGGCTGGTGTTCGCCAACATCCCCTTCGCCCTGATCGGGGGTGTGTGGGCGCTGTGGCTTTCGGGAGAATACCTGTCGGTGCCGGCGTCGGTCGGATTCATCGCCCTGCTCGGCATCGCGGTGCTCAACGGCGTGGTGATGGTGAGCTATTTCAACCAGCTGCGGGAGCAGGGGATGGACATCGCCTCCGTGGTGGTGGAAGGTGCCCGGCGGCGCCTGCGGCCGGTGATGATGACCGCCAGCATCACCGCCTTCGGCCTGGTTCCGCTGCTGTTCGCCAGCGGCCCCGGCTCGGAGATCCAGAAGCCGCTGGCGATCGTGGTGATCGGCGGACTGCTGAGTTCGACACTGCTGACATTGATCATCCTGCCGCTGCTCTACCGGCGGTTCGGCGTGGTCGGAGAGGATAAAAAATGAAACAACCGGATTGCTGTCTGACCATCGTTTTCCCCAAGGGGCTGGAAGACAACATGATCGACCACCTGCTCGAACACCCCGAGCTGGCGAGCGGTTTTACCACTTACGAGGTGGAAGGGCACGGCCAGGCGGCCGTCTACCGTAGCGTCAACGAGCGGGTGCGCGGCCGGGCGCACCGGGTGAAGATGGAGGTGGTGATGGATCACGAGGATGCGCAGACGTTGATCGCCCATTTCAAGGAATCCCTGCCGAGCCGGGAGATTGCCTACTGGATCGCGCCGATCAATGAATTCGGGAGGTTCGCATGAGCAGGATACTTCTATCCCAAAAAAACAATTGAACCGCAGAGACGCGGAGGAGCGGAGGAAAAACCATAAATTATGGTGTGGTGTGACCTTGCCCATTTGGAAGGATTGTTGTAACCCATTTATTACTCTGCGTCTCTGCGCCTCTGCGGTTAAGCAGTTGCCGTTTTTAGGTTTATTCATGCTTTCGGCCTACTTGCCTGCAATGGCGGCTGAGACATTGGCCAACTATCCCGATCTGCCGCCGCCGACAGCCGTCGAGGCGGCGCTCAGGAACAGCCCGGATGTGCTGGCCGCCCAGGCTGGCATCAAGGTCGGCGAGGCGGTGCGTCAGCGCCTGCAGGCGGGCGAGCATGAGGTCACCCTGCGCGTGATGGGGCAGCGGCGCAGCATCAATCCCTCCGAGCGTTACCGGGAGTGGGACGTCGGGCTGGAGCGGGCGATCCGCCTGCCCGGCAAGGTCGCGCTCGACGGCAGGATGGGCGATGTCGAGGTGGCGCGTTCGCAAACCCTGTATGGCGATGCGCTGCATGAAACGGGACGCGTCCTGCTGAAGGCCTGGTTTTCCTGGAATCGGGAATGGGCTCAGGCGCAGCAATGGGCGGAGCAGGTGGAACTGCTGAAGAACCAGGCGGGAATCGTCGCCAAGCGGGTGCGCGCCGGTGATGTGCCGCGGCTGGAAAGCGACCTTGCCGAGGCCGCCGTGGCCCAGGCGGAAAGTGCTCTTTACCAGGCCAGGCTGCGTCAGCAGGTAGCCGCCAATGAACTCGGCCAGCGCTTTCCAGCCATTCCCCTGCCGGCAGCGGTGCCCGCGTCGGCTCCCGTGCCGTTGCAGCAGGGGCTGGAATACTGGAAGGAAGAAATCCTCAGGCACAACCATGAGCTTGGCGTGGCGCGCAGCGAGGCGGCACTGGGGCGGCTGCATTCGGAGCGGTCTTCCGCCGACAAGCTGCCCGACCCCACCGTCGGCCTGCGCTTCGGCGGCGAACGCGATGGCGCCGAGCACATCCTCGGCCTGCATGTATCCATGCCCTTCCCCGGCGGGGCGCGCTCGGCCCGGGCGGGTGAAGGCAGGGCGCTGGCGGAGATGGCGGCACAGCGCGAGGCAGCCATATTGCGCAAGGTCACCTCCGAGGCGGTCAACAGTTTTGCCGCAGCCCAGGCCGCCTACGGCGGCTGGCAAAGCGCGCAGAGCGCCGCCGACAAGATGCGCGGCAATGCCGAGCTGATGGCGCGCGCCTATGGATTAGGCGAGATGGGCCTGCCGGAAGTGCTGACGGCGCGCCGGCAGGCGCTGGAAGCCAACCTCTCCGCCGCCCTGGCGCGCCTGGAGGCGGCCGAAACCCGTTATCGCCTGTTGCTCGATGCGCACCAGCTATGGCCGCTGGATGCTGGCGAAGAGGGTGAGGGACACGCGCACTACTATTAGAGGCGGCCATTAAATATCGCGATTTATCGTAGGTCGGGATTTATCCCGACATGTCGGGCTGAAGCCCGACCTACAGGGACTTCGATTTCTCCTTTTGTCTGGCTTACCAGGCGCTACAATGAAGGTATCTGCGTTGCCCTGATACGGTCATCCATGATCAATCCTGAAACGAATAAGCTGGTGGAGGTCCTGCTGGTAGGGGATCACGCCGCGGCGCTGGCGGAGGCCAGGCGGCTGCGCGCCGCGGGCATGGCGCCGGAGCGGATCGTGACGGAAGGGCTGGAAGCGGCGATGCAGCGGCTCGACGACAAGTGCACCGTGGAAAGCTTCAACCTGCTCGAAATCATGCTGGTCGGGCGCGCGGTATCCGCCGTGGTGAACGAGCTCTACCCCGAGGGGGTGCCGCCGGAACAGGGCCACGATACCTTCGTCATCGCCACGCTGGAGGGCGACGTCCACGACCTAGGCAAGAACATCGCCAAGATGGTGCTGATCGGCAAGGGTTACCGGGTGGTCGATCTGGGCAAGGACTGTCTGGTGGAAACCCTGGTGAACGCGGCCGAGCGCGAGCACGCCCATGCCGTGCTGGTGAGCGGCCTGATCACGCCGGTCATTCCGCAGGTGCGCAAGGTCAGGCCCGCGCTGGTCGAGCGCGGCCTGGGCGGCATCAAGGTGGTGGCGGGCGGCGCCGCGCTGAAGCAGTCCTCGGCCGAGGCGCTGAACGTGGATTACGTGGCGGAAACGGCGTTCGACGGCGCGCGCTACCTGGATAGTCTGGTGCGGGGGCGGTATGATTCCTGATTATCCATTAGAGCCAAAACACCGCTGTAGGAGCGGCGCCAACCCTCTCTCCAACTCTCTCCCACAGGGAGAGAGGGCGATCGTCCCTTCCCCTTCAAGGGGAAGGTTAGGATGGGGATGGGAGTTGGCCGCGATTTGCGTCCGCATTCGCGCCGGGGGCGGCGCTCCTACATGCACGAGCATTCCAATGGACAATCCCGGATGAACAGCCTGGAACGGATCAAGGCCGCGATTGCTTTTTCTCCGGTCGACCGCACGCCGGCGGTGCCGCAGCTGTTCGGTCACGCCGCCGTGCTGGCCGGCGTGGCACTGGGGGATTACCTGCGCGACGGCGGCCTGCTCGCGCGCTGCCAGATCGGGGCCCTGCAACGCTACGGGCACGACATCGTGTTCGCCTTCATGGATTTGTGCGTGGAGACCGAGGCGGTCGGTTCCGTTCTGCAATACCGCGACAACCAATACCCGGATGTGGCTTCCTATGTGCTTGCGCCCGCCGGCGACGTGTCGGCGCTGGCCGTGCCCGACCCCGCCGTTGCCGGGCGCATGCCGGAGCTGCTGCGGGCGGCGGGAATCCTGCGCCGCGAGCTGGACGATAAGGTGCTGGTGGCCGGCTGCGTGGCCGGGCCGATGACCCTGGCGACCCAGCTGCTCGGCATCGAAACCGCGCTGTATCTGGCAGCGGACGATCCGGCGCGGTTCGAAAAAATCCTCGATTTTTCCGCCGCAGTTGTTATCCGCTACGGCATCGCCCAGATCGAGGCGGGCGTCCATCTGCCCATCGTGTTCGATCCTGCTGCCTCGCCGGCGGTGGTGCCGCCGCAATTCTTCCGCGAGCTGCTGCTGCCCAGGCTGAAACAGGTCTTCGCCGCCTTCCGGCAGGCCGGGGCGATGGCCAACTGGCTCAATACCGCCGGGCCGACCGAAACCACCCTGCCCTATTATCCGGAGGCCGGGGCGGATATCGCCAACTTCGACTACTATATCGAGCCGCAGCGGGCGCGAGAGCTGTTGCCGAATACCTGTCTCGACGGCAACCTGAAATCGCTGTTGTTCGTCGAGGCGTCGCCGGACGAAGTGGCCGCGGCTGCTTCCCGGCTGGTTTCGGCGTTCGCCGACCGGGGCGGCTTCCTGCTTTCCTCCGGCTGCGAGATCCCGCCCGAGGCGAAGCCGGAAAACATCACCGCCATGGTGGCGGCATGCCGGGGAGGGTGAATCATGCCCGAGCTATTGCTCAGAATCGACGGCGAGACCCACCGCATCCCTTTCGAACCCGGCCCGTCCGTCCGCGACATCCTGGATGCGACTGATTTCCGCGTCCGCTCCGGCTGCCGCGGTATCGGCGCGTGCGGCCTGTGCCGGGTGCGCGTGGCTGGAACTGAAACCGGGGAGCCGACCCAGAACGAGCACCTGCACCTGACCCCGGCGCAGCTTTCCCAAGGCGTGCGGCTGGCCTGCCAGGTCAGTCCGCGCCGCGACATGCAAGTCGAAATCCTCAACCCCGCGCCGCCGTCGAACTGGAAATCGTCGCAGGATACGGCCTTGCTGCACATCCTCCGCGAACAGGCGGAGGAGGGGAGGTGGCTGCCGCCGGGAGTCAGGCATCCGTGCGGCGTGGCGGTGGATCTGGGCACCACGCATCTGTGCCTGTCGCTATTCGATCTGGCCAGGGGGCGGTGGCTGTCTGATCGCTGGGGGCGCAATCCGCAGCAGAATTTCGGCGCCGACGTCATCACCCGCCTCGCGGCGGCGGCAGAATCGCCCGACTCAGCGCGGGAAATGAGCCGGGTGGTTGTGGCGGCGATCGGGGAGGCGCTGCTCGACATCGCCACGCGCGAGGGCTTCGATCCGCGCCGCATCGTCAATGTCACGGTGGTCGGCAATACGGCGATGCTGGCCCTGCTTTCCGGCCGCAATTTCGGGCTGCTGCTGCAGCCGGATTACTGGACGCGGCCGGTGGATTGCACGCCCCTGGAAACTTCGGGCTGGGTGGCGGCGTGGGAGATCAACCCGGTGGCCGAGATCGACGTGGTCGCCCCGCTGGCCGGGTTCGTCGGCTCCGACCTGCTGGCCGGATTGGTGTCCACGCGCTTTACCGAGGGGGCGGCGCCGGCGCTGTTCATCGACTTCGGTACTAATTCCGAAATCGCTCTGTGGAGCGGCGAAGCGCTGTGGGTGACCGCTTCCGCCGGCGGCCCGGCCTTCGAAAGCAGCGGCATCAGCTGCGGCGCGCCGGCGGAAGCCGGTGCGGTGTTCCGGGTGAGGCTGGATGCGGCGGGGGGCGTGGCTTGCCAGATCATCGGCGACGACCATGCCAAGGGTCTGTGCGGGTCGGGCCTGGTGGATCTGGTCGCGTGCCTGCTCGGTTCCGGCAGGTTGACCAGCACCGGCAAGTTCGCCGGCGGCGAAACGGGATACACTTTCAGCGCGGGCGGAACCGATCTGACCCTGACCAAGGGCGATGTGGACCTGATGCAGCGCGCCAAGGCCGCCGTCGGGGTCGGCATTCGGGCGCTGTGCGGCTATGCCGGGGTGGGCCTGAAAGACCTGCGCCGTGTCTGTGTGGGCGGGGCGTTCGGGCGCTATCTGAATGTCGGCAACGCCCAGGCGATCGGGCTGCTGCCGCCGGTGCCGCCGGAAACGGTGGAGCTTGCCGGCAACACTGCCCTTGCCGGCTGCTGCGACGTCATGCTGTCGTCGCTGGCGGCGGAGCGGCTGAAGGCGTTGCGCAGCCGCGCACGGCTCGTCAATCTGGCGAGTCATCCCGATTTCGACCAGGAATTTTTCGAAAATCTGTATCTTCAGCCGTTGCGGGAGGCCTGATGAACCTGGATTGCCCATTAGAGCCAAAACACCGCTGTGGGAGCGGCGCCCTCGCCGCGATTTGCGACCGCATTCGCGCCGAGGGCGGCGCTCCTACATGCACGAGCATTCCAATGGACAATCTGGGATGAACGAAGCGTTTACCGGGCAAAACCCGCATTTTGATGCCGTGATCAAGACGGCGCAGTATCTGGCGGGCCTTACCAGCGACAGGGATATCTGGGCCGAGCTGGGCAAGGTGGTGACCCGCTTTTTCGGCGCGGACATCGTCGCTTTCGCCGGACGGCGCCCGGACGGCAGGATCATCGTCCATTCCTGTAGTCCGGTTGATGCAAGCCTTTGCCCCCGCCTGGTCGAGGTTGCCGGAAAGACTATTGCCCAGGTGCTGGACAGCGGCTTCCTGGCAACCGAAACGCTGGATCTGCCGCAGGCCTGTTCGATGGCCTTCCTGCCCTTGACCGAGGGCCGCCGCACCGCGACTGTGATGCTGGTGGGGCACCGCACCGACGCGCCCTTGTCCAGGGAGCTGCTCAATGTCTATCTCGCCGTGGCGGGCCTGTTCGACACCACGCTCGCGCGCATCGCTTCGGAGCATCGTTTTATCAGCATGGCGGACAACGTGCCGGAGATGCTCTACCAGATGCTGCGCTACCAAGACGGCAAGGCCCGCTTCACCTATGTCAGCAAGGGCTCCAGCGAGGTGCTGGGGCTGCCGCCGGACGAACTGCTGGCCGACGCGGCGGCGTTCGGCGGCGGCTTTCACGTCGAGGACCGGCAAGCCTACGAGGCGGCGCTGGCCCGCTGCGAGGCGGGCGGGGTGCGCCTGAACCAGGCATTCCGCTGGCTCGACCGGGCGGGCGGGGTCAGGCACATCCTGCTCAACGCCATGCCGAGCGCGCAGGAGGACGGCAGCGTGGCGTGGGACGGCGCCGCCCAGGACATCACCGAGCGCGAGCGGCTCGAAGCCGAGCGTAAGCGCAGCCTGGAGCAGCTGGAAAACAGCATGGAGGAGACCGTCCAAGCCATCGCCACCACCATCGAGATGCGCGACCCCTACACCGCCGGCCACCAGCGCCGCGTTGCCGGTCTCGCCCAGCGCATCGCCGAGGAAATGCGCCTGCCGGAGGAGGAAGTTCACGGCATTTACCTTGCCGCGACCATCCACGACATCGGCAAAATTCACATCCCCGCCGAGATCCTGAGCTTTCCCGGCAAGCTGGGGGAGATCGAGTACGCCCTGATCAAGGTCCATGTCCAAGTTGGGTATGACATCCTGAAGAACATCGAATTCCCATGGCCGGTGGCGCAGATGGTGTACCAGCACCACGAGCATCTGGATGGCAGCGGCTACCCGCGAGGGCTGAAGGGCGACGAGATCATGCTCGGCGCACGCATCATGTGCGTGGCCGACGTGGTCGAATCGATGGCCTCGTACCGCCCCTACCGGCCGGGACTCGGCACCGAGAAGGCGCTGGCGGAGATCAGGAAGAACCGCGGCAGGCTGTACGACGCCGCGGTGGTGGATGT
This sequence comes from Sulfuricella sp., assembly GCA_031426955.1. GTDB lineage: Bacteria > Pseudomonadota > Gammaproteobacteria > Burkholderiales > Sulfuricellaceae > Sulfuricella. Next base: position 158,083 of record JASJPA010000005.1, read on the forward strand.
GTGCCTGGGCTTGTTCGGGAAGGGCTACGAGTTCTCGTAACTACCATTTCACCACGTGCACATTGGACAGGGTGCGCCCCAGGAAGCGCTCGCCGATGGTCTGGAAGCGGAGCGGTACGTCGGTCACGTAGAATTCGTAGCGCGGCGGCGTGCGCTGCGGATTGGCCAGATTCATTTCGTTGAGCACAGAGGCGGTTTCCTCCGCCATCGCCTCGGCCGAATCCACCAGCCTCACGCCTGGCCCCACTACATCCTGCAGCAGCGGCTTGAGCAGGGGGTAATGGGTGCAGCCCAGCACCAGGGTGTCGATGTCCTGCGCCAGCACCGGCTTGAGGTATTCCTGCGCGGTCAGCCGCGTGACCGGATGATCCAGCCAGCCTTCTTCCACCAGCGGCACGAACAACGGGCAGGCCTGGGAGAAAATCCGCACCTCCGGCTCGTACTGGTGGATGGCGCGGGCATAGGCGTTGCTGTTGATGGTGGTGGGGGTGCCAATCACGCCCACCTGCTTTTTCGTCGAAGTGGCGATGGCGCCGAGCGCGCCGGCATCGATCACGTCCAGCACCGGCACCGGGGAAAGATCCTTCACCACCTGCGAGGCCACTGCCGCCATGGTGTTGCAGGCAATGACCAGCAGCTTGACCTCTTTGGCGAGCAGGAATTCGGCGATCTGGGTGGTGTAATGGGCGATGGTTTCGACCGATTTCACGCCGTAGGGTACTCGCGCAGTGTCGCCGAAATAGATGATGTTTTCAAACGGCAGGCGCTCCATCAGGGCGCGTACCACGGTCAGCCCCCCCACGCCGGAGTCGAATACGCCGATGGGGTTGCCGGAGTTGGGATTTATCATAGGATTTTCCACATGAGCAGGCCGCCATTCTGAGTGTTCGGCCGGTTATGGTCAAGGTGCGCAATCAGCGCTTTTGTCGTAGAATTGCGATTGATTTGGATCAATTCATCTAGCCGGGAGACGTGGCAAGTGTCTGTAAAACCAAGAAATTATCTTTTATTGCTGCTTTCGGCCCTGGTACTGGCGCCCGCGATTAGTCCCGCCGCCGACAAGCCGGCGGCCAAAAAATCCGCCAAGCCGCAAGCGGTGGTTGAAGCGTCGGAGCCGGCGCCTTCTTCTAGCAAGCATACTACCCAAATGACAGCCGCCATTACCGCCCTCAAGGCCGACATGGAAACCGGCCGCCAGATCAATGGCGTGTGCGCGGCCTGCCATGGTGACTCCGGCCAGGGAGGGAAGAAGGGCGAGTACCCGCGCCTGGCGGGTCTGGACGTGGAATACCTGATGGACCAGCTGAAGAAGTTCAAGTCGCGCAAGCGCATGAATTTGCCGATGTTCCCCTACACTCTGGAGCGGGAGCTGCCCGATGAGGATATCGTCCACATTTCGGCCTATCTCGCCTCTATCAAGCTCGACACCACTTATCCGGTGTTCAAGGATACCGACGATGCCCTCACCCGTCTGTTGGCCGTGGAAAAAGTGCTCAACATTCCCCGCTCGGAGGGTGATGTCGATGCCGGCGCCAAGCTCTACAAGAACGAGTGCTCCTCCTGCCATGGCCGTACCGGGATGGGCAAGCGCGGCATGCCGATGCTTTCCGGTCAGTATACGGTTTACCTGAATCGCCAGGTCGACAAGTTCATCAAGGGCGAGCGCATCCACGACGAGGAAATGAAGGATCCCAGCAAGGATGTGCTGAACCAGCTCAAGCCCGAAGAAATCCGCGATATCCTGGCATTTCTCACTACTCTCGACGATTGATTCTAAAAAACGGCTGGAATCCTCGTGCATGTGGAGCGGCGCCAGCCCTCCCCTCAATCCCCTCCCGCAAGCGGGAGGGGAGACGAT
>JASJPA010000006.1:0-5617 GCA_031426955.1 Sulfuricella sp.
ACGTGTTTAAAGCAGTTATCTCACAATTCAGCGCAATTTATCGCGGCTCGCTTCAGCCCCTATCCACCGCCCCTTCGGGGTTCCCTGCGTTGCTCGCCAAGCCGGGCTGCTGCGGAACTCGCGCTTTGCGCTCAAACAGTCCTCGCAGAAACCCCCCGGCTTGGCTGCGCTACTCGGCGGTGGATCAAGGGGACCGAACATCCAAACCTCCCCCACCCAGCCCTCCCCAGCGGGGAGGGCATCCAAAACACAGGCTCCGCCCACAAGACCTTTTTTAATCCCCCTCTGCACCGCCTCGGTTTTCCGGGTGAATCGGGGGCCGTCGGCTGCGTTTGTCTGAGGCCAAAGGCCGAGTTTAACGCGGCCGCCCGATTTGCCCGGAAAACCGAGGGAAGCCCGAAGGGCCGGTGCGGGTGGGTCGCCTTCTTTTGGTTAGCTTTTCTTGGCGAAGCAAGAAAAGTGACCTGCCTGCCGGGCAGCCCCCGGCATCTAAACCTCTGCGCGTAGCGCACACAAAATCCATCACAGCTCGCATCTTTGATATAGGCTCTGCGCTGCATTTTCATTCGGCGGTTTTCAGCAGCTCCTGGATCACCGCCCCCGCAAGCATATAGCCGAACAGCGGCGGCATATAGCTGATGGTGCCGTTGACCGCGCGCGGACGGCCCGATCCTTCCACCGGCTGGGGCGGCAGCGGCGCGCTGGGTTGCTCGTCGGAAAACACCGTCAGCAGACCCTGGCGGATGCCGTGGCGCTGCAGGCGCTTCCTCATCTGGCGCGCGAGCGGGCACATTTCGGTCTGGCTGATGTCGGCGAGCTTGATCCGGCTCGGGTCGAGGCGATTGCCCGCCCCCATGCTCGAAACCACCTTCAGGCCGCGCTTCAGGCTTTCCGCCACCAGCGCCACCTTGCACGCCAGCGAATCGATCGCATCCACCACGTAATCGCAGTCTCCCGGTACCAGATCGTTGACGTTTTCGGTATTGAGAAACTGCCGGATGACCGTCAGTTGGCATTCAGGATTGATGTCGCGGATGCGCGCCGCCATCAGTTCCGCCTTGGGCTGGCCCACGGTGGAGAGCAATGCCGGCAGCTGGCGGTTGATATTGGAGGCCGCCACCACGTCGTGGTCGAGCAGGGTCAGCCGGCCGATGCCGGCGCGCGCCAGCGCTTCCGCGCAGTAAGAGCCAACGCCGCCGAGCCCGGCGACGAACACATGCCTGGATGCCAGCCTGGAGATGCCTTCATCGCCGATCAGGATATGGGTGCGTTCGAATTGGGGTTGCATTTAAGAGCCTTTTTTAGCCACAGAGATCACAGAGGGCACAGAGTTTAAACCCAGATAATCCATTATCCCGTCATTCCGGGCTTGACCCGGAATCCAGCATTGACGCTGGTTTCTGGATTCCGGCTTTCGCCGGAATGACGGGGTTTTCGGTCTAATGGACAATCCGGATTAAAAACCATTTTACCCCTCTGTGATCTCTGTGATCTCTGTGGCTGTTTTTTTCATTTATTCATGGCCAGAGCCATGCGTTTCCAGCGGCTCGACATGGATCGTCACTGCGGTGTTGGGCAAGGTGCGCTCAAGCGCTTCCTCGATCCGGTCGCACAGGGCATGCGCCTCGATCACCGTACTTTCCCCCGGCACCAGCAGGTGAAAATCGATGAAGCGGCGCGAACCGGATTTGCGGGTGCGCAGGTCGTGAAAGGAGGTGCCACTGGGCAATAATTTGCCGATCTCCGCCTCGATCTGCCCTACCTCAACGGCCGGCAGGGCGGCGTCCATCAGCCCGCTCCAGGAGCGCCGCAGCAGATGGATCCCGGTGAAGATGATATGCAACCCCACCGCCACCGCCATCAGCGGATCGAGTATCTGCCACGAGGGCGGCGCGAACATCACCACGCCTAGGCCCGCCACAACCCCTACCGAGGTCCAGACGTCGGTCATGAGGTGTTTGGCGTCCGCTTCCAGGGTGATGCTGTCGTACTGGGTTCCCACCTTCAGCATGGCCCGTGCCGCGGCGAAATTGAGTGCCGCCGCGAGCAACGAAACCATCAGGCCTGGGCCGAGGTTTTCCAGCGCAACCGGATGCAGGAAGCGCCCTACCGCCGCATAGATGATGGATACCGCCGCCACCAGGATCAGTGCGCCTTCGGCGCCGCTGGAAAAGTATTCCGCCTTGTCGTGACCGTAGGCGTGATCGACATCTGCAGGACGGGAAGCAATGATCAGCGCCGTCAGGGCAATCAGGCCGGCAGCAAGGTTGACCAGCGATTCGACGGCGTCGGAAAACAGGCTCACCGAACCGGTGAGGAAATAGGCGCCGAATTTCAGCGCCATCGTCGCAATCGAGGTCACGATCGACAGGTACGCCATGCGCTGAGTTGCGTGATTCCTCATGCAAGTCCTTTCAGGATCGCCCTGGCATTGGCCGTGGTCGCCGCAACTACCTCGGCGACTGTCAGCCCGCGCAATTCAGCCAGGGTCTCGGCGATGCGCGGCAGGTATTCCGGGCTGTTGCGCGCTTTGCCGATGAACGCCGGCGGAATGTCCGGCGCATCGGTTTCGAGCACGATGCTGTCCAGCGGCAGGGTGGCGGCCAGTTCGCGCAGTTTGGTGGCGCGGTCGTAAGTCATGGCACCGCCGAAGCCGAGCTTGAAGCCCAGTTTGATGAACTCCTCCGCCTGCTGGAGGCTGCCGCTGAAGGCATGGGCGATGCCGCCCCTCACCTTGGCAAGGCGCAGGAATTTCAGCACCGTATCCTGCGCCCGGCGGATGTGCAGCAGCACCGGCAGGTCAAATTCCCGGGCGATTTTCAGTTGTTCGGAAAAATAGAATTCCTGACGCTCGCGGTCGTAATCCGGCACGAAAAAATCCAGGCCGATTTCGCCGATAGCGACCGGGTGGTGCTGAACGATCATCTCTCGCAGCACCGTCAAATCTTCGGGCTGGGCCCGATCCACATACATCGGATGAATGCCCAGCGCAGGGACACAGCCGGGATAGCGCTCGCAAGTCGCCAGCAGCGCAGCGAAGCCGGCTCGCTCCACGCCAGGAACCACGATGACCCCGACCCCCGCTGCGCGAGCGCGCGCCGCCACTTCGTCGCGGTCGGCGTCGAATTCGGCGGCATCGAGGTGGCAGTGGGTGTCGATCAGCATGGCTCTATTCTAACCAAAGGGCGGCGATGAGTAATGGGTGATTAGTAATGAAAAAAAACGCCCCCCCACTTATCCCTCATCACCCCTCACCTACGCCAGCCCTTTCAGGATTTCCCGCACCGGCTTGGGCAGCGCCGCCCCCAGCGCATCCGCCAAGGTAAGCCACCGCCCGCCGGATTCGCGCGCGCCCGGCTGTGGACCACCCTCACCCCAACCCTCTCCCGCTTGCGGGAGAGGGAGCGAAGGTGAAGGGCGCTTGTTTTGATTTGCCGTCACCTCGAACACCCGCGGCACGATGCGCAGGCGGAAATGGGTGAAGGTATGCAGCCGCTCAGGCAGCGGCTTGCTCTCCCTGCCAGCCATGCCGAGGCGGGCAAGCGAGTCCGTCTCTAAAACCGGCGCTTCGGGCAAGCTCCACATGCCGCCCCAGATGCCGGTGGGCGGCCGCTTTTCCAGGTACACCTCGCCCTGGCGTAGCAGGATCAGCATGGCGGTTTCCTTCTGCGGCAGCGACTTGCGCGGTTTGGGCTCGGGCAGCTCCGCCACCCGCTTTTCATTGTAGGCGATGCAGCCGGAACCAAGGGGGCAGGCGGCACAGGACGGCTTGCGGGTGCACACCGTGGCACCCAGGTCCATCAGCGCCTGGGTATAGGTTTCGATGCCGGATTCGGGCAGAAGCGCCTCGGCCTGTTGCCACAGACGGTTTTCCACCGCCTTGGTGCCGGGATAGCCGGCGATGCCGAAGCAGCGCGCCAGCACACGCTTGACGTTGCCATCCAGGATGGCACGGCGCTGGCCGAAGGAGAAAGCCAGGATCGCTGCGGCGGTGGAGCGGCCGATGCCGGGCAGCGCCACGGCCCACTCGGGATCGGACGGAAAAACGCCGCCATGCTGCGCCACCACGAGCTGCGCGGCACGGTGCAGGTTGCGTCCGCGCGCGTAGTAGCCGAGCCCGCTCCAATGGGCGAGCACCTCGTCCTGCGACGCGGAGGCGAGGGCGGCAATATCGGGAAAGCGCGCGATGAAGCGCTGGTAATAGGGGATGACGCTGGCGACCTGGGTCTGCTGCAGCATGATTTCCGACAGCCACACCGCGTAGGGATCGCGGGTCTGCTGCCAAGGCAGCCCGTGCCGGCCGTGCTGCTTCTGCCACTCGATCAGGCGCCGTGAAAAATCCTTCATCCTGAAAACGGCAATTTCCTAACCGCAGAGGCGCAGAGGCGCAGAGAAAATCAAAATCTCTGCGTCTCTGCGCCTCTGCGGTTCAATTAAGCTCATAATGTTCATGGATTTTTACTTACTTGAACAGCCCTTTCAGGCCGCCCTTCAGCTCTTCGCCGAGGCGCGATTTGATTTCCTCTTTTTTCTGCTCGACCTTCTGCTTCACCGCCTCGGAGGCCATGGCGTTGAAATCCAGGCTGTATTTCAGCCCGGCGAACGGCCCGGTGATGCGCACCGGCACCGTCATGCCCTTGAGCGCGGACAGCTCCTTGCCACCCTGGCCTTCCAGGGAAGCGACCACCGTGGCCTTGGCGAGATAATTCATCGAGCTCTCGCCGATATTCACGTCGCCATTGCCGGTTAGGCGCAGCAGCGGCGATTTGGCGGAGAGGTCCTCGTTATGGGCAACGCCGTTGTTAATCTGGAAGCTGGCTTTCAACTCGGAAAAATCGGTCCTGTCGGCTGCATTGGCGGCCTGGATGGATTCCCCCTGAAGCGAGCCGAACTTGGCCTTGGCGCTGCGGATTGCGCCGGCGATGTTGATGCCTTTCAGCGCGCCGTCGTGCAGGTTGAGCGCGGCACTGCCCTGCAGCGCTTTCTTCATGGCGCTGACGGTGGCGCCCTGGGCGTTGACGTCGAGGGCCACGCTGCCGCGCCCTTCCAGCATGTCGACATTGGCCGCGTCCTTCAGCATCGGGCCGACGCTGACCCCGGCCAGATTCTGCTTCAGCGCCACGCGGGGCGTTCCGGCGCCATGCAGGGAGATCGCGCCATTCAACGTCCCCTGGTAGAAATTCGCCGAAATCGGCGCGACGTTCAGATTGCCGCCGCCTGCCTTGAGGTTGAGCTTGATGTTGGAGGACTTGATGTTGGCGACCTTGAGCGCGCCGATGCTGAGCTGGCCGCTGGCGTTGAGGTTTTTCAGGAAGCCGAAATCCAGCGGCTTTTCGGGCTGCTTCGCCTCGGGTTTGGCGGGCGACAAATAGCGGTCGACATCCAGCTGCTCGATGGCGATATCGAAATCATAGGCCGGCGCATCGAAATGGCTGATGCCGAGCCTGGCCTTGAGCGGGCTGTCGTCGAGTTTGCCGGCCAGGTCCAGATGCGCATCCTGTTTGGCGAGGTCGAGCCGGGCAGCACCACCCAGGTTGATGTCGAGCGCCCTGGGCATGGCCGGGCCGCTGAGATTGAGGCTGGCGACGAGCTTGTCCAGGCTGAACTGGCGCGTATC
>JASJPA010000007.1:0-144634 GCA_031426955.1 Sulfuricella sp.
GAAGGAGAGCCTATGGCTCGTGCCATGATGGCTGCCAAACGTGCAATCAGCGATTTTCACATTATTCGAGGGAGTGACGGCAAGCCCCTTGAGCCCCGCGAAACGGCACGGCTGCACAGTAAAACTGTCGCTTTCCTGACCGCCGAGCTTGCCAAACCCTTCGACGGAAAAACGGTGGTAGTGACACATTTCTCCCCCCATCCCAAAACGATTCACCATGCCTATATGGGCGACCGGCTATCGCCTTATTTCACCACCGACCTGTCCCGGCTCATGGCGCAGAACAAGATTGATCTTTGGGTGTTCGGTCACAGCCATACCAACTGTGATTTTGTGGCTGAGGGAGGATGCCGCGTGCTGTCAAACCAAATGGGATACTCTCATGAACTTGCGAACGGCAATGGTTTTTGCGAGGATTTGGTGTTTGAGTTGTGATTCTTTTCCTCGACACCGATGGCAGAATTCCACGTTGTTTCAGATCTGGTTTCCAAGCGTTCTGGGCTGGCTGGCTGGCTGCTTGCGGCGGCTGGTCATATTGTGTCCATTGTTATTAGAAGCCGATAATTTTTATTTGCCTCGATGCTTCGATAACATCATCAGCTCGATAAGTTTTAGAAGGGCGTCGTACCGTTCCATCTTTGGATACGATGACAATATCTTTGGAAGCGTGTAGTTGGCTCGTGGCCTCTAACAAATGAATTTCTGCTGCTGTAGATTCGCTTACGCACCCTTGAAAAAGTTCTCCCACACGAATTGGCCGATTAAGCGAAAATATTTTCTCTCCGAAGTGTTCTCTTACCCCATTTATGCAGGCATCTTTTGACTCTGGCCCCAACACCATTGTTTGTTGTCCTGTGTAGCTGCTATCTTTATTGGCGTTATAGCCAAGCACAAAAACACCCGGTTCCAATTCATGTCCGAATTCCGTAGCGTGTTCCCAATGAAGAGATTTCATAACTTCGTGAGCACGGTAACGATTCGACAAATGAATCAGCCAATAACCCCATGAATTTGTTCCATATGGCTTCACAAAAAACAGGGTCATAAATTGAGCGCCAGATTCACACTTAATACCGTGGGCAAGGTGTCGCTGTAAGATTTGTCGCCACTCCCGTTGCTGCGTGGCCTTAATTTCCTTAAGTTGAGACCACGGGATGTATTTGTCCAACCCTATGGTTTCTATTGGCTTGCGATTGGCGGCGCGGTCTGCGAGGTATGTGGTGAGGTTATCGACATTAAAGGTCATTATGACTTCTGCTCCCTTGAGGGTTCGCAGAGTGCTGGCAATCTCCGGCAACGGGATGTCTTTATAGCTGTATTGATCAAGAACAAAAATGGCATGTTCGCCCATTTTTCGCTGCTGAATTTTGCTGACAATATTAGGTAGTTCAGAGAAAAAATTGTTGGTGGTAATTTTGGTTCTGTTGTAATCAATGAGGTCTATTGCATTCTCTTGGAGTCTTCCATCTAGCCAATACTGCAAATGGTTCGTAGTGTCTGGCAGGATGTCTACAAAAGAGTATTCAACATTGATTTTTCGGGGCGTTCGGCGGTTCTGGTTAAGAAACATCCTGGCTTCGCGTACTGCGCGCATCATTAGCAGTGGCGACCCATCCGCTAATCCCCCTTCTTCAGTTCGATAGCACCCTCCGCCACAGAAGCCATCAACTAAGGACAAATGAAGCTCAGGAATATTTGCCTGAGCCATAAGCTTTAGAACATATCGTCTAACGTACTCTTCAACGATGTTGTGTTTGGTTTGGCTATGCCGATCCAGAATAGGCGGCGGTGAGCCAATTTTCCAAAGATATTTATCGTCGGATGACATTTACATGAATTGCTGTATGGCTGGCATGTCATCCCAAGTGCGCCCGTGTAACTGGCGTCCGTTTTGTTTCTTGGCGCGTTTTACGCCATCCGCACCCCATCCCCCCCATTGCTTAAAGAAAAAGTCTGCACCGGCTTCTTCGCACTGCTGGCGAATGGGTTCCACCCACTCAGGCTTCATGGGCCGCGCCCTCGATCCTGACTCGCCCCCAACAATTACCCAATGGATGTCAGTCAGGTCAATCTCGCCAATATCCTCAAGAAGTGGCTCAATCGACAGAAAACGAATAGTCGCATCAATCTCGCGCAGCTTATCAATTCGAGGTACACCATCCTTGCGATCTTCGACCGTCACGCCGAGCCAGGCGTTGCTCGGTACGGTACGACTACGGAAATAAAAAGCCATGCGTTCCGCTCGTTTGGTTAACACTTGGAAAGTGTGTTGCGGGCTACGCGCAATCACGTCAAAAACTTGGTCAATGTAGGCATCCGGTATGCTCTGGTGGAAGAGGTCGGACATTGAGTTCACGAAATAAACCGTAGGTTTTTTGCGGCGTAGTGGTTCATTTAGACGATCAGGCAGTATCGTTAACTTGAAGCCATTCTCATAACCTGATGTACCCATTGCATGTAAACGTACCGCCATCGCTTCCGCATAGCAATGTTTGCAGCCGGAAGAAATCTTGGTACATCCTACTGTGGGATTCCACGTTGCTTCTGTCCATTCAATACGGCTGGCTTGTGACATATCTAATGATCCTCCATGTTTACCCGGATCACATTATTTTGCGACTCACGAGTGAAATTCTAGTCGTAGTTTCCTTAATTCAGGCGAATTTCTTTCGCGTCCACCGCCTTGAAGCATTGCAAGGCAAAAGCAAAGCTGAATGACCCACGATTAAGTTTGGTGTTGACGCTGTTGTAGTTCTCATCCACCCCAATCGCCTTGAGCTTCGCAACCAACATCTCGTACCTTTGTGTAGAGATGAAACACATACGTCACCCCGATTCATCGTGCAGCCACCTTCATCGCCTGGATAATCTGCACAGTCTCCACACTCACAGTGGTTACGCGGGTGAGCAGATCGATCACTTTTTCCTTGTAATCGGCGAAGCGGTAGGTGTCGAATTTCTCGCGGATGGTGGGGTCTTTCGGTTTCTTTTCCTTGTACTGATCGAGCACCCATTCCAGCGCGCAGCGGTTGCCCAGCTTGTAGTCCCATGCTTCGGGTGGAATGCCGCGCAAGGTGGTTTCGCTATCCAGCGTGACACTGCCCGCGTCTTTGTCGGCACGCAGCAGGGCTTTGGGCTGCAAACCTGCGGCGCGGGATTTTTCGTCGGGGATGTCGGTGCGCTGGAGCGGGTATGGCTCCACCGCTTCGTAGCCGATGTGTGTGTGCATCAACGCCTCGCCCCACGCTGCCCACTGCCAAAAGTCCGCATAGAACGGCATACGCGGGAACTCGCGCTTCAGGTTCTGCGCGTATTTTTTGCGGTAAATCGGATCGTGCAGCACGGCGTAGCAGTAGTGGAAGATGGCTTCCTTGGTGATCTTCTGCGTCTTGTTTCCTCTCCCGCTGGCGGGAGAGGGCTGTTCATAGTGCTGCCGGAATTGCTTGAGTCCCCAGTCGGTGATGTTGTCTGACCGTCCTCCATCCGGAGTAAGCCGTTGAACAGGAATGCAAACCGCTCCTGCCGCAGCGCCAACGAAATGCAAGTCAGGCACTTGCTCAACGGCGCACACCATCCAGGGCTTCTGAGCCGTGGCATCCGAGATCACGATGGACGGATTCCTGACGTCGCCGCGACCGAAGATCGACGGCAATTGATACTGCATTTCGTTGAGTTTTTGATGGAAGTACAGACGGCGCTTCACAAACGGCCGGTAGCACGCGTCTGTTGTGGCAGTGTCGTCAAACGAATATCGCAAGCCTTTCTGGAGATCGGCCTTCACAGCGCGGGTCCACTTGATGGCAGAGCCGAAGTCTGCGGGCGTCTTAGTAGTATTCGTGCTGGCTTGCAAATCGGCGTTGTAGGTTTCAACGAGAAAGCGCACCTTGGTATTCAGGTATTGATCTCGTTCGTCGTATACCCATTCGTCACGGTTGGTCACAACCCCCAACGAAAATAACTTGAATATCGCCCGCTCTTTCCCCGCCGTTTTCGCCGCCTTGGTGTCCTTGCTCGCCAGCGGCAGCAAAGATTCAAAATCGTTATTGGTCAGATTCACCCAGTTGCTTGCCTTGTCGGGCTGTACTTCGTCAAAGCTCAAGCTGCTCATGGGGTGATTGGCAAGAAAGCCGAGTTTTTCTTCCGCCGTTTCCATTTCAGGGCGGCGCACGTAAAACACGCGGGCGGACTTCTTGTCCTTGCTTCCGCTCACGCGCTTGACCATGAAGCTGATCGCCACGCCGGTCTGGATGCCGAACACGTTGTGCTTGGTGCCGCTTAACTTAGGGTTGGCGCGCACGTCGCCGCCCAAGTCCACCACATAGATGTCACTGAATTCATGCGCCACAGTCTTGCGGAAGCCGTCAAAGGTGCGGCTCTCGATGAAGCTGCGGTTGGTGACAAAGGCCAGCACACCGTTTTCGCTCAGCCGGTCGCTGGCCCAGCGAAAGAAGCGCGCATACATGTCGTAGAGCTTGGTTTTCTGCGCGGTACTGGCGTGGATGTAGGTATCCTTGATGCGCTTGTCTATCGCGGGATATTCGCGGTTTTTATTGTTGTCGTTCTCGTTCGCCTGGTTGGCGTTGTACGGAGGGTTGCCGATGATGACGCTGATGCGCTTGCTGTTTTGCCGCTTGATGCGGACGACGTTTTCTTCGCTCACGCTGCCGAACAAATCCGCCGTGGTGCCGTGCGCTGAGGTGTGCAGGCCGACGTTGTCCAGCGTGTCCACAAAGCACAGGTTGGGGAATTCTTCGTAGTTGCCGGTGATGGCGGCGTAGGTGGACTCAATGTTCAGGTTGGCCACGTAGTAGGGCAGGATGGCAACTTCGTTGGCGTGCAGTTCGTTGAGGTATTTGTGTTTGAGCTTGGCGGGCTGGCCGCGAAAGTGTTCCAGCAGCTCGCTAATGAATGTGCCGGTACCGGTGGCGGGGTCGAGGATTTCCACGTCCTTGTCGATCAAGTTTTTGCCGAAGTGTTTTTCGGTGAGCCAGTCGGCGCCGTCGATCATGAAGCGCACGATTTCGTTGGGCGTGTACACCACGCCCAGCCTGTCGGCGGCCTTGGCGTTGTAGACCTTGTAGAAGTTTTCGTAGATGACCTTGAGGAAGGTTTGCTTTTCGCTGTGGCTGCCGATTTGCGCGGCGGCGGCGCGGATGGCTGCGTAGTAGGTTTCGAGGCCTTTGAGGGTCTGTTTTTTCAGATTGCCGGTGAAAAACTCGTCCTCCAGCGCGTACAGTTCGCGCGCCACGTTGTTGTGCTGGTGGAAATCCGAGTCGTCAAACACCTTGGCGAAGATTTCTTCAGTGAGGATGTGCTGGATCAGCATTTCGCGCACATCGGCATCGGTGAGGTTGGGGTTGATGACCTCTTGCGCATGCACCAGGAATTTTTGCTCTGCCTTGCGGAAGCCCTCGTTGGCGATATGTTCGCGCTCGATCATCAGGCGCAGGGCTTCCAGCACGGCGGGCAGGTCTTGTTTGAACTGTTCGACCGCTGCGCGGAAGCCGGCGATTTCAGGGCGCTCGAAGCCGAAGAACAGCTTGAGCAGCTTGGCCAGCGCCTCGGTATCGGTCATGTCACAGCGCAAAGCTTCGTTTTTGTTCTGCACCAGAACGGCGGTGGCATCGTCAGAAAAGATGATGTTGTCTCGCGGGTAGCCCTTTTTAAACTTCTTTTCGATCTCGCTATCAAGGTCGTCTTTTTCGTCCTTGGCTTCCCAGTAGCCTAGCGGCATGCGCAGTTCGTGCAGCAGCGCGCCATCGACGGCGATGTTGCTTTTGGTGGCGGTTTTGAGCGGGTATTCGGCCAAGAACACCAGGCCATGCTGACGCCCCCAGGCTTTGAGCAAATCCTTGAAGGCTTCGCGGACGATGGTTTCACGGTGACTGCCGCTGACCTTTTTGATCAGGTCGAGCTGCTTGAGGTAGTCGTTGATAAGAAGTTGGCTCATGTTGCCCAGTTTTTTATGTTATTGCCATATGTGCGGACGGCCTCAGTAAGGCCATGAGGCGTTCACACCCTCTTCCAAACGTAATGGGCCCCAAGGCTGAATGACCGCTGTTGGAACCAACGTCCGATGATGATAGGCAGAAACGTGCCTATTAGCGATCATAGACCAAAGTCAGATTCTGCCAGCTGCCGCCCATCGTGGACCAGCCCTTTTCGACCGAGTGCAGCTAATCACTTGAATCGTGGTGGAGTTGATGTCATGTCATCGCAATCTTCAACGTCGTCAACAAGTTCGGCTGTGATGATTGTGAGCGTTTTGCCGTAATCACCAAGTCCAACGATTTCCTCGCTTGCATCAATCTCATCGTCAGCGCGAAACCAAGCGATCAGGTCTGCATCGCCCTCCTCTCGCTGGGCACCAACGACGTTGCTTTCGGTCTGATTAAAATCCCGTGTCAATGAGTCCCTTGGTAGCACGGAGCCTTTGAGCGGATGTTTGTAGCCCCTGATGCCGCGCATGGCGCGTGAGGCAAAACAGTAGTCCACAGACGACCCGGAACTGATAACGACAGCTACAGCGGCGTCAGTAAGTTCGGCATATCGGATCGCCGAAGCGGTCAACGAGGTCTGACAACGGTCTGCCAGTTTTTCAATTGCAGTAAATCCATCCGCGTATTTGCCCGCTTCGGACTTGAACAGGTGGGACGGCATCAGTAAACCGGCGGCGAAGTGGTCAGCCTCCAGTTCAATTTGATCGCGCGATCCAAAGCCCGCCTGAGATTCATGAATGGCCTTGCCTCCACTGAAAAGATGTTCTGGATGACCCGCCAAGAAATAGTGGCCCAGCTCGTGCGCGATACTGAATCGTTGGAACCCACTGCTATTGATGTGTGTCGCGTAACAGATAGCGAAGTTGTCTCCGGCTCGCAGCAACATCCCAGACACACCCTTGGTAGTCTCTGGTTTTGCTTCAACCAAAATGTCACGGCTCTTTGCCAGAGCCATCAGGTCGATGGGAAGTGCGAGCTTCTCATCTCGAACTAACTTCTCCGCATGAAGGGTGGCATCTTTGAGTCGACTGTCGGACATGGTTACCCCTTGGGCTGATTCTTTTCCAGCATTTTCTTGATCATCAATTGCGCAAATTCCTTGTCGGCATCTGTCAGATTCTGGACATCGCGGTACAGAGCATCATTGGCCACAGGCATCCCCACATGGTCGTCCGAGCGGCCAAGCAAGTAGTCCGTTGTTACTTCAAGGGCATTGGCCAACCGTCGGAGGTTGTCAAACGACGGTTTGCGCGTGCCTTCCGGATTTTCAAAATGCGAAATGGACGTGGACGGGAGTCCTGTCTTCTCTGCCAACTGAGCTTGCGTCAACCCACGCAGTCGCTCGCGGGAGTCACGCAGCCGTTCTGCAAACACTTTTCTGCTAGATTCTTCCATTTGTCTCTTATACCAATACTAACTTGACGTTATCGACAAGTAGCGCTAGAATTAATCCCGATAAGTTGATCTTGTCGTTTTCGACAATGAAGTCTAACACGGGATCGAGTCCCAGGAAAGGTCTGTATGAACCGCGACACGCAAGTAGCTCTGTTGGCAACACGGAAGAAGCAGATGGTCGTGGGACTGCTAGACCAGCTTTGCCAGCAGATTGAAATCACAGAAACACAGTATCAAACTGCAAAGGCCAGGTACGAAGCCGTCGGCTCATGGCTTTCTGGGTCGAGTTCCCCATATCTTGACCAAGCGCATATCTATCCCCAAGGGTCTGTGGCCCTTGGCACCACAATCAAACCCCTCGCCAGCAACGAGTTCGATGTTGATTTGGTGTGTCACTTGCCGACGTTGCCGCACACATCTGATGCACGGGCTATCAAGGCGCTTATAGGTACTCGTCTCAAGGAGCACGCCACCTACAAAGGCATGCTGGAAGAAAAGAAACGATGCTGGCGTATTAACTATGCCAACGAGTTTCATCTGGACATCACACCATCCATCGGCAATCCTCACTGTTATCAGGGTGGAGAATTGGTGCCGGACAAAGCATTAGCGCAATGGAAGCCCACAAATCCGAAGGGCTATATCGGTAAATTTGACCAATATGCCGCGATCAGGCCACGCTTCTATCTGGCTGAGACAAATTTTGCAAAGGCGGCTTATGACAACGTTGAGCCCCTACCAGAACCAACGATATCCAAGCCTTTCCTAAAGAGAATCGTTCAACTGCTGAAGCGTCACCGCGATCAGCTGTTCGTGGATACCACTCGTGCAGACTTGGCACCAATCTCAGTCATCATTACCACGCTTGCAGGATGGGCTTATGCAAAGTGTGCAACGCAAATGGTTCACTCCGATGCCTTTGACTTCATCACCGCTGTCATTCGAGAGATGCCGACCTTCATTCGCATCGAAATGCGCTCAGGACAACAACACTTCGTCATCGAAAACGAAACCACAGCAGGCGAAAACTTTGCTGATAAATGGAACAGTGATCCGCGCTTGGCAGCGGTCTTCTACGAGTGGCAAAGGGATGCGCTGACATCGGTGGAGTCGCTGCTTCAGGTTGAGGGAGTCGACCAATTTTCAGAAAGCCTGTCCAATAAATTTGGCGCAAAGAAGGAGCATGTGCGTGAGATTCTCACAGGCATTACCAACCCCATCGGACAAGCGCGATCTGCTGGGCTACTCGCCGTCGCGCCGGCCCTTGGTTTGATTGCGTCGCTAGCGCGTGGATCGGTGGTTGTGCCAAAGAACACATTCTTTGGGCGATAGGAATCTCTTGAAATGGCCAAAATTCTTAGTCCCGAGCAGCAGTGGATAAGACTCAAATCCAGTCCGATTTGCCGTGGTCATGGGCAGGTACGACGAGGTGAATTGAACTGGGAGTTTGATGCAAGGCCGAGCCCACTCAGCCGCTCTTATCAACTGCGGATTCGATTCAAGAGCTACGGCTTACCCGAGGTGACTGTACTGAGTCCAGATCTCAATGAACTGGCCGCAGGAAAGTACTTGCCGCATGTGTATTCAACCAAGCCTGTTCGTCTATGTTTGTATTTCCACAGCCACGACGAATGGACACTCGACAAATCCATTGCCGAAACAATTGTGCCTTGGGCATATCTCTGGCTCATGTATTTTGAACATTGGCTTGCCACCGGCGAATGGCAAGGCGGCGGTAAACACCCAGGAGAAGAATGATGCAGAAAAATAAACGACGAATTCTTGCGTTGGATGGTGGCGGTATCAAGGGGGTATTTGCAGCCGCGTTTCTGGAAACAATCGAGGAGGCCACGGGCAAGCGCATTGCCGACCACTTTGACTTGATCGCCGGAACATCAACCGGCGGCATCATCGCTCTTGGCTTGGGTCTTGGCATGTCTGCCAGAGAAATCACTCAGTTCTATGTAAACAATGGCCCACGCATTTTTGACCAGCAGAATCCACTTGATCAAAGTGGTTGGTTGTCGAAGTTGACGGGTTGGATTGATGTTAGCTGGAAAAGCGGCAAGCAGCTAGCTGCCCCAAAATATGATCCTTCACAACTAAAAAAGGCTTTGGAGCGTGCGTTTCAGTCCAAACGGTTGGGTGACAGCGCAGTTCGGCTTGTTATTCCGGCTTACCATGCAGATAAGGAGGACGTATATGTGTTCAAGACAAGACATCATCCCCGGCTGCAAATGGACTGGAAAGAAAGTGCTGTCAATGTCGCTCTTGCAACAGCGGCAGCACCTACATACTTTCAAGCACACCCGATGCCAAGCGGGGCACCACTAGTTGATGGTGGAATCTGGGCAAATAACCCGGCAGGCTTGGCAGCCGTAGAAGCACGAAGCGTGCTTGGATGGAACGATGATGATCTTTTTATCGTAAGGCTAGGATGCACGGAAGAGGTATTGGATATTCCATTGGAATCTGGTTACGCAGGACTCTTGCTGAAATCCACAGCGCTTTTCATGCAGGGACAGTCACGCGGTTCCGATGGAACGGCGATGCTCCTTTCGGATCATCGGCAAGAGTCACCACGATTCTTTCCGTTTCAACCAAAGGTGTCTGCCGGAAAATTTACGCTTGATGGGGTAGGGATGATTGACCGCCTTCGTGGCCTTGGCGCGGCGTATGGTCGTGAGGCTCTACCATTATTTGAGAAGTATTTTCTTTATGAAAAAGCGGAGATATTTTCTCAACTAGTTACCACCCCAGGTATGTAGCCATTAAAGTTTTCCTGTGTAATCACAGAACTATGCGTGTGCTTTAATGACCGTTCCTGTTAAGGGTTGTCAGATGCCGGCCTTCAGCCGCATCCCTGTCAGGATTCAGCAGTGCTCGCTGGGCAGGCGTCGGTCAACCTCAAGGGAGGAAACCGCGGGATGTGCTGCAGTAGTCAGGGCAGGCGACAGGCTATGGGGATTTGAATGGCCGTGCTGTGGTTTTCACGACGATCAGGCTGGTCAGTCGGATCGTGACACCGCTCAAGTGCCAGGATTTGGAGCTGATGTGCCAGATTTCCGGTTACGTGCCGAGCTGGAAACGACGTTATCGCACTTGCAGGTTGCCGAAAATGCATGGAAGAGTGTCATGCGTTGCACCGGCAACACAATGCCGCCAATGTTGCCGGGTAGGGCATGGAGCAATTCGAGCGCAGCCTTCGAGAGAGGCACTGCAAAGCTTCCCATTATTCATTATTGCAACTGTGTGTCAACTGGGAAGGGGAACAAAACGGGAACAGGCACGGCGGGTTGTGTAGGGATGTCGCGGGAACAAAACGGGAACAGTGAGAACAGCAAAAAGGGGTGACTGACTTAAAAAGTAAGCAAAAATAGAAAAAGAAAAACCGCCTAAGTGACGGTTTTATTATGGTATTTTTTGGGGTGGCTGATGGGGCTCGAACCCACGACAACCGGAATCACAATCCGGGACTCTACCAACTGAGCTACAGCCACCACTGATGAAACAGACCAAACTGGCCTGCCCGACAGGAATCGAACCTGTAACCCCCAGCTTAGAAGGCTGGTGCTCTATCCGGTTGAGCTACGGGCAGATTGTCGGACAAATCCTGGTCGGGGTGGAGAGATTCGAACTCCCGACATCCTGGTCCCAAACCAGGCGCGCTACCAGGCTACGCTACACCCCGAAGAGCTGCGGATTCTACTTGGCTGTGATGAAAAGGTCAATTCCTATCTGTAATCTCATGGATTGAGCTAACTTCTTGACGTCGTGTTGTCGCCCATTTAAGATAGTGACTGATTACTATCTAAAGTAGGGCGAAATGCGTGAAGAAATGACTTCAACAGAAGGGGTGGACAAGCCGCGCAGACGCCGTATGGATGCGGGTGAGCGGCAGGAGGAGATTATCCGGGCGGCGCTTGACCTGGCGGCCAGCCGCGGGGTGGAGTCGGTGACCACGCAGGACATGGCGGATGCTTTGGGCTTGACCCAGGGCGCGATATTTCGCCATTTTCCGACCAAGGACGATATCTGGCTGGCAGCGATCCACTGGGTGCGCGGCCGCCTGATGAAGGTGGTGGACGCGGCCGCGACCAAAGGCGAAAATCCGCTGGATGCGCTGGAAAAAATGTTTTTTGCGCATGTGTCGTTCATCGCCAGGCACCCGGCTATTCCGCGCATGGTGTTCTCGGACCAGCTGCTGCGCCGGGATACGCGTCTGAAACTCCTGATTCAGGAAATCCTGACCGGCTACGAGGCCAAAATTGCGGGTTTGCTTGGCCAGGCGAAGGCGGCCGGCCTGGCCCGGCAGGAGGTGGATGAGGACAGTGCGGCAACCTTGTTTATCGGCATGATTCAGGGTCTGGTACTGCAATCCAGCATATTCGGCGGGCGGCGTTCCCTGCCGGAAGAGGCGAAGAAGGTTTTCCCGATTTATCTGGATGGCATTCGGGTTCGGGTTCCAGATTCATGCCATGCCCGAAAAACCGAAGTGAAGCGAGGCGGAATATGAAAGTCGGGTTTAAACGTTATCTCGTGCCCGCCGGCGTGGTGGCGGGCCTGTTCGCCGTTGCCTGGATCGCCATGACGCATGGGCCGATGGCGGTGCCAAAGGTAAAGACGATCGAAGCCGGTCTGGGTGATTTGCACCCGTCGGTATTCGGTGTCGGCACGGTGGAGGCGCGTTTTTCCTACGCCATCGGCCCGACCCAGGCCGGGCGGTTGCAGAGCGTAGGGGTGGATCATGGCGACAGCGTAAAAGCCGGCCAGATTTTGGCAGAGATCGACCCGGTCGACCTCGACGAGCGCATGAAAAGCGCCGGTCTGGCGGCGCAGCGCGCGCGGCTCAATGTGGAATCGGCCGAGGCGCAGGTCAGAGAAGCGGCCAGCCGCCACAAGCAGGCGCAGGCCAATGCGCAGCGCTATCAGGATCTGGTGGCGAAGCATTTCGTCAGCCAGGAGGCGGCGGAGTCGCGGCGCAACGACGCGGATATCGCCCAGGCCGCGCTGGATGCGTCGAAATCCAACCTGGAAGCCACCCGGCGCGATCTGGCCAAGGCCGGATCGGAGCGCGATGGCATGGCGCTGCAGCGCGCCAATCTCAAGCTGGTCAGCCCGGTTGACGGCATCGTCATCGCCCGCGAGGCCGAGCCCGGCAATACCGTGGTGGCGGGGCAGGCCGTGCTGCGGGTGATCGATCCCGCCAGCCTGTGGGTGAGGGCTCGTATGGATCAGTCCAGTTCGCGCGGCCTTCAGCCGGGCCTTCCGGCGGAAATTGTGCTGCGCTCGCGCCAGGGCGTTGTCCTGCAAGGGCGGGTGGCACGGGTCGATATCCAGAGCGACAGCCTGACCGAGGAGCGACTGGTGAATGTCGTTTTCGACCAGAAGCCCAGCGAGATTTTCGTCGGCGAATTGGCCGAGGTCACGGTGAAGATGGCCTCCTTGAGCAATGTACTGTTTGTGCCCAGCGCCGCAGTCAGGCGGGTGGAGAATAAGAACGGCGTGTGGCGGGTGGATGCCGGCAAGGTGCGGTTCTCTCCGGTGACCATCGGGGTGCGGACGCTGGACGGTCGCACCCAGATTCTGGATGGACTGAAGGCGGGCGACGCGGTGATCGTATACAGCCCGGTGGACCTGGAAGAGGGCAAGAAAGTGAAGGCAGGCAAGGCAGCATGATCAACCTCGCCTACCGCGACATCGCCAACGGTTTTGGCCGCTATCTGCTCACCAGCGCCGGACTCGGGCTGCTGATCGGCGCGACCCTGACCATGGCGGGGGTTTATCGCGGCATGGTGGACGATGCCAAGGCGCTGATCAATGGCAGCGCCACCGATATTTGGGTGGTGCAGCGCCATACCCTGGGGCCTTACGCCGAATCCTCCACCCTGCACGACGATGCCTGGCGTAGCATCGCCGGCTTGCCCGGCGTGGCGGAAGTGGGCAATGTGGCCTATCTCACCATGCAGGTGAAGCACAGGGACAAGGATGTGCGGGTGATGGTCGCCGGCTTCGAATCGGGCAAGCCGGGCGAGCCGATGCGGCTGGTGGCGGGCAGACCGGTGACGCGCTCCCATTACGAAGCGGTGGCGGACGTCAAGACCGGCTTCCAGGTCGGCGACAGGGTGCGCATCCGCCGCCACGAATACACCGTGGTGGGGCTGACCAGCCGCATGGTGTCGTCGGGCGGCGACCCGATGCTGTTCATTTCGCTCAAGGATGCCCAGGAAGTACAGTTTCTCAAGGATAACGACGCCATCGTCGGCGACCGCGAACGGCTGGCTGCCAACCCGCAGTTGAATCGCCCCGGCGTACCCGGCTTGCTCGGCGCGCTGGAGGCCGACCGATTTTCCAACCATAACGTCAATGCGGTGCTGGTGCGCGTTGTACCCGGCACGGATGTGCGCCTGGTGGCGGACAGCATCCTGCGCTGGAAGCGGCTGCAGGCTTACACCCGCACAGACATGGAGCAAATCCTGGTGGCCAAGCTGATCGCCACCTCGGCCAAGCAGATCGGCCTGTTCCTGGTGATCCTGACTTTGGTGAGCACCGCCATCGTCGCGCTCACCGTGTATACCATGACCATGGGCAAGATCAAGGAAATCGCCGTGCTCAAGCTGATCGGCGCAAAAAACCGGGTGATCGTCGCCATGATCCTGCAGCAGGCGCTGGGACTGGGCGTGATCGGCTTTGTCATCGGCAAGACGGTGGCAACCTTCTGGGCGCCGATTTTCCCGAAATACGTGCTGCTGGAGATGGGCGATGCCGGCCGCGCTTTTGTCATCACCATGGTGATCTGTACATTGGCGAGCATCCTTGCCATTCGCGCCGCGCTCAAGGTCAGCCCGGCGACGGCGATCGGAGGCGGTTGATGGATATCGATAAGCTGCTTGTGGGTACGGCTTCAGCCGTACATGTCAGGCTGAAGCCTGACCTACGGGATCAACGCGCTGAACAACCTGCAATCAAGCTGGAGGGACTGGTCAAGCGCTACGGCAGCGGCAGCGCGGCGGTCGAGGCGCTGAAAGGGGTGGACATGGAAGTCTATCCCGGCGAAGTGGTCGGCCTGCTCGGCCCCAGCGGTTCCGGCAAGACCACCCTGCTGCAATGCCTGGGTGCGGTTATCGACCCGACGGCCGGGCGCATCACGCTGGGCGGCGATGTGACTTTCGACGACGGCTGGAAAATTTCCGATCTGCGCGAACTGCGCCGCGACCGCATCGGCTTTATTTTTCAGGCGCCGTATCTGATCCCGTTCCTCGACGCCACCGAAAACGTTTCCCTGTTGCCGATGCTGGCAGGTAAGCCGAACGGTGAGGCGACCGCCCGCGCCCTGGATCTGCTCAAGGTGCTGGACGTGGCGCACCGCGCCGGAGCGCGCATTTCCGAGCTGTCCGGCGGCGAGGCGCAGCGCGTGGCGATTGCCCGCGCCCTCGCCAACAACCCGCCGATCATCCTGGCCGACGAGCCGACTGCGCCGCTGGACAGCCAGCGTTCCCTGACGGTGATGCGCATGCTTAATGAATTGGCGGCGCAGTATCGCACCGCAATCATCGTCGTCACCCACGACGACAATATTATCCCTACTTTCAAGCGCCTTTACCGCATCCGCGAAGGCAAGGCGCACGAGGAAGCGGGGGAGGGAAGGGCGTTCGACGTGTAGCCGCTGAATGGCGATATCCGTGAATGAAAAGGGGGTTGAGCAAACCTGTTGAAGGGTGAGCAAGACCAGAGGAACAATTATCTGACGTAATCAGGAGAAAATTTATGCATTCGTTCTTTATCAAGGCAATTCGTCTCGTGGCAACAACCGGAATCGTACTGAGCTTGACCGTGGCGGGCCGGGTGGCGACGGCGCAAGACCACGACCATGAACATGGCGCATCTTCCGGCGCGCCGTCGGTCCTTTCGCTCAAGCAGGGCAGGAAATGGCCGACCGATGCCAGTCTGCGCCAAGGCATGAGCCGCATCCGGGACGCGATGGAAGAGCCGATGCCGGCCATTTATGCCGGCAAGGCCGATTCCGCCCAGTTCGAAATCCGGGCCAGACGGGCGAATGAACAGATCGCTTTCATGGTGCAGAACTGCAAGCTGGACAAGGAAACCGATGCCATGCTCCATCTCGTGCTGGCGGAGATCATCGCCGGCGCGGAGGCGATGGAGGGAAAAAACAAAGAACTGGATCGGCGCGGCGGTGCCATGAAGGTGATGCATGCACTGGAAAACTACGGCCGCTATTTCGATCACCCCGGCTGGCGGCCATTGAAACCGGGCAAGTTCTGACCAACGCGAAAGCGCCTTTAAACTGCGCAACCACGCAGGTTAAAGGCGCATCGATCAATCCCCGTTTATGCCCTTGATGTCTGCCTGAATCTCCAGCTTCTTTGTTTTTTCCCACAAATTCTTGCGGCTGATGCCGAGGGCGGCGGCGGTGTTTCCCATGTGCCACTGGTGGCGGTCAAGCGTGTTCACGATGTAACGGCGTTCGCAGGCTTGCAGGTATTGATTGAGGTCGGCTTCGGGCACGGCGGCGAGGCCTTGTGGCAGCAGGCCATCCTCGAACAAGTCGTCTGTCTTCAATGTCTCGTCATTATTCAGGATGTAGGCCCGCTCGATGGCGTGCTTCAGTTCGCGCACGTTGCCGGGCCAGGGGTAATCCAGCAGCGCCAGTTCGGCGCTGGGCTGGAGGGATTTCTTCTTTACCCCATGCTGGGCCGCGTATTGTTCCAGGAACAATTCGGCAAACCACAGAATATCTTCCTTGCGCTCCCGCAGGGGCGGAATCCTGAGCTGGATCACGTTGATGCGGTAAAAGAGGTCTTCGCGGAATGTTCCCTGCTCCACCATCTGCTTCAGATTCCGGTGGGTGGCGCACACCAGGCGCAGGTTGACGGGAATCGGCGCCTCGCCGCCGACGCGCACGATGTTTCGCTCCTGGATGACGCGCAACAGCTTAACCTGCATCGCCAGCGGCATCTCGCCGATTTCATCGAGGAACAGCGTGCCGCCGTCGGCCTGTTCGAACAGGCCCTTCTTGGTGCGGGCGGCGCCGGTGAAGGCGCCTTTCTCGTAGCCGAACAGCTCGGCCTCCATCAGGCTTTCCGTAATTGCGCCGCAATTGACGGCGACAAAGGGTTTTCCGGCGGCTTTGGGGTCGTTTTTGTGCAGTTCCAGCGCAACTTTCTCCTTGCCCACGCCGGATTCTCCCGCAATCAGGATGGTGCTGGCGTGCAGCGCCAGGCGCGGCAGCATGTCGGCGATGCGGCGCATCGCCGCGGACAGACCCAGGCCCGGTTTGGTGCTTCGGGAAGGGCGTGCCGATGTGGCCAGGACGCGGATCTTGTCCATCAGCTGGTCGAGGTCGAACGGCTTGGTGACGTAGTCCGCCGCTCCCCGTTTGAGCAGGCTAACCGCAGTGTCGATCGAGCCGAAGCCGGTGATGAAGATGAAGGGGGGCAGTGCCACGCCCGATTGAAGCAGGCGGGCAAACATCGCGTCGCCGGAGAGGTCGGGCAGGCGGATGTCGCTGATCGCCACGGCATAATCCTTCTTGCCCAGGCTTGCCAGGGCGCTTGCCGCGGTCTTGTGCCAATCGCAGGCGTAGCCTTCCAGTTCGAAGCGGTCGCACAGGGATTCCCCCATGATCTCGTCGTCCTCCACCAGGCACAGGCGGTGCAGCTCTGCGCTCATGCCGCGGGCTCCTCAAGCGGCAAGGTCACGATGAACCGGGTTTCTCCGGGCTGGCTTTGCACCATGATCTCTCCTTTCAGTTGCTGCACGATCTGGTAGGTGACCCACAGCCCCAGGCCGTGCCCGCCCTCGCGGCCGGAGGCGAACGGCTCGAACAGATATCCCAGCTGTTCGGCCTCGATATGCTTGCCGTCGTTCTCGATCAGCAGGGTCAGGCTGCCGCTGTCCCGGTAAATATGGCAGCGCACGCGGCCCCGCGGTTCCACTGCCTGAATCGCGTTGAGCAGCAGGTTGATCAGGATTTGCCGCACCAGGGTCGAGGGCAGCGGCAGGGTGTCCAGAATGTCGTTTTCCCACGCCAGTTCGGCTGTTTTTCTGTGGGCATCGGGCAGCACCAGGGTGCGGGTATCCTCGATGTCCTGCACCGTGAGGGAATGGCTCTGGAATTTGGCCTCCACCAGCAGGGCGGCGATGGTGTCCTTGATCTGCAGCAGCCCCCGTTCCAGCAGCGAGATAGTTTTCACGGTCTGGGGGTCGGTGTTGTCGTGCTTTTTGAAGGTGCTGATCGCATTCAGCATGCCGCCCAGGGGGTTGTTGATCTCGTGGGCGATGCCCGCTGCCAGCCGTCCCACCGCTGCCAGCCGCTCGGAAAAGAACATCTGCTTTTCCAGGTTCTCCTTGTCCTTCAGCTCGCCCAGCATGTGCTTGAAAGCCATGCCGACCTGGCCGATCTCGTCCCTGGATTCATACAGGTTGCATTCCAGGTCGTCGGGCAGGGTTTGCCCCACCTTGCCCATGCACTTGGCGAGTTGGGTCAGCGGGGCCGCCATGCGCCAGGCCCAGTACCAGTTCATCGGCAACAGCACGGCCAGCGCCAGCAGTGTCATGATGATGGCGCGCCGGGCGATGTCGTAGAAGCGCGGCAGGAACATCGACCTGGAATACCCCATTACCAGGGAGCCGAGTGCCACGCCATCGGAAATGATGGGGGTCACCATGTAAAACTTGTCCGATCCGGCCAGTTCCACCGCTTTCGGCTCGGTGCCGCGATAAGCGGCGATCGCCTGCTGCAGATGGGCAAGGTCCGGACTGGCGCGGGCGGGGTCGGAAAGCATGGGGTATTGCATGGGATGGGTGGAAACGTAAACCTGCTGGCGCGCATCCAGCACCAGGATTTCTTCCGCCTGATTGAGGTTCGCATCCGGGGTAGCCTGGAACGGCGAATTGATGATTTCATAGGCGCGCCATACATCGTCATGCACGATGGCCGGGGTGAGGGTGTGGGCCAGCACCCGTCCCATGCTGCCGGAATTCATCAGCACGTCCCGCTTCAGGTCGTCGTAGGCGCGGAACATCAGGGAGGCGGTGACCACCAGCGCGGTAAAGACGACCAGCACGCTGCCGCGCAGGGGGATCTTGTAACGGAAGCTGAGGTTGCGGAACATGTCACTTCTCCGCAATGGCGCGCATCATCCGGGCGATGCTGTCGTAAATGTGCTCGTCCCCCGCCACAAAACCGTCCAGGTGCAGATTCTGCAGCAGTTTCGTCCCTTCCTCGTCCCGCGGCATGGTAATCAGCGCCTTGCGCATCGCCGCCGTATCTGCCGGCGCAACCGCCTTCCCCGCCACGAAGGGCGGAAAGCCGAATTCCTCCGATTTCATGACAATGCGGGTTCGCGTCGTCAGTTCAGGGTGCTGCAGCGCCAGTGTATCCCATACGTAACCGTCCACTGCGCCGCCCTGGGCCAGGCCGGCGGCTACCGCCTCCACCACCTTGCGGTGGGACCAGGTGAAAAAGGTTTTGCTGAAGAAGGTGCCGGGTTTTTCCTGCAACCGATGCAATTCATGGGTCGGCACCAGGTAGCCGGAATTGGAATCGGGATCGGAAAAGGCGAATACCTTGCCCCTTAAATCCGCGATGGACCGGGTTTGCCGGTCCGAGGCGGGAACGATCAGGTAAGAGCGGTAGAGCGGTTTGCCCTGATATACCGGCACCGCCAGCAGATTCATGGTCTGCTTGTTGCGTACATAGGGATAGCCGCACAGCCAGGCAAAATCCAGCTTGCCGCTGCGCATGAGGTCGGTGATTTCACGGTAGCTGGCGCGCTGGACGAACACCACCGGCCGCTTCAGGTGGTTTTCCAGATATACCCGCCAGGCATTGACGAAGGCGGTCTGGTCGTCGAGGAACACCGGCGTCAGGCCGATCCGGATCGGTACGTCCGCCTCCGCCGCCCCCGTGTTCGCGGCCATGAACAAGGCCCAGCACAGCACCAGCCACCGCATTCCCCATCGCACCTGAAGCACCTCCGTATCTTGGCTTTGATCCAGTGTAACGCAAATTGCCCGGCGCGATAAACAGCCTGTTTCAGCATCTATCCTGGGCAGAAGCAGCGGCTGTTACCGTCCGGTAATACTGGTGCTGGCAACAGGGGGATTGTTGTTACCTGCGGGTAGCAATGAATTGGCAATTTGAACGCGTGTTCAGCTATATCTATTTGATATTAAAAGTCTTGTTATTCATGGCACGGCTATTGCTGAGATATGTTTGCAGCAACCTGATTTTATTTGCGGTGGGAAAACGGACGAACGGCACAAAAAGCTGTTCGCCATACACAACAGGAGGAGATGCGCTCATGAGCGAACTGCGAACTTCATCAATTGAAACGAGGGGAAAGCCGGGCCTGAAGCGGTACGCCATGGTGATCGACCTGCGCCGCTGCATCGGCTGCGATGCCTGCATGGTCGCGTGCAAGGCGGAATTCGATGTGCCCCTGGGGGTCTTCAGAACCTGGGTTCCGTACAAGGTGGTGGGTGTCTATCCCGTCGTGAGAAAACATTTCATGCCGCGCCTGTGCAACCACTGCGACGATCCGCCTTGCGTGCGTTCCTGTCCGGTGGGGGCCACTTATAAAGTGGAAGACGGCGGTTTCGTGCTCCAGCACTACGACCGCTGCATCGGCTGCAAGGCCTGCATGGCGTCCTGCCCCTACAATGCCCGTTTCATGCTGCCGAAGCACCGTACCTATACCGATATCACCAGCGTGGTGGACAAGTGTACCTTCTGTCACCACCGGGTAACACAGGGGCTAGCACCAGCGTGCGTAGTGACCTGCATCGGTCGGGCGAGAATTTTCGGCGACATCAACGACCCCAGCAGCGAGGTGTCGAAACTGGTGTCCACCTTGCCGACCCAGGTACTGCGTCCCGAGGAAGGCACCAAGCCGCACGTATTCTACATCGGCGCAGACCGCAACCTTTCCGAGCCTAGCCGGGCGATTTACAACCCGATCGAGGTGCTGGAAGAGGATAGGCGGGCTTTCAACAAGAATCACGAGGGATAGGAGCAAATCATGGGTGACTACAATATTTTTCATCACATGCCGTGGTCGAGCACGTATTCGATCTACTTCTTCGTCATCGGCATTTCAGCGGCGCTGTTTTTCTTTTCCACCCTCTCCTGGTTCCGCCAGGAATTCGAGCCGCTGCGCAAGAGCGCCTTCTATGTCTCCTTCGGACTGATGGCGCTGGGCGGGTTGCTGCTGATCGGCGACCTGTCCAAGCCGCTGCGTTTCCTCAACATCCTTAACCCGGCCTACCTCAACTTTACTTCGCCGTTGGCCTGGGGCGGATTGAACCTGATCTCGTTCGGCGCGGTGTCGGTGGCTTATTTCTGGATGATGCGCAAGAACGACGAAACCAACAGTCGACGGCTGGCCATTATCGGGGCTCTCCTCGCCTTGGGCTTGCCGATCTACACCGGCTTCGATCTCACCGCGCACCAGAACCGTCCGGTGTGGAATACGCCCCTGATGCCGATATTGTTCGTGGCCATGTCCCTGGTTTCCGGCGCGGCGGTGGCGTCTTTCATGGCAGGTAAGCACGAGAAACTGCTCGTCATGCTGCGTCGTTTCATGCTCTGGTCGGCAGGTTCTGTAGGTGTCATGCTGATTTCCCTGCTTGGCACCACCGCCTACGGCGGCGTAGGGCAGGAACTCACCTTCATGTTCATGACCAGCGGTACGCTCGGCACGATTTTTATCGGCGTCGGCATCCTGCTCGGTACGGCGGCGCCGATTGCACTGCTGCTCGCGCCTATCGGAAAACAGCAACAGGGCATGATGATCGCCGCGGTACTGATACTGGTGGGCGGAATGGCATTGCGCTACTCGATTCTGGTCG
Organism: Sulfuricella sp.; assembly: GCA_031426955.1. Lineage (GTDB taxonomy): Bacteria > Pseudomonadota > Gammaproteobacteria > Burkholderiales > Sulfuricellaceae > Sulfuricella. Next base: position 21,267 of record JASJPA010000007.1, read on the forward strand.
GTGGCCAGATCGTCCAGACCTATTTCTAAAGATCAGGGAGACCAAACCATGTTGAATTTCAAAATCTCGCGGCGCGCCTTCCTCCAGGCCAGCGCCGCTACTACAGCCGCCGCGGCGGCCTCGCCGAGGCTGCTGCGCGCCATGGAAACCGAACTGGGCGGAAGGGATTTCAACCCGGTCGGCTACGCCGAGCGCAAGGCGATTCCCATCACCTGCCACGTCTGCAACATCCAGGACGGTGCCTTGGCGTATGTGGAAAACGGTCGCATCGTCAAGCTGGAGGGCAACCCGGAGCACGTTTCCACCCGCGGCAGACTGTGCGCCAAGGGCAACTCGGGCATGTGGTACAGCTACGACCCGGACCGCATCCTCTACCCCTTGAAACGGGTGGGCGCACGCGGCGAAGGGAAGTGGAAGCGCATCACCTGGGACGAGGCGCTGACCGAGATCGCCCAGAAGCTGGATGCGGCGATCAAGGAAGACCCCAACACCATCATGCTGAAGTACGGTCGCAACCGCTCCGGCGGCGTCATCGACCGTTTCATGAATACACTGGGATCGGCCACCGTCGTCAACCACACCTCGGTGTGCGAATCCTCGAAGAAAATCGGCATGGAGCCGACTTGGGGGCCGGACATCGAAACGCCGGATTTCGCCAACGCCAAATACATCCTCAACTTCGGCTCCAACATCATGGAAGCGGCCTACTTCCACAACCCGTACTCCCAGCGTCTTGCCGACGGCATGGCGGACAACAAGGCCAAGCTGGTCACCTTCGACGTGCGCATGTCCAATACCGCCGGGCGCTCCGACGAGTGGATCCCGGTATTTCCCGGCACCGACGGGGCGGTGGCGCTGGCCCTCGGCCACGTCATCCTGCGCGATGACCTGCAGGATAGCGACTTCATCGAAACCTGGACCAACGTTACCGTTGCCGAACTGAAGGCGCATTACAAGCAGTACACACCGGAGTGGGCCTCCAAGCTTTCCGGCGTGCCGGTGGAGACGATTGAGCGCATCGCGCGGGAATTCGCCACCACCAAGCCGGCCACCACCTATACCTACCGCGGTCCGGCCAAGCACCTGTACGGCTCCTACAACGAGAAAGCCACCATGATGCTGCCGATCATGACCGGCAATATCGAGGTGCGCGGCGGCTACTGCATGCCGCGCGGCATGGGTTGGCCACAGCCGCAGCCGGAACCGCCCAAGCCGGCCAAGCCATCCTACCTGTCTCACCCGGACGAGTACCCGCTGGCCCACCACAAGGTAAGCCATCTCACGCCGTTCTGGATCGCCGAAGGCAAGCAGAAGATCAACGTCTATTTCTCCTACCAGGACAACGCGGTGTACACCAACCCGGGTTCGGACGCAGTGTGGGGCAAGTTGTACCGTGACGAGAAGCTGATTCCATTTTATGTTTCCATGAGCCCCTTCATGGGTGAGGAAACGGCACTGGCGGACATCATCCTGCCCGATTGCCCGTATCTCGAACGCTGGGAGCCGGAGTCCATGCCCAACTCCCTGTGGCCGTGGCTGGGCATTCGCCAGCCGGTGATCAAGCCGCTGGGGGAGTCGCGCGAGAACCGCATCTTGATGCGCGACATCATTCACAAGCTGGATCCGGACGGCAAGCGCGGCATGAAGAAATACTGGGACTTCAAGGACGGCGAGGACTACATGCGCCACCACTTCGACAATGTCCCGGGCCTGAAAGAGGCCGGCGGTCTGAACTTCCTCAAGAAACACGGGGTATGGCCGATTTATGGCAAGCTCGACCCGGCCACCGGCAAGATCGTGGACAAAACCGGGCGCGAGATCCAGCCGGAATACGGCCTGCACAAGAAGGAACTGTCCGCCGCAGACATGACCGGCGCCGTGGTGGAAAAGCACGGCTCCATCATGAAAAACGGCAAGGCCATCGGAGTCCAGCGCAAGGGCAAAAACTACGCCGGCTTTCCAACCCACGACCGGATCATCAATGTGCGCGTGGACCAGTGGGCGGACTTTGGCTTCAACCCCATGCCCACCTTCAAGCAGATCCCCTGGCACAAGGACATGAAGGACGACGAAATGATCCTCACCACTTACAAGATCAACGTGCACAAGCAGTCGCGCACGGCGTCGGTGAAGTGGCTGGCGGAGATCATGCACAGCAACCCGGTGTGGATGAACACCGAAACCGGCAAGAAGCTGGGTGTGAAAACCGGCGACCTGGTGCGGGTGGAAAGCAAAGTCGGCCATCTGGTGACCAAGGCCTATGTGTTCGAGGGGATACACCCGAAGGTGGTGGCCATTCCCACCGCTTTCGGCCACTGGGCCTACGGCCGACTGGCGCAACTCAAGCTGAAGAGCGAGAAGGCCGGTGCCTGGGGCGCGCAGGACGATCCAGACCTGAACAACGTGTGGTGGGAGGACAAGGGTGTCCACCCCAACGCCATCATCCCGGTGGTGGCCGACCCCATCGGTGGCTCCCAAGGCTGGTACGATACCGTGGTGAAGGTGACCAAGGCCGGGCCGAATGACAAGTACGGCGACGTCCAGGCCTCGTGGGAGAAGCACGTGGAAGCCTTCAAGGAAACCATGCGTTACGCCTACACTGGCGACCTACACCGCAAGATGCACCCGGAAATGGCTTCATGGGCCGGGCCTGGGAGCGCCAAGCACAAGGAGGGTGGCGGCCATTGAGGTTTTGTAGGTCGAGTTTTCACTGAGCAGGTGGAGTGCCCCGGTCATGAGCCTCCGTTCGTGGCTGGGTTTTTTTGAGAGGGTACCCATGCAGAACCAGAATGCGGCACTTGCCGAACCGATGGAAGATTCGCTATCCCCCCTGGAATTGCGCGCCCGCGCCGGTTACTACCAGCTGCTGGCCGGTGCTTTCGTTGAGGAGCCGGGGTGCGACTACCTGGCCGCCCTGCGCGCGCCGGAAGCCATGGCTGCGCTGGCCGAGTTGGGGTTGCAGTTCGACGCGGACTTCACTGATGTTCCCTTGGGCGAGCTCCAGGATGTTCTGGCTTGCGAATACGCCACTCTCTTTACCACCGCCGGCGGTTGCCCGCCGGTGGAGTCGTCGCGCCTCACCGGGCGTTTCCAGCAGGAACCCTTCCACGAGGTGAAGGCGATTTATCAGCGTTGCGGATTCGAACTGCAACCGGGTAGATTCGCCGTGTTCGAGGACCAGCTCGGGATCGAGCTGTCCTTCGTGGCCGCGCTGCTGGAAAACCAGGTTGCGGCACTGGAAAGCGGAGACATGGCTGCCGCCAAGCGGCTGGAAAAGGAAGTCAAACGTTTCTGGGCCACCCACCTGGGGCGCTGGGTGCGCGGCTATGCGACGCTGCTTGCGCGGGTGACGGAGCATTCCTTTTACCGCGAAATCGCCCGCCTGTTGCAGGGTTTCGCCGAGGAAGAGCTGGCCCTGCTCAAGGTGCAGGTGGACGATGCGGACGGCGGACGTGAGGTGGTGCCGAAAAGCGAAATCCAGGTGCTGTTCAATCCCGATGAGCCCGTATGCGGTGGCTGCGACCATGGCAAGGAGCAAAACAGGACTTTCGCATGAACCATGAATTCGCCTGGGACGAACTGGCGCTGCTGTGGGATGGCAATAATTTCGGCGCCGTCCACGACTGGCTGGGGGAGCGCTGGAATCACCTGATCCAGACCCGGCCGGGAGGACACGAAGACCCGGACGCCCAATTCCTGCAAGGCCTGGCGTTTTCGGCACTGGCCTTTCACTTCACCCAGAACAACAACCAGGATGGCGCGGCGTTGCTCGCCGAGGATGCCCTGTCCATGCTGCCACGATTCCTGCCCGCTTGCCACGGGGTGGAGATCGCGCCTGTCCTGGAAACCCTGAACACCTTGCTTCCGCTGCTTGAGGGACTGGACCACGAGGCCGATTGCCCCATGCAGCCTTTCGTTTTTAACAAACTTGCCTATCAGGTGATGAATTGATGAGTGTATCTACACCGGAAATCACCCTTTGCCGTTGGGCAAATCCAGAAGATGGGCCCTTTGCGGAGCCCGTTTTCATTTTTGACGGCGATGACCTGCCCGAAGATCTGACCCACGTCTCGGTAGTCCTGCGAGCCGCCGGGCGGGAACGTGCCCGCGAGTTGATGGCTCGGGGTGCTGCGCGGGTGCTGCTGGGCGAAGCCGCACTGCTGGACAGCAGCCTGATCGAAACCCTGAGCAAGGAGCTTGGCGCGGAGAAGGTGGGGGTATGGGTTCCCGCTCGGCGCCTGGAGGTCAATTGGGCGCTGGACATCACCTCCAACGCCGACTTCAGATGCGTCACTCCCTCCTGTGCCAAGCCGGCCTGGGAAGTGCTGAAAAGCGACGGCAGCCGCAGCGGCACCGAAGCCGGTTGGTGGCTGGGGCAAATGCTGGAGCGCGGCGCTTCGCTGGCGCTGCTCGGGGTGGACATCGCCGACGACACCGGCCTCAATCTTTGCGCCGAACTGGTGGAGCAGTTCGGTACCCGGCTCTGGTTGACCCCTCTGGAGGATCTAGATGCAGATTTGCTACCATGGGTACTGTACGGCCAGGCAAGAAATCTGGCGATTCCCGATATCGAACATTACGACGAAGCGGCGATGCTGGCCCTGCGCCAGGCACTGGAGCCCGCAGTAGAGGCAGTGGCATGAGAAAACTGGAAAGATATTTGATCGTCATGGCATGGGCTTTGTCTGCGCCGGCATGGGCTGCCGGGGCATCGTTGCTGGACGGCGTCCAGCTTGCGGAAGTGCTGAAGAAAGACCTGCCCTGCTGCGTGATCGACGCCCGCAGCGAAGGCCGGCGCAAACAGCAGCCCATCCCTTTCGCCGTGATCTACAACGAAGGCGTCAAACCCAAACCGGGCGGCTATGCGGTGGTGGTGGGCGACAACGACCCGCAGGCCCTTGCAGTTGCCCAAAATGTCTCCAAAAAAAGCGGGCAGGATGTGTATGCAGTGAAAGGCGGCTACGCTACCTGGCAGCAGGTGCAGGCGGGCGGGAATAAATCCTCCGCCGGACCGGAAACCGTCGCGCCGCAAAGCTTCACCATCCCCAGCAACACCTGCGAGCAGGGACAGGCGCTGCACGAGTACAAATAACACATGCTGACCCAGCCCGAATACCGCGCCTCCCGCTGCACCCGCTACCGCTACCGCTACAGCGAATGCAGCCGTTGCGCCGACGCCTGCCCCCACGGGGCAGTGGAACTTGGCGACGAAGGCATCCGGATCAGCGCGTCAGCGTGCCGGAACTGCGCCCTGTGCGCCGCAGCCTGTCCCACGGAAGCCCTGCTGGCGGACAACCTGCCCCGCATCGAGGTGTTGAAGCGCGCCGCCAAACTGCCCGAAGTGGCTTTCGCCTGCGCCCCTTCCGAACTCATTGGCGATGAAATCGTGCCCTGCCTGGGTGGGCTGGATGCGGCGATGCTGGCCTACCTGACCAGCCGCGGCGTTGCCGTCACGCTGGCCGGCACCCAGCATTGCGCCGGGTGTGCGCATGGCGCGCGGGGAGAGGCGCGGCTTGGCCTCCATCTGGAAGCAGTTGAGGCGCTACGGGGTATTGTCGGCAGCGACAAGTGGGCCGAAATCAGCGTGCCTGATGAGGGCGAAACGGAACCGGGAAAGGCCGGGCATGATCCCTCCCGTCGCCACCTGTTCCGACGCTTCGTCGGGCGCGGAGCGGACCAGCTGACGCGCCCGATTTCCGCCGCCGAGGTGCAGCCCGTTCCGCTCAAGGCAATCCGCTTCGCCGCGCCGTTTTCCACCGCCGGACGGGAATTGCTGCAAATCCTGTTCGAAGCCGAACCGGTGGGTCATGCCCCCTTGGCCGCCCATCCGGCGCTTTACGCCGCCAAGGTCGGCATCCTGCCCGGCTGCACCGCCTGCGAGGCCTGCGCCCGCGCTTGTCCCACCGGCGCAATGCAAATCAGGGAGAGCGGCACGGCTTGGGAACTGGGGTTCCAGTTCTCCCGCTGCGTCGGCTGCGGCGTGTGCGTCGAGGTCTGTCAGCCGCATGTGTTGCATTTTCAGGACGAAATGGAAAGTCTTGCCAAGGCATCCGATCCGGTGATCCTGCACGCCCTCGGCAAACAGCGCTGCACCCGCTGCGACCGCTTCTTCATCTCGCCCGCTCCGGCAGAAATCTGCCCGATCTGCGAAGGGGACGATGCGGATTTTTCGTCCTTTTTTGGCTAAGGGAAAGCCCAATGTTACTGGGCCTATGAACAATTGGCAGATATGAAAATTGTATGGAGCCATGATGTTATATGACAGCCACGGACGACGAATCGAATACCTGCGGCTCTCCGTCACCGACCGCTGCGACCTGCGCTGCACCTACTGCATGCCGGCAGACTTCAAGGGCTACGAAGAGCCGGCCAACTGGCTGACGTTCGACGAAATCGAGCGGCTGGTGGGGGCTTTCGCCCGCCTTGGCGTGCACAAGATCCGGCTGACCGGCGGCGAGCCGCTGCTGCGGCTGAATCTGACCGAGCTCGCCGGGCGCCTCTCCTCACTTCCCGGCATCGCCGACCTTTCCCTTTCCAGTAACGGCACCCAACTGGCAAAACACGCGCAGGCTCTGCGCGCCGCCGGCATCACGCGGCTCAACGTCAGCCTGGATACCCTGGACCCGGCCCGCTTCGCCGCAATCACCGGACGGGATGCGCTGGATGCCGTGCTACAGGGACTGATGGCCGCCAAGAAAGAGGGGTTCGGCCCGATCAAGATCAACATGGTCGCCATGGCCGGCACAACCGACGATGAAATCGACGCCATGGCAGCCTACTGCATCGAGCACCGCTTTGTGCTGCGGTTGATCGAAGCCATGCCGGTAGGAGAAACAGGCCGCAAGACCGCTTTCGTCGCTCTCGGCCCGATTCGGGAACGGCTGCGCGCACGCTTCGGCCTGGTGGACGGCGTGGTAGCCGGCGGCGGCCCAGCCCGCTACCTGGTGTCGCCCGACGGACGCTGCCAGATCGGCTTCATCACCCCGATGTCGCAACACTTCTGCGACACCTGCAATCGCGTGCGTCTCTCTGTCGATGGCACGCTTTATCTTTGCCTGGGCCAGGATGACAAGGTAGACCTGCGGACCCTGCTACGCACCGGCTGCAGCGACAATCAGCTGGAACAGGCGCTGCTTGACGGCATCGGACGCAAGCCGTTCAAACACGAATTCTGCGAGCATCCCACCCAGGTAGTTCGTTTCATGTCGTCTACCGGGGGGTAGGAAATCGTGGCTATCAAGCTGCTTTATTTTGCTTCACTGAAAGAGGCGCTCGGGCAAAGCCAGGAAGAAATGGTGTTGCCGGATACCGTTGTGACCGTCGGCGCCCTTCGTGCCCATTTGGCAAGCAGGGGAGGGGAGTGGGACAGGTTCGTCACGTCCAGGACCTTGTGTTGCGCGGTCAATCAGGGCATGGCTTCATCCGGCACGCCGGTCAGCAATGGCGACGAGGTGGCGTTCTTTCCCCCGGTTACGGGGGGTTAACAGTTAAGGAGAAAAGCAATCATGGAATGGGAATTCACGCCACAGCAAGTGGTAAAGGGTGAAGTGGGCTATGGCCTTGACGAGTTCCGGCATGATCTGATGCAGGAAGTATCCATGAATGTGCCGGGTATCGGGGAAGAGCAGTTGAAAGCAGTTTTCGCGCTCGCCTACGATCTTTGCTACTGGCTTGCCACCGGCAAGGACTACGACGAGTTCGAGGAGCAGTTCCAGGATATCAATATGCTGATGTTCCTGCGCGCACTGCGGGAGCATGGTGGGGCCAACGTGGAAATGCTCGGCGCCATCCTGCAACGCATGATCATGGACGGGGTGGAGGCGAGCTTGCCGCTTGAAGAGGCGGTGGCGCAAGTGGCCGCCCATCACCAGCAGATGGTGCGCCAGGAGAATTCAACTGAGGCTGATTCCAGGCATCTGTAAAGCTTTCGGTCCCGCCGTCCTATCCCTTACCGCGGCATCGCCTGATTGTCCGAGATGCTTTTGATGCTGGCGTCCAGCGCCGCTTCCGGCGATGTGCCCGCCGTGGCGTAGATGTTCAGGTACTTGAGGCAGATCACCCGCAGGCAGGATGACAGGTTCTTGTCGTTGGCCACCAGGCAGTTGTCCAGTACAAATTCCAGCAGGCGCGGCATGGTGAGGTGACACTCGCTCGCCATGGCCTCCAGCACATTCCAGAAGGCGCGCTCCAGCGATACCGTCGTGCTGTGGCCGTGGATGCGGAAGCCGCGTTTTTCCGGGATGAATTCGCTGATCTGCGACGTGGTGCAGGCGTTGAACATGTGGTCCATGACATGGTTGATCTCGGTGTAGATAGTCATCGTCGTTCGATTCTCGCGGTTGTTTGCAATAAATACTACCACCGCCTAATCCGGCATGGCTAGAATCCCATCATATACAAATGTGAATGCCCCCTCCCTTCAAAGTTCAACGGGGCTGCACAGAAAAAACGAGGAGACGATAGTTATGGAGTTTTTCCGCAAGACGCTGGACCCTGTGATCGCGCTGACGATCATTGCGGTGATGGACATTTTCCTGTTTCTGGTTGTCGGCGGATGGACCGTGGGCGGCGGCGAAACCATGATGACCGGGCTCATCGCCCAGGTGTTCCTGGGTGACGATCTGAGGCGCATTCCCTTCTGGGATCTGGTTTTCCCGCCGCACGCCGATTACTGGAAAATCTACATCAGCCTCGGCATGTTGTTCGGGGCCTTTGTCGGCGCCGTGGCCAGCAAGGAGTTCTACCTGCGCATGCCGCGCCATCTCTCGGAGTGGCTGATGATCACCGTTGGCGGTCTATTGATGGGCATCGGAATCCGCCTCGCCTTCGTCTGCAACGTTTCTACCTTCTTCGGCATGTCCGCGGAGATGAACGTGGGCGGTTATCTCGCCATCTCGGGCATCATTGCTGGTGCCTGGGTCGGTTCCCTGATCTACAAAAAAGTCCTGGAGGGTTAAATCATGTCACCTATCGCGGAATGCATGGTTGCGTTTCTGTTCGGCTCGGTGGTCGGGTTGCTGATGCAGCGCTCGCGTTTCTGCAACACGGCCGCGCTGCGCGATGCCATCATGTTCAAGACTTATCGCAACACCAAGGCGCTGTTGGTGGCGATGATGATCCTGAGCATCGGCTTTACGGCTTTCATGACCGCGGGGGCAGGCCATCCTCTGGAATTTGATGTGGGGCTCAATACCTTTACCGGGCTGTTCCTGTTCGGCATCGGCATGGTGCTGGCCGGTGCCTGCACCGTATCTACCTGGGTCAAGGCCGGAGAGGGTAACTTTGGCGCCGTGTGGGCGCTGTTGTTTACATTTGTCGGTATGTTCCTGTTTTCCCTGGTATGGGGCTGGAATTACTGGCCGCCAGCACCGTCGAGCATGACCGGTAATCCCAATCTGCCGGCGCTGCAACTGGGCTTTGCCAATGCCAGCACGCTCCAGGACAAGCTGGGCATTCCTGCCGTGTTCTTCGGGCTGATCCAGGCCGGTGTCTTGTTTGCCATCTATCGCGCCATCCTGCGCAAGGAACGCGCCCAGCACACTCAGCACGAGAAACACCAAAAGGAAGTTGCCGCCGAGCACCAGAAGTGATTGATGGGCAACCACGCATCGCTGGTCGCGACCGGCATCAATATTAAAGGAGACTTGATAATGGGATTGTTTGGATCAAAAAAGCCTAACACTGAGGCTGCTGCAGGTGGTGGCGAGGTAACCCTGAGCAACGGCCAGAAGGTGAAAATCGCCCGGCGGGTGGATTGCCTGGGTTGTTCCTGCCCACGTCCGCAGTTGATGACCAAGAAAGCGGTGAACGAAATGAGTTCCAGCGATGTGGTCGAGGTGGCGCTGGACAACCCTTCGTCGGTTGAGGCACTGCCGCCGATGTGCGACGAACTCAATGCCACCCATCTGGAAACCATCAAGGCTTCGGATAGCTGGCGTGTTTACATCCAGAAGGACTGAACCATGATTGCAAAACTATTCATGCATTTCCTTGTAGCCCTGTCGGCAATAATCGTCGTCGCCGGTCTGGTCTATGTTTACGCCAAGCCGCCGGAGAGCATGCGGGTCAACCGCGACGGCGTGCCCTACTATACGCCGCCGGTAGTCAATCCCATGACAGGCGAATCTATTCAAGTTGAACAGTTGGTAAATCACTATCGTGGAGGCCGCTAATGAGTCTGGACTTTGAAACAATTATGCAGATAGTCATGTTCATCGTCGCTTTCGGCATGATGTATCTGGCCTTTCTGGGCGACCCCCTGTAGGAGATCAACCATGATGAATCGCGTGAGCACTATTTTCTGCGCTGTTTCGCTGATTGTCACTGCGGCGGTTCTCGCCGCAGGTTTTAACCTCACCGCCATGCCGCACCAGGCTGTCGTGGCTATGAAAAAGCCGGTTCCGCCAGAAAGTCTGCCGGACATCGACATGCACGGGTTCGGCAAGGTGTCCGTCATGGACATGATGCTCTATTACATCGAGAATCCGCCGGCCACGGCAACGGCTGGTGGCGGCGCGGCGCCAGCCGCCAAACGTTTCGGGGGCTGCTGAAATTGGGCTTGCGGCGCATCCTGGCGATTGTGTATCTCGGCCTGCTGACGGGGACTGCGCCCGCTCGCGCGACCGAAGACTTTGCCTATGTGCGCGATGCTGCCGCACAGCTTCGGGAAGGGGGCGTGGTGGTGGACACGCGACCGGCGGAAGCCTGCAAGCTGCGCAGCCTGGCTGGCGCCGTTTGCCTGCCTGCTGACGCCTTCCTCGGGCCGCATCGTCGGCTGCCTGGCGAACGCGACCTGCTTTGGCTGCTGGGTACTGCCGGACTCAAGGGCGACGAAACGGTGCTGGTGGTCGGGCAGGACGCAACGGCGCGGGATTTTGTCGCCGGGTTGCTGTACATGTCTGGACAGCACCGTCTGCGTGTACTGACTGAACCCGTGGGACGACTGTTGGAGAGCGATATCGGGGCCGGGCCGGGGCGTGAACGGAACTTTGTGCGCGAGAAGGTGTTTGAGGCACTCGTGCGGGATGAACTGGTGGTGCTGCGCGATGAATTGCGCGCCATGAATCCGTCGCCGATGTTGTTGGACGGACGGACGGAAGCGGAATACTGGGGCGAGGTGGCGCGTAGCGCACGCAGCGGCCATCTGCCGGGTGCAGTGAGTCTGCCGGGGCTGGCGCTGCGGGCTGCCTTGGCTACGCCCACAGCCAGGCCGGTGTTGCCGGAAGGCAAGCCGGTTGCCTACGGCCACGACGCCTACGAGGGGCTGGCTTATCTCACCCTGCTCACCGCCGGTTATGGAGTGCCGGCACGGCTTTATCTGGCCGGTTGGGCGGAGTGGGCTGCGGACGGCGCCCTGCCTGTCGATGCGGCGGCTTACCCCGAGCAACCTGCTGTTCGGCAAGCCGAGGCGCTTCCGGTAGTTAAGCAGGACTGGATGGTGATGGCGGGTGTTCTGGCGATGGGTCTGGTTGCCTTTGCAGCTGGCTGGTGGTTGAAACGACGGAGGACAAGCTGATGGACATTCTGTTTCACGTAAGTACGGCGGATGGCGGACGCTTCCTGTTGCCTTTAGCCCAGAGCTGCCGACGGATCGGCTGTGTGTTTGGCGCTTTCTTCACCCATGAAGGCGTGCTGGGGCTGAAGGATGCAGCGCTGCAAGCGGCACTGGAATCCGCCACCCAGGCCGTGGTGTGCGAGGAATCCTGGCACCGCTTTTGTGGCGATGCGGCCTGTCCCGTCGAGCAGGGTAGTCAGACGGTCAACAGCGCCATGATGGGCGAAGCCCGGCGCGTGGTCAGTCTATAAGAGGATGAACATGGAGAATGAAAAGAAAGAGAAAGAACTGTTGGTGCTGGCGCGGCGGGACCACGGCGAGGCCATGCGCGTGGCAGCTGGTCTCACTATCTTCGGCCACCGGGTGGCGCTGGTCTTCATGACCGGCCCGGTGGCCGAGACGGCGGAAAACGCCGCCAACGCCGAGTTGCTGGATCTGACCGGCATCGAACCGCAAACCACGGTGGCGGAGATGGCCGATCAACTGCCCTTCCTGGACGCAGACGGCCTCGCGCACGCCTTCGGCGCAGCCGATGCCGTCCTGAGCCTTTGAGAAAAAAAATGAAAATATTACAACTGAATACCGGTCTGTTTCCTGACGCCCAGACCGTGATCGCCGCCCTGCGGCGGATGGAGGCGGCGCACAGCGTCGAATCCATTGATTTAAGGCGCCAGGACATGGAAAACGAGGCATGGGACAAGGCGGTTGTCGCCATCCTGGCCTCCGATCTGACAATAACTATCTGAGGAGATGAAACATGAAAAATCTGCTGACTCGATGGAATGGCCTGCTGGCCGCCGTCTTCATTCTGTTTCTGGGCATGATGCAAACAGCGCTGGCCGCCGATCCGCTGGTGGACGCGGCTTGGGTGAAAGCCAATATCGGCAAGCCCGGCGTGGCGTTCGTGGACATCCAGCCGACCGCAGACTACCTGCGCGGCCACATCACCGGTGCGGTGAACACCGATTTCGGCAAGTCCGGCTGGCGTGAGGAACGTGCCGACAAAGTGCCTGAAATGCTACCTGAAAAGCTCGACAAACTGACCGCCCATATCGGCAGTCTCGGCATCGACAACAACACTCACGTGGTGCTGATTGCGCCGGGTGGCTCCAACTTGGACATGGGCTGGGCGACCCGAATTTACTGGACATTCAAGGTGCTGGGCCACAACAACGTGTCCATCCTGAACGGCGGCATGAATGCCTGGGCAAAGGACAAGACCAACCCAATCCAGACCGGTATGACCAAGGCCGAGCCCAAGGCTTTCACCGCCAACCTGCACAAGGATATGATCGCCACGGTCGAAGACGTAAAAGCGGCTAAAGCCAAGGGTGTACTGCTGGTCGATAGCCGTCCCGAAGACCAGTATGTCGGCATCAACCGCAATCCCAAGGCCACCGAAAGCGGCACCTTGCCGGGCGCGAAGAATCTGCCCAGCGGCTGGACCACGGAAAACGGCGGCGGCATGTTCCGCTCCAAGGCGCAACTCGAGCAGCTCTACAAAGTCGCCGGCGTGCCTGCCAGCGGCGAGCAGATCAACTTCTGCAACACTGGTCACCTGGCCTCCATCGGCTGGTTCGTCTCCAGCGAACTGGTGGGCAACAAGAAGGCCAAGCTGTATGACGGCTCAATGGTCGAATGGACCATGGCCAAGGCCGGCCCCGTCGAACAGAAAGTGAAGCTGCAATAGTTAACCTGAAGCATCGCATCCTGGTTTTGGTGGCTGCGGCAACACTCTCGGGCGGCGCTATGGCTCAGGACGAGCATTCGCGCCATCTGGCCGCCGGACTGGCGGTCATGGCGGGAGACGTTCGTCAGCTGGCTGCCAGCGAGAAAACGCAGCGTCGGGAGGGCTTGCGCGCCCGAGTGGCGGGCGATCTGTCCTCCCTGCCGCTGCTGCTGCGGCGCGCCGGCGGCGATGCCGCTTCGGTGCCGCTTCTGCGGGCAGCACTGGCGAAGGGAGACTGGCGCTCGCTGGCACAGGGGCTTGCCGTCCTGCGCCGGCGTCATCCCCTGGATCTTCGTACCCTGCTGCCCGCCGCGCCCACACCGGAGCGGTTGCGCCTGGGCGAGGCGATTCATCGCCAGACCTGCGCCGGTTGCCATGATGCGTCGATTGCCGGCACTAACCTACCGGCGCTCAACCTGTTCGAGCAGATCAGGAACGTGCCCAGAGAGGAGTTCGCCGCACGCCTCATCATCGGCGTGCGCGGAGACGTAAGCACCGCCTATCGTAACCCCTTCAGCGACCTGGAACTGGGCGCGCTGATTGCGTACTACGGGTCGGCCAATGGTAAATCGGTTCCGTGGCTTCGTTGATTCCAAACCGGAACAAAAGTGGTGGGTAATGGGGGATGAGTGATGGTCGAGGATTTCCATCACCCATCACCCAGTGCCGTGCTGCCTTGCCGCTGATCCGCACTTCCGGCCGGGCGCCGGATTCTACAGCTCGAAATCCACCCCGCCGCCGCGCATGGTGGCGTCCACCACCTCGCGCGTCAGATGCGGCGCGAACAGGTGGATGAACTCATAAACATAGCCACGCAGGTAGGCGCCACGCCGCATGCCGATGCGGGTGGTGCTGGACTCGAACAGGTGGCCCGCATCAAGCATGCGTAACCCCTTGTCTCGCTGCGGGTCGAACGCCATCCGGGCGACGATGCCGATGCCGAGGCCGAGTTCAACGTAGGTCTTGATCACGTCCGAGTCGATGGCAGTCAGCACCACCCTGGGCGCAAGCGCCTTGCGCTCGAACGCGCGGTTGATGCGCGAACGGCCGGCGAACGCCGTGTCGTAGGTGACGATCGGATAACGCGCGATGGCTTCCAGCGAGAGCGTTTTCTCCTTCAGCAGCGGGTGCTTGGGCGGGGTGATGATGCCGTGGCTCCACTGGTGGCAGGGCATGCTCACCAGTTCCTTCACTTCGGCGATGGTTTCCGTGGCGATGGCGATGTCCGCCTCGCCCGATATCACCATCTGCGCCACCTGGGTCGGGTTCCCCTGGTGCAGGACGAGATTCACCCCCGGATAGCGCTGCACGAAGGCCTTGACCGTCTGGGGCAGCGCATAGCGGGCCTGGGTGTGAGTGGTGGCGATCACCAGGCTGCCGCTGCCTTCATTGCTGAAGTCCTTGCCGGCCAGTCTGAGATTTTCCGCCTCCCGCAGGAGGCGCTCCGCAATGGCGAGTATTGCCTTTCCCGGCTCGGTGATTTCCACCACCCGCTTGCCGCTGCGGACGAAGATGTCGATTCCCAGCTCGTCTTCCAGCAGCCGGATCTGCTTCGACACGCCGGGCTGGGAGGTGTACAGCTTTTCCGCGGCCGCCGAGACGTTCAATCCCTGTTTCGCCACTTCGCACAGGTAGCGCAACTGTTGCAGCTTCATGATGCTTCCTTCATATAACTATAAGTTATTTAATAATAGCTTTATATTCTTTTTGTTTCAATTCCAGGGTTGTTACCATGCTGTTCAATGTATTGAATTGAGGAGAACGGACATGGAAAGCGAAACTCTGATCAAACCAAATATCGTCGTGGACATGACGGGGCAGGTTTGCCCCCACCCCCTGCTGGGCGCGAAACGGGTGCTGGATGACATGAAAACCGGCGAAGTCTTGCTGTTGAAATCGGATTGCCCCGGCACGCGGGATGACCTGTTTTCCTGGGCGAAGGCGACGGGAAACGAGGTCATCCATTCCGAGAAGCAGCCCGGCGGCGCGACCGAATATTACGTGCGCAAGGGAAAAAAGGCGGCGATTGCGCCCAACGTAACCCTGGACGTGACGGGACTGGTCTGCCCCGGCCCGGTGATCGAAGCGAGGAAGATTTTCAACACCATGTCCCAGGGGCAGATCATGAAACTGGTCAGCACCTGCCCGTCCACCAGGGACGAGGTCGGCACCTGGTGCGCCGCAACCGGCAACGTATTGCTGGAAACCCAGGAAACCGGGCGGGGCACATGGACCTTTTTCATCCGCAAGGGATGAAGGCGATGAGCGAGGTGGTGGCGGACTGCACGGCATCGCATTCCTGCGATACCATGCTGATCCTTGGCGTGACCAATTCCGGGCGCACCTTTCGTCCCAGCGACTGGGTGGACCGGCTGGCGGGACGGTTTTCCACTTTCTGCCGGGACAGACGTTTGAAATATTCGCTCTGCGTAAGGCCGCTTACCGTCGAGGGGATGCGCGGTTTGCTGGTGGATATCAGGTTGGTGGAAAGCGATCCGGGTGCGTTCCGTTTTCTGATGGATTTTGCCGTCGACAACGATCTGCTGATCCACTGTCTCGGAGGGACTGGCAGGGAAGATTCCCGGCCTGACGGGGTTGTATCTTTACTGGATGTCGCAGCAAAAAACAGGTTGAGGCATTTTACGTCATGATGTTGCTGAGTGCCGTGCGAGAGCACGAGCGGGGCAATGTGTGGCCACTACGCTGCCACACCTCTCGCCCATCACCCCCTCTTCAGTTCTGGCTCGTCCGGCTTAGGTGTTTGGTGCCGTGCGCCCTCTTCCGGCACCGAGATTTCCAGCTTCTTCATCTTCTCCCAAAGGTTCTTGCGGGTGATGCCGAGGACGGTGGCAGTTTCCTTGATGCGCCATTGGTGGGCGGTTAGCGCCTGTTCGATGTAGTGTCGTTCGGTGGTGCGGAGGTGATGGGTAAGGCTGCCTGGCGTCGCTTCTTCTGGTCCGTTGGAAGACGACGCCTGGCCGAAAAGATCCCTGGCCGTGAGTACGGGGTTGGGGGAGAGGATGCAGGCGCGTTCGATGCAGTGCCGCAGTTCGCGTATGTTGCCGGGCCAGGGAAAATCCACCAGGGCCTGCGTTGCGGCAGGGTGGAGGCTGTGCTGCATCCCGGATTCTGCTGCGAATTCCTCCAGGAAGCGTTCGGCCAGCCACAGGATGTCCTCCCTGCGTTCGCGCAGCGGCGGGACGGGGATGTGGATGACGTGGATGCGATAGTAAAGGTCTTCGCGGAATTTTCCCTGTTCTACCATTATTTTCAGGTCCTGGTGAGTGGCGCAGACCAGCCTGATCTCCACCGGGATCGGTTTTTCGCCGCCCACCCGCACGATGGTGCGCTCCTGGATGGCGCGCAGCAGCTTGACCTGCATCGCCCGCGGCATGTCGCCGATTTCGTCGAGGAACAGCGTGCCGCCGTGGGCCTGTTCGAAATAGCCTTTTTTCTCCCGGTTGGCGCCAGTGAAGGCGCCTTTTTCGTAGCCGAACAACTCCGCCTCAAGCAGGGATTCGGCCAGCGCGCCGCAGTTGACGGCGATGAAGGGACGCTTGCCTTGCGGGTCGCGCATGTCATGCAGCGCGCGGGCGACCTTTTCCTTGCCCACGCCGGATTCGCCGGTGATCAGCACCGTCCCGGAACTCTTCGCCACCCGTGCCAGCATCGCCTCGATTTCGCGCATGGCGCTGGAAATGCCAAGTACGAACGCTTCGCCCGGCGGGGTTTGGACGCGCTGGCAGAGATTGCGGATTTTATCGAGCAGGGCGTTGACCTGGAACGGTTTGGTCAGATAGTCCTCCGCCCCCAGCTTGAGCAGGCGCACCGCGTCGTCGATCGCGCCGTGGCCGGTGATGAAGATGAACGGCGGCAGCGCCATGCCGTCGGCCAGCAGATCCTCGAACAACACCTGACCGCTGATATCGGGCAAACGGATATCGCTGATCGCCACCTGGTAGCGCTTGTTGGCCAGCGTCAGCCGTGCTTCCTGCCCGGTGCGGAACCAGTCGCAGGCGTAGCCTTCCATTTCGAAGCGCTCCATCAGCGCTTCACCCATGATTTCGTCGTCCTCGATCAGGCAGATGCGGGCGGGGAATGTACTCATGATTGTCGCTCCAGGGGTAGCCGCACGGTGAAACGGACGGTACCGGGCTCGTTTTCGGCGGCAATGCTGCCACCCAGTTGCTGTACGATCTGGTAGGTGACCCACAGGCCGAGCCCATGTCCGGTTTCCTTGGTGGTGGCGAAAGGCTCGAACAGGTGGGTCAACTGTTCATCCGTCAGCGGCTTGCCATCGTTGGCGATCGAAATGACAAGTTCCCTAGCAAGTGGCGAGATGGCGCTTTCTACATAACCGCCCTCAGGTGCGGCCTGGATCGCGTTCAGCAGCAGGTTGATCAGTATCTGGCGCACATCGGTGGCGGGCAAAGCAACTTCGCCTGCCAGTTTATTGCGCCATTCCAGGCGCAGATTTTTTTTCTGCGTCTGGGGCTGAAGCAGCGTGCGTACGTCCTCGATGTCGTTCGGCGCAAGCGGGCGGCTCTGGGCGCGGGCTTCCACCAGCAGGGCTCGCACCGTGTCGCTGATATGTATCAATCCCCGCTCCAGCATACCTATCGTCTTCATCACGCGCGGGTCGATGTCCGGGCGATGCTTGAGCGTATCCACGGCGGTCAGCATGCCACACAGGGGATTGTTGACCTCGTGGGCGATGCCGGCCGCCAGCGATCCCACCGCAGCCAGCCGCTGGGATCGCACCATTTCGTTCTTCATCCGCTCGCTTTCCCGCAGTTCCTCCACCATTTCCCCGAACGCGGTGAACAGCCGCCCCAATTCGTCCTGATAGGCATAGGCGTCAGGGTCGAGCGCATCCGGGATGCGCGACCTGATTTCGCCCATACGGGAAGACAGTTGCACCAGCGGCACCGCCATGCGGCGCCCCCAGTACCAGTTGATCGGCAACAGCACCACCAGCACCAGCAATGTGATGCCTCCAGCGCGCAAAGCGGTTGCCCTGAAGCGCGGGACGGACACCGTTTTTGAATAAAGAATCAACAGGGTGCCGAGCCGCTTCTCGCCGTCGGCAATGGGTGCGGCGACGAAAATCTGGTCCGATCCTTCGATCTCGAAACTTCGGGTGGTTTCTCCTTTCACGCCCTTCAGTTTTCCCGCCAGTTCCGCATAGTGCGGCCCGAAACGGCGGAAATCGGCCAGGGTGGGGTAGGTCTCGGGGAGGGTGGAAACGTAAACCCGCTCCTGGTTGTCCAGCAGGATCAGGGCGCTTGCCTGGACGGGATTTTCAGGCGTGGCGCCGTGGAAGGGCGCATTGATGATCTCGAAGGCGCGCCACACATCGTCGTGCAGCATGGCCGGAAAAAGCGTGTTGGAGAGGGTGCGTCCCAGGCTGTCGGCGCTGATGAGAACGTCCTGGCGCAGGTCGTCGTAGGCGCGGAACATCAGGGTCAGCCCCACCAAGCCGGCGGTGACCAGGATCAGCAGGCTGCCCCAGAGCGGAATCTTGGCGCGGAAGCTGAGATTGAACAAAAATTTTATCACTCGCCCAGGACCTTCATCATTTCGGCAACGCCCCGGTAGATGCCGGGGTCGCCGGGCGTGAAGCCGTCCAGGTTAAGGCGCTGCAGCAGCGCGGCGCCCTCGGCATCCTGCCCCATGCGGATCAGCCCATCCTGCATGGTTTTGAAATCACCTTCGCTGACCGAACGGTGGGCGATGAAAGGCGGGAAGCCGTATTCCGGGGAGCGGGCGGCGATGCGGGTGCGCGCAGTCAGCTCCGGCCTGACTTTGGCCAGGGTGTCCCACACGAAGCTGTCCACCGAGGCGCCCTGAGCCACGCCGCTGGCCACCGCCTCGATGGCTTTACGGTGCGACCAGGTAAAGAAAGTGCGGCTGAAGAATTTTTCCGGATTTTCGCCCATCTGGTGGAGTTGGTAACGAGGTACGAGGTAGCCGGTGTTGGAGTAGGGATCGGCATAGGCGAAAACCTTGCCCCTGAGCTGAGCGAGCGACTGGGTGTGCGGATCGCGGGCGGAAACGATGAGGTAGGAGCGGTATAGCGGTTTGCCTTGGTTGACGGGCACGGCCAGCAGCCGCACCTGATCCTTGAGATGCACGTAGGGATAGTCGCAGATCCAGGCGAATTCCAGCTTGCCCAGCCGCAGCAGATCCATGGTTTCCCGGTAGCTGTCGCGCTGCACGAACTCGATCTTGTGCCCCAGCTTCTTTTCCAGGTAGGCGCGCCAGTCGTCGAGCACGACGTGCTGATCGTGGAGAAAGGCCGGAGTCATGCCCACCCGCCACGCAGGGGATTCGGCCAGGACGGGTGCAGCGATGCCCAACACAGCGAAAAAGGCGAGAATCCTTAATAGATAGCGCAACATGCTGTTCTCCATTTTTCAGGCCGGATGGTCCTTATCTGGTAACCCATTCCATTTGCAGGTTACCAGATGGTGACCCTGGGTTGTCAAGTTCTCAGGATATTCTCCGGATTCCATTTCGCTACATCCTGGTTACGACCTCTAAACCAATGCTAAAGGCGCATACCAGGAGGTGGATCGGTTTTTGCGGCGACACCGGATATATTCTGGAATCCCTGGTGAATCTGATGCAATCCCAAGAATTGAAATCCCGCTACGGACTGTCCTTGCAGCAAGAAGCTTGCCTTGCCGTCCGCTCATCGCCAACCGCCTGTTCGCGCTGCGCCGCAGCTTGTCCGGCCGGGGTGCTGGTGGTGGGCGAGCGCGGCGTCAGCCTCGCCGATGGCTGTCTGGGGTGCGGGCGCTGCGTTGCATCCTGCCCCAGCGGCGCGCTGTCAGCGCGGGGATATCAGATTCCAGACAGGTTACCGGAAGGTAACCGCAAGATTGCCGTCGAATGCTGGAAGGTGCCGCCTCGTTTGCTTGCCGCAGGCACCCACGCCGTTCCCTGCCTGGGCGGACTTTCGGCGGCTTCCTTGCTGGAGCGCGTGCTTGCGGCTGGCGAAGGGCGGGCCGTGGTGCTGGTGGACCGTGGCTGGTGCGCGGTATGTCAGGCTGGCGGTTCGGCCCAACCCCCTGTGGCTACGCAGCTCGAATTTGTGCGGCGAGCCCTGACGCGCCTCGACTGGCCGCAACAGAGTCTGCCCGAAATACGGCGCAATCCGCTGCCAGTTTCAATCATGCCTGACGAGATTCCTGTTCCCGCCGAGCGCGAGGCGATCGGGCGGCGTGCCTTCTTCCGTTTCTTGGCGGGCAAGGCCGCCGATGTGGTGATCGAACGAACCGCGCCGCCGCCCAAGACAATACCGCGCAGCCTCATCCGGCTGGGGGAAAAACTCTTCCCGGAGCGGGTGCGCCTGATTGCGGTTCTGGAGCGCCTTGCAGAACTGCGCGGCGTGCCGCTGCCGGCTGATTTGTTCCCGACGATTTCGATCTCCGAGACTTGCGCAAACCACGGTGTCTGCGCCCGCGTGTGCCCGACAGGTGCGCTGTTCAGCCATGAGGATGATGCCGCAACCGGAATCCGCTTTGAACCCTGGCTGTGTGCGAGTTGCGGGCTGTGTGCCAGAAGCTGCCCGGAGGGCGCGCTGGAGCTCGACCTGGCCCCATCCGTGGATGGAGCCATGCAGGGTCAGCGCGAGCTGACACGCTTGCCCTGGGGCGTCTGTACGTCCTGTCATGAGCATTTTGCGTCGCGCGGAAAAAGCCTGTGCCCGCGCTGCGAAAAATCCCGTAGTTTGGCAGCCGATCTCTTTGGCACGATGTTTGCATAGAGATAATCAGATACTGATCCTTTAGTTAATTTTGGAGGCACCCATGAAAGAGAATATCTTCAACCCGAAAATCAGTCGGCGCCGTTTTCTGCAAGCGGCTGGGGTGGCTGGCGCCGTCGGTGCGGTCGGCATCGGGCAATTGCCCGGCTTCTCGACCATCGCCAAGGCCCAAGCCAAAATGGGGGCGGAGAAGTCTGGTGAAACAGTGATTACCAAGAGCTTTTGCCACCAGTGCCCGGCGCGTTGCGGTATCGACGTCTACACCACCGACGGCCGGGTGCATGCGGTGTATGGCACGCTCGACAATCCGCTTTCCGAGGGCAAGCTTTGTCCCAAGGGACATTACGGGCAATACCTGCTTTATGACGCGGACCGTTTCAAGGGGCCGATGAAGCGCACCAACCCCAAGAAAGGGCGCAATGAAGACCCGAAATTCGTGCCGATTAGCTGGGACGAGGCGCTCGACACTGTCGCCAAGCGTCTGAACGATCTGCGCGCGAAAAATGAATCCCACCGTTTCGGGCTGGTCTACGGCCGCGGCTGGGGCGCCACTGACGCCGGGCTGTTCAAGGACTGGAGCGCATTATACGGATCTCCCAATGTCGGTTTAGGGCACTCCTCCATGTGTTCTGATGGCAGCGAGGAGGCCAAGAAGATTCTCGACGGCAATCACGCCTACAACGCCTACGATTATGCGAATACCAACTACATGCTGGTTTTCGGTGCCGGGTTTCTGGAATCGTTCCGCCCCTTCACCGGCAACATGCGGGCCTGGGGGGTAATGCGTACCAAGGCGGCCAAGACCAAGGTGACCTTCGTCGATGTGCATCTGAATACCAGCGCCGCATCGGCCGACCGGGCGCTGCTCATCAAGCCCGGCACGGACGGCGCGATGGCGCTGGCGATTGCCCATGTCATCCTCACCGATGGCTTGTGGGACAAACCTTTCGTCGGCAATTTCGTGGACGGCGTGAATCACTTCAAGTCAGGCGAGGCCGTGGCGGCCGCCTTCACCGATGAAGATATCCGGAACAGGGCGCAGGCCAAGGAAAAAGCCGCAGCCGAAAAAGCTGCCGCTGACAAGATTGCAGCTGAAAAAGCCGCGGTCGAAAAGGCCAAGACCCAAGCGGCCCTCGCCAAGCTCCTCAAGGAACAAGTTCTGGCCAAAGGAAACCCCGCAGCCGAAAAAGCCATTGCCGGAAAAATCGCCAAATTCGAGAAAGAAGAAGCCAAAAAAGCGCTCTCGGAAGAAATCGACCGCAAGCAACGGGAATCTCTTGATAAAGACAAGAAACCGGAACCTGAAATCAAGGTCGGGCAAAAGCTGTTCGAGGAGAAGTGGGTGCTTGGCCTGCCGGAATGGTGGAATGCTGTGCTCAAGGATTGCACCCCGGAGTGGGCAGAAAAGATCACCACCATCCCGGCCAAAACAATCCATGCCGTGGCGCGTGAATTCGGCACCACTCACCCCGCTATCGCCGTCTTCGAGCGTGGCGCCCACGCCCATACCAACGGCACTTACAGTGGCATGGCGATTCACTCGCTCAACGCCCTGGTCGGTTCGATGTTCGCCGAGGGCGGGCTGCATTACCAGATGAAGCCGCCTGCCGGCAAGTTGCCGGTCAAGGCCGAGGATTTCATGGACGACTACGCCAAGGCGCCGGAGCGCAAGAAACCGCGCGTGGACATGGTGAAAACCGATAAATGGCCGATGGCCAGCAACATGCTGCAGGAAGTCGCCAAGAACCATAATGCCGCTGCGCCCTACAAGATGGACACCGTGATGTTCTACATGACCGGGCCGGTGTTCTCGGGGCCGGATTGCACGGTATGGGAAAAGATGCTGGGGGAGATATTCGTCATCAACACTTCGCCTTTCCCGGATGAGACCTCGGTGTATTCCGACCTGATTCTGCCCGATCACACCTATCTGGAACGCTTGCAGGTGGCCGACACCTACCCCTACCAGGGCTATCCGATCTCGATGATCCGCACCCCGGCGGTCAAGCCTTTGTACGACACGCGAGTGTTCGGCGACATGCTGATCGACTTGGGCAAACGCATCAAAGGGCCAATGGGCGAATACTACAAGCAGGTCGGCAACACCGAAAACATCATCAAGGCGATTGCCACGGCCTTCTCTGAAAAACCCGGCGACAACGGCGTCAATAGTTACGAAAGCTGGAAAGAAAAGGGCGTCTGGTACAAGAAGCCTTATCTGTGGCGCCAGATTCGCGGTGAGTTCTTCGAATGGGACAAGGCAACCAAGTCCTATTCCAAGCGGATGACGCAGGAAGCGGTGAAGCAGAAACTGATGCCGACTCCCAGCGGCAAGTTCGAGTTCAAGTCCGGCTACCTGGAAGAGGAACACCACGTTCACTATCTGATGGAGAAATTCGGCCTGCCTGCGGAAATGATCGCCTTCCCGCAATACTTGCCGGCCAACCATGCCGGTGGCGGCGACCTCCACTTCGTCAGCCCGAAACTCGCCATGCAGGCGGAAGGGCGCAGCGGCAACCTGCCCCACGCCACGGCCAGCGTGCAGCCGACCCAGGGCGGCAAGAAGACGGTGTATCTGGAAATCCACCCCGACACCGCCGCCAAGCGCGGCATCAAGGACGGCGACCGGGTGCGCATCAAGTCCACGGTCGGTTCCATCGAGGTCTATGCCCGGCTGTATGGCGGCATCCGCCCGGACACCGTGGCGTTGCCGATGATCCATGGCCACTGGGGCATGGGGCGCTGGACCAAGAACAGCGGCGTCTCTGGCAGCACCAACGAAGTGACGCCGAATGTTTCGGATGCAATTTCCGGCCAGTGCTGCTACCACAGCGCCAAGGTCTTCGTAGAGAAAGTTTGAATCTTTTAAGGAGGCCTGATCATGGCTAAGTGGGGAATGGTTATAGACCTGGAAAAATGCGTCGGCTGCCAGGCCTGCACCGTAGCGTGCGGCATGGAGAACAACCGGCTTCCGGGCGAAAACTGGCAGGATGTGATATTTTTTACCGAGGGCACGTATCCCAGCGCCCAGCTCAAGTGGTTTCCGCGCCCCTGCCAGCATTGCGAGAATCCGTCCTGTATGGCGGTGTGCCCGACCGGCGCCACCTACAAGACGGAGGATGGCGTCGTGCTGGTGGACTGGGACAAGTGCATCGGCTGTAAATACTGCATGGTGGCCTGCCCCTACGGCGTGCGTTTCTACACCGACGAAAAACCGCTGGTAGCACCGGACATGCGCAAGGTGCATGAAGGCAAAGACGGCCACTCGTGGAACCCGCCGTGGAAAATGCCGGACGCACGGGAAGACTGGAAGCATGGCGTCGGCATCCAGCCGCACGATGTGGTATCGAAGTGCACCTTCTGCTACCACCGCATTTCCAAGGCGCCCAAGGGAACGCCCGATCTCGATCCGCAAGATCCGAAGCTGCGCGAATTTACGCCGGCCTGCGTGGTCACTTGCGCACCGGGCGCCCGCTTCTTCGGCGACCTGTCCAACCCGGAAAGCAATGTCTCGCGCATGATCGGCGACAAACGCGGCGTGCGGCTGCTCGACCAGTTGGGCAACAAGCCGCAGGTGTATTACCTCACCGGTGATGGCGGCGCAGTGCCGAGCAACCGGGCAATCCACAAGAAATCCTGACGGAGGAAGATCATGAACTTCATTTACCCCAAAACCCCGAGCGAGGCCGTGGCTGGCGCGCTCAAAATGTTCGGAGAGAGCCATGTCACCGCCACCATCTGGAAGCTTTCGGTGGCGGCGCTGGTGGCAAGCCTGGCGTTTGTGTTCTACATGCTTTTCACCGAAGGGCATGCCTCGTTCAATACATCGAGCGACGGCGTGAACTGGGGCAGCGCGATCGCGACCTATGTCTTCTTCGCGCTGACCTCGTCGGGACTGACCTTCATTGCCTCTCTGTCGACGGTATTCGGTTTCAAGCAGTTCTACCCCGTGGCCAAGCGCGCCATCTGGCTTTCGATCGTCACCCTGATCGCAGGTTTTTCGGTGTTGGCGCTGGAACTCGGCCATCCATTCCGCATGCTGTGGGCCATGCCGCTGGGCATGCAGATCCATTCCCCGATGTTCTGGATGGGAGTGTTCTACTCCATCGACCTGGTGCTCCTGATCGTCAAGTTCTACCTGCTGTGGAAGGAAGACTGGGACAGCCCGCTCAGCCATTTCATCGGCACCTCCTCCTTCGTTGCCGTGGTGCTTGCTTCCGGCATGCTGGGTCTGGTGTTCGGCTCGATGGCGATGCGCCCGATGTGGTTCGGTTCCGCCACCTCGCTGTTCTTCATCATCTCTGGAGCGCTCTCCGGCGCGGCGGCGATCGTGGTCAGCGTCTATCTCGCCTACGGCTTCAATCCCAATAAGATACCGGCCCCGCTGCGTTCGCTGACCTTGGGCGACCAGTTGACCAAGGTTTTCGCCACCCTCATCGGCATCGTCTTGGTATTCCTGCTCACCCGCATCTGGGTGGGCCTGTGGAGCAACCTGGACGGCATGGAAGGCTTCGTCGCGCTGCTGCACGCGCCCTGGTTCCACCTCGAAGTCTGGGTGTGCCTGGCGCTGCCGTTCCTGATGATGTTGTCCCCCTCCATGCAGCAGGTGCCGAAATGGCAGGTCACGGCTTCGGTCCTGGTGCTGCTCGGCATGTTCATCGAGCGCCTGCAGTTCATCGTCGCCGGCCAGAACGTGCCGATGTTCAAGGGCACCTGGATGAACGGCGTGACCCCTTACACGCCCTCCCTGACCGAGTGGGCGCTGGTGGTGGTGGGCATCAGCACCGGCTTGGCCCTGTACGCACTCGGCGAACGCCTGTTCAACCTCTGCGCCGCGCCGAAGGAATGCATGGAAGCAGCCGGCCAGCTCGCCCAGGGTTAAGCGGACAAAAGAGGGCAAACAACATGGATGCAGTGAACAACGGTTTTTCTCCCCGCGCCGAGTTCTGGCAATGCCTGGCTCAGGCGCTCCTCCCGCCGCGCGGGGAGTTTCTTCCTCGGGCGCTGCGCGACGACTTGGCCGACGACCTGGCGTATCTGGCAGATTCGCTCGGCCTGGACATCGGGGACAAGGTCGAGGAACTGCGCGCAGTCCTGGCGCAAGCCGACGTGGAGTCGCTGCTGCCAGCCTACAGCTCGCTGTTCCTGGTGCCGCCCATACCTGCCAGGCTGAATGCCGGTTTTTATCTGGATGGAACCCTGTTCGGCGCCAACACCAAAATGCTCGCGGAAATCTTCTATCGCCACGGCGTGGAGCAATCCCCGGATATGCACGACACGCCGGATCATCTCGCCACCATCCTGGAATTCCTGGCGCTGCTTTTTCACCGGGCAGATGCCGCTGGGCCGGAATTGCTGGAACCCATCCTCGACGACAGGGAAGCCGTTCGCGGCCTGCTCCGGCACATCCTGCCAGAAATTGCGGCGAGGGTGGCTGAGACCGAGCGCGAACGCGATCTGCCGTCGGTGTACTCGGCGCTGCTCGGCGTAGTCGAGGCCGCCCTGCACGACGAGCAACGCGTTTTCTTTGCTGCCGCCGTCGATGATGAGACTAAAACAGCCAGGCGTTACTTCACCAAGCGCGAGACCGCCCCCGATCTCGTTGCCTGCAAGGCGTGCGGCAAATCGGTGGCGACCGCGCGCGAGTTGAAGGTCATCATTGACCGCCTGCGCCAGAGTGGGCTGCCGACCGACCACCTTGAACTGTGCCCGGATTGCCGCGACGGCACGCGCGGCTGGAAGCCGGGCAAGGCCGAGTTCAATCTGCCCGGATTTCGTTGATTTTACCAGCGCAAGAAGTGGAAGGAGTGTTCCGTGGGAGATGCCATGCTATATGACAGCCACGGACGCCGCATCGAATACCTGCGGCTCTCCGTCGACGGCACGCTCTATCTCTGCCTCGGCCAAGACGACAAGGTGGACCTGCGGACCCTGCTACGCAACGGCTGCAGCGATGGTCAGCTGGACCAGTCGCTGCTCGACGGCATCGGACGCAAGCCGCTCAAACACGAATTCCGCGAGCATCCCGCCCAGGTTGTGCGTTTCATGTCGTCCACCGGGGGATAGGAAATCGTGGCTATCAAGCTGCTTTTTTATTAGGTTCTTCAGACATTTCTGTGGGTAAGTAGTACGCTATCGCGCATGATCTTCAAGGGAGACATGCGATGGACAGCGTGGAATTGTACCGGCAACTGCTTGGGCTGACGGCGCCCTGGACGGTGGAGCGAGTCAAATTGGACATGGCGAAGCAGCATGTGGAGGTTTATGTCGGGCACCCGGCGGGTCAGCGGTTTGCCTGCCCGGAATGCGGACGGGAACTGGGGGTCTACGACCACCAGGCCGAGCGGGTGTGGCGGCACCTGGACAGCTGCCAGTTCCTCACCTACCTGCACGCGCGCCCGCCGCGAGTCTCGTGTCCGGAGCATGGTGTGCGACAGGTCACGCTGCCGTGGGCACAAGCGGGCAGCCGGTTTACGAACCTGTTTGAGGCGCTGGCCATTGATGTCCTGCTCGCGGCGAATGTGAAGAGAGCGGCGGCGATTTTGCGAATTACCTGGGACGAGGCCTGGCACCTGATGGAACGGGCCGTGATCCGGGGCCGGGCAGTCAAAGGAAACGAAATACCTGAGCAAATGGGTGTGGATGAGAAAGCGATCGCCAAGGGGCACCGCTACATGACCCTGGTGTGCGACCTGGAAGAGGCAACGGTTGAGTTCATTGGCGAAGGCCGCAAGGAGACCAGCCTTGCCGCCTACTTCGAAGCCTTCCCGGAAGAAAGGCGAGAAAAGATCGAGGCCATCAGCCTGGACATGTGGCCGGCCTACATCAATGCCTGCCGGAACAACGTGCCCGGGGCAGACCAGAAGATGGTCTTTGATCGTTTCCATATCATGCGTCATGTCGTCGATGCGGTAGACAAGGTAAGAAAGCAGGAGCACAAGGCGTTGATGAAGACCGGCGACGAGACACTGACCAGAAGCAAGTACCTGTGGCTGACCAACCCGGAGAACATGACGGATCAGGCCAGGGACCGCTTTGATGAACTGAAGGCGATGGAACTCAAGACGGCCCGTGCCTGGGCGCTGAAGGAGGCGCTGCGGGAACTGTGGAGCTACAAGTCGCAAGCCTGGGCCACCAAGTTCTGGAAGCGCTGGTATTTCTGGGCGACCCACAGCCGCCTGGCGCCCATGATCGAAGCCGCCAAGCTGATTGCCAGACATTTGCCCAATGTGTTGACCTACTTTAAGCATCGCATCACCAACGCTGTCGCCGAAGGCTTGAACTCCAAGATCGCCACCATCCAGAAACGGGCCTGTGGCTATCGCAACCCAAACCATTTCAAGATCGCCGTCTATTTCCATTGCGGCGGTCTCAACCTACACCCGGCTACCGTGACCCACACGAAAGTCGGATGAACCTTTTATTAAACTCGTTGCCACCCTCTCTCCAGCTCTCTCCCTCCCCGCGGGAGAGGGGGCAATGATGCATTGTTGATTTGGAATTGGAATTACGCGATTGTGAGAAAGTGAATCAAATGCCTACCCGAATGATGAAACAGAATCCACTTACCCACATGCGTGACCGCTTGACGACCATGGTCCTGTTTATCACCTGTCTGGCGATGGGCGATGCCTTTGCGCTCACCCTTAAGCCGATCAAGGTGGCGCCCGATGTTTACGCCTTTATCGGCGAAACCGGCGGGCGTACCTATGCAAATTACGGCATGAACGCCAACACCGGATTCATCGTCACCACTGGCGGTGTGGTGGTGGTAGACAGCGGTGCCGGTTATCTGGCCGCCCAGGCCATGCACCGCGCCATCAGGCGAGTGACCCGGCAGCCGGTGAAATATGTGGTGAATACCGGCGGCCAGGACCACCGCTGGCTCGGCAATGGCTATTTCAGGGAGCAGGGCGCGGAAATCATCGCCGCGCGACCGGCACGCGCCGACATGGAACAGCGGGCCGGGGCGCAGCTCGAGGCGCTGCGGGCCGATCTGAAAGAACGGCTGGATGGCACCCGGCCGGTTTATCCGGAGCGGCTGTTCGAACAGCGCGAAACCCTGCGTCTCGGCGGCACCGAAATCCAACTGCTGTATTTCTCCGGCGGCCACACGCCGGGCGACAGTGTGGTGTGGCTGCCCAAACAGAAGGTGCTGTTCTCCGGCGACCTGGTTTACGTCGACCGCCTGCTGGGAGTGCTGCCATTCAGCAATAGCCGCAACTGGCTGGCCTCCTTCGAGGCGATGGAAAAGCTCAAGCCCGGCAATATCGTACCCGGCCACGGCAAGGTGTGCGATCTCGACCAGGCACGGCGCGATACCCGCGATTACCTGCGCCTGCTGCGCGGGCTCATGCAGAAGGCATTCGACGGCGGGGCGGACTTGCAGACTGCGATCGACAGCCTCGACCAAAAAGCTTTCTCCCGCCTGCAGAATTATGAAACATTGAAAGGCGGCAATGCCAGCCGTGTTTACCTGGAGATCGAGGCGGAATGAGCCGGGCAGTGCAGCATAGATGCTTGCTCAAGGGCTCCGAGAGCGAAATCAATTGTCGTCATTCCCGCAAAAGCGGGAATCCCGTCAAATCAAGTTTCTGGATTCCGGGTCAAGCCCGGAATGACGATCTTTAGAGTCGCCATGAATGTGATCCGATGATACAAAAAACATTGCTGCTTATCGCCCCTTGTAGCGTGACGGAGGTGCGCTGAGATGCTGAAGGCTTTATTCGCTTTGCCTTCCACCGTGTGGCTGCTGGGGCTGGTGAGCTTCTTCAACGATTCGGCCGGCGAACTGGTCTATCCGCTTATGCCCCTGTATCTTGCCTCGGTGCTGATGGCGGGACCCAAGGCGCTGGGCATCATCGAGGGTATCGCCGAGGCGACGGGCAGCCTGCTCAAGCTGTTTGCCGGCGTGCTGTCGGACAAGACGCGTTCCACCAAATATTGGGTGGTGGGCGGCTATAGCCTGGCCGCGCTGGGCAGGCCGCTACTCGCCCTGGCCGGCTCCTGGCCGGTGGTGCTGGCGCTGCGCTTTTCCGACCGGGTGGGCAAGGGGCTGCGCTCTTCCCCGCGCGACGCCATGCTAGCGCTGAGCGTAGCGCCGCATCAGCGCGGCCTGGCTTTCGGTTTTCACCGTGCCCTGGACAATGCCGGTGCGGTGGTCGGGCCGTTGCTCGCCGCCTGGCTGCTCTACCGCGGCATGCCGATCCGCGACATCCTGTTATGGACCCTGGTGCCGGGGGTGATGACGGTCGGCCTGGCGCTGTGCATCCGCGAGCCGCACCGCGAAATACCGCAACACAAGCCGGCTTTCAGCTGGACGCTGCAAGGCTTTCCGCCGGTTTTCAAGCGCTACCTGCTGGTGCTGGCGCTGTTCACCTTGGGCAACTCCTCCAACATGTTCCTGCTGCTGCGCGCTCGGGAAATGGGGCTGGCCGAATCCCAGGTGCCGCTGTTGTGGGCGCTGGCGTCGGGCATGGCGATGTTGTTTTCCACCCCGCTGTCGGCGCTGTCGGACCGCCTCGGCAGAACCCGATTGATCGTCGGCGGCTGGGCGGTTTACGGCGTGTTCTATCTGCTGCTCGGCCTGAACGGACAAAATCTGTGGCTGTTGTGGCCGTTGTTCGCCTTCTACGGCCTGTTCATGGCCGCCACCGAGGGCGCGGAAAAGGCGCTGGTCGCCGATCTCGCGCCCAAGGAACTGCTCGGCACCGCATACGGCTGGTTCAATCTCACCGCCGGCGTGATGCTGCTTCCCGCCTCCATGCTGTTCGGCTGGCTGTGGCAGACCATCAGCCCGGAAACGGCCTTTGGCTTTTCCGCCAGTTGCGCCATCCTGGCGGCGCTTTTTCTGAAGTTCTGGGTGCCGACGAAATCAGGGCAGTAGTCAGTCATGTTGAAACGTGAAACTGTAGGTCGGCATTCATGCCGACATGTCAGGCTGAAGCCTGACCTACAATGGCGGCGTTGACTACTAGCTGGCAGGGCGCTGAGACAAGGCTTTCCCCGAACAGTATACTGGCGCCATGAATTCGTTCATGGCGACCTTTCCCATCTCCGGCGTGCATACCTGGTTGTGGCTGCCGCCGCTGGTGGCGTTCATCATTTCCTTTTTCACTTCCATGGTGGGCATCTCCGGGGCGTTTCTGCTGCTGCCGTTCCAGATGAGTATCCTGAACTATACGGCGCCCTCGGTCAGCGCTACCAATCTGGTGTTTAATCTGGTTGCCACGCCCGGCGGCATTTACCGCTACCTGCACGAAGGCCGCATGGTGTGGCCGCTGGTGTGGGTGATCGTGGCCGGCACCCTGCCGGGCATCGTCATCGGTTTTTACCTGCGGGTAGGGTATTTTCCCGATCCGCGCGATTTCAAGTTGTTCGTGGGGACAGTGCTGCTGTATATCGGCTATCGGGTGCTGGCGGAATTCCTGCCCCGGCAGCGAGAACTCCGGGCGGCGGCCAGGCCCCAGCCTGTTACGGCGATTCGCATGCTCCAGTTCTCGCTGGCCAGGGCCAGTTTTTCTTTCGGCGAGCAGGTCTTTTCATTCAGCGTGCCGGCCATGTTCCTGCTGGCGCTGGCTGTCGGCGTGATCGGCGGCACCTACGGCATCGGCGGCGGCGCCATCATCGCGCCGTTCTGCGTGGCCTTGTTCGGCCTGCCGGTGCATGCCATCGCCGGTGCGGCGATTGCCGGTACGCTGTTCACCTCGGTAGCCGGGGTGGCGATGTACAGCCTGCTCCCCGCGCCGGCGGGGATGGCGACCCAGCCGGACTGGGCGCTGGGTTTGCTGTTCGGTCTGGGCGGTTTCGCCGGGATGTACCTCGGTGCGCGGTTTCAGAAACGTGTTCCGCAAAGATCGCTCAAGCTGCTGCTGGGCTTGCTGCTGATGCTTCTGGCGGGACATTACACTTTCTCATTTTTTGCCTGAATGCTCGTCGCGATCCTGATTTTTGCCCTAACCCTCGCGCTGGTGATCTGGCAGCCGCGCGGCCTCGGTATCGGCTGGAGCGCACTGGGCGGGGCTGCCATTGCGTTGCTCGCCGGCGTGGTGTCGATGGACGATGTGCCGGTGGTGTGGGGCATCGTGTGGGATGCTACCTTCACCTTCATCGCCCTGATCGTCATTTCCCTGATTCTTGATGCCGCCGGCTTCTTCGAGTGGGCGGCGCTGCATGTGGCGCGCTGGGGCAGGGGTTACGGTCATTGGCTGTTCTTGCTGATAGTGCTGTTGACGGCGGTGGTGGCGGCGATTTTCGCCAACGATGGCGCAGTGCTGATTCTCACCCCGCTGGTACTGGAGATGCTGCACGCGCTGCGATTCCGGCCAGCCGCCGCGCTCGCTTTCGTTTTCGCGGCCGGTTTCATGGCGGATGCGGCGAGCCTGCCGCTGATGATCTCCAATCTCACCAACATCATCGTCGCCAACTATTTCGGCATTTCCTTCGCCGATTACGCGGCGGTGATGGTGCCGGTCAACGTGCTGGCGGTTCTGGCCTCGCTGGCGGTGCTGTGGCTGTTCTTCCGCAAGGATCTGCCGCCGCGCTTCGAGGTCTCGGCCTTGCCGGATCCGGCGGGGGCGATTCGCGATCCTTTTGTGTTCAAGGCGGGTTGGCTGGTGCTGGCATTGCTGATGGCAGGCTATTTCGCCGCCCATCCTCTCGGCCTGCCGGTCTCTGCCGTAGCCGGGACCGCGGCGCTGCTGCTGATGCTGGCGGCGCTGCGCGAACATTTCATCCGCAAGCAGCCACAAGCGGTAATCCCGGTGATGACCCTGCTGCGTGAGGCTCCCTGGCAGATCGTGCTGTTTTCCCTGGGCATGTATCTGGTGGTGTTCGGCCTGCGCAACCAGGGGTTCACCGCCGAACTGGGAGGTATTCTGGAATGGCTGGACGGCCAGGGGGTCTGGCCGGCCACTCTGGGTGCGGGATTCCTGTTCGCCTTTCTGTCGGCCGTAATGAACAACCTGCCGACGGTGATGGTGGCCAGCCTGGCTATCCACGACGCCCATCTTTCCGCGCTGACGCGGGAAGCGATGATCTACGCCAACGTGATCGGCTGCAACCTGGGGCCGAAGATGACGCCGCTGGGCAGCCTGGCCACGCTGCTCTGGCTGCACGTGTTGGAAGCGCGCGGCATCCGGATAGGCTGGGGCGAGTATTGCCGCGTTGGGGTGACGCTGACCCTGCCGGTGCTGCTCGTCACTTTGCTCGGACTGGCGGCTTGGCTTATGATGCTGCGATGAAGGCAATATTGAAAGACGTGCTATGAGTTTCTACGGCTTGCTCGCCGTCGGTGCGGGCGCGATGGTGGGCGCCTGGCTGCGCTGGTGGTTCGGCCTCCTGTGGAACCCGGTGTTTCCCACGCTGCCGCTGGGCACGCTGGCGGCGAATCTGGTGGGCGGCTACCTGATGGGACTGGCGATGGCGATGTTCGCCGACCATCCCGGCCTGCCGCCGGAAGCGCGGCTGCTGATCGCCACCGGCTTTCTCGGCGGGCTCACCACTTTCTCCACCTTCTCGGCGGAGACCGTGACGCTGTTGCTGCGCGCCCAGTATGCCTGGGCCGGGGGGATTATTGCCGTCCATGTCGTCGGTTCGGTCGCCATGACACTGCTTGGCATCGGCACCGTCAAGCTCCTGAAAGGATGAAGCGATGCAGGGAATCTGCCTGAAATTTTTCGTCAACGAATCGCAAAGGCACCACGGCAAGCTGCTCTACGAATGGCTGCTGGAGCAGGCGAAGGGCATGGGCATCGGCGGTGGTACGGCAATTCGCGCCATTGCGGGTTTCGGCCGTCATGGCAGGCTGCACGAGGAGGCGTTTTTCGAGCTGGCGGGCGACCTGCCGGTCGAGATCGAATTCCTGGTTAGCCCTGAGCAGGCCGAGCGCCTGCTGGCGCTGCTCAAAACCGAGGGCTTAAGGCTGTTCTACGTCGCGATACCGGCAGAATATGGCATAACCGAATAGATGCTCCTAACGGCCATGGCGAACCGCAGGCGTTGTGTTGGGGTTCGCTACGCTCACCGCCAACCTACATGACCCATCACCCATTTGCTTCCGGCTTGTCCGGCTTAGGATAAATCCAACGGTTAAGCAGCATCCTGGCCGCATCGGCGACTTCCGTCGCGGTCAGCCCGATCGGGCCGAGACCCTGATCCACCAGATCGTCGGCTGCCGCACCGTGCAGGTAAACCGCCAGCAGCAGGGCGGATTGCGGTGTCAGCCGCTGGGCGATCAGGGCGGCGATCATGCCCGACAGCACGTCGCCCATGCCGGCGCTGCTCATGCCGGGGTTGCCGGTGGGGTTGATGAACCATTCCCCTTTGGGCGTCGCGCAGATGCTGCCGGCGCCTTTCAGCACCACCAGGCTGTTAAGACGCTGGGCGATCAGCGTCGCGGAATGGACCCGCTCCTGCTGGATGTCGTGGGTGGTGCCGGACAGCAGTCGCGCAGCCTCGGCCGAATGAGGGGTAAGGATAGTACCGCCCGTGCGGTTTTTTGTCAGTTCCCGCAGATCGTCGTGGAGGGAGAGCAGGTTGAGCGCATCGGCATCCAGCACCAGCGGCAGTTCGGTTTCCAGGGCCTGTCTGAGCCATTGAACCGCTTGCGGGGATTGCCCCAGGCCGGGCCCGATCGTGAGGCAGCTCAGGTGATCGAGATGGAAGAGTTTTTCCGGCGAGCACAGCATCAGCTCGGGCTGAACCATGTCCACTGCCGGGGCAGCATCCGCCAGCAGCGCGGCATACACCCGCCCAGCGCCCAGCTTGAGCGCGGCGCGCCCGGCCAGCAGCGCCGCTCCGCACATCGAGGGCGCGCCGCCGAGGATGCCGACGCTGCCGAGCAGGCCCTTGTGGCTGTTGCGCGGGCGCGGCTTGAGCGCGGTGGCCACTTCGCTTTTTTCCAGCAGCCAGCCGGTGGGCTGGAGCAGGGCGGCGGGGTCGATGCCGAGGGTGTCGAGGTGGATTTCGCCGCAGTAGTCCGGCCCGTAGGCGGTGAGCAGGCCCGGCTTGAGCGCGATGAAAGTAAGGGTGTGGCTGGCGCGGACAGCGGCGCGGAAGATCTGGCCGGCGTCGGCGTCAAGCCCGCTGGGCACGTCCAGCGCCAGCACCGGCAGGTTCATGCGGTTGATTTCCCGCACCAGTTCCAGATAGCGTCCGCTCAAGTCGCGCGCCAGGCCGATGCCGAACAGGCCGTCGATCACCAGATCCCATTTGCCATCGGCCGGAATGGCAGTTAGCAGTTCGCCGCCAGCCTCACGCCAGGCCTGCATGGCATAGTCGGCATCGGGCGGCAGTTTGGCGGCTTCCCCGGCGAATACGACGCTTACCTTGAACCACCAGGACTTGAGGTGGCGTGCCGCCACCAGCGCGTCGCCGCCGTTGTTGCCCGGCCCGGCGATCACCAGCACCGAGGTCTTGCCGGCCAGCAGTTCGCGCGCCAGATCCGCCGCAGCCAGGCCGGCCCGCTCCATCAGGCCGGTGACGCCATTATTCAGCGCAATTTGCTCCAGTTGGCGGATTTCATGGCTGAAGTAAATTGGAGAAGTTTTCATGGCAGGCTCGAATCTTTTGGGATAAGTTTTAAATATCCTATAAATGAATCAACTGCACAAGCCGCTGACAATTCGCTGCGTCGGCGCGGTTGCCGACCCTGGATATTGGGAATAACATCTTTCGTCATGCCGAAGACTTCCGATCCCCATTCCGACGCGCCGCAGATGGCCGGCCAACCCGACTCTCCTGCGGCGAAGGCGGACAGCGGCAGGCTGGTGTTCCTGGTCGAAAGCGATGCGGCGCTGGCGCACGATTTGTCGTCGCAAATCGGCTACTTCGGCTACACCGTTCGGCTGTTCCGCGACTTGTGCAGCTTCGGCGCAGCGCTCAAGGCGACCCGACCGGCTGCGATCATCATGGATAGCGTTTCCTTTGGGGATGACGCGTGCAGTGTGGCGGCCCTGGACGGAATCCGGGGCATGGCCGCGAAGCCGGTTCCGCTGCTGTTCATTTCCGCGCACGGCGACATGAAGGCAAGGCTCCTGGCGGTGCAAGCCGGATGTGACGCCTATTTCACCAAGCCGGTAGACGTGGGCGGGCTGATCGACAAGCTGGACGCACTGACTTCGAACGTGCCGGCCGAGCCCTACCGGGTGCTGATCGTGGGAAATTCCGCCTCTCTTGCCAAATCCTATGCCACGCTTCTGAAGGGGGCCGGCATGGTCGCCGAAGTGATCAGCGATCCGATGCAAACCCTGGACAAGCTGGTCGAATTCAGGCCGGACATAGTGCTGCTGGATTTGCACATGGCGGCATGCAACGGGTTCGAACTGGCCATGGTGATTCGCCAGCAGGAAGAGTTCGTCGGCATTTCGATCGTGTTTCTTTCGGCGGAAAGCAATATCGGCCAGCAGCTCTTTGCCTTGAGGCTGGGCGGCGACGATTTCCTGATCAAGCCGATCGTGCCGGATCACCTGGTTTCGGTAGTGGCCAGCCGCGTCGAGCGCTCCAGGGTGCTGCGCTCTTTCATGGTGCGCGACAGCCTGACCGGGTTGCTCAATCACACCGCCATCAAGGAGCAGCTGGAAATTCAGCTGGCGCGCACCAGGCGCCTCAATGGCAAGCTGTCCTTCGCCATGCTCGACATCGACCATTTCAAGACGGTGAACGATACCTACGGCCATTCGGTCGGCGACCGCGTGCTCAAGAGCTTGTCGCGACTGCTGCAGCAGCGCCTGCGCGAGACCGATATCGTCGGCCGCTACGGCGGCGAGGAATTCGCGGTGATTTTGAACGACACCGACGGGCCGGCGGCGGTAAAGGTGCTGGATCAAATCCGCGAAGATCTAAGCTGCATCCGGCATTTGGCCGGCGGCAAGGAATTCTGCATCACCTTCAGCGGCGGCGTGGCGGATTTTCCGCATTTCCTCGATGCGGGCACGCTCAACGAAGCCGCGGACAAGGCGATGTACGAGGCCAAGCGCGGCGGCCGCAACCGGCTGGTGCTGGCGCAGGGATAAGCGAAATTTCCTTGCAGTGCGTCATTGATGCGCATAAAATATGCGCATCAGAGTGATCGTATGATGGAGGGGAAAATGTTAGCCGAACCTTACAATCCGGATGCACCCAAGAAACCTGCAAATTTGAGCATTAACAGCGACTTGTTGCGCCAGGCCAAGTCGTACAACATCAACCTTTCGCAAACGCTGGAACAGCGGCTTGCCGAATTGGTGCGCGAATCGCGCCGTCAGGAATGGCTTCAGGAAAACCAGGCGGCGCTGGTTGAGTACAACAGCAGAATCGAGACCCGCGGAGTATTTAGCGACAGCTTGCGGCGGTTTTGATGGCGCAATTCGATGTTTGCCGCAATACCAATCCGGCGTCCAGCCGGGACATTCCCTATCTGCTGGAAGTGCAGTCCGATTTGCTGGATGTGCTTGCCACGCGGGTAGTGGTGCCATTGGTGCTGGCAACGGAAATGGGTAAGGCGGCCAAAACCCTTAACCCTCAATTCGAGATTGAAGGTGTTTCCGTCGTCATGTCTGCCCCAGAGATCGCCGGCGTGCCACGCCGGGTGCTGGGCGAGAAGATTGCAACGCTGAAGCACCGGCGCGAGGAAATTATCGCCGCGCTTGATTTGTTATTCACCGGAATTTAACTGACTAGGAAGTTTCATGCTTAAACTGCGCGGCGGCAACGCCCTTTCCTCCTTCCGCCTCGAAAAACTGATGCAGGGCCTGCGCGGCGCCGCGCCTGCCGTCTCCCACGTCCACGCCGAATACTGGCATTTCGCCGCCACCCGCCGCACGCTGGAAGCGCAGGAATTGTCGGTGCTGGAGAAGATCCTCACCTACGGCCCCGCATCCCCGGTGGAAGAACCGCAGGGCGAGCTGTTCCTGGTGGTGCCGCGCCTGGGCACGATTTCGCCGTGGTCGTCGAAGGCCACCGACATTGCCAGCCATTGCGCGCTGGAGGCGGTCGAAAGGCTTGAGCGGGGGGTGGCGTTCTATGCGCAGAAGGCCGACGGCTCGGCGCTGACGCAGCAGGAAAAGCAGGCGCTGCTGCCGCTGATCCACGACCGCATGACGGAAATGGTGCTGGACAGTTTCGATGCCGCGGAAAAGCTGTTCCGCCATTTCGAGCCGGCGCCGTTCAACACCGTCGACATCCTGGGGCAGGGCAAGGGCGCGCTGGAACGGGCCAACCGGGAAATGGGGCTGGCGCTGTCGCCGGACGAGATCGAATACCTGGTGGAGAACTTCACCCGCATCGGCCGCAATCCCACCGACGTCGAGCTGATGATGTTCGCCCAGGCCAACTCCGAGCATTGCCGCCACAAGATTTTCAACGCCGACTGGGTGATCGACGGCGAGAAGCAGGACAAATCCCTCTTCGCCATGATCCGCAACACCCACGAAAAGAGCCCGCGCGGCACGGTGGTGGCCTATTCCGACAACTCCTCGATCATCGAGGGCTACAAGGTCAAACGCTTCTATCCGGGAGTGGGTGCGAAATACGGCTACAACGAGGACGACGCCCAGATCCTGATGAAGGTGGAGACCCACAACCACCCCACCGCGATCTCGCCCTTCCCCGGCGCGGCCACCGGCGCGGGCGGCGAAATCCGCGACGAAGGCGCAACCGGCCGCGGCTCCAGGCCGAAGGCCGGGCTCACCGGCTTTTCGGTGTCCAACCTGAATATTCCGGGGTTCAAGCAGCCGTGGGAAACTGATTACGGCAAGCCGGGGCGCATCGCCTCGGCCCTCCAGATCATGCTCGAAGGCCCGATCGGCGGCGCGGCCTTCAACAACGAATTCGGCCGCCCCAACCTGGCCGGCTATTTCCGTACTTATGAAGAACAGGTGGCCGGGGAAATGCGCGGCTACCACAAGCCGATCATGCTCGCCGGCGGCGTCGGCAACATCTCCGCACGCCATGCCGAGAAACACCAGATCACGCCGGGTGCGCTGATCATCCAGCTCGGCGGGCCGGCCATGCTGATCGGCCTCGGCGGCGGTGCGGCATCGAGCATGGATACCGGTGCGAATGCCGAAAACCTCGACTTCGACTCGGTGCAGCGCGGCAACCCGGAAATGCAGCGTCGCGCCCAGGAGGTGATTGACCGCTGCTGGCAGTTGGGCGATGAAAACCCCATTATCTCTATCCACGACATTGGCGCAGGCGGGCTGTCCAACGCCCTGCCGGAGCTGGTCAACGATTCCAGGCGCGGCGGAATCTTCAAACTGCGCGCCATCCGCAACGAAGAACCGGGCATGTCGCCGATGCAGATCTGGAGCAACGAGGCGCAGGAGCGCTACGTGCTCGCCGTCACGCCGGAGGATTTCCCGCAGTTCGAGGCGATTTGCCAGCGCGAGCGCTGTCTCTACGCGGTAGTCGGCGAGGCCACCGCCGAACAGCGACTGATACTCGAAGACAGCTATTTCAACAACAAGCCGATCGACATGGATCTGTCGGTGCTGCTCGGCAAGCCGCCGAAGATGACGCGCGATGTCGCGCACCTAGCCCGTGAACTGCCGTCTTTCGAGACCGCCGGGATCGACCTCAACGAGGCGGCGCTGCGCGTGCTGCGCCTGCCGGCGGTGGCGGACAAGACCTTCCTGATCGCCATCGGCGACCGCACCGTCGGCGGCATGACCGCCCGCGACCAGTTCGTCGGACCGTGGCAAATCCCGGTGGCGGATGTGGCGGTGACACTGGCGGGGTTCGAGGAATACCGCGGCGAAGCCTTTGCCATGGGCGAGCGCACGCCCATGGCGCTGATCGATCCGGCCGCCTCCGGCCGCATGGCAATCGGCGAGGCCATCACCAATATCGCCGCAGCGCGCATTGCCGAGATCGGCGACATCAAGCTGTCCGCCAACTGGATGGCGCCGGCCGGCCACCCCGGCGAGGATGCCGCGCTTTATGACACGGTGCGCGCGGTCGGCATGGAGCTGTGCCCGGAATTGGGCATCAGCATCCCGGTGGGCAAGGATTCGATGTCGATGAAGACGGTGTGGGAGGAGGGCGGACTAAGGAAGGAAGTCACCGCGCCGCTGTCGCTGATCATTTCCGCCTTCGCGCCCTGCACCGATGCGCGCCAGACTCTGACCCCGTGTGTGCGCACCGACGCCGGCGACACCGACCTGATCCTGATCGATCTCGGCCAGGGCAAAAACCGGCTGGGCGGCTCGGCGCTGGCCCAGGTTTACAAGCAAACCGGCAACGATGCGCCCGATGTGGCGAGTGCAGCCCAGCTCAAGGGGTTTTTCGATACGGTTCAGCGTCTCAATGCGGAGGGACGCATTCTTGCCTATCATGACCGTTCCGATGGCGGGCTGTTTGCCACGCTGTGCGAGATGATGTTCGCCGGGCATTGCGGCGTGACGATAGACGTTGACGAGCTGTGCCTCGAACGCATCCGCAACGACGCCGAGTTGAGCGGGAAAGAACCGGTGGTGCCGCCTGGCGACTATACCGAGCGCATCTTCGGCGTGCTGTTCAACGAGGAGCTGGGCGCGGTGCTGCAGGTGAAGCGCAGCGATACCCCGGCGGTGATGGAAGCGTTCTTCGCCACCGGCCTGCGCGGCGAGCTGCACATGATCGGCACGCTGAACCGGGACGACCGCCTGGTCATCCAGCGCGGCAACAAGGGAATCCTGGATATGCCGCGCATCGAACTGCAGCGCGCCTGGTCGGAAACCACCAGCCGGATGCAGGCTTTACGCGATAACCCGCAGTGCGCGCAGCAGGAATACGAAAGCATTCTGGATGCCGGCAACCCCGGCCTGCACGCGGCTTTGAGCTTCGATCTCAATGACAACGTCGCCGCACCATTCATTGCCAAAGGCAGCCGCCCGCGCATGGTGATCCTGCGCGAGCAGGGCGTCAACGGCCAGGTGGAAATGGGCGCAGCCTTCGACCGCGCCGGTTTCGAGGCGGTGGACGTGCACATGAGCGACGTCATCGAAGGCCGGATAGCACTAAAGGATTTTCATGGCCTTGCCGCCTGCGGCGGCTTTTCCTTCGGCGACGTGCTCGGTGCGGGGGAGGGCTGGGCCAAGTCGATCCTGTTCAACGCCCGTGCCAGAGATGAGTTCGAGGCGTTCTTCCAGCGCGGCGACACCTTCGCTCTGGGCGTGTGCAACGGCTGCCAGATGATGAGCAACCTTCACACCATCATTCCCGGCGCAGAAAATTGGCCGCATTTCGTGCGCAACAAGTCGGAGCAGTTCGAGGCGCGCTTCGTCATG
Organism: Sulfuricella sp.; assembly: GCA_031426955.1. GTDB lineage: Bacteria > Pseudomonadota > Gammaproteobacteria > Burkholderiales > Sulfuricellaceae > Sulfuricella. The sequence goes on from JASJPA010000007.1 coordinate 62,567, forward strand.
GTGGAAGTGACCCAGAACCCGTCGCTGTTTCTCGACGGCATGGCCGGCAGCCGCATGCCGATCGTGGTGGCGCACGGCGAGGGCTACGCCGAATTCGGCAGCGAACAGCAGATGAACGCGGCCCAGGTGGCGTTGCGCTACGTCGACAATCGCGGCCAGCCGACCGGGAATTATCCGGCCAACCCGAATAGCTCACCCCGGGGTATCACCGGCCTGACCACTCCGGACGGCCGTTTCACCATCATGATGCCGCATCCCGAGCGGGTCTTCCGCACCGTGCAGCATTCCTGGCATCCCGCGGAATGGCGCGAGGACGGGCCGTGGATGCGGATGTTCCGCAATGCGAGGAAGTGGGTGGGGTGATTTTCTGCCGATTCTGAAATGAACAAGGGCGCCACTGGCGCCCTTGTTCATTGTTGCGGGTAGTTCGCAACATTAATTTTTATTAATCTGCGCAGGATTGGCGTGGCGTAATCCGCCGAATGGGTTCCACCATGCGGCGCAATGCCCGCTGGTTATTGAGCTCTACGCTGGCTGCCGCAGTTTATGTAGGATGGGGTGATCCCGCAAGCCACTGAGGGCCAATCAAAAAACTAGGGAAAACCCTATAGCGTGGAATGATTTTTTATGTGAATTTATCATCTATGCTGGATATGTGAAGCAGGATAGTGGCTAAGACGTCACTAAATCGTCAGTTCATCTTCCCATTTATTGGAACGTGAAAAACATCCCAAAAACACAACGAGCGCATGATGCAATTCGCTCCCATTTCACAATCCAGCCGCCCTCACTGGCGGGCAGGATTGCGTTGCTAGCCTTTCCGCTCGTGATAGTGTGCCATGGCCCGGCATTTGCTCAAGTAGATTCATTCAGCGGAGCAGACTCTCAGGCACTCACACTGCGTGGCTTTGGCACCCTCGGATTCGCCCGGACCAACTCTGACCAGGCCGAGTTTGTGCGTGATTTATCCCAGCCCGACGGCGTCACCAACCACTGGTCGGGGAAAATCGATTCCCTTGCCGGCATCCAGGCCAACTTCCAGCTTGCCGAGAAGCTCGAGGCCGTCGCCCAAGTCGTCAGCCATTACCGCTACGACAAGTCCTTCCGGCCCGACTTGACCTGGGCCTTCCTGAAATACGACCCCGATTCGAATTTCAGCCTGCGCGCCGGACGGCTGGGAACAGAATTCTACATGCTCGCCGATTCCCGCCAGGTTGGGTACTCCTACCTGACCGTCCGCCCGCCCGGGGACTACTACGGAGCCCTGCCCTTCTCCTATATCGAAGGCCTGGACCTGCAAATGACGACACCCCTGGCCGACGGACTGGTGCGCGGGAAAGTGTTCTCGGGCGTAAGCCGCGAAAAGGTTCCTCTGGCTGACCGGCAATGGGATCTTAACGGGTCGCGCATGACCGGGGGACATATCGACTATCTGAGCGGATCCTGGCAGTGGCGGCTGGGCTATGCCCAGATCCGCTTCAACCATGATTTGCCGCTTGCCGATTTGAGGGATACGCTCAATGCGGCAGGCGCCCAGGCGGCAGCCAGCGCAATCGCGGTTGAAGACAAGCTATCCCGGTTCTATTCAGCCGGCATGGTCTACGATAACGGGCCTTTGCAGGTGCAGCTGATGTTGAGCGAAATCAGGCATGACAGCGACATTTTCGAGAACTCCCGTTCCGGCTACCTGATTGCCGGGTACAGAATCGGCGAGGTAACCCCCTTCGCCGGCTATTCATGGGTCAGATCCAGCCCTAAAATGCTTTCGACCGGCTTGCCCGATGTTGGTCCTCTGGCCGTATTGAATGCCACCCTGGCGTCGACCCTGGCGGATTCTCACAGCGACCAGCACACCACGATTCTGGGCGCGCGCTGGGATTTTCGCCGCAATATGGCGCTGAAAGCACAACTCGATCACGTTCGCGGCACCCCGCAGTCGATCTTCCCGTACCGCGGAGAAAAGTCCGGCTTCAACGGAAATTTGAACGTATTGAGCCTTACCCTGGATTTCATCTTCTGACGATTATGAGACCCCATTTCAGGCCATTGCTAATCGCCTTCCTGCTGATTCTGCCGCTGGTTGCAGAAGCCATGGCTGATGTGGTGGTGGTCGCCAATCCTAGAAGCGGCATCGACAGGCTCAGCCGCGATGAAGTGATCAATATTTTTCTCGGCCGTTTTCGTCAGCTGCCTTCCGGCCTGTCCGTCCAGCCTGTCGATCTGCCCGCCAACCAGCCCGAGAAAGCCACTTTTTACCTCCGGCTGGTCAACAAGGACCTGGCCGAAATCAATGCCTACTGGTCCAGACTGGTCTTCTCCGGCCGAACAGAGCCCCCCGTGCAGGCGAAAAGTACAGAGGATCTTGTCGAGTTCATCGCCCAAACCCCGGGCGCCATCGGCTATATGGAGCGCTCCAAAGTAGATGGCCGGGTAAAACTGGTTTTCGAGCCATAGTCAGCAAACATGAAACCTCTCTGGCGCCATAGCATCCTCACTCAGACGACCGTCGCGGTGGTGGGTATCGCCATTGTCGTGGGGGCATTGTTCATCGCCGTTACCGCCGCGGTGACCCATGCCCGCGAAGAGCAGAATACCAGCGCCCATCTGGCCGAACTGCTCGACACGGTGGAAAGCACGGTCAGCATTGCCTGCTTTGTCGGCGATCAGGCGCTCGCCAAGGAAGTCGTGCGTGGCCTGCTGAAAAATTCCAATGTGCAGGGTGCGGTCATCCGCACCGACAAGCAGGAACTGGCCCGTGCGCAACGAAACTCCTTGGCTCCGCAGGCTGAAGAGCGGGCCGCCAAAGGCCGCCTGGTCCGCGTCATCCACTCCCCCTTCAGCCCCGGCCAACGTGTCGGCGAGATTCATCTCTACCCCAATCCGGATGAATTGGATCGCCATGTCCATAAGGAAGTGAGTTTCGTCGGGTCCCTGCTGGTGCTGCAGATTGCCGGTACATCTGTCGCGATCATTCTGGCCTTGCTGTTCCGGATCGTGAACCCGATCAAGGCCATGTCAGACCGCCTGCACCAGATGGATGCCACCGCCGGCGACCGCCTGAAGACGCCAAAGGGGCATGCGCATACCGAAGTCGGACAACTGGCCGAAGACATCAATACCCTGGCGGGCCAACTGGTCACCTCGCTTGAAGATGAGAGAGAGCTGCGGCTACAGCACGAAATGGGGGAGAAAAAATATCACGCCATCTTCCAGAACGCGGAAACCGGCATTTTCATCGCTAACCGGGAAAGCCATGTCGAATCGTTTAACCCCGCACTTGCCCGGCTTTTCGGCCTGCCCCCGGAAGCGGCTTCCGCCGGCAAGACCCGAATTAGCGACCTCGCCTGGCAATCGCCGGATCGCCTGCCACAGCTCATCGGCAACTGCCTCGACAGCAACACGACCGGCGCCGACGATCTGCTGCTCACTCTCGGCAGTGGCGCAATACGCTGGCTCAATCTGGTGCTGAGTCCCATTGGCGATGACAGGGTTCAGGGCCTGGTCAGCGATGTCACTGAACGCAGGCTGGCGGAAGACTCGGCCAGGATGCGGGCGGTAACCGATCCCCTGACAGACACCGCCAACCGCCCCGGCCTTGAACTGGCACTGCAGGAAGCCATACGGCATCCGGGCTATGGCTTTGTCCTGATGCTGATTGACCTGGACGGATTCAAGCGCATCAACGAAGCTCTCGGTCTGCCGGTCGGCGACGAGATTCTCAGGATGGCGGCAAAGCGGCTTCGCAGTTGCCTGAAACTTACCGACACGGTGGCACGCATAGGCGGCGACAAATACGCCGTCCTCCTGCCGTGTGACGCACAGGAAGATATTGCCGCCCGTATCGGCAAGCGTATCGTCGAGGTGCTCGGCCAGCACTATGAGGTCCATGCCAATCCGTTAAAACTCGGCGTTAGCATAGGCATTACGCTTTTTCCCGGCGACGGGAAAGATATGCCCACCTTGCTGCGCAATGCCGAACTCGCCCTGGATCGAGCCAAGTCGACCGGTGGCAACCGCTTCACCTTTTTCGATCTCGGCATGGCCGAGGCCGCGGAACGTCGCCGTGCGATGGAAACCGATATGCATCTGGCGCTGCGGCGCGATGAGTTCCAGCTTTTCTTCCAGCCCATCGTCGACATTACCTGCAACCGCGTGGCCGGCGCCGAAGCCCTGATCCGCTGGCGCCATTCCGAAAAAGGGCTGGTTTCCCCCGATGCCTTCATTCCCCTGGCCGAAGAAACCGGGCTCATCGTCGATATCGGGCTGTGGGTTCTGGAAGCCGCCTGTCGGCAATTAGCCGCGTGGCAGGCGGAAGGGAAGGATTATTACCTGTCGCTGAATATTTCAGGAAGACAGATACCGGATGGACTGCCCCCACTGAAGCTGGGTGAAACGGCTCGCCGATACGGGATAGACCCCTCTCGCCTGGTGTTGGAGATCACCGAGGGCGTACTGCTCGCAGACGTAAACCTGGCCCTCAACTGGCTGGATGCCGTGCGCGCGCAAGGATTCCGCATCTACCTCGACGACTTCGGCACCGGCTACTCTTCTCTTTCCTACCTGAAGCGCTTCCCGGTGGACAGCGTCAAAGTGGACAAGTCCTTCGTGCGCGACATGGGCGTCAATGCAAATGACCGTGCGCTTGTCGAAGCCATCATTGCCATGGCACGCAGCCTCGGCCTGCGGGTCGTCGCAGAAGGCGTGGAAAGCCTGGCGCAACTGGAGCTGCTGCGTCTTATGAACTGCCACAGCATACAGGGATACTATTTCTCACGGCCGGTACCCATCGAAGAATTTGCCGAAGTCGCACTGCGCATAAATGCCTCACTGGCTTCCATCGAAGTTCCTGCCGATGAGTCGCGGACCATGGAGTCATGGTGAAAAGAAATTCGTTCTTGACGGAATCGGCTATCGCGTGGGCCAATACCTGCCTTCGGCGCAATAACGATTGCGCCCTACATGGGCTTCTATGTGCCTGAACCGGACGAGCCGGAACCAAAATGAGGGATGTAGGTTGGTGGTGAGCGTAGCGAACCCCAACACAATGCCGCCGGGGAAATGTCGCCTAGAGGCGCCTACTTCTGGTGGGGTTCACATTGTTCACCCCAACCTACATGACTGAGTAGTTAGCCGATTACGAAATGAACAAGGGCGCCCGTGGCGCCCTTGTTCATTGATGCTGGTAGTTCGCTGAGTTACTTCTTATCGGCAACCGCTTCTGTCTTTTCTTCAACCTTGGCCTTGGCGCGCAAATCGGAGATCATCTTGTCGATTTGCTGTTGCTGCGCGCGCTGGCGCAGGTTCTGTTTTACTTCGTCGAAGGGTGGCGCCTGCATCGCGCGCGAGTCCTCGAGCTTGATGATGTGCCAGCCGAACTGGCTCTTCACAGCCTCGGTGGTGTACTGGCCTTTCTGCAGCTTGGTCATGGCGGCGCTGAATTCCGGCACGAAATTGGCCGGGGCGGCCCATCCCAGATCGCCGCCCTTGGCCTTGGAGCCCGGGTCTTTCGATTTTTCGGCCAGCTTCTCGAATTTCTCGCCTTTTTTCAGCTTGGCGATGATGTCTTTTGCTTCGGCTTCCTTTTCCACCAGGATGTGGCGAGCGTGGTATTCCTTGTCGCCCATCTGGGATTTGATTTTGTCGTATTCGGCTTTCAATACATCATCGCCGATGGGGGTGTTCTTGATGTAGTCCTGCAGGTAGGCGCGGATCAGTATGGTTTGCCGTGCGAGGTCGATCTGGGTGTTCACGTCGGCCAGCTTGTCCATGCCTTTCTTGATCGCTTCCTGGGCAACGATTTCCTCAATAATCATCTTTTCACGAATGTTTTTCCGCACTTCGGGGGAATCCGGCTGGCCCTGCTGCTGGGATTGCTGGAGCAGGAAGTTGAAGCGCGCCTGGCTGATCGGGGCGCCGTTTACCGTGGCGATGGCTGCCGTAGCGCTGGCAGCAGGTGCCGCGGCGGATTTGTCGCCATCCTGGGCATTGCACGAAGCGAGAGTGAGCATGCTGCCGATGGAGATTGCAAGAATTCGGGATTTGTATGAAAACATCAGTAACATCCTTTGGTTAAAAAACGTAAGAAAGTTGATTATAGTCTATTCAATTCTCGCCGGGGGTGTATGCTTTTATGCTGATGGCGTGAATCTCTTTTTGCAGCATTTCTCCCAGCAGTTCGTTGATCATGCGGTGTCTGGCAATCAGCGATTTGTCGGCGAACTGGGCTGAAACGATGGTCAGGCGGTAGTGTCCGCCGCCGCCCTTGGCGCCTTCGTGGCCGGCATGCCGGGCGCTTTCATCCTCGATTTCCAGGCGTTCTGGGGAAAGCGGGGCGAGTCGTTCACGAATTTTTTCCGGTGTGCTCATCATGCAGGCAGTACTTTCTTGAATGGTTTGACGGTAACCCGCTCGAAAACCCCTGCCGAGAGGTAAGGGTCGGCCTCGGCCCAGGTGCGCGCGGCTTCCAGGGATTCGAATTCGGCCACGATCAGGCTGCCGGAGAAGCCGGCCGGGCCGGGGTCGGGGCTGTCGATTGCGGGGAATGGCCCGGCCAGCGCTAACCGCCCGTCCCGCTGCAAGGCATCCAGACGGGCGAGGTGTGCGGGGCGGGCTGCCAGGCGCTTTTCCAGGCTGTCCGGTGCGTCATCGCCGATAATGGCATACAGCATCACTGAGCGTCCTTCTCTTCTTCAACTTCAACCACGTATTTTGCCAGCAGCATGCCCTGGCCGATGACGAATAGCAGCATCAGGCCAAGGATGCCGAACAGCTTGAAGTTGACCCAGATGTCGGTGGAAAAGTTGAAAGCCACGTACAGGTTGACGAATCCGACCACGGTGAAAAAGCTGGCCCAGCCCAGATTCAGCCTGTGCCAGATGTTTTCCGGCAGGGCCATCTGCTTGCCCATCATGGCTTTAATCAGGTTTTTCCTGAAGGCGGTCTGGCTGATCAGCAGCACGCCGGCGAACAGCCAGTAGAGCACGGTCGGTTTCCACTTGATGAAGGTTTCATCGTGCAGGAGCAGGGTCGCGCCGCCGAACACGGTGATGATCGCCAGGCTGATCCACAGCATCTTGTCGACCTGGCGGTGGCGGAACCAGACCCAGGCGATCTGGGCAAATGTCGCGGCTATGGCTACCGCCGTGGCGGTGAAAATGCCGTAGAACTTGTAGGCGGCAAAAAACAGGATGATGGGAAACAGGTCGAAAAGGAATTTCATCAGGGCGGGTCGGATTGCGCATCATTTCATCGAGACCCGTATTTTGCTATGATTCGGGTTGTTTTAACAAGCCCATTACTAATGCCTTCCGTTATTGACCTGCATAGTCACTCCACCATTTCCGATGGTTTGTTCACTCCTTCCGAGCTGGTCCGGCGCGCAGCCGCCCAAGGCGTCAGGGTGCTGGCGCTGACCGATCATGACGATGTCGCCGGACTGGACGAGGCGCGCGCGGCCGCGGTCGAGGCTGGCATTGCGCTGGTCAATGGCGTCGAGATTTCGGTAACCTGGAACAAACGCAGCGTGCACATCGTCGGTCTGCGCATAGCTCCCGCTTACGGGCCGCTACGGGATGGCCTGGCAGCGATTCGCGCCGGCCGCGGCGAACGTGCCGTGCGCATCGCCGCCGAGCTGGAAAAGGCCGGTATCCCGGGCAGCCTGGAAGGCGCTTATGCCTATGCCGCCAATCCGGGCATCATCAGCCGCACCCACTTTGCCCGCTTCCTGGTGGAAAGGGGCATCGTCAAGGATACCCGTACCGTATTCAAAAAATACCTGGTCAAGGGCAAGCCGGGCTATGTAGAGCATCGCTGGGCCGATTTTGCCGATGCAATCGGCTGGATTCGTGCGAGCGGCGGGATCGCGGTGCTTGCCCATCCCGGCCGCTACGATCTGGGCAGGACCAATCTGGCCAGCCTGATCGCCGATTTCAAGGAAGCCGGCGGCGAGGCGATCGAAGTGGTGACGGGCAGCCATACTGCCGATCAGTTCATACAGTTTGCCAACTATGCCAGGGAATTCGATTTGCTGGTTTCCTGCGGTTCCGATTTTCACGGAGTGGGTGAAAGCTACATGGATCTGGGACGTTTGCCCGCGTTGCCGTCCGGTTGCAAGCCGGTGTGGCACAACTGGCCGGAAATGAGCCTTGAATCTGACCTTGCTCAGCACTCAGCACTCAGCACTCAGGACTGAATTTGTTATGGCCCAGTTTTTTGTCATTCATCCCGAAAATCCGCAGCCGCGCCTGATTCACCAGACGGTGGAAATCATTCGCAACGGCGGCGTGATCGCCTATCCGACCGACGCCAGCTATGCGCTGGGCTGCGGCCTGGGCGACAGGGAGGCGCAGCAGCGCATCCGCGCGATCCGCGGTGTGGATGAAGACCATCCGCTCACCCTGGTATGCCGCGACCTGGCCGAAATTTCCGTTTATGCCAAGGTGGACAACCGCCAGTTCCGTCTGCTCAAGGCGAATACGCCGGGCTGCTACACTTTCATCCTGGAAGCGACTCGGGAGGTGCCGAAGCGATTGCAGCACCCGAAGCGCAAGACCGTCGGCCTGCGCGTGCCGGATCATCCGATTCTCCAGGCGCTGCTGGCCGAGCTGGGCGGGCCGTTGCTGAGCACGACCCTGCAATTGCCCGGGGACGATCACCCGCTCAACGACCCCTACACTATCCGCGATCTGCTCGAGCGCCAGGTTGACCTGATTGTGGATGGTGGCTACGGCGACGTGGACACCACCACCGTGATCGACCTGACCGGCGAGACGCCAGTGCTGGTGCGGCGGGGCAAGGGCGACATTGAACCGTTTGGACTGGAAGTAGCGTGAACCAGAAAAAGCAATTCAATCCACGGATGAACACAGATTTACACGGATTATCAATGAATCACATTTCTCATCTTGCACGCATTTGGGGTATCTGTGTAAATCCGTGTTCATCTGTGGATAAAAGAGGTTTTTAAGAAAATATGGAATTGAATATCGTACAACAGGTCGCCGTTTATGCCTTGCCGGTGGTGTTCGCCATCACCCTGCACGAGGCGGCGCACGGCTACGTCGCCAAGCACTTCGGCGACACCACCGCCTACATGCTGGGGCGGGTGAGTTTGAATCCGCTGCGCCACATCGATCCGATCGGCACCGTGCTGGTTCCCCTTCTGACCCTGTTTCTGGGCGGCATCCTGTTCGGCTGGGCCAAGCCGGTGCCGATAAATTTCAACAATTTACGCAATCCGAAGAAGGACATGCTGTGGGTGGCCCTGGCCGGTCCAGGCGCAAACCTTGCCATGGCGCTCGGCTGGGCGGTGGTTATGAAGCTCGCCAACATGATGCCGGACAGCCCGTTTTCCCTGCCGATGTCGCTGATGGGCATGGCCGGGATCAACATCAATGTCGTGCTGATGGTGCTCAACCTGCTGCCGCTGCTGCCGCTGGACGGCGGGCGCATCGCTGTCAGCCTGTTGCCGAACCGGTTGGCCTACCGCTATTCCCTGCTGGAACCCTACGGCATGGTTCTGCTGGTGGTTCTGCTGTTCAGCGGCGTACTGGGGGCGATTATCGGGCCGCTGATTAACATGGCAAAATCGCTTATATTGCTGCTATTCGGTATTTGACGAGGGCGGCATCAAAAGACTTTAGCCACAGAGAACACAGAGGGCACAGAGCTGGAAATGGCTTGTATTCTCTGTGAGCTCTGTGTTCTCTGTGGCAGGATTTTATTTTGTTATAGGTTTTCAATTATATGTTTACTGAACGTGTTTTGTCCGGCATGCGCCCTACCGGGAGCCTGCATCTTGGCCACTATCACGGCGTGCTGAAAAACTGGGTGAAACTGCAGCATGAATACGAGTGCCTGTTTTTCGTCGCCGACTGGCATGCGCTGACCACCCATTACGACACGCCCGGTATCATCGAACAGAGCGTCTGGGAGATGGTGATCGACTGGCTCGCCGCGGGCGTGGACCCATCCCGCGCGACCCTGTTCATCCAGTCGCGCGTGCCCGAGCACGCCGAACTGCATCTGCTGCTGTCGATGATGACGCCGCTGGGATGGCTGGAGCGGATGCCGACCTACAAGGACCAGCAGGAAAAACTCAGCGGCAAGGATTTGAGCACCTACGGCTTCCTCGGCTACCCGCTGCTGCAAGCGGCGGACATCCTGATCTACCGCGCCAACCAGGTGCCGGTGGGCGAGGATCAGGTGCCGCACATCGAGTTCACGCGCGAGCTGGCGCGGCGCTTCAACCACCTCTACGGGCGCGAGCCGGGCTTCGAGGAAAAGGCGGAGGCCGCAATCAGGAAGCTCGGCGGCAAGCGCGCCAAGCTCTACGAGGAGCTGCGCACCCGCTTTCAGCAGGAAGGCGACGAGGAGGCACTGGAATCCGCACACGCCCTGCTCAACGACCAGCAGAACCTGTCTCTGGGCGACCGCGAGCGGCTGTTCGGCTATCTCGAGGGCGGCGGCAAGATGATCCTGGCCGAGCCGCAGGCGCTGCTCACCGCGGCTTCAAAAATGCCGGGGCTGGACGGGCAGAAGATGTCGAAGTCCTACAACAACACCATTTCGCTACGCGAGGACGTGGACAGCGTGGTGAAGAAAATCCGCACCATGCCGACCGATCCGGCGCGGGTGCGGCGCACCGACCCCGGCACACCGGAGAAATGCCCGGTATGGCAGTTCCATCTGGTCTATTCTGAAGAAGGCCGCAAGGAATGGGTGCGGCAGGGCTGTACCACGGCCGGCATCGGCTGCCTGGAGTGCAAGCAGCCGGTGATCGACGCCGTGCTGGAAGAGCAGAAGCCGATGCGCGAACGGGCGCAGATGTACATGGACGACCCCACCCTGGTGCGCAACATCATTTCCGACGGTTGCGAAAAGGCGCGCGAGCTGGCATCCGAAACCATGCGCGACGTGCGGGAGGCGATGGGGTTGAATTACGGCTAGGTTAACTCCATGTTAGGAGCATCATGCCAAGAAAAAAGAAAGCCACGCTAGACCAGGAATTCCTCGAAGGCGAGGTGCTGCGTTCCACGGATGTCGAAGAGGAAGCTGCGCCGCCGGTTCCTGCCGGCATTTATCCCACTACGCTTTACCTGCTGCCCCTGTCGGAGCGCCCATTCTTTCCCGCCCAGACCCTGCCGTTGCTGATGAACGAGGGACCGTGGCTGGAAACGGTGAAGAAGATCGGCGAAACGCCGCAGCAGATGGCGGGCATTATCCTGGTCAATCTTCCCCACGCCGAAGGGGCCGCGCCGGAGGATTTCTATTCCATCGGCACGCTGGTGCGCATGCATCATCCGGTGCGCGCCGAAGGCAAGATCCAGTTCATTGCCGAGGGCCAGAGCCGCTTCCGCATCGTCAAATGGATATCCAGCAAGCCGCCCTACGTGGCGCAGGTCGAATACCCCCCTGAAATCGCGCGCAACGAGGATGAACTCAAGGCTTACGCGATGGCGATCATCAACACCATCAAGGAGCTGATGCCGCTCAACCCGCTGTACAGCGAGGAACTCAAGTTCTTCCTCAACCGTTTCAGCCCGAACGAGCCGTCGCTGCTGGCCGACTTCGCCGCTTCCCTGACCACCGCGTCGAAAGAGGAATTGCAGTCGGTGATGGATGCCTTCAATTTGCGCCGCCGCATGGAGAAGGTGCTGGTGCTGATCAAGAAAGAGCTCGAGGTCGCCAAGCTGCAGTCGCAGATCCGCGAGCAGGTCGAGCAGAAGATGAGCAAGCAGCAGCGCGAGTTTTTCCTGCGCGAGCAGCTCAAGGAAATCCAGAAAGAGCTGGGCCTGGCCAAGGACGACAAGACCGCCGACATCGAACGCTTCAGGGAACGGCTGGCCAAGCTGAAGCTTTCCGTATCGGCTAAAAAACGCGTCGACGAGGAGATGCAGAAGCTCTCGGTGCTCGAATCCGGCTCGCCGGAATACGCGGTGACGCGCAACTACCTCGACTGGTTGAGCCAGCTGCCATGGGGCAGGTTTTCCAGGGACAAGCTCGATCTGGCGCGTGCGCGCAAGATACTCGATCACGACCACGATGGCCTGGACGACGTCAAGGAACGCATCATCGAGTTCCTTGCCGTGGGTTCGCTCAAGGGCGAAATTGCCGGTTCCATTCTGTTGCTGGTGGGGCCGCCGGGTGTTGGCAAGACTTCCATCGGCCGATCCATCGCCAACTCGCTGGGCCGTAAGTTCTACCGTTTCTCACTGGGCGGCATGCGCGACGAGGCCGAGATCAAGGGCCATCGCCGCACCTACATCGGCGCCATGCCGGGCAAGTTCGTCCAGGCAATCAAGGAATGCGGCGTGGCCAACCCGGTGATCATGCTCGACGAGATCGACAAAATCGGCGCTTCCTATCAGGGCGACCCGGCCTCGGCGCTGCTGGAAGTGCTCGATCCCGAGCAGAACGTCGATTTCCTCGATCACTATCTGGACGTGCGTTTCGACCTGTCCAAGGTGCTGTTCATCTGCACCGCCAACCAGCTCGATACCATCCCCGCGCCGCTGCTGGACCGGATGGAGACGATCCGGCTTTCCGGCTACATTACCGCAGAGAAGGTGCAGATCGCCAAGCACCACCTGTGGCCCAAGCAGCTCAAGAAGGCGGGGCTGAAGCGCTGCGGTCTCACCATCACCGAAGCCGCTTTGAAGCGCGTCATCGAGGGCTTCGCGCGTGAGGCCGGGGTGCGGAATCTGGAAAAACAGCTAGGCAGCATGGTACGCAAGGCCGCGGTCAAGATCGTCGGCGGCGCGGAACAGCCCATTCGCCTGGGTGTCGATGAGGTTGAAGAATATCTGGGCAAGCCAGTGTTCATGCCGGAAAAGCCGATCACTGGCATCGGCGTGGTGACGGGCCTGGCCTGGACGGCGATGGGCGGCGCCACGCTGTCGATCGAAGCAACCCTGGTACACACCAAGAACCGCGGTTTCAAGCTCACCGGCAAGCTCGGCGAGGTGATGCGGGAATCGGCAGAGATCGCCTACAGCTACATCTCCTCGCACCTCAAGGCCTTCAAGGGCAACCCGGCGTTTTTCGACGAAGCCTTTGTCCATCTGCACGTGCCGGAAGGCGCGACGCCCAAGGACGGCCCGAGCGCAGGCATCACCATGGCCACCGCGCTGCTGTCGCTGGCGCGCCACGAGAAAATCCACCGTCCGCTTGCCATGACCGGCGAGCTGACCCTGACCGGCGAAGTGCTGGCTATCGGCGGATTGCGCGAGAAAGTGATTGCGGCAAGGCGCATCCGCATCACGGAGCTGATTTTTCCGGAAGCCAACCGGCGCGATTTCGACGAGCTGCCGGATCACATAAAGGAAGGCGTGACGGCGCATTTTGTGAGACAATTCAAAGATGTGGTGAAGATTGTGTTTGGTTGAAGGCCAATTCCTTGAACCGCAGAGGACGCGGAGGACGCAGAGATTAAATGCAGAGATGGTTTTTCCTCTGCGTCCTCCGCGTCCTCTGCGGTGAGAATGAATGTCTGAAATTGCTGAAACCCCCGTTGCACGCATCCACGGTGAGCCGCTCGCCGAGATGCCGCATGACCTCTACATTCCGCCCGAAGCGCTCGAGGTTTTTCTCGAAACTTTCGAAGGTCCGCTCGATCTCCTGCTGTACCTGATCCGCCGCCAGAACCTGGATGTGCTCAACATCCAGATGGCGGAGCTGACCCGGCAGTACATGCATTATGTAGAAATGATGCATGCCGGCCAGCTCGAGTTGGCGGCCGAGTACCTGCTGATGGCGGCGCTGCTGATCGAGATCAAGTCGCGCATGCTGCTGCCGCGCCGCGACGAGAGCACCGAGGAAGAAACCGATCCGCGCGCCGAGCTGGTAAGAAGGTTGCTGGAATACGAGCAGATGAAGCTGGCGGCACAGCGGCTGGATGAGCTGCCAGTTGCCGGGCGCGATTTCGCCCTGGTTCAGGTATGGCTGGAGCAGGCTGCGGCGAAGCGTCTGCCGGAAGTCAGCCTGGACGATCTGAAACAGGCCTGGCTGGGCGTGCTGGCGCGTGCCAGGGTCAATCGCCACCACAAGGTGAGCCGCGAGGAGCTGTCGGTGCGCGAGCATATGAGCCGCCTTCTGCGGCGCCTGAAGGACGAACGTTTCGCCGAGTTCGGCGCGCTGTTCGACCTGACGCGCGGCGTACCGGAACTGGTGGTGACCTTCCTCGCCGTGCTGGAACTGGTGCGGGAGTCCCTGGTGGTGGTCACGCAGCAGGAGCCTTTTGCACCGATTTATGTGAAACTGAACCATGCAGACGCCTAATCTGAAAGAGATCAAGCTGGTGCTGGAAACCGCCCTGCTGGTGGGGCAGGAGCCGCTTTCCCTGCACGAGATGAAAAAGCTGTTCGAGTTCGAACTGAGCACGGATATCCTGCGCAAACTGCTGGAAGAGCTGCGCCAGGACTGGACCGGGCGCGGCGTGGAACTGGCCAGCGTGGCGAGTGGCTGGCGCTTCCAGGTGCGTGCCGAATACCAGAAGCATCTCGACCGCCTCAACCCGGAAAAGCCGCCGCGCTATTCCCGAGCCGTCATGGAAACCCTGGCGATCATCGCCTACAAGCAGCCGGTGACGCGCGGCGACATCGAGGATATCCGCGGCGTTGCGGTCAGCAGCCAGGTGATCAAGACGCTGGAAGAGCGTGGCTGGATCGATGTGGTTGGCCACCGTGACGTGCCGGGCAGGCCGGCGCTGTTCGCCACCACCAAACAAATGCTCGACGATCTCGGTTTGCGCTCGCTGGAGGAATTGCCGCAACTGGAGCAGACCGAGAATAACTTACTCGCAATGCCTAATGAATAACGGAAAGCGGGTAAATGTAGGTTGGGTTAGCGGTTTCATCGCGTAACCCAACAAACCCAAGCTTCCTTCAACATGTTGGTTTTTTGAGCTTTAGGTTTGTTGGGTTACGGCGCAAAAAACCGCGCCTAACCCAACCTACATGATTGATAACGAATAACGGAAAGCAGGACGATATGCCAGAAAAGAAGGATTCCACCGGAGCGCGCTCCGATTCGCCGCCAAGGAAGAAAGCGAGCAACCAGGAATTTCGCGGTGGCAAGAAGACGCCGTTTCGCAAGCCGCTGAAGGCGCAAAACGAAGTGAAGCCCGCCAGGGAAAAGGAAGCTCCCGCTCCCAACTATGAAGTTGAGGAGGATGATGACGTCGCCGACAAAGCCGGCACGCCGCATGTGCGTCGAGGTCATCAGCCGACCCAGAAGCTGCAGAAGATTCTGGCCCAGGCCGGGCTGGGTTCGCGCCGCGACATGGAAGAGCTGATCAAGGCGGGGCGGGTGACGGTCAACGGTCAGGTGGCCGAACTGGGCGCGCGCATCAGCGATGATGACGTCGTCCGGGTGGATCGCAAGAACGTCCGTGTTCGTGCTGCGGGCAAGATGCCGCGCATCATGCTCTATCACAAGCCGGAAGGCGAGATCGTCAGCCGTGACGACCCGGAAGGCCGTCCCAGCGTGTTCGACCGCCTGCCGCAGATGAGAACCTCGAAATGGATCGCCATCGGCCGCCTGGATTTCAACACCAGCGGCCTGCTGATTTTCACCACCTCCGGCGAACTGGCCAATCATTTGATGCACCCGCGTTTCGAGGTGGAGCGTGAATACGCAGTGCGCACCCTGGGCACGCTCACGCCCGAGCAGATGGAGCAGCTTACGGCGGGGATCGAGCTTGAGGACGGCACGGCGAATTTCGATACGATTTCCGACCAGGGCGGTGAAGGCATCAACCACTGGTACCGCGTCGTCCTGCGCGAGGGCCGTAACCGCGAGGTGCGGCGCATGTTCGAAGCGGTCGGGCTGACCGTCAGCCGCTTGATGCGGGTGCGCTTCGGAGCGATCAACCTGCCGCCGCGCCTGAAGCGCGGGCAAACCATGGAGCTGGATCCGCTACAGGTGCGTCAGATCCTGAAATGGGCGGGGATAGAAGCCCCCGCCATCGCAGACAGGCAGACGCGCCCCGACGAGGATAAGCGGGTAAGCAGGATCAGGTCACATCCTCCCGTGGCGCACTCTGTGGCACCAGAAAAACCGGCTCGCCGTCCGCGCAAGTCGTCGCCATCCCGCTGATTTTCTGAGAGTTGGGTGAGCATGCAGCACAATTAGCGCCACTCATGCTTCGACAGGTCCAGCACGAACGGCGGAATTGAATCGCGTCGGGATTAAGCCATTTGCTCGCGGGTAAGCAGGAAGACATGCTCGTCGCCAGCGCTGGTTTCCAGCCAAGTAAACGGCAGTTCGGGGAAGGCTTCTTCCAGCGCATCGCGGTTGTGGCCGATTTCCACCACCAGTAGTCCATCCTTGTTCAGGTGTTTGGGGGCCTCGCGCAGGATCGTGCGTACATGCTCCAGACCGTCCTCGCCGCTGGCCAGTGCACCAACCGGCTCGCGCCGGTATTCCTCGGGCAGGGTTTGCATCGAAGGTGCGTTGACGTAGGGCGGGTTGCTCACGATCAGGTCGTAGCGCCGTCCTTCCAGTGCCGTGAACAGGTCGGACTGGATCAGGCTCAGCCGGTCTTCCAGGCCATAGTCGGCGACATTGCGCCGTGCCACATCGAGCGCATCGGCGGAAAGATCGACCGCGTCGATCTGGGCGTTGGGGAAGGTGAGCGCCATCAGGATGGCAAGGCAGCCCGAGCCGGTGCACATGTCCAGGCCGCGGGTGATGGCTTCAGGGTCCTCCACCCAGGGCTGAAGCTGTTCGCGCAGCAGTTCGGCGATGAAGGAGCGTGGCACGATCACGCGTTCGTCGACATAAAATCGCAGGTCGCCCAGCCAGGCTTCGTGGGTGAGATAGGCCGCAGGCAGGCGTTCCTCGACGCGGCGGCGCAGAATTTCCACCACGGCATCGACTTCCTCCGGCAGCAGGCGCGCATCGAGAAACGGCTCCAGCCGGTCCAGCGGCAGGTGCAGCGTGTGCAGGATCAGGTAGGCCGCCTCGTCGAAGGCGTTGGTGGTGCCATGGCCGAAAAACAGGTTGGCCTGGGTGAAGCGGCTCACTGCGAAGCGCAGCAGGTCGCGCACCGTAATAAGCTTATCTTTCGCATCTTCGAAATTCATTTTGTCACCAATAAATTCACCAGCGTACGCCGGTAGATTTCCTTCAGCGGTTCGATATCGGCCACGGCCACGCATTCGTCGATCTTGTGGATGGTGGCGTTGAGTGGCCCGATTTCCAGCACCTGCGGGCAGATGTCGGCGATGAAGCGGCCATCCGAAGTGCCGCCGCTGGTGGAAAGCTCGGCGATCACGCCGGTCGTGTCCTTGATTACCTGGGCGACAGCATCTACCAGGCAGCCTTTGGGGGTGAGATAAGGCTTGCCGGAGAGGGCCCATTTCAGATCATAGTCCAGGCCGTGTTTGTCGAGAATGGCGTGAACCTTGGCTTTGAGGTTATCGACCGTGCTCGCGGTGGAGAAACGGAAATTGAACTCGATATCCACCGTGCCGGGCACGACGTTGGTAGCGCCGGTGCCGCCGCGGATGTTGGAAATCTGCCAGGTGGTGGGCGGGAAGTATTCGTTGCCTTCGTCCCAGGTGGTTTTCGCCAGTTCGGCGATGGCCGGGGCGGCAAGGTGAATCGGGTTCTTGCCCAGATGCGGGTAGGCGATGTGGCACTGGATGCCTTTCACCGTCAGGTCGCCGGAGAGCGAACCACGGCGGCCGTTCTTGAGGGTGTCGCCGAGTTTGGAGACACAGGTGGGTTCACCGACGATGCAATAGTCGATGCCTTCGCCGCGTTGCTGCAGCGCTTCGACCACGCGTACGGTACCATCCACGGCCACGCCTTCTTCATCCGAGGTGATCAGCAGGGCAATCGAACCGTTGTGCACGGGATGTGCCGCGACGAATTCCTCGATACTGGTGATGAAGGCGGCGATGGAGGTTTTCATGTCGGCAGCACCGCGTCCGTAGAGCATGCCGTCGCGGATGGTGGGAGTGAAGGGCTCGCTGCCCCATTTTTCCACCGGGCCGGTCGGCACCACGTCGGTGTGGCCGGCAAAGCAGATCACCGGGGCGGCAGTGCCGCGGCGCGCCCAGAAGTTGTCGACACCACCGAAGCGCATGCGCTCGATCTTGAAGCCGAGTTTTTCCAGGCGTTCGATCAGGATATCCTGGCAGCCGGCGTCATCCGGCGTGAGCGAGCGGCGGGCGATAAGGGCCTTGGCCAATTCCAGCGTACTGTTGTCCATCATTTATTCCTGAATAGAGTTTGATAAGTGACTTCGTCGAAGCCAAGGGTAATCTTGCCATCCATATCCAGCACCGGGCGCTTGATCACGCTGGATTTCTCCAGCATCAGCCGGATTGCGCTGCTTTCATCGCAGACCGTGGTCTTGGCTTCGTCCGGCAGTTGGCGCCAGGTGGTGCCCTGGCGGTTCACCAGTTTTTCCCAGCTGATCTGCTTCAACCAGGCCTTGAGCAGTTCCTCGCTGATGCCCTGTTTTTTGAAGTCGTGGAAAGGGATGCCGATGCCGTTTTCCGTCAGCCAGGTGCGGGCCTTCTTGACAGTGTTAC
Organism: Sulfuricella sp.; assembly: GCA_031426955.1. Lineage (GTDB taxonomy): Bacteria > Pseudomonadota > Gammaproteobacteria > Burkholderiales > Sulfuricellaceae > Sulfuricella. The sequence goes on from JASJPA010000007.1 coordinate 81,109, forward strand.
AGTTGGGGATGCCGTAGAGTTTCATGCGGCTATTTTAACAGTGGTGGCGGAGTCCGTGGATTTTCTCTGATGAAGAAGCGGATTCGAGGCTGCCATATCGGAAAAATGGGCTGATGAATGGTCGGAGTTCACCTCATTGCTGACCTTCTCGACCAACTAACCAAGGGCTGGTCATCGGCCATTGCGGCCGGTGGCATCCACATGCACCAACGGCAGGTATGTCATCTTCACCAGACATACGTGTGGGCATCATCCGGAAAGGCCGCTTTCCCGCAACGCGACCGCGCGCTCTCGACCCTGAGTTGGCGTTCGCGAATGGCAGCAATCGGGAAGCCCACCCATGCAGCTCGCAGACCGGGACGTACCCATACCTGCCTGATGACAAACCAGAGTCCTCTGGCAGCTTACTGAATAGAAAGCGGTCGTTCGGGATTTTGCTTTGGTGACTCTTGCTCGGCCTTGCTGCCTGCGGTTAGCGTTTGCATTCTGAATCTGCGCAGACACTTACCTCAATGGCGCGTTCGCCAGCGACCAACTATCTGTCAATGCACAGAGAGGATACTGCCTAGTGACCAGAATGCTGCCAACTCTCGATCACCACCCGCCCCTCCTCCGATAGGTAGGGAGCCAGTTGTTTCCAGTCAAGTTGCACCTCGTCATTGCAGGCGCGCATGGCGTGGAAGAAATCGGTGCCGAAGACCAGCCCCTGGGCAGTTGGGTAAGGGGACTGAACACTCATCTGGTCGATGACCTCGCTGCAATCGTCACCTTCCGTATTGCGCGGATGGGCTTTGGCAATCAGCCGGAAGAGCCCTGAAGGAATCACTCTTCCTTGCTTGCTGGTGTGCGCGACAAGTGCCTTTTTTCCCCCTCGCAGCCAAGCCCAGGTATCGACGAGCTTGCCTTGCGGCAATGACCAGGTAAGGTAAGCGAGAGAGGAATTGCCGTGTGCGCCACCACAAAATGTGTCAGGCTGGAGGTCTTGGAGGACGAGGTATCGATCAGTCCAAACTACGGGCTGCAGCGAACTATCGAGCGGATCAACCAAGCGTCCCAGGTTTGAGCTGCACTCATATGCGGCTACCGACTGGTTGCGCAACCAAGCGAGTGCATAGCGATTGAGTTTATTGGCGTGGAGCGTATCGGGTGGCACCTCAAACGATGTACCCTGGTCACTCGTTATCTTACGGTAGGCGCGCCCCGCAAATTCAGCCGCAAGGTACTTCGGCCGTACGCTGGTGCGGATGGGGTCAAGGTAGACCTCTGCGCAGGTGTCTGAATATTGTGCTTCCCGGCCCGCGTTGACGAGTACCTTGGTCAGCTTGATTGGCGCGGTCTTGCCGCTTGTTGGAGAACTCCAGGTTCCAATCAATTCATTGGCGGATTTTTGCTCAAGCAGCCAGCGTCCGCTGTTGTGGGCTTCGCCATTCCCTGACGCTTGTTCTTCAAGTGTGAGCCTGCCGGTTTTCCGTGCCATCGATCTGGCTTCAGTCGTATTGCTTTCTCCCCCCTGCAATACGAGGGCGATCCCGACCTTGTGTCGCAGGTAGTAGTACTGCGAGCCGCCTGACTCGGTGAGGCAGGCCATTACCGCGGCCGATCCGATCATGCCTTGCCAGACACCGTAGGGAAAACGCTGTTCGGCAGCGTAGGCGGCCGACAGCAGCAAAGTCGCCAACAAGACGACTGACAGGCGAAAAAGGGTTCGAGAGTTCATGTTGGTTGGTAGCGTAACTACGACAATCTAATACAGCCAGCCTTCACCGTCGCATTCGCCGCCAAATGGCGGCGGCACATAAACACCAGCCACGCCGACGATCTCCTTGGGACTAGCTTCCTTGCCCAAATATAGCTTGGCTTCACCGACCTCGTCGGCGAAGTTGATCAAGTAGTCCGGCTTGCCGTCGAGGTCAAGATCACCGGCCCACACCAGATAATCTGCCGTTACTACGTGCGAGCATCTGCCGATCTCCTCCAACAACTGGCGCCCGCCCTGCTCACGCATCTGCAACAGGAACCTGCGGTTTTTCGGATCATAAAGGGGCACGAGCGAGGCTCGCATGCCGCCAGGTAAATCCACGGCAATTTCCAGCGTCCCCTCGGAAGCTGGCCGCTTGATCTTTGACGTACTAGCCGCATAGGTGGTAACAGGCCCGGGCTTGAGCCAGGACAGATTGGGGTTAAGTCGAAACCATCCCAACACCTTCCCAGCCCCCGGCATCTGACGGTTGAACATGAGTTTCTGGCCGTTGGTGGGTCTTTCATCGTAATGCCCCTGCCATTTTTCCTTTCGCACAGCCAATCTGGCTGGTTCGAGGCCGCACTCATTTTTCACGCAGACGAGGGCCAACCAGTCACTGCCGGCTCGGTAACGTTGGCCAGGCTGCCACTGATCGCCGCCCAGCAAAAACTCAACAACGGAATTGAAGGGTTCTTTTGAGGTTTCAACTGCCGGCACTGCGCCTGCCAACAGTAGCATGGCTGCTCCCAGCAAGCATTGACGGGTACGCATCAAAGGCCTCCAACCGGAATGACCATAGCCTTGCCCTTGCCATCGGCGCCCGTAAGCTGACGTACCAGAATACGCCCCTGATGCTTGCGCCAATTGTCGTCCTTCTCGGCTTGCCATACCAGTTCCCACTGCTGGGTTGTGGGGTTGAGCCATTCCAATCCTCCAGGGCCGCCACCGGTACTCAACTCATCCAGCTCCCCACTGGCGAATAATTCGCCCTCAAGGCTGAACAGTCGGTAATGATCATTCACGCGCAAGCGCGAGCCTGTAATCGCAAGCTTGGACCACTCGCTCCCCGCAGGATTGCTGATTTCGAGAACAAGTTTCCCCGGTCCGGAGTCCCCTTTGGCCAAGGGCGCTTCGCCCGCTTTGACTACCCGGCCGTCGGCCATGACGACGACCCGGCCGCCCGCCGCGACGGAGGGCGCGGAATTGGTCCAGCGCTTGGTCGCAGGATCGAAGATTTCGTGACGACGCGATGGCAGGTACTCGCCGATACCAACGTAGTGATCCGGCTGACCGGGCTCCAATACGTCGTCCGAGTAGAGCGCGATTCGTTCGGCTCGTACGGAGCCGCCTGCGACAACAACGCGTCCATCCTCCAACTCCTGCACCCGGATCTCCTCGTTTTCATTCGGACCATTGCGCCGCTCGCGGTTAAGGCTTGGCCACGGTGTGCTTTCGATGCTTGGTTTGCCGTTTCGCGAAGTCAATCGCAGTTGCAGCAGGTGCCCACTAGGCTCGGCAACCAGCAGGCTTCCGTCCTTGAGTTGGGTTATCGCGCTACCGGGAATTAAGTTGGCGCCGCTTACCTCCATCCATTGCCAAGGCGTAGTCCCCGCCGGCAGCAGCCACTCGGCCGGCAAGGACTTGGGGGCACGATCACCACCATAGGGGAGATCTGGACCAGAGCCACCAAGCACCAGCACACCGCCAGCGACCCGAAATGCTTGCGCGCCGTGGCGGGCAATGCGCAGAGACGGCAGCGTGGCGACCCGCCCCGCGCGGTCGATCGCCTCGACGGCACTGCTGGTAACGAAGCTATTCATCCCGGAGTGCCTCGAACCACCAATCACCAGTGCTGGCGCCGATCCAGCCGCGGGTACGAAGGCGGCGCTATGTAGATAGGTAATCAGCATATTGTCCGGTGGCGGCGTGGAGGAAGGCTTAGCAGTGTTGGGCGGACGGAGCAAACTCAAGGTGCCATACTTTTGCTCCATGCAAGATTTGCTGGAGTAATGGCCCTCACTACGATTCAGGAGCCAAGCGTAGGCATTGCCGCCAAGCACAAAAGGAAAGAAGCCACAGCCCCCTTCCTCGCTGCCTTCTATCCACTCGCCCACCGTTCGCCAAGTACGGGTGGCATGATCGAACGCGTGTGCCGCGCCGGTCAGTCCTTGCACCACCAGTAAGGTCTTGCCCCAGGGAGCAGTCCACCAGAGATGCTTGTGCCGAGCATTCCCTGTAGGCATGGGGGGCAAAGCCTCAAATTTATCGGTCGCCGGATCCCAGCGCTCGGCGGCGCGGGAGGGGCCGTTTCCCCAATTGGCCGCCTTGGTCCAACCGCCAGTGACCAAAATACCGCCATCGGGCAATGCAGTCGCCCCAAGCTCGGAGCGTCCTTCAAGCATCGACGGCCCCGTGCGCCAGATCTTGGTTTTGAGATTAATGACGTAGGTTTCCGCCCGGCAGGGTGAGCAACCACGGTAACTCCCATCGGAGCCGCCCAGGATCATCAGTTGATCCTCGCCCGCGACTGCGGCTGCGTAGTCGCCACGGTAGGGAATCGCCAGCGGTGGCATGGCTTCCAGCAACAGCCCGTTCTTCTGGAGCCGAATTGTGTAGATGGTGATGCGCCGCGTAAGCTTGTCGCGAGTCACCAACGCGGCGGAATCATCGCCGAGCGCCAGCAAGTCAGGCGATAAACCGAGGTCCTTGTCAGTATCCAGCTTCAGAGGCGCTGCGCCGTTAGATGGAAAGAGCACTATGCGCAAGTGCTCTTTCCCTTCCTGGCAGCCACTCGTCGTTACTGCCAGCAACCCGGAGAGCAGCGGAAGCTGGGCTGCAACGAGGCCGCCAAGAGCGGGATTGAGGCGCACTCGCCGGGTCGCCCCGGTTGCCGGATTCCATCGATCCATGACGAGTTCCCAAGCCCAACAGCCTTTAGCCAATCCCTGCGGCGCCGGCTCGATTGGCCTTTGCCCCAGCCAGCTCAATTCTCCGTCGGAGGCAGCCATGACCGGCTGGTCGGCAGGGAGCGGCAGGGTGGCATACGAAGGTATAGGTGGGAACGAACCTGCGGCGACCTCGGAGATTGTTGCGAAACCGTAGCAACAAGGCAGAGTGAGTAAAGCCACAAGGCAATGACGATTGAGCGCCGATAGCCGCCGATTGTTAGCGATGCTCTTCATACTCATTTCCAGCACAGATATAATGAACCCCAACAACATAGCCTACAGCTACAGCGGTCATTCAGCGAGAGAATATTAAGAAATAATTATTGCTTTAGGGTGGTCTGAGAAATAATTCCGCCGCTTCAATTATGCGAACTAGGGGAAATGCATCATCTAGACATCGGATTTTTGCGGTGGCCCAAATTTTCCTTATTTCAGCATTGCCTCACCATTTATTTCAATCTGACATCCGGCGGCTTTAGCGCCATCATTATAGTATTTCCAGTCCCAAAGCATATCTATTCGCTGCCGATTTAACTCGTTATGCTTTATATTATTCATGACAACGCCATCGGCCCTCGTCAGCGCTCGCATGTCCGCCACATGCTGCTTGTCGAACTTTTGCAGCTCATCAATTTTTGTCTGGTATTCTGCACAGGATATTCTCGCATAAACCGTGGCTGGCTCTTTGTACTGTCCGCCCTGACGTTCGAAGTATTCATCAGCCATGTTCAAATAAGCAGTTCTGTAGGGCTGGTCTCTAATTTTAGACATTTCGCCAAAGTCTTTGAGCATCCCGGCCTTTTCATCTTCAGTGACAACCTCACCAGCTTTTATTTTGCCCAGCAGGTACTGCAGCCTGCTGTAAGCTTCTGGCATGAAAGTATTCTCCCTCAGCTTGTCGTAATTCTCGCAATTTTGTAGTTCCGGCAACCAATGCCTCCGGCTGGTTGATTCAACGGCATGCGGATTACCGTTTTCAATGTCCAATTGCGCTGAAACTTCGTAATTGGCGTTTACTTCTGCCTTGCACTCCGCAGTGGTCATTCCTTCAAACTGACCTTGTCCAACCGGTTTTGGCCTGGCAAGGTGTTCCAGAAAGAAATTGCGGCATCCCTTGATAAAATATGGGGCGCCATGGCATTCAGAGGCTTTGGACGGAAGATTAGCCTTGGCCCATTTACGACCCGCCTCGAATTGCTCATTACGGCGTTCGGAAATGGCTTTTCGGCATCCTCTGTTAAAATCATTTGATCCCAAGCATTCCGAATCTTTGATTGGCCCGTTTGCTTTGGCCCAGTCATGGCCAATCATGAACTGTTCGCTTTCCGGCTCGTCCCGGAATGATATGGGCTCGGACTCGACTGCGGCACGCGCAGCGCTCGTCGCCATGAGTACAGGCATTATTAACGGGAATAACAGGATAAGGAAATAAACAACCACTTGAATCCTGGCTTTCTCATCCTTGAAACTGCGAATAGCATTCAGCAAAAATTTTACGAACGCGAGAAACATACCAGGGGCGATAACAATACCTGAATACTCGACAACAAGCAGCAAGCCGGGGTTGATCGCTTGTCCGCTGCCGCTCAATGTAATGCCGTAACGCAAGCACTGCGCCAGCAAGGATACGGCGATCAGGGCAATAGCAGTGTGACCTAATATATCAACCAACGAAAGACGAACGGCTTTATTCTGTTGGTCGGCAGTTGTATTCATACATCACCCGATCCGGTTTTTGTCCCATATAGGAAAAGGACCTCGCTTAATCTTTCCAATCGAAGCCGTAAGGGATGCGTCGGCCCCAAGACTGCGTAAAGTACCTGCAATTTGACGACTTCACTGCGCATCAGATCCGTTGCAATCGTATCTAACTCGGTAAAGCGTAGCCAGCAAACCTCATCAATGACTGGTGGTTTCATCGCCGATTCGCACATTGCCAGCGCCCAGGCCCCGCGCGTGACAGGGTCATCCCGATAGGCTTGTTTGACCAGCTGCATGCTTTGCTCTGCGGGCAACCAACTTTCGGCATGGGCCAAGCGTAGCATATCGGCGCGGCGTTCGATTGTGCGCAATACCGAATATAGTCCTAGCGCTTCTTCGGGCTGGTTGGTCGCCGATATGTTTGCGATAACAGCCCTGACAATACGCGGAACAAATACGGGGTCGGCATTTGGAAGCGCCGCAGCCAGCCGTTGAAATGTAACTGGATAGTCCTTGCTCGGCAAATCCAGCCAGATACTGAATCTGGGGTTTTGCAGACCCGCTTCAGGGACGAGATACTTCACTTCCCCGTTATTTGTGAGCCGATGCGTGCCCGCCAATGGGACCTCCCGACTCTCGCCCCCCAGTTTCGCGACCAACCTTGCAGGCGCTCCGCCTTCACTATCGAGCGCAATGGATACCATCAGTTCCCGACCAGCCATATCCTTGCTTATAAAATCCAACCACATTTGCTCGTTGGCTACGCGCACTATCAGGCTGTCTGCTGGCTTGCTATCAGCGTAACGAGGCACGAGCGGCATAAGGCGTATCCGCTCCATGTCGGCTTGGATAGCCATCGCGTCACCCACTGCAACCGCACCTTGCGGCAACGCGGGAAAGCCAGATTCGCGACGCTGCTGCGCTAATTCCACACAAGTTATCGCAGTAGGAAATTGCTTACATTTACTGTTCCACTCAGCCGTCGCCAAAGCATCAACAGCAAACCGAGTTAATGTGTCGACGGAGTCGATCTCAAACCCCCTGATTTGCAGGTAGTCTGGCTCAATCCAGCCTGCTTTCCTTAAAACCCCCGCCAAAATCTTGCTAGCCAGGAAAGCATCGGCTGCCAGTGAACTGCTAGCATTGGCACCTGCTAGGCGGCCTCTCACGTCACCATCCACTCTAGCCTTGATTAACAACGTGCGCGACAGCGGCCAGATTACATCCTTGTGGCAAAGCAGCTTATGTATACCGTCTGGTTTATCGTCCGCACCGTCATCCCGGGACGACCTACAGTCGTAACCTTCCTTGTTGAGGCGTGCGGCAAAAATCTCCTCCTTCATACCGTAATACGCCCACTGGTCTACGCCGCCATAACCGGTGCTATGGGTTTTGGTATAAAACTCGATTGCAGGATCGGTTATCCCGGACTCCACATGGGCAGTTTTCATAACGACTGCCGTAAGCAATACGAATAAAATGACGGCAACCAGCAGAACGATCGCACCTATGCGCTGCCAGTTCATCGCTTCGCTCCTGATGTGTCTGGCATGACCGGAAGCCCTTCCAGCGTAATGCGCCACGTGTTCCTTGATTCCGTTTTAATCGTTAACGTGAATTCTTTACCTGATACCGAGCGCTGATAGCGCGCGAGCCTAATATACGGGATCGGAGGCAACACCGGTTCCTCGGCTGCGCTCTCTCGCAATGGACTTTGTCCACGCAATATACGCATGGTGTTAGGATAGTGCTGGGTTCGCGCATCGTCATATTCCTGTGCGGTACGATGATAACCGTAGCGTCGGAATAACGCGTCGAAATGTGCAAGGATAGCTTCCTGAAGCGCGGCATATGTCTCATCCGAAGACAAAGTCGAATCCGATCCTAACGTGAGCTCCCCTATCAGTTCCAGGCTACGGTTCCCGGGTAACGTTTTTTCGCTGGTGTCATAAGTTGTGGTTGGTGTGGCACAGGCACGAATGAGAATGGGCGGTTGATATGGCAACTGCCACTTAATACCGTCAAAATCCTGAAGGCAACGTTTGAGTTCCTCTGTCCGCGTTTCCGCTGCCCCAGTGCCCGGCAGCAACAGGATTGCAATACAGGAAAAGGTTTTCAGGCAAGTTTGGAGGATATTCGTTATTTTCATTAGATTGTTGTCTGCTGGCGTAAAACTGATTAGCGACATTTGCTGGTATTGCGGAAATCCGGGGTTTAGATGAGATACGAAACTCCCTAGATTTGCATAATCTAAAGAATAGAAGTGATTAATATTTATCGAGCAACTCTAGCATAAAAATGCTTTTTTTTGATTTTCTCACCGAATGACCGGGGTTAAGTTAAGCTGCCGCTCCCCACGTTGTAGTCACCGGCAGGTTTGGGTCGGGAGCACGCATTGGCTGAGATAAAACGCTGTCAGTCACCGTCACATCCTGATCAGTGGCTGGTAAGTGACGCATAGCAGACCAAGTTGGCATAGATATCCACCGGCAACTATGGCCGATTATGTAGACCGCTCGATTATGTGGACTTGATCCTGTGGATACGCGCCAACCGCTGAAGGGCAGAGGCCGATGCGTATTTTGTTCTCCACATAATCACAGGGTCTTCAGGAAGTCGATCAACGAGTCAGGCGCACGGTAGCGCTGGATTCTGACATCCGGTTCATGCAGTCTGGCCAAAGCACGGTCCTTCATGGTCAGGTCGGCCTCGACGTAATGGTGCGTGGTTACGGGACTCTCATGGCCAAGCCACAGTGCGATGACGCTGATGTCGACGCCTGCCTGTAACAGATGCATGGCTGTGGTGTGGCGGATGGTATGCGGCGAGACACGCTGTTGTGTCAGACGAGGATGGTGTTCTGAGGCCGCTCGTACCGCCAGCATCAGCCGCTTCGTCACATTCGAGCGCGTCATCGCATTCCCGTCGCGGCTTGGCAGCAAGGGCGATGCCGCCTCGAACTGCGAATTCAGCCGCAACCAGGCCCGCACCGTCTTTACAGTCGAATGCCACAGCGGGACGCTGCGTTGCTTTCTGCCCTTGCCGTGCAGATGGACGCAAGCGGCGGCGGCGTCGAGCACCACGTCACCGACCTTGAGACCGATGATCTCCGACACGCGTGCCCCGGTGTTGTACATCAGCAGGAACAGTGCGTGATCCCGTTGGCTCAGCCATGCGTCATCCGGCGTGCCGATCACCGCCAGCATTTCCTCGCGTGACAGATAGCCGAACATCTGGCGCTCGAAGCGCTTCACCGGAACACCCAATGCACGTTCGATCACCTGTAGCGATGACACGTCCCGATGCGCGGCGAACTTCAGGAACGATCGCAGGGCCGCCAGGCGTGCATTGCGACTGCGCACGGAATTGTGCCGCTGGCGTTCCAGATGATCGAGGAAGGCCACGATGAGCTCCGGTGTAATGTCGGCCAGCGCCATCGCAGCCGGCGATTTGCCCAGGCGTGAATCGCCCCGTGTTTCGTGGAGGCCCGTTGGTTAGAGTCAGACCGACATGGTCTGCTCGGTAAGTTGCCGATAGTAGTTTGCCTCAGCTTCAGCCGGAGGGATATAGCCGATTGGCTCCAGCAGCCGATGGTGGTTGAACCAAGACACCCATTCCAAGGTTGCCAATTCCACCGCCTCCTTGGTTTTCCAGGGGGCTCGGCGGTGAATCAGCTCAGTCTTGTACAGGCCGTTGATCGTCTCAGCCAGTGCGTTGTCGTAGCTGTCGCCCTTGCTGCCCACCGAAGGCTCGATGCCGGCCTCGGCGAGGCGCTCGCTGTAGCGGATCGAGACATACTGCGAGCCACGGTCACTGTGGTGAACCAATGCGTCATTGCGTTCAGGCTGACGGGCATACAGCGCCTGCTCCAACGCGTCCAGCACAAAGTCGGTGCGCATCGAGCTACTTACCCGCCAGCCCACGATACGCCGGGCGAACACGTCGATGACGAAGGCGACATAGAGCCAGCCTTGCCAGGTCGAGACATAGGTGAAGTCCGACACCCAAAGCTGGTTCGGGCGAGCCGCCTTGAATTGCCGGTTCACCCGATCCAGCGGGCAAGGCCTCGCAGCATCGCCAATGGTCGTGCGCATGACCTTGCCGCGCCGCGCGCCTTGCAGCCCCAAGCGTTGCATGAGCCGCTCGACCGTGCAGCGGGCAACCGTCACGTTTTCCCGGTTCAACTGATGCCAGACCTTGTCTGCACCATAGACCCGCAGGTTGGCTTGCCAGACTCGCTCGATTTGCGGCATCAGCATGTCATCGCGCCGGGCGCGTTGACAACGCAACGCCGGGTTGCGCTGCCGTGCCGCATGACGCCGATATCCCGATGGTGCGATCTGCAGTACCTTGCAGATCGGCTCGACCCCGTGGGTGTCGCGGTGCTGGTCAACGAAGGCCCTCATGATTTGAAGCGGCGGTCGAGCTCCGCCTGGGCAAAAAACGCGCTGGCCAGCCGCAGAATCTCATTGGCTTTGCGCAGTTCCTTGACTTCACGTTCCAGGGCTTTGACACGCTCACGCTCAGCAGTGGTCACGCCGTCGCGCAATCCAGTGTCTGCCTCGTATCGACGCACCCAGCGACGTAGCGTCTCGGCTGTGCAGCCAATCTTGGACGCAATAGAAACGATTGCAGCCCATTGTGATTCGTACTGATCCTTGGCCTCAAAGACCATACGCACTGCACGCTCCATGACTTCGGGCGAATACTTCACTGATTTCTTCATAGCTCCATTCTCTCAAAGACTGGAGCCTCCTCAAAACCCGGGGCGATTCAGGCGCGCTTCAGTAAAGTTGAGGAAGAGCACGAAGCCATCGCGATAGGCAGCGATGGTCTGCGCGCTGAGTGCCCGCTGTTGGGTCAGATACTCGGCGAAGTAGGCTTGTACGAGTGCGGCGAATGAGGGTGGTAGCTTGGCTCGCTTACTCATCGCCGTCTCCCGCGAGGGCGGCGAAATGCTCGAATTTGCCACCGGCCAGGGCCATCAACTCAGGAACGGCGGTGAGATACCAGTAGGTGTAGAAGATCTCGGCGTGGCCCATGTAGGTCGACAGCGCCAGCATCATCTGGTCGATGTCGGTGCCATCGGCATGCCAGAGCATCATGCGCCGGACGGCAAAGGTGTGGCGCAGGTCATGCAGCCGTGGTGCTGCATGTGCGCCGCGATTCACCCAGCCTAAGGTGTCGCGCACCGTGTTGAAGACACGATGAGCCTGACGTTCCCCGAGCGGCTGTCCCAGTCGCCGGCCACGACTACTGATCAGAAAGGGCATGTCGGCACTTGTGGCAACATGCTGCGCCCGCTGCCGCCGGTAGCGTACCAGCGCGGCTACGGTACTCGGATGAACAGGCAACTGGCGTGACTTGGCGAACTTGGTCTGCCGAATCGTCAGCAGCCCGCGCTTGAGATCGGCATCGGCATCCCTCAGGTGAATGGCCTCCGAGACCCGCAAGCCGGTCGAGGCCATCAGGCCGAACAAGGTCTCGTAGGTGGCCGGGCGTATGCTCCCCTGCGGTCCGATCCGACGGGCCGCCGCCAGCAGTTCGACGATTTCGTCCTCATGGAAGATGTGCGGGGCGACACGTCGCAGCTCCGGACCAAAGGTCGATTCCTCCGGCACTTCGGTATCCGGTTCGAACTGCTTCAGGTAGCGCGCGAAATGGCGAACCTTCGCCAGACGGACGGCCCAGGTTGATGGCGTTTCGCGATGCCACCTGTCCTGACGCGCCCAATCCACCATCAGATCAGCCGTCAGAGGCCCACGGTGATGCCGGTCGGCAACATACCGGGCGAATCCGGCCAGCAGCGTATCCCGCGAGCGCAACGCGAAACCGAGACGGCGCCGCTCGGCAAGATAGTCGTCGATCCTCTGCTGCAAGCCAATGCGCGCGCTCATGATTCGCTCCCAGGCCACGGCAGCGCGACGGCCGACAGCTTCGGCGTGTCGAGCTTGGCGTAGATCAGGGTGGTGTTCAACGAGCGGTGGCGCAGCAGGTCGGCAACTTCCTTGAGCGAACTGCCGTTCTCAACCAAACGACAGGCAAAGGCGTGGCGCAGCGCATGCGAACGGGAGTGCGTCAGGCCGATGCGCTGATACGCCCATCGGATCACGCCTCGAACCGCACCGGCAGTCATCGGTCGATCATGATCACCGAGGCGTGGAACGAAGACCGAAGGGTTGGCTGTGCGCGGTCTCTCGTTCTGGAGATAGTCCACCAGCGCCTGCCCGGTTTCCATCGGCAAAGGCAGTACGTCCTGCCGCAGTGACTTCGTGCCCCGTAGCGTTACGATCCCGGCACGCCAGTCGATGTCTCTGATCTTCAGGCTGGCTATCTCACACGACCGCAGCCCCATGTCCAATGCGCAACGAATGATGGCGTAACCGCGCTTGGGCCAACGGAGATCGCCATTGAATGAGTTCAGCAGGCGCTCGATCTCGTCCGGCTTGAGCGCGCGTGGCAGTGACGCCAGTTTCCAGTGGACGGGATTCAGGATGACGGCGGTGAGCTTGCCTACCGGATCGCCGCAGGTCGCCCGATAGCGAAGGTAGCTGCGTAGCGCCGCTGCGAGACGCGATGCGTTGGAAGCCGTCCTGTGCGCCTCCAGTTGGCGGGCAAGGAATTGGCGAATGTCGTCGGGTCGCAGCCGCGATATATCGATGGCGCGATCCTTGAACTTCTGTTGCAGCAGCAAGCCTGCGACGTAAAGCCTGTCCTTACGCGTAGTTGCCGCCAGCCCTCGTACATCGCGCAGATGTGCGTCGTAGCGGCACAACTCGCCAGCAATGTGTGCCAGGAATGATGCAGATGACCGCGCCTTTGGCGTGGCCCGGTGCAAAGCGGTGGGTTTCATAACGGTCTCCTGAAGTTGAGCCGCTACTTCAGATCACCGCTGAAATTATGTCGAGCTTGCCGTTACATCAATCACCGAAGAGCCACGCTACGTATGGCGTCCGAAACATGCCACTCCTCATAGTCCACATAATCGAGCGGTCTACATAATCGGCCTTATGTAGCGCTCCACATAAGGCCGACAAGCTGAAGGTCATAGAAAGCTGGCGATAGGCGGCTACAGTTGGATAGCTGACCTTCATTACGCAGAAGGCTGAACGGCTCCTGTGAGTCGCGAAGCAGATGCCTCAACAGCTCGCGGTCATCTTCTAGCCGTTGTCCACATTCAGTTGCAGCCACAGTTCCAGCAGCGCCAAATGCCACAGCTTGCTGCCCTGGATGCGGGTGAAATGGGCTTCCGGTTCTGCCAGTAGTTTTTCCACATAGGGGCGCTGGTAGAGACCGCGTTTCATGCAGGCCTCCGACATCAGGATATTACGCATGAACTCTAGGAAATCGCCGCGCACGTATTTCAGCGCCGGCACCGGGAAGTAGCCCTTGGGGCGGTCGATCACCGCATCCGGGATCAGTCCGCGGGCGATGGCCTTGAGCGGGAATTTTCCGCCTTCCTTGAGCTTCAGCGAAGGCGGCATCTTGGCCGCCAGTTCCACCAGTTCATGGTCGAGGAAGGGAACGCGCGCTTCCAGACCCCACGCCATGGTCATATTGTCGACGCGCTTGACCGGGTCGTCGACGACCAGCATGGTGGCGTCGAAGCGCAGCACCTGGTCGAGGAAGCAATCAGCCTTGGGTTTGGTGAGTTCCCGCTCCACCAGTTCGGCGGTGACGTCCGGCACATGCCAGGCCGGGGCGACGGTTTCCAGATATTCGGCATGGTCGCGGTCGAAATAGTTTTCGCGGAAGCGGTCGAGGGCGGAGCCTGTGGCCTCGTCCATGCGCGGATACCAGAAGTAGCCGCCGAACACTTCGTCCGCGCCTTGGCCGGAGAGCACCACCTTCACCTCATCCGCAACGCGCTCGCCGAGCAGGTAGAACGCCACTGCATCCTGGCCGACCATCGGCTCGGCCATGTTGGCCACGGCCTCGGGCAATCGCTTCAATACTTCAGCGTTGGGAATGAGGTATTTGTGGTGGCGGGTCTTGAAGCGTTCCACCACTTGGTCTGAATACTCGAACTCGTCGGCTTTTTCCGCGCCTTCGCCGACATCCTCGAAGCCCACCGAGAAGGTGAGCAGGTCGTCCACGTGGTCGGCCAGCAAGCCCACCAGCAGGCTGGAGTCCAGCCCGCCGGAGAGCAGGACTCCGACCGGCACGTCGGAGGCTAGGCGGTGGCGCTCCACGGCGCGGGTCAGCACGGCACGGGTGGCGTTCAGCCAGTCCTGCTCGGACAGCTTATGCGCCGGGCGGGTGGCGTCCAGGCTCCAGTAGGTGCGCTGGGTAACCTGTCCCGTTGCGCTCACCGTCATGGTGGTGGCCGGGGGCAGCTTTTTCACCCCGTTGAGGATGGTGCGCGGAGCTGGCACTACGGCGTGCAGGGTGAAGTAGTGGTGCAGGGCGATCGGATCGATGCGGGTGTCCACCCCGCCTGCGGCAAGCAGCGCCTGGACGCTGGAGGCGAAGCGCAGGCTGGCTCCGTCAAGGGAGTAATAGAACGGCTTGATGCCGAAACGGTCGCGCGCCAGGAACAGGCTGGTGTGGCGCATGTCCCACACGGCAAAGGCGAACATGCCGTAGAAACGCTCCACGCACTTCTCGCCCCAGGCATGGTAGGCCTTGAGGATGACTTCGCTGTCGCCTTCGGAGAAGAAGGTATAGCCCATCTCCGCGAGCTCCTGGCGCAGTTCCTTGTAGTTGTAGATGGTGCCGTTGAACACCAGGGCAAGGCGGAGTTCCTTGTCCACCATCGGCTGGTCGCCGCTGGGGGAGAGATCGATGATGGCGAGGCGCCGATGGCCGAAAGCCAGCGGGCCGTCGCTGATCAGGCCTTCGTGGTCGGGGCCGCGGCGGGCGAGCTTCTCCGACATCCGCCGAATGACGGCGGTGTCGGGGGAGGCGCCGTCAAAGCGCAGTTCGCCGCAGATGCCGCACATGGTTTACAGATTAACCACGAATGCCACGAATGAACACGAATTGGCACGAATAAACCCAAAGCGATATTTTCTCCACGAATCAACACGGATAGTGCTTTTGCCTGTATTCGTGTTCATTCGTGAAAATTCGTGTTATTCGTGGTTGATGTTTTGATTAGATCCCGCGCAGCAGCTCGTTGATGCCGACCTTGGAGCGGGTCTTTTCATCAACCTTCTTCACGATCACGGCGCAGTACAGGCTGTAGCTGCCGTCCTTGGAGGGCAGATTGCCGGACACTACCACCGAGCCGGCGGGGATGCGGCCGTAGGTGACTTCGCCGGTTTCGCGGTCGTAGATCTTGGTGGACTGGCCGATGTAGACACCCATCGAGATCACGCTGTTGTCTTCGACGATGACGCCTTCCACCACTTCGGAGCGCGCGCCGATGAAGCAGTTGTCGCCGATGATGGTGGGGTTGGCCTGAACCGGTTCGAGCACGCCGCCGATGCCGACGCCGCCGGAGAGGTGTACGTTCTTGCCGATCTGGGCGCAGGAGCCGACGGTGGCCCAGGTGTCGACCATGGTGCCTTCACCGACATACGCGCCGATGTTGACGTAGGACGGCATCAGCACGACGTTTTTGCCGATGAACGAGCCCCGGCGTGCAGCGGCGGGTGGCACTACGCGGAAGCCGCCATCGCGGAAATCCTTGGAGTTGTAATCGGCGAACTTGGACGGCACCTTGTCGAAATAGTTGGTGAAGCCACCCTTGATGAAGAAGTTGTCTTCCATGCGGAACGACAGCAGCACCGCCTTCTTCAGCCACTGGTGGGTGACCCAGTCGCCGTTGATTTTTTCCGCCACGCGCAGCTGGCCTTTGTCCAGCATGTCGATAACCTGCTCGACGCTGTCCTTGAGTTTTGAATCGACGTTGCGCGGGGTGATGTCGGCGCGGCGTTCAAAGGCTTCATCGATGATGCTCTGTAGTTCGTTCATGTTGTTTTTCCTAAAAGTGCTAAAAAAAGGCTAACCACGAATGACACGAATGTTCACGAATGAAAAGAGCCATTGCAGGGTTTTATTCGTGAACATTCGTGTTAATTCGTGCCATTCGTGGTCAAGTTTTTAACCAGATTCTGGATTCTTTCCGCCGCTTCCACGCACTGTGCCAGAGGTGCGACCAGGGCGATGCGGACGAAATTCGTGCCGGGGTTGAGGTCGTGCGCCTCGCGCGCGAGAAAACTGCCGGGCAAAAGCGTGACATTATAATCCCGGTACAGCGCTTTCGCGAATTCCGTATCGGATACCGGTGTCTGCGCCCACAGGTAGAACGAGGCGTCGGGCTCCTCCACCTTGAGGGCCTGCTGCAGGAGCGGGGTGACGGTGGCGAATTTCTCCCGGTAAAGGCGGCGGTTTTCCTCGACATGGGCTTCGTCGTTCCAGGCCGCAGCGCTTGCCGCCTGCACCGCCGGGTTCATGGCGCAGCCGTGGTAGGTGCGGTAGAGCAGGAATTTCTCCAGGATCGACTCGCAGCCGGCGACGAAGCCGGAGCGCATGCCGGGCACGTTGGAGCGCTTGGAAAGGCTGTTGAATACCACCAGCCGGCCGTAGTCCTCGCCGCCCAGCTGGTGGGCGACCTGCAGCGCGCCTAGCGGCGGCACATGCTCATCGGGGTACAGCTCCGAATAGCATTCGTCGGAGGCGATGGTGAATCCGTATTTGTCGGACAGGTCGAACAGGTGTGACCATTCCTCGATATCCATCACCTTGCCGGTGGGGTTGCCGGGGGAGCAGGCATAGACCAGCTGGGTGCGCCGCAAGATTTCTTCCGGGACGCTGGAGAAATCCATGGCGTAGCCGTTTTCCGGCGTGGTGTTGAGGAAATACGGCGTGGCACCGGCCAGCAGCGCAGCGCCCTCGTAAATCTGGTAGAAGGGGTTGGGGCAGATGATGACCGGATCCGGCTTGCTGGTGTCGATCACCGCCTGGGCGAAGGCGAACAGCGCCTCGCGGCTGCCGTTCACCGGCAGGATCTGGGTGTTCGGGTTGAGCGGCGGAATGCCGTAGCGGCGCTCGATCCAGGCGCCGATAGCCTGACGCAGCGCATCGCTGCCCTGGGTTGTGGGATAATTCGCCAGCCCGTCCAGATTTTCAGCCAGCGCACGGCGGATGAAGTCGGGCGTGGCGTGCTTCGGTTCGCCGATGGAAAGATTGATCGGGCTGTAGTCCGGGTTCGGCGTCACGCCGCGGAACAAATTGCGCAGCTTCTGGAACGGGTAGGGGTGGAGTAGGTCGAGGTTGGGGTTCACAATTTTCGGGACGGTGATATTTCTAGATGCACAACATTATAAAGGCTCGCTGCGTGGCATCCAAAGAAAAACTTCTGGCCGTTTCCGGCCTGCTCTCGGGCGCAATCATCTGGGGGCTGATCTGGTATCCCTACCGGCTGCTCGAACAGATGGGCGTTTCCGGCGCACTTTCCAGCCTTGCCACCTATTTGATCCCGCTGCTGCTGGGCTTCGCACTCTATTCCGAGCGCTTGCGGCTGCGGCATTTCCCCCCGATTCTGCTGCTGATCGGGCTGACGGCGGGCTGGACCAATCTCGCCTACGTGCTGGCGGTCATCGACGGCGAGGTGATGCGGGTGTTGCTGCTGTTCTACCTCTCGCCGCTGTGGACGGTGCTGCTGGCGCGCCTGCTCCTGCACGAGCGCCTTCACTTTCATGGCTACCTGGTGATGGTGCTTTCTTTTGCGGGCGCCGTGGTGATGCTGTGGCGGCCGAACCTGGGCCTGCCGCTGCCGCAGAATTCGGCGGAATGGATGGCGCTCTCCGCCGGGTTGACGTTCGCCGCAACCAATGTGCTGTCGCGCCGCGCCGAGGCATCCGATATCTGGCTGAAATCGCTGAGCGTATGGATCGGCGTAAGCGTGCTGTCGTTGCTGGCGCTAACCTACCAGCCCGCCACGCTGGCAGCTTTGCCGGTTTTGCCATTTTCCGGATGGATGTGGCTGCTGTTGGTCAGCATCCTGATTTTTGCGGTGACCCTCACCGTGCAATACGGCCTGGCGAGGGCGCCGGCCAACCAGGCGATCGTGATCTTCCTGTTCGAACTGGTGGTGGCAGCGGTAGCGAGCTACCTTCTCGCCGGCGAAGTGATGACGGCGCAGGAATGGCTGGGAGGCGCGATGATCGTCGCCGCCAGCCTGTTTTCCGGCAAGCTGGAGGGGCCGGCTCTGGCAGCCAGCAGCGCGGCGCCATAGGCGGCTTCAACGTGGGAGGAAGGCTGAACTGGCACGCCAAGGAATCGGGCGCGCATCGCGGTCCAGGCCGGATTGCCTGCCCCGCCTCCGGCGGTCAGCACCGATTCGAGCGGGGTCGCGCCCAGCTCCTGCAATAGGCGGTAACCCTGCGCCTCGATTCGGGCTATCCCCTCCAGCAGGCCATGCAGGAACAGGGTGTCGTCTTGCGGTCTGGGCGTCAGGCGTGGCTCCAGTTCGGGATCGTTGAGCGGGAAACGCTCTCCCGGCTTGGGCAGGGGGTAATAATCCAGGCCGCTGTCCGTTTCTGGATGAATGCGGGCACTCAATTCTTCCAGCCGGGCGGCGCTGAAAAACGATCGCAGCACCGCGCCGCCGCTGTTGGAAGCACCGCCCGCCAGCCACAGGTTGCCGATACGGTGGCTGTAGATGCCGTATTGCGCCGCGTCCACCCGTTTCCTGCTCAGCAGTTTCAGCACCAGGGTCGATCCGAGCGAAGTCACCGCCTGGCCGGGATGGTTGGCGCCGCTGGCAATGAAGGCGGCGATGCTGTCGGTGGTGCCGGCGCGAACGAGGCAGTCGCGGGGAAGGGAGAAGCGCTCGGCGATATCGGCGGTGACCGGGCCGATCGCGGCTCCTGGTGCCAGGATGCGCGGCAACAGGGGAGCCACTGTCAGGCGCAGCAGCCATTCCGGGTAGTGCAGGGTTTCCGGGTCGAAGCCGAGCTTGAGGCTGTTGTGGTAATCGCTGATGCCCGGTCTGCCATGCAGCAGCGAGGCCAGCCAGTCGGCCTGGTGCAGGAAAAAACGGGCGCGGGGAAATTCGGGCTGTTTCTGGAACCAGAGCAGCTTCGCCAGGCTGGAGCTTGCGCTCAGCACCGGATGGCCGGGTGGGGCGATCTGTGCAAGCTGCTTTGCCTCGGCCTGAGCTCGCGCATCGTTGTAAAGCAGAGGCGGGCAAAGCGGCTGGTTGTCTGCGTCGCACAATAGCGCGGTGGTTGAAGTGCCGTTGATGGCGATGGCGCTAAGTACTCGCCGGATGTCTGCCGGAATTTGGCCGATCAGGTCGAACAGGGCGGCGCGCCAGGTTTCCGCGGTTTGATCGCTAAAAACCCATCGCGCCTCGGCGAGTATGGTTCCACCGCCGTCAATGGCAATGGCGCGGGCACCGCTGGTGCCGAAATCGATGCCTAGAAAAGTTTGCAAGGCAAGCGGTGAGCTGTGAGCGGTAAGCTGTGAGCGGTAAGCTGTGAGCGGTAAACTGTGAGCGGTAAACTGTGAGCGGTAAACTGTGAGCGGTAAACTGCACCCCTCGCACCCTTCACCACTTACTGCTCACTGCTCACCGCTTACCGTTACCTATTATCCGCGGGTATTGGAATTGGCCTCGAATGCGGTCAAATCGACGCGCGGCTGCGGTTCCCAGCCCGGCTTTCGGTGCTCGGCCACGACATTGGTGAAGATGCCGCCGCGCACGTAGAATTTCGCCGTCAGGCGCATGAAACGCGGCTGAGTCGCGGCCACCAGGTCGTTCAGGATGCGGTTGGTGACGGCTTCGTGAAATGCGCCCTCGTTGCGGAACGACCAGATGTACATCTTCAGGCTCTTCAGTTCGACACACTTCTGATCCGCGATGTAGTCGAGATACAGCGTGGCGAAGTCGGGCTGACCGGTCTTCGGGCACAAACAGGTGAACTCCGGGATTTCCATGTGGATATGGAAATCGCGCTCCGGGTTCGGGTTGTCGAAGGTTTCCAGGGTTTTGCTGGGTTGGCTGGACATGTTTGTCTCCATATTGGGATGCCGGCGATTATAGCCTGATGAGTGGTATTTGGCGTTGACGGATGCTATGATGACCATGTAAATGACCAAGAGGGTTGCCCTATGAATACCGTCAGTGTTGCCGAAGCCAAAGCCCATTTGAGCGAATTGCTGAATCAGGTGGAAGCGGGGGAAGAAGTCGTGATTACCCGGCGCGGACAACCGGTGGCGCGCATCAAGGGGTTTGGCAAGCCATTGAAGCCGATTGATTTTGAAGAAATGGATCGTTTGCGGGCGAGCCTGCCTGCTTCCACGGTGTCGAGTGCCGAACTGATCCGGCAAATGCGCGACGAAGGGTATTGAGGTCGATGCTGTACTTCGATACCAGTTTCATCGCGCCACTTTACATTCCCGAGCCGAATTCGGATGAAGTGCGTCAGTTGACCTATACCTTGTCCCAGGAGTACATCGCGATCAGCGAATGGACGTGTGTCGAATTTTCCAGCATGGTGGCGCGCAGGGTGCGCGTGCAGCAACTGAGTGAAAATGCGGCGCATGGTCTGCTGACTGCATTTGAACGCATCTCTCATACCCAGTTCGTGATTTTGACGCCCAGTCAGGCGGATTACCGTCTGGCTGACCTGTTTCTGCGCAATTTCGCCACCGGTTTGCGCTCAGGCGATGCGCTGCATCTGGCCATTGCCAAAAACAATGGAGCCAGTCACATCTACAGCCTGGATCAGGGGCTGATCAAGGCCGCTACGGCGCTTGATCTTCCTGCCGGCAGCGGCTTATAAATCAACGTCACCGTGCGCCTCACCCACATCAAACTCGCCGGCTTCAAGTCTTTCGTCGATCCCACCACGATCCCCGTCCCTGGGCAGCGGGTTGGCGTTGTCGGCCCGAATGGTTGCGGCAAGTCCAACGTGATCGACGCGGTGCGCTGGGTGCTGGGCGAATCGCGGGCGCGGGAGCTGCGCGGCGAATCCATGCAGGACGTGATTTTCAGCGGCTCTGCCACGCGCAAGGCGGTAAGCCGAGCCAGTGTCGAGCTGATCTTCGACAACAGCCTGGGCAAGGCCGCCGGGCAATGGTCGCAGTACGCCGAGATTGCCGTCAAAAGGATACTCAGCCGCAACGGCGAGTCCGCCTACTACATCAACAACCTGCACGTCCGGCGCCGCGACATCACCGATATTTTCCTGGGTACCGGGCTGGGCGCGCGCGCCTACGCCATCATCGAGCAGGGCATGATCTCGCGCATCATCGAGGCGCGACCCGAGGAGCTGCGCGTTTTCCTGGAAGAGGCGGCGGGAATTTCCAAATACAAGGAACGGCGCCGCGAAACCGAGCTGCGCATGAAGGATACCCGCGAGAACCTGCTGCGCGTCGAGGATGTGCGCCAGGAACTGGACAAGCAGATCGGCAAGCTGGAAACGCAGGCCGAGGTGGCACAGCAGTATCTGGCCTTGCAGGCCCAGTTGAAGCTGTCGCACAACCTGCTGGCGCTGCTCAGAAAGCGTGAGGCGGCAGCACAGTGCGAGCGCTGGCAGCGCGAAATGGCGCGCCTGAGCAACGAGCTGGAAGCGGAAAACGCGCGCCTGCGCCAGGCCGAGAGCCAGCTGGAACAGTCGCGGGAAGCCCATTACGCGGCCAGCGATGCGCTGCATGAGGCGCAGGGCGGCATTTATGCGGCCAATGCCGAGGTTTCCAAGCTGGAGCAGACCTTGCAGCACCAGCGCGAAAGCCGCCAGCGCCTGGCCACGCAGTCCGCCGCCCTGCGCGAACAGGGCGAGCGCCTGGCAAGGCAGCGCGACGAGGCGCTGGCAGCCTTGGAACGCTGGCGCGGCGAATTCGTGGTGGCGGGCGAGCGCGTGGTGCAGAACCAGGAACAGCTGGAGCGGGAGAGCCGCAATCTGCCGCTGGAAGAAGAAAGTTTCCGCGATTGCCAGCGGCGCTACAGCGAGCTGCAACGTAGCCTCGCCCAGGCCGAACAGACCAAGCAGATCGAGGAAACCCACCGCGCCCATGCGCAAAGGAACTTGCAGCAACTGCAAGCCAGGGAGCAGCGTTTGCAGCAGGAGGCCGGCAGCCTGCCGCGCTTCGATGTCGCGATGCTGTCGCAGAAAGAGGTCGAGCTTGCCGATGTGGCAGGCCAGTTCGAAACGGTTCAGGCTGAGCTGGCACGGCTGCTTGCGGTGTTGCCCGAACTGGAAAAGGGTGCGCGCGAGGCCAGGGACGTTCTGCATGCGGAGCAGCGGCTGGCCACCGAGCTGGAAGCCCGGCTGAACGCCCTGAAACACCTGCAAAGCCGCCTCGACCATAACCAGAGATTGCAGGCGTGGCTGGCGAAGCACCAGCTGGAAAGCTTGCCGCGGCTGTGGAACAGCCTGCGCATAGAAGCGGGCTGGGAGGATGCGCTGGAAAGCGTGCTGGGCGAGCGCCTGAACAGCATTGCGCTGGAAAGCATCGATCAGGCGCAGGGGTGGATGGGAGATGCGCCGCCTGCGGCGGTCACCGCCTTTGAAGTTGCCCCCTCCCCCCCGGCGGGGGAGGGTTGGGGAGAGGGCAATTCAAAACAAGCGCCTTTTACTATCGCTCCCTCCCCCCCCGCGGGGGAGGGTTGGGGAGAGGGGATAACCCCTTTGTCCCATTATGTCTCCTGGGCGGATGGCAGTACCCCGGCATTCCTGGGCGACTGGCTGGCTAATGTGTATGTGACCGAGAACGCCGCCGAGGGCTTTGCCCGGCGCAAGGAGCTGCCGCGCGGGGCGATGCTGGTGTCGCGCGCGGGCCATGTTTTTACCCGCCACAGCATTCGTTTCCATGCGCCGCAAAGCGAGCTGCACGGGGTGTTGGCACGCCAGCGCGAAATCGGGCAGTTGCAGGCTGATCTTGAAGTGAAGCAGGCGGCGCTGGCGCAGCGGAAAACCGTGATGGTCCAGGCCGAGTCAACGCTGGCGCAGCAGCAGAAAGACATTGCCCGGCTGCGCAGCGCTACGGGCGAAGCGCAGCAGAAGCAGCATCGCCTGCAACTCGAGGTGCAGCGGCTGGTGCAGGTCAGGCAGCAGGCCGAGCAGCGCCAAAAAGGGATTGCAGCGGAACAGGCGGAAATCGCCGAACAGCTTGGCTCTGAAAGCGAGCGGCTCGCTGCGGCGGAAGCCAGCCTGAAGCAGGGTCGCAGCCAGATCGAGGCGCTGCGCGAGCAGCTGGATGAAACCCGCCAGGAGCGCTCAGGTGTTGAGCAAAATCTCAACCGGCAACGCGAGGCGCTGCGGCAGACCGAGCGCGCCGCGCAGGAGGCGATGTTCGTCGAGAAAAACTGCCTGAACAAGATCGGAGAGCTGGAAGTTTCAAGCGCCCAGCTCGCCGAGCAGGCACGGGAAGCGGCCATCCAGCTTGAAAACCTGCTCGCCGAGCAGCAGGGGTTCAGCGAGGAACCGTTGAGCCAGGCGCTGCAGCAGGCATTAGTCCAGCAGCAGGAGAAGGAGAAGGCGTTGGCGCTGGCGCGCGATGCCTTGGCCGAGGCGGCGAACAGCCTGCGCGAGCTGGAGCAGCAGCGCATGAGCAGCGAGCAGA
The DNA here is from genome assembly GCA_031426955.1 of Sulfuricella sp. GTDB lineage: Bacteria > Pseudomonadota > Gammaproteobacteria > Burkholderiales > Sulfuricellaceae > Sulfuricella. The sequence goes on from JASJPA010000007.1 coordinate 105,019, forward strand.
AGTTGCAGCCGCTGCGCGACCAGATCGGCGAGCTGCGTCTCAAGGAACAGGAGGCGCGCCTTGGCCAGGAACAGTACGAGGGCCAACTCAGGGAGGCCGGTGCCGACGAGGCGGAACTGGTGCAAGCGATGGAAAAAAATCTCAGGCCCAATGCCTTGCAGGGCGAGATCGTCAGGCTCACGGCGGAAATCGAAGCGCTCGGCGCGGTCAACCTGGCCGCGCTGGAAGAGTTGCAAGGCAGCCGGGAGCGCAAGGGCTATCTCGAATCCCAGGCCAACGACCTGAACGAGGCCATAGCCACGCTGGAGCAGGCGATCCGCCGCATCGACCGGGAAACGCGGGAGCGCCTGCAAAGCACATATGATCAGGTCAACCGCAATTTCGGCGAGCTTTTCCCGTCGCTGTTCGGCGGCGGGCAGGCGCGCCTGGTACTGACCGGCGAGGAAATTCTCGATGCCGGCATCCAGATCATCGCCCAGCCGCCGGGCAAGAAGAACAGCTCGATCCACCTGCTGTCAGGCGGGGAGAAGGCCCTGACCGCGCTGGCGCTGACCTTTTCCCTTTTTCAGCTCAATCCCGCGCCTTTCTGCCTGCTCGACGAGGTAGACGCGCCGCTCGACGATTCCAACACCGAACGCTTCTGCGAGCTGGTGAAAAAAATGTCGCTGCAAACCCAGTTCGTCTACATCAGCCATAATAAGATCACCATGGAGATGGCGGAGCAGTTGGTCGGCGTCACCATGCAGGAAATGGGCGTGTCGCGCGTGGTGGCGGTGGATATCGAAGAGGCGATGCGGATGAAGGATGAAGTGCCGGCGTGAGTTATAATTCTGAAAAACGCTTTTATCCACAGATGAACACGGATTAACACAGATAAAACAATGTATTGCGGAAGATTTCCTATTCACCCAGAGGGTGCTCAGGGTAAGATATGGTAACTCTATGATAATCTGTGTATATCTGTGTTAATCCGTGGCTAAACTGCTTTTTATAGGTTTATAGAATAACGGAAATTTTATGAGCGAATTGCAAATCAGTTTGCTGGTGATCGGTCTCCTGATCGTTGCCGGTGTGTACGGTTTTAACCGTTTCCAGGAAAGGAAGTATCGGCGCATCGCCGAGAAGGCCTTCCCCGCCAGGCAGGAGGATGTGCTGCTTAAGAGCGGCACCGATACGCTTCCCGGCACCCTTCCGGATACGCACGAAATTGCCGGTTTTCGCAAAGAGTCCCGGATCGAGCCGGTCGTGTCGGCCCTGCCGGATGAGATGCCAGTGGAGCCGGCAGAGGAACTGGAAATCATCGAGGAAATCGAGCCCATCCCCGCGCTTGAATCGCAGCCGGAAGAGGGGGTAAAGCCGCCTCTCGTCGCCCAGCACGAAGAGGGGGCGGCCGTGTTGCAGGATGAAACCATCAATTACCGGGTTCAGCTGCATCCGGGCGAACCGGTTGGAGTCGCGGCTCTGATTGAGACGATACGGCGCCGGGGGGATTTCGGCAAACGCGTGCACTGGCTCGGCCTGAATTCACTGACCGGCGGATGGGAAGAGGTCGGACAGGGAAATGCCGGGGAATATCTCGATACTGCCGCAGCATTGCAGCTGGCAGATCGCTCCGGGCCGGTTTCCGGGCCGGATCTGGCGGCCTTTTGCAGCCAGGTTCAGGCGGTTGCGGACGATCTGGTGGCAATCGCCGAATTCCCGGAACGGCAGCCCGCACTGGCGCTCGCCGCTGCGCTTGACCAGTTCTGTGCCGATGTCGACGTGCTGATCGGTGTCAATGTCATCACGCAGAACGGGGTAGCCTTCGCTGCCACCAAGGTACGGGCCATGGCGGAAGCGGCTGGCATGAAATTACAGCCGGACGGCGCGTTCCACTTTTTCAACGACGAGGGCGCGGATTTATTCTCTCTGGCCAATCTGGACCCGACGCCGTTCACTGCGGAAAACATCCGCCAGCTCAGCACCCATGGCGTCACCTTCCTGTTCGATGTGCCCAGGGTTGGCGACGGCGTGCGCGTATTCAACCAGATGCTGATGGTAGCCAGGCAGATGGCCTCCTCGCTGGGCGGGCAGGTGGTGGACGACAACCGCCGGCCGCTCACCGATGCCGGGATCGCCGGGATCAAGCAGCAGCTTGCCGATATTTACGCAAGGATGGAGGCACAGCAGATCAAGAGCGGCAGCGCCCGCGCACTAAGGCTGTTTTCTTGAGAAGGATATTTCACCTGTGGTTGAACCTGGAAACGGCAGTTCACCGCAGAGGACGCGGAGGACGCAGAGGAAGAACAAGACCTTGGCAAGTTATGCTGAGCCACCCGCAAGGTGAGTGCGTTTCACGACAAGCCTTTGAATTCCTCTGCGTCCTCCGCGTCCTCTGCGGTTCAATAGCTTTTCCCAAGTAGAAGCTTTAAGTTAATGATAACTCCCTCCGATATTGCCGCCCGCGCCCGTTTCCTGCGCGAGGAAATCGAGCGGCACAACTACCTGTATTACGTCCTGGACAAGCCGGAAATCCCGGATGCCGAGTACGACAAGCTGTTCCGCGAACTGGAGCGGCTGGAGGCGGAATATCCGCTGCTCGCCACACCCGATTCCCCCACCCGGCGCGTCGGCGCCGCGCCCCTCGCCGAATTTTCCCAGCTCACCCACCGCGTGCCCATGCTCTCCCTCAACAATGCGTTCGAGGACGAGGAAGTGGCGGCGTTCGACCGGCGCGTGCGGGAGGGGCTCGGCGTCGGGGTGGCGGAATATGCGGTAGACCCCAAATTCGACGGCCTGGCGATCAGCCTGATCTATGAAAACGGCATCCTGGTTCAAGGTGCGACGCGGGGCGACGGCTACACCGGCGAGGATGTGACCACCAATCTGCGGACGATCAAGGCCATTCCGCTGCGTCTTTATACGGTGAACCCGCCGCAACTGCTGGAAGTGCGTGGTGAAGTGCTGATACTCAAGGCGGACTTCGAAAGGCTCAACCGCCAGCAGCGGGAAAGGGGCGAAAAGGAATTCGCCAACCCGCGCAATGCCGCTGCCGGTTCGCTGCGCCAGCTCGACCCCCGCATTACGGCCACGCGTCCGCTGACCTTCTTTGCCTATGGCCTGGGTAGTGTCGAGGGGGTGAGTTTGCCGCGCAAATTAAACGCCGTCATGGATTACCTGGAAAGCCTGAGAGTGCCGGTATGCCGCGAGCGCAAGGTGGTGCAGGGTGTTGAAGGGCTGCTGGACTACTATCGCATGATCGGCGCCCGGCGTGACGGTCTGCCCTACGATATCGACGGCGTGGTGTACAAGGTCAATGACCTGGATTACCAGGAGCGGCTGGGGTACGTCGCGCGTGCGCCGCGCTTCGCCGTCGCCCACAAATTCCCGGCGCAGGAAGCGATGACCGAGTTGCTGGGGATCGACGTGCAGGTCGGGCGGACTGGCGCGCTGACCCCGGTGGCGAGGTTGAAGCCGGTTTTCGTTGGCGGGGCGACGGTGTCCAACGCCACTCTGCACAACGAGGACGAAATTCGCCGCAAGGATGTGCGTATAGGCGACACCGTGATCGTGCGCCGCGCCGGTGACGTCATTCCGGAGGTGGTGGGTGTCGTGCTGGGCAACCGCCACCCCGGGGCGCAGGAATTCAGCTTGCTGGAACAATACCCGGTGTGCCCGGTGTGCGGCTCCCATGTCATCCGCCTGCCAGACGAGGCGGCGGCACGCTGCAGCGGCGGTCTGTTCTGCCCGGCGCAACGCAAACAGGCTATCCTCCACTTCTCCAGTCGCCGTGCCATGGATATCGAGGGCATGGGTGACAAGCTGGTGGATCAGCTGGTGGACAGGGAACTGATCCACACCCCGGCTGACCTGTATAAACTGGGCATGAATACCCTGGCCAATCTCGATCGCATGGCGGAAAAATCCGCCAGCAATACGCTGGCGGCGATCGAAGCCAGCAAGAACACTACCCTGGCGCGGTTCATTTTCGCCCTCGGTATCCGCAACGTGGGCGAGGCGACTGCCAAGGATCTGGCGCGCCATTTCGGCGGCCTCGACGCACTGATGGCGGCAGACGAGGATGCGCTGCAACAGGTGCCGGACGTGGGGCCGGTGGTGGCGCAGAGCATTGCCCAGTTTTTTGCCGAGCGGCATAACCGCGAGGTGATTTCCCAGCTTATCGACGCCGGTGTGCACTGGGAAGAGGGCGCGGGGTCGCCAATCAGCACCAGCCCGATCAGCGGAAAAACCTTCGTCCTGACCGGAACCTTGCCGAGCTTGACACGGGATGAAGCCAAGGAAAGAATCGAGGCTTTGGGCGGCAAGGTGAGCGGCAGCGTGTCGAAGAAGACCGACTACGTGGTGGCCGGTGCGGAGGCGGGCAGCAAGCTCGTCAAGGCGCAGGAGCTGGGTATTACGATATTGGACGAAGCAGGATTGATGGAGTTACTGGAAGAGAAGCTATGACAAAAATAACCAAGGCGGTTTTTCCGGTGGCGGGCATGGGTAAGCGCTTCTTGCCGGCAACCAAGGCCAGCCCGAAGGAAATGCTGCCGATCGTGGACAAGCCCCTGATCCAGTATGCAGTCGAGGAGGCCGTGGCAGCCGGCATCACCGAGCTGATATTCGTCACCGGTCGCAGCAAGCGCGCGATCGAGGACCATTTCGACAAGGCCTATGAAATGGAGGCCGAGCTGGAAGCGCGCGGCAAGACCAAAATGCTCGAGCTGCTGCGCGGCATTATTCCGCCCAGCGTGACCTGCGTCTACATCCGCCAGGCCGAGGCGCTGGGACTCGGACATGCCGTGCTGTGCGCCCGGCAGGTGGTGGGAAACGACCCGTTCGCCGTGCTTCTGGCCGACGACCTGCTCGATGGCGAACCGCCGGTGCTGAAGCAGATGGTGGACCTGTACGCGCACTATCACAGCTCGGTGATCGGGGTGCAGGACGTGCCGCGCGAGGAAACCTCGCAATACGGCATTGTGGACGCCAAGGAATTGGAAGACGGCGTTTACAAAATAAACAGTATGGTGGAAAAACCGAAGCCGGAAGACGCGCCCTCCACCTTGGGCGTGGTGGGGCGCTACATCCTGACGCCGCGTATTTTCAGTCACCTGGAGGGCGTGCAGGCCGGTGCGGGCGGGGAAATCCAGCTGACCGACGGCATCGCCTCGCTGCTCAAGCAGGAGCAGGTGCTGGCCTACAAATACAGCGGCACCCGCTACGACTGCGGCAGCAAGATCGGCTATCTCAAGGCGACCATCCAGTTCGCCTTGAAGCACCCGGAAGTGAACGACGATTTCCGCGCCTATCTTTCTTCTCTCGAACTATAAAATGATTTCGGCGCAAGAAGCACTGGATATTCTTGACCGGGCGGAGCAAATCTGTCCCGCCGAGGAAGTCGCCGCCACCGTCAAAAGGATGGCCGGCGAAATAGGCGCGTCCCTGGGGCAGTCCCACCCGCTGGTGTTGAGCGTGATGGGAGGGGCCGTGGTGTTTAGCGGCCAGCTGTTGCCCCTGCTCAATTTCCCGCTGGATTTCGACTACATTCACGCCACCCGCTACGGCAATGAAACGCAGGGCAACACCCTGCAATGGAAAGTGATGCCCAAGGAGAATGTGGCTGGGCGGGTAGTGCTGGTGCTCGACGACATTCTGGATGAAGGCCACACCCTGGCGGCGATCCGTGACAAGGTGCTCGGTCTTGGCGCCAAGTCATTCCACAGCGCCGTGTTTGCAGACAAAGTGCTCGGCCGGGAAAAACCCATCAAGGCGGATTTTATCGGGATCAGCCTGCCCAACCGTTATGTGTTCGGCTTCGGCATGGATGTGCGCGGGGCGTGGCGCAACTTGCCCGCAATTTATGCATTAAAGGAAGAGTAAAAAATGTTAGGAATTATCGGCGGCACTGGTCTGACCCAACTCGCGAATCTGGAGATCACCCATCGGCAGGTGATCCGCACCCCTTACGGCGAGCCTTCGGGGGCGCTGACCTTCGGCAAGATCAAGGACCATGAGGTCGTATTCATGGCGCGGCACGGCTACGGCCACTCCATCCCGCCGCACGAGGTCAACTACCAGGCCAATATGTGGGCGCTGCACGCTCAGGGAGTGAAGAACGTCGTGTCGATCGCCGCCGTCGGAGGAATCAACCCGGATTACGATCCGGGCGCCATCGTCATCCCTGACCAGATCATCGATTACACCCACGGGCGCAAGGCCACTTTTTATAATGGAAACGGAAAACCGGTAACACACGTGGATTTCACCGAGCCCTATTGCGAGAAAATGCGCACGCGATGCATGCAGGCGGCATCGCTGGCCGGTGAGAAATTCATCGATGGCGGGGTCTATGCCGCAGTGCAGGGTCCGCGCCTGGAAACGGCGGCTGAAATCAACCGCCTCGACCGCGACGGCGCCACCATGGTGGGCATGACCGGCATGCCGGAAGCGGTGCTCGCCCGTGAGCTGGGGCTCTGTTATGCCGCCATTGCTGTGGTCGCCAATCACGCCGCAGGACGAAATTCCAGCAAGCACACCATCAGCTTCGCAGAGATCGACGCCGTGCTGAAGCAGGCCATGCAGCGTGTAAGAATCATCCTGGAGCATGTGGTGGGTCTGGATGGCGATTAGAACCGTATTGCGCATGGGCGACCCGCGCCTGCTGGAAAAGGCGCCGCCGGCTGCCGCCTTCGATACCTCCGAATTGCACGCACTGGTGCAAGACATGCGCGACACCATGGCAGCCCTCAGCGGCGCAGGGTTGGCCGCGCCACAGGTCGGGATCGGCTTGCAGGTGGTGATTTTCGGCGTGGCCGCCAACCCGCGCTACCCGGATGCCGAACTGGTGCCGGACACGGTGCTGATCAATCCGGTGCTAACGCCGCTCGGCGACGAGATGGATGAAGGCTGGGAAGGTTGCCTGAGCATCCCCGGCCTGCGCGGCCTGGTGCCACGCTACAAACGGTTGCGCTACCAGGGCTTCGATCAGTTCGGCAATCAGATAGACCGTACCGTGAGCGGTTTCCATGCGCGGGTGGTGCAGCACGAATGTGACCATTTGCAGGGCATACTGTACCCGATGCGTATCAGGGATATGAGTCAGTTTGGGTTTGTCGAGGAACTCTTTCCCGTCAATCCACCTGTTGCCGAGTAGCCAGGAGTCCAGTGGGGTAAGTTCTGGCTCAAGTCTGGAGTTGGTGCAGCAAATCGGTTTCGAGCCGCAGCACTTCTTTCGGGTTTTCCAGTTCCGCGCCAGAAATCAGGAAGGTATCCTCGGCACGTTCACCCAGTGTTGAGATTTTTGCCGTATGCAGGTGAATGCGGTGCTTCAGGAGTACATGGGCGATGCGTGACAGTAAGCCGGGGCGGTCGCCCGCAACGACTGACAGCACATGGTAGACCCCCTTTTCATCAGGCTTGATCGCAATTTCCGGCGTAATCGGGAAATGCTTGAGGTGGCGGCTCAGCCGTCCTTGCAGGGGCGGTTCCAGTGCCATGTCCGGAGTCAGGCGCTGCGACAATTCATATTCGATAAAGCTCAGCAAATCGCGGTAATGGGCGGAGCGGTTGGCCTCGTCCAGTACCACGTAGCTGTCAAGGGCGTAGCCATGGCGGCTGGTGTGGATTTTGGCTTCGACGATATTGAAGTCGTTGCGTTCGAAAAAACCGCAAATCCGGGCGAACAGATCTTCCTTGTCCGGCGTGTAGATCATCACCTGGATGCCTTCCCCGGCGGGGCTTAAGCGTGCCCTGACAACGGGCTGTGCCGAGTTGACCTTGCCATGGAGGTTGCGGACGTGCCAGGCGATTTCCTGCGCCTCGTGGCGAAGGAAATAGCCCGGTTCGAGTTGCGCCCATAGCGCCTGGGGCGCGTCGTTGCCGAAGGCGTAAAGGCGGAGAATGGACCGTGCCTCGGTTTGCCGTGCCTGAAGGTGCGTCTCCAGCGGGGTGCTTCCACTCGCAAGATAACGTTGCGTTGCCCTGAACAGGTCCTCCAGCAGCTTGCCTTTCCAGCCATTCCAGACCTTCGGACTGGTGCCCCGGATATCGGCGACGGTGAGTAGATAAAGTGCGGCGAGATGGCGCTGGTCGCAGACCCGATTGGCGAAGGATTCGATCACTTCGGGGTCGCTGGTATCCTGCTTTTGAGCTGTGGCTGACATGACCAGATGGTTTTCCACCAGCCAGGCGACCATGTCGGTGTCCTCCTCGCCCAGACCATGCAGTCGGCAGAAACGGCGCGCATCCGTCGTGCCCAGTGTCGAGTGGTCGCCACCCCTCCCTTTGGCGATGTCGTGGAACAGGCCCGCCAGATAGAGCACCTCCGGGCGTTCGAAACTGTTGATGAGTTCGCTGGCCAGCGGAAACTCATGGGCGAATTCCGGCACGGTGAAACGCCTCAGATTGCGCACCACCATCATGATGTGCTCGTCCACCGTGTAGACGTGGAACAGGTCGTGCTGCATCTGGCCGACAATCCGGCCGAAGGCGGGAATGTAGCGCCCCAGGATGCCGAGCTGGTTCATCAGGCGCAGTTCGCGGGTGAGCCCGCGCGGCTGCCTGATGATTTGCATGAACAGCGCCTGATTGCGGGGCTGGCGCCGGAAGGCGGCATTGATTTTCGGCGTCGAACGCCACAGCGTACGCAGCGTGGCCGCACTCATGCCGCTCAGTTCGGGGTGTTGCTGGAGCAGCAGAAAGCTTTCCAGGATGACGCCCGGTTCACGCTGGAATGCCTCTGCATCGGTGATTTCGAGCAGCCCGTTGCGGGCCTGGAAGGTTTCGTCGATCGGGTCAACCTGCCATGGGGCGGCCGGGGAGGCGCGCTCGCGCAGATTTTTCAGCAGGATTTCGTTGAGCAGGCTGACCGCCTTGGCGGTGCGGTAATAGCGCTGCATCAATTGTTCGCTGGCCCTGCGCTGGACTTTGTCCGAATATCCGCATTGCTCGGCAAGCAGCGTCTGGTGGTCGAACAGGAGGCGGTCCTCGCGCCGTCGGGCCAGGTAGTGCAGGCGGATGCGCAGGTTTTCCAGAAAGCGTTCGTGGCTACGGATTTGACGGGCTTCCTGGGCGGTAATGATGGCTTCGAGCGCCAGCTTGTTCCAGCTATCCCCTAAACCAAGCGCACGGCTGACCCACAGGATGTTTTGCAAATCCCGCAGGCCGCCCGGACTTTCCTTCAGGTTGGGTTCCAGGTTGTAGGCGGTATCGTGGAAGCGGGCGTGGCGTCGCTGCTGTTCCAGCAGTTTCGCCTCGAAAAAATCCCGCGCATTCAAATTTTCCTGCACGGCAACAGTAAATCTTTGAAATAGCGTACGGTTCCCGGCCAGGAAGCGCGCTTCGAGCAGATTGGTCTGGACCGTGATGTCCTTTGCTTCCTCCAGGCATTCGGGCAGGGTGCGCACGCTGTGGCCGACTTCCAGGCCGATGTCCCAAAGCAAGCCGACGAGCTGCTCCAACTTCTGTCCGAGCGCCTCGTCCGGACCCGCCGGGAGAAGAATCAGCAGATCGATGTCGGAGCCGGGGAAAAGCTGTTTGCGGCCGTAACCGCCAACGGCGATAAGCGTGCTGGAGGGAGGCAAGGATAATTGTCGCCAGATGGTCTGGAGCAGCTGGTCCACCAGCCTGCTGTGGCCGCGCAGGAGAGCGGCGGCATTGCCTTTCGCAAGATAGGCCTGGCGCAGCTCATTCCGGCCGTTCCGGAGAGTTTCTCGCCACCGCGCCGTATCCAGTGGAGGGTGAACCATCAAAATCAGCTGATGAAATCGGGCTTCTTGGGGGAACCGGCGGACAGTGTCAGGACTTCATAACCGGTTTCGGTGACCAGGACGGTATGTTCCCACTGTGCCGACAGGCTGTGATCCTTGGTGACGATGGACCAGCCGTCGCCAAGCTGGCGGATGTCGCGCCGGCCGGCATTGATCATCGGCTCGATGGTGAAGATCATGCCGGGAGACAGTACTGCGCCGGTTCCAGGCTTGCCGTAGTGCACGACTTGGGGTTCTTCGTGGAAATTTGCGCCGATTCCGTGCCCGCAGAATTCGCGGACTACGCTGTATCCATTGCTCTCGGCACGCCGCTGGATGACATGGCCGATGTCGCCCAGGTGGGTGCCCGGCTTGATCGCGGCGATGCCGAGCCACATGCATTCGTAGGTGATTTCACACAGGCGCTTTGCCTGGATGGAAGGCTCGCCGACATAGTACATGCGGCTGCTATCCCCGTGATAGCCATCCTTGATAGTGGTGACATCGATATTGATGATGTCGCCGGGTTTGAGCTTCCTGTCGCTGGGAACGCCGTGGCAAACCTGATGGTTGACGGACGTGCAAATGGACTTTGGGTAAGGGTGGTGGCCGGAAGGGGCGTAATTCAGCGGGGCAGGTATGGCATGCTGCACGTTGACGGTGTAATCGTGGCAGAGTTTGTCCAGCTCGTCGGTGGTGATGCCCGCCTTGACGAAGGGGCCGATATAGTCGAGCAGTTCGGCCGCCAGTCTGCCGACGATGCGCATTTTTTCAATTTCTTCCGGGGTTTTGATTATGATGGACATGACGCCGCTGATCGAATTAAATTGCGGTCAGTATATCAAATAACCGAATATCCTTTAGCTTGCTAGATTGGAGGGAAGAATGCGGAGAATAATAAATGCGTTATTGTTCGCGGTGGTGCTGATGTCGTCGCTGTCGGTGCACGCTGCGGATTCTCCAGTTGGGCGGCTCAAAACAGCGGCCCATAAAGTGGTATTCCAGGTGAGCGACGGCGAGCCGCAAAAGTGGTATCTCACCCTCAGCAATGTAAAAAACGTGCAGCAAGATCTGGGCATAAAGAATGTGCAAATCGAGATAGTAGTCTACGGCCCCGGCCTGGACATGGTGCTGCTGGAAACCGAGATAGCCGAGAAAATCGATGAGGCGGTCAGTCGCGGCGTGAAAATCGTGGCCTGCGAGAACACCATGATCGGCCGCAAGCTCACTCGTGCGGACATGTACCCGTCAGTCGGCTATGTCAAGGCGGGAGTGGTGGAGCTGATGAAACGACAGCGCCAGGGGTGGGCTTACATTCGACCTTGAGGGAATCCTTGCGGGCATGTTAGAATTGCAAGTTAAGTTTCATGGCCAATGGCTTTGAAACTTAAAACTTCGCACATCCGCTTAACGTACAGGGTGCCCGGCTAGCCGGGTGGTATCGGGCGGATGGAGGCATAACCCTTACTAGGAGCAGCAAAATGTCAGTGACCATGCGTCAGATGTTGGAAGCGGGCGTCCATTTCGGACACCAAACCCGTTACTGGAACCCCAAGATGGCGCCGTATATTTTCGGCGACCGCAACAAGATTCACATTATCAACCTGGAAAAAACCCTGCCGATGTACCAGGATGCGATGAAATTCATGCGCAAACTGGCTTCGAACAAGGGCAGCATCCTGTTTGTCGGCACCAAGCGTCAGGCTCGTGAAATTCTCAAGGAAGAAGCTGAGCGCGCGGGTTGTCATTTCGTGAATTTCCGCTGGCTCGGCGGCATGCTGACCAACTTCAAGACGGTCAAGCAGTCCATCAAGCGTCTGCAGGAGGTGCAGACCATGCTGTCGGAAGAGAACATCGGCAAGCTGGCCAAGAAAGAAGCATTGCTCCTGCGTCGCGAACTGGACAAGCTGGAACGCAGCCTGGGCGGGATCAAGGATATGGGCGGCCTGCCTGATATGATTTTCGTGATCGACGTCGGCCACGAGAAGGGCGCGATCACTGAAGCCAACAAGCTGGGCATTCCGGTGGTTGGCGTGGTGGATACCAATAACTCCCCGATTGGCGTGAATTACGTCATTCCCGGCAATGACGACTCGACTCAGGCCATCCGGCTGTACGTCAGGGGCGCCGCCGATGCGGTTCTGGAAGGACGCAGCCAGGCGCTTCAGGAGATCACCGGCGAGGAGTTTGTCGAGGTCGAAGAGCAGGCGGCTGAGTAATCAGCCCGCAAAAAAGGGGCTTTCGAGCCCCTTTTTTATGCCTGGATTTAAATTTTAATGGCGCGCGTGCTGTTTAAAAAACGCTAGCTGCGCCGGTTTATTGTATTTAGCAAGGAGTTTGAAAATGGCAGAAATCACCGCAAGCATGGTGAAGGACCTGCGTGAATTGACCGGCCTCGGCATGATGGAGTGCAAGAAGGCGCTGGTTGAGGCAGACGGCGATATCAAGGCGGCTGAAGATGCGCTGCGCATCAAGAGCGGCGCCAAGGCCGGCAAGGCAGCCAGCCGCATTGCGGCGGAAGGCGTGGTGGCCAGCTTTATCAGTGCCGACCGCAAGACCGGCGCCCTGGTCGAAGTCAACTGCGAAACCGATTTCGTCGCCAAGAATGACGATTTCAACAGCTTCGCCAAGGAAGTGGCTGAGGCCGTGGCGCAGCAGAATCCAGCGGATGTCGCCGCTCTGTCTGCGATGAAGCTGGCTTCAGGCAGCACCATTGAGGATGCACGCCAAGGCTTGGTGATGAAGCTGGGCGAAAACATTGCGGCGCGCCGTTTTGTCCGCTTCAGCTCTGCTGGTCAAATGGCGGTCTACCTGCATGGCACCAAGATCGGCGTGCTGGTGGATTACACCGGCGGCGACGAGGCGCTGGGCAAGGATATCGCCATGCACATTGCGGCCAGCAAACCGGTTTGCGTTTCCATTGAACAAGTGCCTGCTGACCTGCTCGCCAAGGAACGTGAAATTTATACTGCCCAGGCGGCCGAAAGCGGCAAGCCTGCCAACATCGTCGAGAAGATGGTGGAAGGTCGGATCACCAAGTATCTTGCCGAAGTGACCCTGGTTGGCCAGCCCTTCGTCAAGGACCCCGACATGACTGTGGAAAAACTGTTGGCCTCCAAGGGCGCCCAGGTTAATGCTTTCCAGATGTTCGTGGTGGGCGAGGGCATCGAGAAGCGCAGCACCGATTTCGCCGCTGAAGTGGCGGCTGCCGCAAAGGTTTAATATCCATGGCTACCCCCAAGTACAAACGCATCCTGCTCAAGCTTTCTGGCGAAGCGCTGATGGGTGATGACAGCTACGGCATCAACCGTGATGTGATCGACCGCATCGTTTCCGAAATCGGCGATGTGACGCGACTTGGGGTGGAAGTCGCAGTAGTGATCGGAGGCGGCAATATTTTCCGTGGCGTGGCACCCGCAGCTGCGGGAATGGATCGTGCCACCGCCGACTACATGGGCATGCTGGCCACCGTGATGAATGCACTGGCTCTGCAGGATGCCATGCGGCGCGCCGGCCTCATCGCGCGGGTGCAGTCGGCGCTGACCATCGAACAGGTGGCGGAACCCTATATTCGCGGCAAGGCGTTGCGCTATCTGGAAGAAGGCAAGGTCGTGATTTTCGGCGCGGGCACCGGCAATCCATTCTTTACTACCGACACCGCTGCAGCACTGCGCGCCTCCGAGATGGAGGCGCAAGTGGTGCTGAAGGCGACCAAGGTAGATGGCGTTTATACGGCGGATCCGATGACCAATCCGGAGGCAACACGCTATGATCGTATCAGCTTCGACGAGGCCATTGCCAAAAACCTCAAGGTCATGGATGCCACCGCGCTGGCGCTGTGTCGCGACCAGAAAATGCCGCTGTGCGTGTTCAGCATTTTCAAGCACGGCGCGTTGAAACGCGTGGTGATGGGCGAAGATGAAGGAACGCTGGTTGAGTGTTAATGGGTTGAGTCTGGACAGGAAGGATTCTTGACATGATTGCAGACGTAAAAAAATCAGCCGAGCAAAGAATGCAGAAGAGCATCGAGGCTCTGAAGGTAGACCTGGGCAAGGTGCGCACCGGGCGCGCCCATACCGGGATACTCGATCATGTGATGGTCGATTACTACGGTTCTCTTGTGCCGATCAGCTCGGTTGCCAACATCAACTTGATCGATTCGCGCAACATCGGCGTGACGCCATGGGAAAAGAAAATGGTGGGCGCTGTTGAGAAAGCGATCCGCGACTCCGACCTGGGCCTTAATCCCTCCAGCCAGGGCGATCTGATCCGGGTGCCGACGCCGGCGTTGACGGAAGAGCGTCGCAGGGAATTGATCAAGGTCGTCAAGAACGAGGCGGAAAACGCCAAAGTGGCTGTGCGTAATGTGCGCCGCGACGCCAATGCAACGCTCAAGGACCTGCTGAAAGATAAAGCGATCAGCGAGGATGACGAGCGTCGCTCCCAGGAAGAGATCCAGAAGCTGACTGACCGGTATATTGCTGAAGTCGACAAGATCCTTCAAGCCAAGGAAACCGATCTGATGGCAATCTAGAGACGCGAATTGGCCCCGTTTACCAGCTCCACTCGCAGCATCCCCGAAACCGGGGAGGTGCCGCAGCATATCGCCATCATCATGGATGGCAACGGCAGATGGGCCAAGAAGCGCTTCATGCCGCGCATCGCCGGCCACAAGCGCGGCGTTGAAATTGTCAGAACCACCGTAAAGGCCTGTTCCGAACTCGGGGTCAAATACCTGACGCTGTTCGCCTTCAGCAGCGAAAACTGGCGCCGCCCGGCGGAGGAGGTATCGTTTCTGATGCAACTGTTCATGCTCGCCCTCGAACGGGAAGTCACCAAACTCCATGAAAACAATATCCGGCTGAAAATTATCGGCGACCGTTCCCGTTTTGAGGTCAAACTAGTCGAGATGATCACTCGTGCTGAATCGCTCACGCAAAACAATACCGGGCTGACCCTGACCATCGCCGCCAATTACGGCGGTCGCTGGGATCTGGTTCAGGCGACACACAGGATGCTGAAAGACGATCCTGACTGCGGCCAGACTTTCAAGGAAGAGGATCTGGAGCCCTATCTTTCCACCAGTTATGCGCCTGAGCCGGATCTGTTCATCCGCACCGGAGGGGAGCAGCGCATCAGCAACTTCATGCTTTGGCAGTTGGCCTATGCCGAGCTGTATTTTACCGATACCTTGTGGCCGGATTTCAATACCCTGGCCTTGAAGCGCGCGATCAAATCCTTCCAGCAAAGAGAGCGCCGCTTCGGTCGCACCAGCGAGCAACTCAAAAAAAATGCTTAAGGTACGCATACTGACCGTTCTGCTGCTGTTGCCTTTATTTTTAGCCGCACTGTTTCTTCTTCCGGAAACGGGTTGGGCGCTGCTGATGCTGGGGGTGGTACTGATCGGCGCCCGTGAGTGGTCGAAAATTTCCGCTTTCTCGGGTTTCCAGGGCTGGGCTTACGTGCTGCTGACGCTGTTCATCGGTCTGGCACTGCTGCCCGAATCTTCCCGTTCAGCCAATTTCGTGCTGTACGGCATTGCCTTCCTTTTCTGGGCGCTGCTGGTTCCGCTGTGGCTGCGCAATCAGTGGCGCACCCGGCAGTGGGCTATCATGACGCTGATCGGTTGGGTTATTCTGATCCCCACCTGGCTTGCCCTGGTGGAGCTGCGAACGTTAGGCCCCGGCCTGCTTCTGGGCCTGCTGGCGGTGGTCTGGATCGCCGACACCGCCGCCTATTTTTCCGGCCGCAAATTCGGCCGCCACAAGCTCGCTCCGGCGATCAGTCCGGGAAAAACCTGGGAGGGTGTCGCCGGCGCATTTCTGGGCGTCACCTTGTATGGCATGGCTTGGGGAATGTGGGACAGTTCCTCCCTGCCGTTCAGTTCCGGCCTGTGGCGGGGGGTGCTATTGCTGTGGCTGCTGACGCTGTTCAGCATCCTGGGGGATTTGTTCGAATCCTGGATGAAGCGCGTGGCAGGGCTGAAGGATAGCGGCCGGATTCTCCCCGGCCATGGCGGCGTGCTGGACCGCATCGATGCCCTGACAGCGGCGATGCCTCTGGCCGCCTTCGGCTTGTTGCTCAAGAATTATTACGCATTTTAATTTGCTATTAAATAGCAGTTAACCGGTTTTCCTTGATTTAAACAGATGCCAAAAATTCAAAACATTACCGTGCTCGGTTCGACCGGGACGATCGGCATGAATACCCTGGATGTCGTTGCGCGCCATGCCGAGCGTTTTCGGGTCGTTGCGCTGACCGCGAATCGCCAGGTCGAACGCCTGTTTGAGCAATGCAGGAAATTCCAGCCCGATTATGCGGTCATGCTGGATCCGGATTGCGCGGAAGTGTTGCAGGGCAGAATCAGGCAGGCTGGCCTTGATGTCGAGGTGCTTGGCGGCATTGAGGCGCTGGAAAGGGTGGCGTCGCTACCCCAGGTGGACAGCGTAATGGCGGCGATTGTCGGCAGCGCGGGGTTGCGCCCTTCGCTGGCTGCGGCCAGGGCGGGCAAGCGCATCCTGCTCGCCAACAAGGAAACGCTGGTGATGTCGGGCAGCGTGTTCATGGATGCGGTCAGGCAGCACAAAGCCACGCTGTTGCCGATCGACAGCGAGCACAATGCGATTTTCCAGTCGCTGCCGCGAGACTTTTCGGGTGATCTGGATGGCTCGGGCGTCAAGCGCATCCTGCTTACCGCATCGGGCGGGCCTTTCCGCACCGTGCCGTTGTGCGACCTGGATAATGTGACGCCGCAGCAGGCTTGTGCCCACCCGAACTGGGTCATGGGGCGGAAAATCTCGGTGGATTCGGCGACCATGATGAACAAGGGCCTGGAGGTCATCGAGGCGCACTGGCTGTTCAACGCCGACGCGGACAAGATCCAGGTGGTGATTCATCCCCAGAGCGTGATTCATTCCATGGTGGAGTATATCGATGGCTCGGTGCTGGCGCAGCTGGGCAACCCGGACATGCGCACGCCGATCGCTTATGCGCTGGGCTTTCCCGAGCGGATCGATGCGGGGGTTTCCTCGCTGGACCTGTTCAAGATCGCGCGTCTCGACTTCGAGGCGCCGGACACAGCGCGTTTTCCCTGTCTGGATCTGGCCTACCAGGCTTTGCGGCAAGGGGGCACGACTCCCGCCACCCTGAATGCGGCGAACGAGGTGGCGGTAGATGCGTTTCTCGAGGAGCGCATACCCTTCAAGCTGATTCCTGCCCTGATCGAAAGCGTGCTGGAAAAAAGTGGTTCCAAACCGGTCGTGGCACTGGAAGATGTGATCGATGCGGATGCCGAGGCGCGCGAATCGGCACGGGAGTGGATGCGCGCGAGAGGATACGCTTGAACCTGCTGTTCACCCTTGCTGCATTTGCCGTGACTCTCGGCATCCTGATCGTCGTTCACGAATACGGCCATTACATCGTGGCGCGCTGGTGCGGCGTCCGCGTACTGCGTTTTTCCGTAGGCTTCGGCAAGCCGCTCATCACCAAAAAATTCGCGCCGGACGGCACTGAATGGGTGTTGGCCGCTTTCCCGCTGGGCGGCTACGTCAAGATGCTGGACGAGCGGGAAGGACCTGTTGAGCCGGCCGATATGCCCTATGCCTTCAATAGCCAGTCCATTTACCGTCGCATCGCCATCGTGCTGGCCGGGCCGGTCGCGAACCTCATTCTTGCCGTGCTGTTGTACTGGTTCCTGTTCGTTTACGGCGTGCCTGGCATCAAGCCGATTCTGGGTGAGGTGCCGCTGGCCACTCCCGCTGCAGCTGCGTCTTTGCATCGCGGCGATACGATTACCCGGATCGGAGACGAGCCGGCCGCGACCTGGCAGGATGTGAACTGGATATTGCTGCAGCACGCTGTCCAGAAATCCGTGGTGGAAATTGAAACCCGCAACGAGCGTGGCGAAATCGCTACGCATCAGCTTGACATGAGTGGCTTGTCGTCCGACGAGCTGGACAATGATTTCATGGGCAAGCTTGGGTTGACGCGTTTCCAGCCCGACTTGCCGGCCAAGATCGGCAAGGTTCTGCCGGACGGCGTTGCGGCCAAGGCTGGCCTGAGGGTCGGGGATGAAATCCTTGCCGTGAACCAGACTCCGCTCGATCGTTGGGAAGAGCTCGTGCAATGGGTCAGGCAGAATCCCGGTCTGCCCCTGACGCTGGAGATAAAAAGAGGCGGCGACCATTTCCAGGTAAAAGTGATCCCCGATTCAGTCAAGGAAAACGGAAATTCCGTCGTAGGCAAGATCGGTGCGTCGCCGATGGTGGATCCGGCCTTGTTTGCAAAGTTGGTTACGGAGGTGCGTTATCCCGTCGGCAAGGCCTTTGTGCAGGCGCTGCGGAAAACCTGGGATACGTCATTGTTCAGCCTGAAAATGCTGGGCAAGATGGTCACCGGCCAGGTTTCCTTGAAGAACATCAGCGGCCCGATCACCATCGCCGATTATGCCGGTCAATCCGCACGCTTCGGCTGGGTGCCCTACATCAGCTTTCTGGCGCTGATCAGCATCAGTCTCGGGGTGCTCAATTTATTGCCCGTCCCCTTATTGGATGGGGGGCATTTGATGTATTATATGGTCGAAATGATCAAGGGGAGCCCCGTTTCCGAGAAAACCATGGAAATCGGGCAGCAGATCGGTATCGCGATCCTGCTGACATTAATGCTATTCGCTTTCTACAACGATATTAACCGTCTGGTTGTTGGCTAAACAATAATGAAATTAAAACTCCTGCCGATGTTGATGATGAGCCTGTATGGTGCTTCTGCCTGGGCGATTCAACCGTTTGTCATCAAGGATATTCGGGTGGAGGGAATCCAGCGTACAGAGGCCGGGACGGTATTCAGCTACCTGCCGGTCAAGGTGGGCGAGAATCTGGACGACGAGAAAGCCGCTGCGGCCATCAAGGCATTGTATGGAACCGGTTTTTTCAAGGATGTGCGGCTGGAGGTTGAAGGCGATGTGCTGATCGTCATGGTGCAGGAACGGCCGGCGATTTCACAAATCGATTTCACAGGGCTCAAGGAATTCGACAAAAAACAGCTTTTGGATGGGTTGAAGCAGATAGGGCTGGCCGAGGGCCGAACTTTCGACAAATCCCTGCTGGACAAGGCTGAGCAGGAGCTCAAACGGCAATATCTCAGTCGCGGCAAATATGCGGTTGCGATTACCACCACCGTAACGCCGCTGGAGCGCAACCGCACCGCCATCAGCTTCAACATCAGTGAAGGCGAAGTGGCGAAGATCCAGCAGATCAACCTGGTCGGCAACCAGGCCTTCCCGGAGAAGGATCTCCTCGATCTGTTCGTGCTTTCCACGCCCGGATGGATGACCTGGTGGAGCAAGAACGATCAGTATTCCAAGCAGAAACTGGCGGCGGACATCGAAACGCTGCGCTCCCATTACCTGAACCGCGGCTATCTCGAATTCAATCTGGATTCCACACAGGTATCCATTTCCCCCGACAAGCAATCCATCTATATCACCATCAACATCACCGAAGGCCAGAAATATACCGTTTCCGACGTCAAGCTGGCGGGGGAGATGCTGGTGCCTGAAGAGGAACTGCGCAAGCTGATCAAGATTCGGCCGGGCGATGTCTTCTCGCGGGAAAAGCTGACCGAAACTACCAAGCTGATCGGCGATCGCCTGGGCAAGGACGGCTACGCATTTGCCAACGTCAATGCGGTTCCCGAGCTCGACAAGGAAAAGCGGGAGGCGAAATTTACCTTCTTCATCGATCCGGGTCGGCGGGTTTATGTGCGGCGCATCAACGTAACCGGCAACACCAAAACTCGGGACGAAGTCGTTCGCCGCGAGATGCGCCAGATGGAAGGCGCCTGGTACGCTTCCGATAAAGTCACCCGGTCACGCGAACGGATTGACCGCCTGGGATATTTTTCCGATGTCAACGTCGAAACGCCGGCTGTTGCCGGCACGACCGACCAGGTGGACATGAACGTCAGCGTGACGGAAAAACCCACGGGCAGCATCATGGCGGGTGCGGGTTTTTCCAGCTCGGAAGGCTTCATTCTTAGCGGCTCCATTTCACAGGCCAACGTATTCGGCAGCGGCAACCATCTATCCACGCAGATCAACACCGGCAGGATCAATACGGTGTATTCGCTGTCCTACACCAACCCTTACTACACCGACGATGGCATCAGTCGCGGCTTCGACCTCTACAGGCGCAAAACGAATTCCTCCTCCTTGTCGGTTTCCAGGTACGATTCCGATTCCATCGGTGGCGGGGTGCGCTTCGGCGTGCCGCTGAACGAAATGGATACGGTAAATTTCGGTTTGTCGGTCGAGAGAACCCAATTAACGTTGTATACCGATCCCGCTGCCGGAGCAGTCAGCCCTCAGCGTTATGTGGATTATGTCAATGAATTTGGCGACGCCAACACCACATTGCGTGGGGATGCCGGCTGGGCAAGGGATACGCGTGACAGCATTATCTACCCGACAAAAGGCAGCCTGCAAAGGGCGTTTGCCGAGGTGGGGCTGCCCGGCGGGGACATCAAGTACTACAAGCTTTCCTATCAGCATCAATGGCTCAGGCCTGTGTTTCAGGATTTCACCCTGATGTTGAACGGCGAAGCCGGGTATGCCAACGGTTACGGCGGCAAGCCGTTGCCCTTCTTCAAAAGCTTCTTCGCCGGCGGCAATACTTCGGTGCGCGGTTTCAAGTCCTTTTCGCTCGGGCCTCAAGACATCGATGGCAATGCGCTGGGCGGCAATCGTCGTCTGGTGGGCAATGCAGAGGTGCTGTTCCCGTTCCCGGGCATGAAAAAGGACAAATCCCTGCGCATGAGCGTTTTTGTCGATGGCGGCACGGTATTTGGTCAGGATGACAAGATGAGCTTAGGCGACATGCGTTATTCCACCGGTCTTGCCGTTAGCTGGCAGTCCCCGATGGGGCCGATGAAATTCAGCATTGCCGCGCCGCTCAATTCCAAGGCAACCGATAAGGTGGAGCGGTTCCAGTTTATTTTGGGTTCCACGTTCTAATCGCGATTTCAGGAGATCAAGTTGAACAAGATTATTGCTGTTGTACTTGCTGCCACCCTGTTGCCGATTGCGGCAGGGGCATCCGCCGCCGAAACGAAGATCGGCTTCGTCAATACCGAGCGGGTTTTTCGGGAAGCGGCCCCGGCCATGAAGGCACAGAAAAAACTCGAGAAGGAATTCGCTGCACGCGAGCAGGAACTGCAAAAAATGGCGAAACAGGCCAAGGAGCTGCAGACTCATCTGGAACGGGAAGGCGTGACGATCAGTGAATCGGATCGACGCAACAAGGAGCGCGACCTCGCCAATCTGAATCGCGATTTCCAGCGTGCTCAACGCGAGTTCCGGGAAGACCTCAACCTGAGGCGTAACGAGGAACTGGGCGCCGTTCATGATCGTGCCAGAAAAACGATCATGGAGATCGCCGAGAAAGAGAAGTTCGATCTGGTATTGGAAGAAGCGGTTTATTTCAGCCCTCGGATCGATATCACCGATAGGGTATTGAAGGCTTTGGCCGATAAATAAGGCCTTTTTGCCGATGCGCATAGCGGGCGCTTTTCCCTGGTTGATTCCATGACTCGGACTGATTCTAGTTACACGCTGGGTGCTATCGTCGAACGGTTTGGCGGCGAACTGGTTGGCGACGCGGATGCCGCGGTCAGGCAGGTCGCACCGCTTTCCTCCGCTCTGTCCTGGCACATCAGCTTCCTCTCCAATCCGAAATACCGCCGGCAACTGCAAAACTGCAGGGCAGGCGCCGTGATCATGGGTGTTGCGGAGCGTGATGCGACAAACCTGCCGCGTATCTTGTGTGACAATCCCTATGCCTATTTTGCCAAGGTTTCCGCATTGCTCAACCCCCGGCATGTCGAGGCACCCGGCATCCACCCGACGGCGATAGTCGATCCGACCGCAAGCGTTCCGGCATCCGCCACAATCGGGGCATACGCGTTTGTCGGCGAGGGCGTGAAAATCGGAGAACACGCGGTCATCGGGTCCGGCTGCCACCTCGGCGCGGGTGTCGAGGTCGGAGATGACTCGCTGTTTTACCCGCAAGTGGTGGTCTACCATGGCTGTGTCATCGGTAAGCGTGCCATCCTGCATTCCGGCGCGGTGATCGGGGCGGACGGATTCGGCATCGCCATGGAAAGTGGGCGCTGGATCAAGGTTCCGCAAATCGGTCGGGTGGTCATCGGAGATGACGTTGAAATCGGCGCCAATACCACGGTTGACCGGGGAGCCCTGGACGACACCATTATCGAGGACGGCGTCAAGCTGGATAACCAGATTCAGGTCGCGCATAACGTGCATATCGGCGCTCATACCGCGATAGCGGGTTGTGTCGGAATCGCCGGCAGCGCAAAAATCGGGAAACATTGTACGGTGGGTGGCAGCGGAATGATTCTGGGACACCTTGAGATCGCTGATCGGGTCAACATTTCCGCCGGCACTCTGGTCACCAAATCGATCGCCAAGGAGGGAACGTATACCTCCGTGATGCCATTTTCCTTGCATCAGGACTGGCTCAAGAATGCCGCTCATCTGCGCCATCTGGATAAAATGGCGGAGAAGTTGAGCGAACTGGAAAAGAAAATCAGCGAACTGGAAGGGAAGAAATCT
This sequence comes from Sulfuricella sp., assembly GCA_031426955.1. Lineage (GTDB taxonomy): Bacteria > Pseudomonadota > Gammaproteobacteria > Burkholderiales > Sulfuricellaceae > Sulfuricella. Next base: position 127,372 of record JASJPA010000007.1, read on the forward strand.
TGAATAGCATGGATATCCACGAAATATTGCAGTACTTGCCGCACCGCTACCCCTTTCTGCTGGTTGACCGCGTTGTCTCGTTCGAACCGGGGAAGAGTATCGTGGCGCTGAAAAACGTGACGATCAACGAGCCCTTTTTCGTCGGCCATTTCCCGCACCACCCGGTGATGCCGGGCGTGCTCATCATCGAAGCGCTGGCCCAGACGGCGGCGATTCTGTCGTTCAAGACCATGGGTACCCGTCCCGACGACAAGTCCGTGTATTACTTTGTCGGCATCGACGGTGCGCGCTTCAAGAAACCCGTCTCTGCCGGAGATCAGCTGACGCTCGAGGTGGAGCTTACCCGGTCGGTCAAGGGAATCTGGAAATACGCGGCGCGTGCCAAGGTCGACGGTGCCGTAGTGACCGAAGCAGAGCTGATGTGCACGGTGAAAGCTTTGTAAATGATCCACCCGACAGCAATCGTTCATGAGGGAGCCAAACTGGCCCCCGATGTCAGCGTTGGACCTTATTCGATCATCGGCGAGCATGTCGAAATCGGCGCCGGAACAACGATCGGCCCGCACGTGGTGATCAATGGCCACACCCGGATCGGCAAGGACAACCGGATTTTCCAGTTTTCGTCTCTGGGAGAGATGCCGCAGGACAAGAAATACCTGGGAGAAGAAACCCGCCTGGAAATTGGCGACCGCAATGTGATTCGGGAATTCTGCACGTTCAACCGGGGTACTTCGCAGGACCTGGGAGTGACGCGGGTGGGTGACGACAACTGGATCATGGCCTATGTGCACCTGGCGCATGACTGCCAGATCGGCAACCACACCATCTTCGCCAACAACGCCCAACTGGCTGGTCACGTGCAGGTCGGAGATTACGCCATTCTCGGCGGTTTTACCGTGGTGCACCAGTTTTGCCATATCGGCGGGCACAGCATCACCGGGATGGGCACCATCCTGTTCAAGGACATTCCCCCCTATGTCACAGCGGCCGGTCACGAAGCGCAGCCTCACGGCATCAACTCGGAAGGGCTGAAGCGCAGGGGGTTCTCCAGCGAAGCCATATTGGCGATCAAGCGCGCGTACAAGACGCTGTACAAGTCGGGGCTTACCCTGGAACAGGCGAAGCTGGCTCTGGCCGAACAGACGCATGCCTGCCCCGAAATTCAGCTTCTGACCGATTTCCTCGCCCATTCCACGCGCGGCATCATTCGCTAACAGGGTTATCAATTGAAAGTCGGAATTGTAGCGGGCGAAGCATCAGGGGATTTGCTGGGCGCCCACTTGGTTAAAGCGCTGAAGAACCGTGTTCCGGGTGTCGAATTTGTGGGCATCGGCGGGCCAAAAATGCAGGCTGCCGGCGTAAATTCACTGTTTCCCATGGAAAAGCTGGCCGTTCGTGGCTATGTCGAGGTGCTGCGGCATTATCGGGAAATCGTCAAAATCAGGCACAAGCTGCTGCGCCATTTCGTGGAAAATCCGCCCGACGTGTTCATCGGGGTGGATGCTCCCGACTTCAATCTCGACCTTGAGCTCAGGCTGAAGCAGAAGGGAATCCCCACCGTCCATTATGTCAGCCCGTCGATCTGGGCCTGGCGCGGCGAGCGCATACACAAGATTGCGCGGGCTGTGTCCCATATGCTGGTGTTGTTCCCGTTCGAGAAGAAAATCTACGATGCAGCGGGCATCCCGGCCACTTATGTCGGCCACCCATCGGCTGATATGCTGCCGGAACAACCCAACCGGATTGCCGCGCGCGAACAGCTGAGACTATCCCCGGACGATCATGTCATCGCGCTTTTGCCCGGCAGTCGGCAGAGCGAAGTTCATTACATGGCCAAGCTGTTTGTGCAGACTGCGCGCATGATTGCCGCCGTCAGTCCGAAGGTGCATTTTCTGGTGCCGCTGCTGAGCCGGGAAACGCGCAATATGTTTGAGACTGAACTGTATCGCGCTGGGGGAGGCGACTTGCCGCTAACGATCTTGTTCGGTCATGCCCATGTCGCCATGACTGCTGCAGACGCCGTGCTGGTGGCCTCGGGCACCGCGACGCTGGAAGCGGCCTTGCTGAAATGCCCGATGGTGATCACGTACAAAATGTCGCCCTTGACCTGGCGCATGATGCAGCGCAAAAAATACCAGCCCTATGTCGGGTTGCCGAACATTCTCGCAGGACGCTTCATTGTCCCGGAACTGCTGCAGGATGACGCCACGCCGGAAAACCTGTCCCAGGCAGTGCTGAACCTGGTCAATGATGGGCCGGTCAGGGAGAAGTTGACCCGCGCCTTCTCCAGGTTACATCTCGATCTCAAGCAAAATACCGCAGAAAGGGCAGTGGACGCCATTCTGCCGTTTTTGAGATAAATGAGCCATTCCTCCTCTTCCCAATGGGCTGCCCTCATCCCAACCTTCTCCCAGAAGGAGAAGGGGCAATGGTGAAAAGCGCTTGTTTTGATTGGCTCATTTGCGGTGTTGACGAGGCGGGGCGTGGGCCTTTGGCTGGGGCGGTTTACGCCGCCGCGGTGATTCTCGATGGAGAGCGGCCGATTGAGGGGCTGGCCGACTCGAAAAAACTCAGCGAAAAAAAGCGCGAGTACCTGGCGGAGCAAATCAGGGAACATGCACTGGCCTGGGCTGTCGCCCGGGCCGAAGCCGATGAAATTGACAGCATCAACATCCTCCAGGCAAGCCTGCTCGCCATGCGGCGCGCAGTGGAAAATCTGTCACTCGTCCCATCGGAGGTGCTGATCGATGGCCTGCATTGCCCAAAACTGGCTATTCCCTGTCGTGCTATCGTCAGGGGCGACAGTAGCGTGGCGGAAATTTCGGCGGCCTCTATTTTGGCCAAAACCGCACGAGATGCAGAAATGCTACGGCTGCATCTGGAATATCCGCAATATGGCTTCGACCGGCATAAAGGCTATCCGACCGCGCTACACCTTGAGGCCTTGCGGCGCCATGGCGCAAGCGCAATTCATCGCAGAAGCTTTGCGCCGGTTAAACTGGCGATTGCCCACAAATTGATATGACAGGAGAAACCATGGCTTTTGCGGTCTTTTTACATGTTCTGGGTGTGGTGATTTGGGTAGGCGGCATGTACTTTGCTCATCAGATGTTACGCCCGGTTGCCGCCGATCTGCTTGCTCCGCCTCAGCGGCTGCCATTGTGGGCAGGGGTGTTTGGGCGTTTTTTTCCTGTGGTGTGGATAGCCGTGGCGCTAATCCTGTTCAGCGGCCTGTATATGATCATGCTTCTGGGGGGGGTCAAGGCCATCGCCTTGAGCGTTCACGCAATGTTCGGGATCGGGCTGGTGATGATGCTGGTTTTCAGCTTCGTTTATTTTATTCCCTACGGCAAACTAGTGCGTGCCGTCGCCGCCCAGGAATGGAAGCAGGCCGGCGATGCGCTGGCGACAATCCGCAAGCTGATCGGCTTCAATCTGATTCTGGGGTTGATCAACATTGCCGTTTCCGCCATCAGTCGCATTGCGTTCTGAGAAGAACGCTATTTATTCCAGATTTGCACGTGCATTGTAGGAGCGCCGCCCCCGGCGCGAATGCGGACGTAAATCGCGGCGAGGGCGCCGCTCCTACAGCGGTGTTTTGGCTCTAATGGATAATCTGGGTTTATCATATGTGCCTGCGCGCGGTGCAGGGCTTGACCCACCTGGCGAAGAAACAAGCAAAACGTCCGCGATCAGCTGTTCCAGTCCGGCAAGTTCTTGCTCGGGCTCAACCAGAGGTTTCCGCCTGGCGCACTGCGCCTTGAGCAGGTCGTAAAATTCCGGCGAGGTTTCCGCGCGATGCAGCAGGTCGGCCAGGGCGCGCTCATTCCCGCACGGGTAAATGCCGGCATAGTCGGCACCGAGCATGCCGATATTGCCCGGTATGTCCGAGGCGATCACCGGCACACCGGCTGCCAGCGCCTCTGACACCACATTTGCGCCACCTTCCATGATGGAGCTGATCACCATCAGCCGGCAGCGGGCCAGCCGGTTTCTTACCCGACCATGGGGCAGTTCGCCCAGCCAGCGGTAACGCGGGTTTTTCTCCATCAGGGCCTGCGCCTGCCGCGCCATGTCGTCATTCAGGGCGCGGCCCATATGAGTAATACGGATTTCAGAACTTTCCGGCAGCAGGGCAGCCGCGAGCGCGCAGCGGAAAGGGTCTTTTTCCTCGCGCAAGTTGCCGATGACACAGACTTCGAAGCGTCTTTTTGACGGCTGTACCGATTTGACAGGGCGGGCGGACTGATAGATAACGTGGGTTTTTGCCCGCAACGCCGGGGCAAGCTCGTTGAGGCCCATTTCCTGCAAAACCACCAGGCGCGTGGCCAGCTGCAAGGACTTCTGGGCGCTGCGGTCGTCCCTGATGTCGCGATACAGGTCGGTGCCGGTCAGGGTCACGATCAGCGGCAGATCCGGACAGCGTTCGGCAAAGCGCTTGATCGAGGCGTGGCTGCGCCGCGCGTGCAGCGCCAGCATCAGGTCGGCTCCGCGGCCATCCCACTCGACCTGCACGCTGACGCGATGCCCCAGTCGGCGCAAAAAGGTGGCCCAGCGCTGCGCCGTGTTGCGGTTGCCATTCCTGACGCGGGCAGCGGCTGGTGTTACGATGACGATTTTCATGTGGAAGATGCTAAATTATCCTAAAAACGGCGATTCACCGCAGAGGACGCAGAGGACGCAGAGGAATTCAAATGCTTGACGTAAAAACGCACTCACTTAATGTGTGACTCAGCATAACTTGGCAATGCCTTGTTTTTCCTCCGCGTCCTCTGCGTCCTCTGCGGTTCAATAGTTTTTCCAGGATTATTCCCAGAAGAAGCGGGCTGGCTGACAAAAATATCATGAAAACGATCACCTCAAGAGAAAACCCACTGCTTAAAAGCGCCAGAAAACTTGCTGCTTCGTCAAAAGAGCGCAAGAAGGCCGGCAAAACCCTGCTGGACGGCATCCATCTGGTCGCCGCCTATCATCAGGCAGGTGGCTTGCCCGAAGCGGTCATGGTTTCTGTTTCCGCGCAGGATCATCCGGAAATACGGGATTTTCTCCGTACAGTGCCGCCGGAAAATTTGATCGTCCTGAGCGATGAATTGTTTCGGGATATCTCAACCGTGGACACGCCAACCGGGATCGTTGCGTTGATCCGCATTCCGCAGCCAGCCGAAGGGGAAACCGATTGCTGCGTGCTGCTTGAGGATATCCAGGATCCCGGCAACCTGGGTTCCATCCTGCGATCCGCCGCCGCTGCCGGAATCGGACGGATTCATTTGTCGCCGGGATGTGCCGATGCCTGGTCGCCCAAGGTGCTCAGGGCGGGCATGGGCGCCCATTTTCATTTGTCTATTCATGAAAACAGCGATCTGGTGGCCGCTGCGCGGAATTTTCAGGGGCAAGTGGTTGCAACGTCTTTAGGTGCCGAAAAGACCCTGTTTAGCCTTGATATGAGCGGCCCAACGGCATTTGTCATCGGCAACGAAGGGGCGGGGATTTCGGAGGAGTTGCTGGAAGTGGCCGACAGCAGGGTCATGATCCCCATGCCGGGAACGGCCGAGTCGCTGAATGCCGCAGCCGCGGCGGCCATCTGCTTTTTCGAGCGGGTCCGTCAGATCGGTTAACCTTAGATGCGTAGGTTGGGGTGAACAACGTGAACCCCAACACTCCCATGCCGGAACCGCGATACGGCGGATATTCAAGGCGGCGTTGCGTTGGGGTTTGCTGCGCTCACCGCCAACCTACGAACGGGGGGATTCTGTTGTTCCATGCTATGCTTGCGCCATGCGCTATCGCCGTTTCGATACTCCCGGTGCGACATATTTTTTTACCGTCGTCACCTTTCGCCGCCGTCCGCTATTTGCCGTGCCGGACAACTCGGCATTGCTGAAATCCGCGCTACGCTACGTGATGGCGCGCCATCCATTCACCATCGACGCTTTTGTTCTGTTGCCCGATCACCTGCATTGCCTGTGGACCCTGCCACCGGGCGACGCGGACTTTTCCACCCGCTGGATGCTGGTGAAAAGCCATTTTTCCCGCCAATGTCCCGCTGCATACAAAAGCCCGCCGTCCGCCGCACGCCGCGCCAAGGGCGAGCAGACAGTGTGGCAACGGCGTTATTGGGAACACCAAATCCGCGACGAGGCCGATTTTGCCGCCCATTGCGATTACATCCATTACAACCCGGTCAAGCATAGCCTCGTCGCCAAGGCGGCGGATTGGGCGCATTCGAGCTTCGCGCGTTACGCGGAACGGGGTGTCTACCCCGCCGATTGGGGGATGGCGCCGGTTGATTTGCCGGATGGAGTGGGTGGCGAATAAGTTGCAGTTTGTTGCCTAGAGGCACCTACTTCTGGTGGGGTTCGCTGAGCTCACCGCCAACCTACGCCTGTGGCTTGAACTGCTTCTTTAGGGTTAATAACCCAATGCCCTGGCTGTCTGGTAAAAGGCAAAGCTCAACAGCCACGCCAGCCCCAGGGGAAAGGCAACCGCGAACAAGGTGTAGGGGATGCTCTTCGATTCGCTGCGGATCGTGGCGATGGTGGAAAGGCAGGGCGTGTAAATCAGGGTGAACAGCATGAAGCTGTAAGCCTGCACCCAGTCCAGTTGCTGCGCCATCATGCCGGTCAGGGCCGATCCTTCGAGACCGTAGATCACCGCCAGCGATCCGACCACTATTTCCTTGGCGACAAAACCGAAAATCAGGGCGATGGCGAGGCGCTGGTCGATGCCGATGGGCGCGAGCACCGGTTCCATGAAATGGCCGATCATGCCTGCCCAAGTGTCGATACTGCCCGGCGCCACGTTCTGGGGAAAGTGCGTCAGCAGCCATACCAGCACCACGCCGGCGATGATGAACTTGCTGGCGCGGCTGAGGAAATGGCGGACTTCATGCCAGCCGCGCAGAACCATCTGGCGCAGGGTGGGGAAGCGGTAGGGCGGCAATTCGAGGATGAACGGCTCATTGTTCTGGAAGCGGTTCTTGAACAGCAGCGCGGTGGTGAAAGCGGCGGCAAAGCTGAACAGGTACAGGCTGAAAAGCACCAGCGGTGCTGCTTTGGGCGAAAATATCGCCGCGGTGATGAAGACGAAAACCTGCAGCCGCGCCGAACACAGCGAAAAAGGGATCACCAGCATGGTCAGCAGGCGCAGGCTGCGCGAGCGCATTACCCGCGTGCCCATCAGCGCGGGAACATTGCAGCCGAAGCCGAGCAGCATCATGACGAAGCTGCGTCCGTCCAGCCCCAGCTTGGCCATCAACGCGTCCATCAGGAAGGCGGCGCGCGACAGGTAGCCACTATCCTCCACCAGCGCCATGAACAGGAAAAACAGCACAATGACGGGCACGAAAGTAGCAACGGTGCCCACGCCGTTGTAGATGCCCTCGATCAGCAGGCCGTGCAGCGCCGCCGGCAGGCCGGCCAGCAAAGGCTCCAGCGCACCCTGTTTGAATGCTTCCAGCAGCCATCCGACGCCATCCTGCAAGGGTTTGCCGAGCAGGAAGATGGCCTGGAACAGCAAATACATGATCAGGAAGAACAGCGGCAGCCCAAGCCAGGGGTGGAGCATGAGGCGATCGAGCTGGGTGGTCAGATTGTCCGACAACTGGACCGGCACCTGAACGGTTTGCTTGAGCACGGCCTCCATGTCGGTTTCGATCTGATCGTCGGCCGCCAGCAGGACTTGCAGCTTTTCGGGCGGGACCGGCGTGCTGTGCTGAATGGCCTGGGTAATGATCTGATGCGCGTCCTGGTAACCGTTGCCATATTTGGCGCTGAGCATGACAACGGGCATATCCAGTGAGGCCGACATTTTTTCGGCGTCGATGCTGATGCCGAATTTTTTTGCTTCGTCGGCCATGTTCAGCAGCAGCACGGCAGGCAGGCACAGCTGCTTGAGCTGGAGGGCGAGGCTGAGCTGGCGATCGATCTGGGTAGCGTTGAGGATGATGACGACCAGATCGACCGGATTGTTCTCCAGGAAATGGCGTACTACCTGTTCGTCGTCGGAGAAGCCGTGCAGGTCGTAGATGCCGGGCAGGTCAACCAGCTCTACCATCTCGCCGGCGAGCAGCAGCTTGGCGCCGAGCAGGTCGACAGTGATGCCTGGCCAGTTGCCGACCCGGGCCGAAGCGCCGGTGGAGCGATTGAAGAACGTGGATTTGCCGGTGTTCGGCATGCCCACCAGGGCGACGCGTTTCATCAGGCGAGCGTTAAAGTGAAACTCGCGAAGCGAGACTCCGTCCCCCTCTCCCGCTTGCGGGAGAGGGCAGGGGTGAGGGAAACGGTCATTGCGAATCGTCGTTTCATTATTCGGGGCGATTCGCTATGACCGTTAGAACTTCTATTTTCTGCGCCTCTTTTTTGCGCAGCATGATATCGGTAGCGCCGATGCGGACGTGCAGCGGGCCGGAAAAACGGCCATGGCGGATGACTTCGACACGTTTCCCGATGCGGAAGCCCAGCGCCGCTAGGCGATAGGAAAGCGCGCGATCGGTATGCACCGCCGCGATAGTGGCGGTTTCACCGGCTTTGAGAGTTTCCAGGTTGACGGTAGCCATGCTTTTTAGACTTGGTTTAATGAGAATTGTTCTTATTATGCCACACCCCCCGACGTTTGCAAATCGTTTTATGAAACTTGTTAACTGATGTTTAGCTTTATGTGAAACCCGTTTTGCGCTACAATTTGACCCCGTCTTGTGCTCAATTCTGCTCTCAAAATGACCAAATTCGTTTTTATCACAGGCGGGGTCGTTTCCTCTCTTGGAAAAGGCATCGCAGCCGCCTCTCTTGCCGCTATTCTCGAAACCCGCGGCATCAAGGTCACCCTCCTCAAGCTTGACCCCTATATCAACGTCGATCCGGGCACCATGAGCCCGTTTCAGCACGGCGAGGTATTCGTCACCGAGGATGGCGCCGAAACCGATCTCGACCTGGGCCACTACGAGCGCTTCGCTCAGGTGAAGATGAAGAAGAGCAACAACTTCACCACCGGCCAGATCTACGAAAGCGTGATCAAGAAAGAACGTCGCGGCGATTACCTGGGCGGAACGGTGCAGGTGATTCCCCATATCACCGACGAAATCAAGAATTTCATCCGCATCGGGGCGGGGGATGCCGAAGTCGCGATCATCGAGATCGGGGGCACGGTCGGCGATATCGAGTCGCTCCCTTTCCTCGAAGCCATCCGCCAGATGGGTGTGCAACTGGGGCGCAATAACGTCTGCTACATCCACCTTACGCTGGTGCCTTACATCGCTTCAGCGGGTGAAATCAAAACCAAGCCGACCCAGCATTCGGTGAAAGAATTGCGCGAGATCGGCATCCAGCCGGATTTGTTGTTGTGTCGCGCGGACCGGTATCTGCCGGATGACGAGCGGCGCAAGATTGCCTTGTTCACCAACGTTGAGGAAAAAGCGGTCATTTCCGGCATCGATGTGGATTGCATCTATAAGATTCCCGGCCTGCTTCATCAGCAGGGGATGGACGAAATCGTCTGCAAGAAGCTTGAACTGTCGCCACCGCCAGCGAACCTGGGGATGTGGGAAAAGCTCATCTTTGCCCTGGAACACCCGCAGCACAGCGTGAACATCGCCCTGGTCGGCAAGTACGTGGATCTGACCGAGTCCTACAAGTCCCTGTCGGAATCGCTGATACACGCCGGCATACACACCCTGAGCAAGATCAAGATTCATTACATCGATTCCGAGTCGCTGGAAACCAGCGGCACCGGGGCACTGGAAGGTATGGACGCGATCCTGGTTCCGGGCGGCTTCGGCAAGCGCGGAGTAGAAGGCAAGATTGCGGCGATCCGCTATGCCAGGGAAAAACGCGTGCCTTACCTGGGTATTTGCCTCGGCATGCAGCTGGCAGTGATCGAGTACGCCCGCGACAAGGCCGGCATGGCGGGCGCGCACAGCACCGAGTTCGAGCCGGACACCCCGTATCCGGTGGTTGCGCTGATCAGCGAATGGCGCGCACGCGACGGCAGTATCGAAGTGCGCGATGCCAATTCCGATCTGGGCGGAACCATGCGTCTGGGCGGCCAGGAATGCCAGCTCCAGCCCGATTCGCTGGCGCGAAAAATTTATGGCGCCGACCGGATCATCGAGCGGCATCGCCATCGCTATGAAGTCAACAACAGCTTGCTGCCCCGGCTGGAGCAGGCGGGCCTGCGGGTCAGCGGCCGGTCGGTGGGCGGGGAAGACCTGTGCGAAATGATCGAACTGCCCGACCACCCCTGGTTCGTCGCCTGCCAGTTCCATCCCGAATTCACTTCCACGCCGCGCGATGGTCATCCGCTGTTCAAGTCCTACGTGGAAGCAGCAGTACAGCAGCATGCCCTGAATGCCCTGAGCGGCACACAGAAGGAAGCAAAATGAAGCTTTGCGGTTTTGAAGTCGGTCTGGATCAGCCCCTGTTCCTGATCGCCGGCCCCTGCGTGATCGAATCCAGGCAGATGGCGCTGGATACCGCCGGTGCGCTGAAGGAGATGTGCGCTGGCCTGGGCATCAATTTCATCTATAAATCCTCCTACGACAAGGCCAACAGAAGCTCATCAAAATCCTTTCGCGGCAAAGGGATGGATGAAGGTCTTGACATTCTGGATGAGGTAAAGCGCCAGATCAAAGTGCCCGTCCTGACCGACGTACATGCCATCGATGAAATCGCGCCGGTTGCGGCAGTGGTGGACGTGCTGCAAACCCCCGCCTTCCTGTGCCGCCAGACCGACTTCATCCACGCGGCGGCAAGCGCGGGCAAGCCGGTCAACATCAAGAAGGGGCAGTTCCTCGCCCCCTGGGACATGAAGAACGTCGTCGATAAAGCCCGGGAAGCGAGCGGCCAGGACAACATCATGGTTTGCGAGCGCGGCGTATCGTTCGGCTACAACAACCTGGTTTCCGACATGCGCTCCCTGGTGGTCATGCGCGAAACCGGTTGCCCGGTCGTGTTCGACGCCACCCATTCGGTGCAGCTTCCCGGCGGGCAGGGCGACAAAAGCGGCGGGCAGCGCGAATTTGTGCCGGTACTGGCCAGGGCAGCGGTCGCCAGCGGAATTTCCGGCCTGTTCATGGAAACCCATCCCGATCCCGCCCAGGCCTTGTCCGACGGACCCAATGCCTGGCCTCTGGACAAAATGCGCGCCCTGCTGGAAAACCTGAAACAATTGGATGCGCTGGTAAAGAAACAAGGATTCGCCGAACAGGAATGCTGAAACCTGTTCGCTGCGGGAAGTTGTGAATAATAAGTTGTGAGCTAAATAATATTAAGGAAAAGAAATGAGTGCAATTGTAGATGTGATCGCTCGAGAGATTCTGGATTCCCGCGGTAACCCGACCATAGAAACCGACGTGCTGCTCGAGTCCGGCATCATCGGGCGGGCTGCAGTACCCTCTGGCGCTTCCACCGGGAGCAAGGAAGCGGTTGAATTGCGTGATGGCGACAAGCAGCGCTATTTCGGCAAGGGCGTGCTGAAGGCCGTCGAAAACGTGAACACCGAAATCTGCGAAGCGATCATCGGCCTGGATGCCGAAGAACAGACTTTTATCGACCGCACCCTGATCGAACTGGACGGCACCGACAACAAAGGCCGGCTGGGCGCCAATGCGCTGCTCTCCGTGTCGCTGGCTGTGGCGAAGGCCGCCGCTGAGGAATCCGGCCTGCCGCTTTACCGTTATCTGGGTGGAGCGGGCCCGAAGAGGCTGCCCGTGCCGATGATCAATATCATCAACGGCGGCGCGCACGCCAGCAACAGCTCGGACATACAGGAATTCATGATCATCCCGGTGGGCAGCTCAAGTTTCCGCGAAGCGCTGCGTTGCGGCGCCGAAATCTTCCACACCCTGAAAAGCATCCTCGGCAAGCGCGGCCTGGCCACGACCGTGGGCGACGAAGGCGGCTTCGCGCCACGCCTCTCCTCCAACGAGGAAGCGCTGCAATTCATCATGGAAGCCATCGAAACGGCGGGCTACCTGCCGGGCTCCGATGTGGTGATCGGCCTGGATTGCGCCAGCACGGAATTCTACAAGGACGGCAAATACATCCTCAAGGCGGATAACCTGGAACTGAGCGCAGCCCAGTTTACCGATTATCTCGCCGCCTGGACCGACAAGTATCCGATCCTCAGCATCGAGGACGGCATGGCCGAGAACGACTGGGAAGGTTGGGGCATGCTGACCGAGCGCATGGGCAAATCGATTCAGCTGGTGGGGGACGACCTGTTCGTCACCAACACCAAAATCCTGCGCGAGGGCATCCAGAAGCGCGTTGCCAATTCCGTCCTGATCAAGGTCAACCAGATCGGCACGCTGACCGAAACCTTCGCCGCCATCGAAATGGCCAAACACGCCGGTTACACCACCGTGATTTCACACCGCTCCGGCGAAACCGAAGACACCACCATCGCCGACATCGCCGTGGCCTCCAACGCCATGCAGATCAAAACCGGCTCGATCAGCCGCTCCGAACGCATCGCCAAGTACAACCAGCTGCTGCGGATCGAGGAAGAACTGGGCGACGCGGCGAGCTACGCTGGACGAGAGGCTTTTTACCAACTAGGTTAAGAACTGTCGCGAGATGCGCTGGCTGACCCTGATCTTCGTCGTACTGATTGCCGCGCTTCAATATCCCTTGTGGCTGGGGAAGGGCAGTTGGCTGCGGGTATGGGAGGTCGACCACGCAGCCACGCAACAGAAGGAAATCAACCAGAAACTGAGAGCGCGCAACGCCTCTCTCGATGCCGAAGTGCGCGACCTCAAGCAGGGCTACGACGCCATCGAGGAGCGCGCCCGCAGCGAACTGGGCATGATCAAGCGCGACGAGATTTTTTTCCAGGTGCTGGAAGATCCGAAGCAGGCGCCGCGTGCACAGCCTGAGGCGAAGAAGACAGACATACCGCAGGTGAATGCGGCCAAGCCCTAATTAACTAACTGCGTCAGCCATTGGTTTCAGCGCGTCAATTCCGGATTTAACCCAGATAGTCCATTGGAATGCTCGTGCTATGTAGGAGCGCCGCCCCCGGCGCGAATGCGTCCGCAAATCGCGGCGAGGGCGCCGCTCCTACAGCGGTGTTTGGCTCTAATGGATAATCTGGATTTAAGTTATCGCTACGACTGATTGCGCGAACCCCTCGGGCGACACCGGCGTTTAGGAGAATGATCGGGTTTTGTTGTGTTCGGATAATAGGCACCAGCCTGATTAAGCGCCTTGGCCGCCGTATCCGCATCGTGGATCTGGCAAGACGAATCAAGACAAAAAAAGGAACTCGAAGCATGCCGCAACCCGATAAACTCAAACTCGCCATCGTTGGCCTGGGCTACGTTGGCCTGCCCCTGGCCGTGGAATTCGGCAAGAAATACGAAACCATCGGCTACGATCTCTCCGAAGCCAAGATCGCCAACTACATTAACCACTGCGACCCCACCGGCGAAGTCAGCACCGAAGACCTGAAAGCGGCGACCCGCCTGACCGTGACGACTGACCCCTCCGCCATCAGCCAGGCGGATGTCATCATCGTCGCCGTGCCCACCCCGGTGGACGAGGCCCACATCCCCGACTTCTCCCCCCTGGTGGGCTCCAGCACCACCGTGGGCAAATACATGAAAAAGGGCGCCATCGTCGTCTACGAATCCACCGTTTACCCCGGCGCAACCGAAGAAGTCTGCATCCCCCTGCTGGAAAAGCACTCCGGCATGAAATGGAAGCAGGACTTTCACATCGGCTACTCCCCCGAGCGCGTCAACCCCGGCGACAAGGAACGCACCATCACCAAAATCGTCAAGGTCGTCTCAGGCGATGACGCCGCCACGCTCAAGACCGTGGGCGACCTTTATGCTTCAGTGATTACCGCAGGCGTGCACCGGGCCAGCAGCATCAAGGTAGCCGAAGCCGCCAAGGTCATCGAAAACACCCAGCGCGACCTCAACATCGCCCTCATGAACGAGCTCGCCCTGATCTTCGACAAGATCGGCATCGACACCCTGGAAGTGCTGCAAGCCGCCGGCACCAAATGGAACTTCCTGCCGTTCCGCCCCGGCTTGGTGGGCGGCCACTGCATCGGCGTGGACCCCTATTACCTCACCCACAAGGCCGAAATGCTCGGCTACCACCCCCAGGTCATCCTCGCCGGACGGCGCATCAACGACGGCATGGCTGCCCATGTCGCCCACCAGACGATCAAGCAGATTATCCACGCCGGAGGCTGTGTCAAAGATGCCAAGGTCATCGTCCTCGGCCTCACCTTCAAGGAAAACTGCCCCGACCTGAGAAATTCCAAAGTGGCTGACGTGGTGCGCGAATTGCAGGAGTTCGGCTGCGACGTCTCGGTGCACGACCCCGTCGCCGAAACGGCAGAAGCCATGCACGAATACGGCATCCAGCTCACTTCCTGGGAGCAACTGCCCGAAAAGGCCGACGCTATCGTCGCAGCGGTATCCCACAAGGAATACCTCGCCATGCCGTTGGCCGATATTCTCGGCAAGCTCAAGCCAGGCGGCGTTTTCACGGACGTGAAATCCGCCTATGACCCGGAAGCCATTTGTGCTGCCGGGCTCCAGCTCTGGAGGCTATAACGCCATGGCGGTAGCCGCCTGCAAAGGGTCCACTCACCGCCCGCGGTGCTGAAAAACGGGCGGCCAGACCACAACACCAAATCGGAAAAGAATAGAAATGCCCACCCCATACCAAACACTTCGCGATCAACTGCTGAATAACCCCAAAACCTGGCTCGTCACCGGCGTGGCCGGCTTCATCGGCAGCAACCTGCTCGAAAGCCTGCTCAAACTTAACCAGCGCGTTGTCGGCCTCGACAACTTCGCCACCGGCCACCAACACAACCTCGATGAAGTCCAAACCCTCGTCACCCCCGAGCAATGGGCCAGCTTCCAGTTCATAAACGGCGACATCTGCAACCTCGAAGACTGCCGCCGCGCCATGTCTTATTCCCCCTCTCCCCTTGCGGGAGAGGGCCGGGGAGAGGGGGGAGGGGGTGAAGCTCAGTCCTCAGTGGATTACGTCCTCCACCAAGCCGCCCTCGGCTCCGTCCCGCGCTCCATCGAAGATCCCATCACCACCAACCAGAACAACATCGACGGCTTTCTCAACATGCTGGTCGCCGCCCGCGATGCCAACGTCAAACGCTTCGTCTACGCCGCCAGCAGCTCCACCTATGGCGACCACCCCGACCTGCCCAAGGTGGAAGACAAGATCGGCAAACCCTTATCACCCTACGCCGTCACCAAGCTCGTCAACGAACTCTACGCCGACGTTTTCGCCCGCACCTACGGCTTCAACACCATCGGCCTGCGCTACTTCAACATCTTCGGCCAGCGCCAGGACCCCAACGGCGCCTACGCGGCGGTCATCCCCAAATGGATCGACGCCATGATCAAGAACCAGCCCGTTTACATCAACGGCGACGGCGAAACCAGCCGCGACTTCTGCTACATCGACAACACCGTCCAGGCCAACCTGCTCGCCGCCACCACCGAAAACCCCGACGCCGTCAACCAGGTCTACAACATTGCCGTGGGCGACCGCACCAGCCTCAACGACTTATTCGAACACCTGCGTACCAACCTGGTCGTACACTATCCGCATCTGAAAAATTTCAAGGCCATCCATCGGGATTTCCGCGCCGGCGACGTGCGCCACTCGCTGGCCGATATCGAAAAAGCCGCCACGCGTCTAGGCTATGTTCCGCAGTACAAAATTGGTGAGGGGCTTGTGCAATGCATGGCCTGGTACATAAATGATATCGGGAACGCGCAATAAACCCGGATATCCATTAGAGCCAAAACACCCTTGTAGGAGCGGCGCCCTCGCCGCGATCAGCCCGGATCAACCACCGCAATCGGCCCGAGGGCGGGCCTCCTACAACAAACCACACACCGGCATCTCATCCCCCTGTAGGAGCGGCGCCCTCGCCGCGATCAACCCAGATCAATCGCCGTTCGGCCGGATCAACCACCGCAATCGGCCCGAGGGCGGGCCTCCTACAACAAACCACACACCGGCATCTCGTCCCCCTGTAGGAGCGGCGCCCTCGCCGCGATCAACCCAGATCAATTACCGTATCGGTCCGGATCAGTCCTCAGTCCTCAGCACTGAATTTTCCTCATCCCTGTGCTCTACCCCCTTGAACTCCACCTCCCACCCCGGTAAACTCCCGTTCAAATGATGAACGTATAAAAAATGACAACCCAGGAACAAGCGCAACTGCGCATCCTCAACATCGTCACCACCGAACCCAGCCTCAACCAACGCCAGTTGGCCGAGCGGCTGAGCATCAGCCTGGGCAAGACCAAGCCCTGAAAAGCGAAATCGAAACCATGCGTGCCGATCTGGCTGCACAAGAAGGGCAGGTATGACCCCGCTTCGCCGCTTCGCACACAAAAACGCCACAGTCCCGGCCAATACTTCATAGGACTTGCCTGATCTGGGCGAATTCCGTGGAATGCAGGAATGCTATACTCGACAAAACACCGCTATGACAGAAAGGCCTGCGTGCTCAACTTCCGATCGCTTTGCCGACTTAATGCCGTCAGCAAAAATAGTGGTGCCCCCTATTTTTTTAATAGTGAAGCCATGAAAGAAACATGCGTCTAACCACTGAACAAATTCGATTGATACGTGAAACCGCCATCAGCGAATTCGGCCCTTCCGTCGAAGTAACGCTTTTTGGGTCACGACTGGACGATACATCCCGAGGGGGGGATGTCGATCTCATGGTGACACTTTCGGACAGCGTCGCCCGCCCCGCCTTAAAGGCAGCCCGGCTTGCGGCGCTCATTGAGCGCAAACTTGGAGGGCGGCGAGTAGATGTGGTGCTGGTCACCCCGGAGACTCCTCCCCAGCCCATACACAATATTGCCCGTCAACACGGAAAACGGATATGACTCAGTTTGCACCAGGAACAGAAGAACGCATTCGCTCCCTGGTTGAAGTTTGCCGTCTGGAAGCGCAATACCTGCAGCGGACAGATGAGAAATTATTTGCCCTCGCTCTCACTTCATCGGCAATCGAATCCCTGCCGGAGAATGACACTCTCGCGGAGCGGGTGGATGCCTTCGTTGCAAGGTTTGGGCGACTTCAGGACACATTGGGAGACAAGCTTCTGCCGGCCTTTCTAAAACTTATGGAAGAAACCCCGGGCACCATGATTGAAAATCTGGATCGTGCAGAGCGTCTTGGGTTGATCGAATCGGCCGATGGCTGGGCCACCATCAGAAAATTGCGCAATCGCATGATTCATGAATATGTGAAAAATCCAA
>JASJPA010000008.1:0-40338 GCA_031426955.1 Sulfuricella sp.
TCTCGCCCACCCAACCTGTTAATCAGAATTGCACTTCGAACTTGAATTCGCGTAGCATTAAACTGAGGGTCGACATCAATTAACGCAACTTTCTTATTATTCACCCGCGCTAAGTGGTCAGCCACGTTAATTGCAAGTGTGGTTTTACCTACTCCCCCCTTCATGTTTACAAAACTAATTGTTCGCATGTCTAACCCTCAAGATTAAGTGCATGAAAAAAAATGATAGGAACAGCGGGCGGATAACCGGACTTACCGACTAATCGGCTTATACCGAATCCGCTTTGGTTTCGCGCCTTCTTCGCCCAAGCGTTTCTTCTTGTCCGCTTCATATTCCTGGTAGTTGCCGTCGAAGAAGGTCCACTTGGAATCGCCTTCGCAGGCGAGGATGTGGGTGGCGATGCGGTCGAGGAACCAGCGGTCGTGGGAGATGACCAGCACGCAGCCTGCGAATTCGAGCAGGGCGTCTTCCAGCGCGCGCAGGGTTTCCACGTCGAGGTCGTTGGAGGGCTCGTCGAGCAGCAGCACGTTGCCGCCGGAAATCAGCGTTTGCGCCAGGTGCAGGCGGCCGCGCTCGCCGCCGGAGAGCTGGCCGACCATCTTGCCCTGGTCGGAGCCCTTGAAGTTGAAGCGGCCGATGTAGGCGCGTGCTGGGGTCTCGTATTTGCCCACGGTGAGGATGTCGTTGCCGCTGGAAATGGCGTCGAACACGGTCTTGTCGTTCTGCAGCGAGTCGCGTGCCTGATCGACGTGCGCGATCTTGACGGTGGTGCCGATCTTCACGGTGCCGCTGTCCGGCTGTTCCTTGCCGGTGATCAGCTTGAACAGCGTGGATTTGCCCGCGCCGTTCGGGCCGATGATGCCGACGATGGCGCCGGGCGGCACCTTGAAGCTGAGGTTGTCGATCAGCAGGCGATCGCCAAAGGCTTTGCTGACGCCGTCGAATTCGATGACTTCGTTGCCCAGGCGTTCGCCGACGGGGATGAAGATTTCCTGCGTCTCGTTGCGCTGCTGGTATTCCTGCGAGTTGAGCTCCTCGAAGCGGTTCAGACGCGCTTTGGATTTGGCCTGACGCGCCTTGGGATTCTGGCGCACCCATTCCAGCTCCTGCTTCATCGCCTTCATGTGGGCGTCGATCTGCTTGTTCTCGGTCTCCAGCCGCGCTTCTTTCTGCTCCAGCCAGCTCGAGTAGTTGCCCTTCCACGGGATGCCGTGGCCGCGGTCGAGTTCGAGTATCCACTCGGCGGCGTTGTCGAGGAAGTAGCGGTCGTGGGTAACGGCCACCACGGTGCCGGGGAAGCGCACCAGGAATTGCTCCAGCCAGTCCACCGATTCCGCGTCGAGATGGTTGGTCGGCTCGTCCAGCAGCAGCATGTCGGGCTTTTCCAGCAGCAGTTGGCACAGCGCTACGCGGCGCTTTTCTCCGCCGGAGAGGTGTTTGATTTTGGCGTCCCAGGGCGGCAGGCGCAGCGCGTCGGCGGCAACTTCCATCTGGTGCACGGCATCGGTGCCCGAGGTAGCGATGATGGCTTCCAGCCGCCCCTGTTCTTCGGCCAGTTTGTCGAAGTCGGCATCCGGCTCGGCATAGGCGGCATAGATTTCTTCCAGCTTCTGTTTGGCCTGCATCACTTCGCCCAGGCCCGCCTCGACTTCCTCGCGCACGGTCCTGGCCGGGTTGAGCTGCGGCTCCTGCGCCAGATAGCCGATGGAGATGTTGGGCAGGTGCTGCACCTCGCCGTCGTATTCCTTGTCTGCGCCCGCCATGATGCGCAGCACGGTGGACTTGCCCGAGCCATTCAGGCCGAGCAGGCCGATCTTGGCGCCGGGAAAGAAACTCAGCGAAATATCCTTGATGATTTGACGCTTGGGGGGAACGATCTTGCTCACGCGGAGCATGGACATTACGTATTGGGCCATGGTTTGGTTAAGGTGCTTGTAAAATACGTAGCTTAACTCAAGGCAGCGGGTTTTGGGAGCAAGGAAATCAATAGCCGTTTTTAAGCTTATAATTCCCCTGCGACCTTGATCGCGCCTTCCATGACCAGGACTATCCTCTGATGAATTACCGCCACGGCTACCATGCCGGCAATTTTTGCGACGTATTCAAACACCTCATCCTGATGCTGCTGATCGAACATTTCAAGCACAAGGAAAAGGGCTTTACCGTGCTCGACGCGCACGCCGGCGATGGAACCTACAGCCTGCGCGGTGAACTGGCAGCCAAGACCGGCGAGGCGGAACAAGGCATCCTGCGCGCGCTGGAATTTCCCCATCCTTCGCCGGCGTTTGCCGACTTTCTCAACCTGGTGCGCCGCCTGGGTTTGCCGGACAAGGAGGGCAGGCTGACCAGTTATCCCGGCTCGCCGCGATTGGCACGCGCACTGCTGCGGCCGCAGGACAAGTTGCTGCTGAGCGACATCCACCCGGATGCGCTGAGTTCGCTGGAGAGGTTGTTCCGCGATGATCGCCAGGTGCGCATCCAGCCGATCGATGCCGCGCTGGCGCTGAAATCGCAGTTGCCGCCGGAAAGCCGGCGCGCCCTGGTGCTGCTCGATCCGCCGTATGAAGTGCCGGATGAGTTCCGCCGCCTGCTGGCAGCCCTGAAAGAAGCGCACAAACGCTTTCCGACCGGCACCTACGCCATCTGGTACCCGATCAAAAGCCCGGAGCCGGTGCGTCATTTTCACCGCCAACTGGCTGCCAGCGGGATCAAGCCGATACTCACCACGGAAATCCACCTCGCCCCGCTGAACAACTTTCAGCTCAACGGCAGCGGCATGACGATCATCAATCCGCCATGGAAACTCGACACGCAACTGGGCGAACTGTTGCCGGAATTGCTGGTCGCGCTAGGCGCGGAAAAAAACGGCAAAATCCGTCTGGAATGGACCGTGCCGGAGTAAATAGCCAAACCATCCGTCAGCGTTTCGTGACCCCTGTGGGAGCGACCTCCAGGTCGCGATTCTCAAAACCTTATCGCGGCCTGGAGGCCGCTCCTACAGGGAATTCACGGGCTTTAGGCATATGGATAATCCGGGATTAAATTCTGTTTGGAACGCTATTTAGCTCCATTTTTGCTGTTGATGCTGACGGTGATTACGCCGATCAGCACCAGCAGCGAACCGGCCAGTTGTTGCATGGATACGCTCTCGTTCAGGAAAACATGGGCCAGGTAGATCGTGGCCACCGGCCCGATGGAGCCGATCAGCGAGGCATTGCCCGAGCCGATGCGGCGGATTCCGGCGGAAAGCAGGAACACCGGCAGCACCGTGGAAAAAATCGCCATGGCGATGGCCAACTCGTAGACCCGCAGCGGCAGGTCGAGCGCCGCTAACGGGTGGGTTGCGCCGAACTGGAGCAGGCTGGCCGCGCTGGCCACGATCATGGCGTAGGCGGTGAAGCGGGCGGCGCCGATGCGGGCGATGGCATGGCCCGCACCCACCAAGTAGACCGAGTAGGACAAGGTGCTGGCGAACACCAGCGAAGCGCCCAGCACGATGCCGCCCCGGTTCATCCCCACGTCGTGGAGGAAAACCAGCAAGATTCCCGCATAGCTCAAGATCATCGCCGTCACCACTTTTCTGCCGATTGCGCGCCGGTAGACCAGCGCCGACAGGATCACCGTCATGGTGGGATAGAGAAACAGAATCAGCCGTTCCAGCCCGGCGGAAATGGTTTGCAGCCCCAGAAAATCCAGGAAGCTGGACAGGTAATACCCGATAAGGCCCAGTGCCAGGACGGCCATCCAGTCACGTTTGTCGAGCGATTCGGCGTGAGTCATTCTGGCCCACAGCGCAACCACCATGAAAAACGGGACGGAGAACGCCATGCGCAGGGCAAGCAGCGTCACCGCATCCACGGCGTCGAAATAAGCCAGCTTGACCAGGATGGCCTTGGCCGAGAAGCCGATTGCGGCGAGAACCGCGAAGGCAACGCCGAAAAGGGCGTCCCGATTGATGGCAATAGCCGGTGATGTGTTTTTCATGAAGACCCTTTGATGGTGCGGGTCTTCGGCAGGGAAAAGCAATCGCGGTCTGACCCGCAGTTGCCCGGTTACGTTAAAACAGGAGCGAATCGCTGCGGCAATGGAATAGCGTCCATAGCCACAGTCGCATGGTGGAGGTTGATTCGGAACGGATGGGGATGTTTTTTGCCATGCAAGGACTATAGCGGGCGCCGTCTTGGATTGTCAATGGTTGGCATTCCTTCGTCACCCCAACCTAACCAACCCCGTTCGCCTCATTCTCCAGCACCTGTAAAAACTCATCACCGTATTTCGCCAGCTTGGCCTGGCCGACTCCGCTGATTTCACCCATTTCCCTCAGGCTGCCCGGGCGGCGGTTGAGGATTTCCAGCAGGGTGCTGTCGTGGAAGATCACGTAGGGCGGCACGCCCTGCTCGCGGGCAAGTTCGGTGCGCTTGGCCTTGAGGGCGAGCCACAGTGGGTCTTCGTTGGCACCGGCGAAGGCTTCGCGGGCGCGGGCGCCGCGTTCGGCCTTGCTGGTTCGGCTCTTCCTGGCGGGTTCGGCATCGCGCCGTAGCCAGACTTCCTGCTCGCCGCGCAGCACGGGGCGGGATTCCTCGGTCAGGCGCAGGCCGCCGTAGGCTTCGATGTCCACGTTCAGCAGTCCGGCGGCGACCAGCTGGCGGTAGACGCTGCTCCACTGGGCTTGGGCGAGCGCCTGGCCGATGCCGAAGGTGGTGAGCTGGTGGTGGCGGAATTTCTCGACTTGGGGCGTGGTTTTGCCCAGCAGCACGTCGATCAGGTGGCCGACGCCGAAGCGCTGGCCGGTGCGGTAGACGCAGGATAGCGCCATTTGAGCGGGCTGGGTGGCGTCCCAGGTGTCCACTGGTTCGAGGCAGTTGTCGCACTGGCCGCAGTCGCCGGGGTGTTCTTCGCCGAAGTAGCGCAGGATGGTCTGGTGGCGGCAGGCGGTGGCTTCGCAGAAGCCGAGCAGGGCGTCGAGCTTCTGCAGTTCGACCCGTTTGCGTTCGGCGGGGGCATCGCCGGAATTGAGCATCTGGCGCATCGAGACTACATCGCCCAAGCCGTAGGTCATCCAGGCGTCCGCAGGCAGGCCGTCGCGGCCGGCGCGGCCGGTTTCCTGGTAATAGCCTTCCATGCTCTTGGGCAGGTCGAGATGGGCGACGAAGCGCACGTTGGGCTTGTCGATGCCCATGCCGAAGGCGACGGTGGCGACCATGATCACGCCTTCCTCGCGCAGGAAGCGGCGCTGGTTGGCATTGCGCGTGGCGGCGTCGAGACCGGCGTGGTAGGGCAGGGCGTCCCAGCCTTTATCCTTGAGCCAGGCGGCGGTTTCCTCGACTTTCTTGCGCGACAGGCAATAGACGATACCGGCATCGTTGGCGTGCTCGGCTTCCAGAAATGCCTGCAACTGGTTCCGTGCATTGTCTTTCAGTGTCACCCGGTAGCGGATGTTCGGGCGGTCGAAGCTGGAGACGAACTGGCACGCCTGTTCCAGCGCCAGGCGCTCGACGATCTCGCGCCGGGTCGGGGCGTCCGCCGTGGCGGTGAGCGCGATGCGCGGCACCGCCGGAAAGCGCTCGTGCAGCACCGTCAGTTCCCGATATTCGGGGCGGAAGTCGTGGCCCCACTGCGACACGCAGTGGGCCTCGTCGATGGCGAACAGCGCCAATCCCGGGCCGGCCTGCACCTGCTCCAGCGCACTCAGGAAATTCGCCATCAGCAGGCGCTCCGGGGCCACATAGAGGATGTCCAGGTCGCCGCGCATCAGGCGACCAAACACGTCTCGGGCGGCGTCGGCGTTCAGGCTGGAGTTGAGGAAGGCGGCCTTCACGCCGAGTTGCCTGAGGGCGTCCACCTGGTCCTGCATCAGCGCGATCAGCGGCGACACCACGATGCCGACGCCGTGCCGCAACAGCGCGGGGAGCTGGTAGCACAGGGATTTCCCGCCGCCGGTCGGCATCAGTACCAGCGCGTCGCCACCCGATGTGACATGCTCGACGATGGCCTGTTGCTCGTCGCGGAAGGCCGTGTAGCCGAAAACGTCGTGGAGGATTTGCTGGGCTGAGGGGGAAGGCATGGGCGGTCGAGCGGATAAAATGTCATTCTACCCTTTCATGACCTTCCCGGGTTATGCATTGGTCCGGGTCGACTCTGATGATAGGGCGCAGTTGTGTTATTGTTTCTGTTAAACTAACTGATCTTCGATCTGTACTTAAAGAGTCTGGCTTCCGGGCTCGGCTTCATTTCCTTTCTTAATCACGAATACCAGCTTAAAGGGTGACAACTTGGCACAACCTAATTTTCAATATGAAAAGCGTCAGAAAGAGCTGGAAAAGAAAAGAAAAAAAGAAGAAAAAAAACAGCAGAAACTGAATAAACCCCAGCCCCAGGAAAATCCGGATCAGTCTCCGGATGAGGGCAGCGCCGATCAGCCTCCGTCTGAGTAAAAGGTTACGGTTTTTCTTCAGCCATCTTTACAAAGATGGCTGAGTCCCCCAAGGCGGGTACGGTTACTTCCCAGTTCATTTTCTTGATGTAGTCGGCCAGCGCCTGGGCGGCGTGCGGTTCGCCGTGAACCACGAAGGTTTGGGCGGGCGGGCGCTTGAACTGTTTGAGCCAGTGCAGCAAGGCGGCCTGGTCGGCATGGGCCGAGAACCCGCCGATCGTATAAATTTCCGCGCGCACGGGAATGTCCTTGCCGTAAATGCGCGTCGTTTTTGCCCCATCCACCAGCCGTCTTCCCAGCGTGCCCTGGGCCTGGAAACCGGTGATCAGGATGGTGTTCTGCCTTTTTCCCAGATTGTTGATCAGGTGAAACTTGATGCGTCCGGCATCGCACATGCCGCTGGCGGAAATAATGATCGCACCGGAATGGACGCTGTTCAGCGCAATGGATTCTTGCGCGCTGCCGGTGAATGTGAGCTTTAGCGGAGTGTGGTTTTTTGCCTGCCAGGCGGTGAGTTTCCTCGCCTCCTCGTCGAACATTTCCATGTGCCGCAGGGTGATATCCGTGGCTTTGGTCGCCATCGGCGAATCCACATAGACGGTCAGATTCCTGAATCGCCCCTGGCGGGTGAGTTCATGAAGAAAATAGATGATTTCCTGCGTACGGCCCACGGCGAAGGCAGGAATGATGACATTGCCTTTTTTCCGGTACAGCGTGTCATTGATGGCATGCACGAATTCTTCGGTAGTCGATGGCAGGTCCTTGTGCAACCGGTCGCCGTAGGTGGATTCGACGAACAGGATATCGGCTTCTTCGATTATGGAGGGGTCGCGCAGGATAGGCTGGCCGGGCTGCCCCAGGTCCCCCGAGAAGACCAGCTTGGTCTGCTTTTCTCTATCCTTGACCCAGACTTCGATAATGGATGATCCCAGAATATGGCCGGCATCACGGAAGCAGCAGTGTACTGACGGGTGCGGGGAGATCTGCGTGTCGTAGGAAACCGGCGTCAGCCTGCCCAGGCAGATTTCCGCTTCGGCCCTGGTGTACAGCGGAGTGGCTTCTGCACTGAGCTTGCGCTTCCTTCTCGGTTTTTCCTCGCGCCGGCGGTTTTCTCGGCTGGCTTCGATTTCCTGAATGTGGGCGGAATCCGGCAGCATGACTCCCAGCAGGTCGGCGGTGGCGGTCGTGGTGTAAATCTGACCGTCAAAACCCGCCGCAACCAGTTTGGGCAGCAGGCCGCTGTGGTCGATGTGGGCGTGAGTCAGCAAGACAAAAGCGATATCCCGGGGAAGGAACTTGAAGGGTTGCGCATTCAGCTTGTCGGCTTCGTGGCCGCCCTGGAACATGCCGCAATCCACCAGGAATTTGACCTCCCCGGTTTCGATCAGGTAGCAGGAGCCGGTGACCTGCTGGGCGGCACCGAGGAAGGAAATTTTCACTTGTGTCCTCCGGGTATGTCTAGACCGGGTAAGGCAGGGGCAGGAACTGCAGGGCCGGACCCTCCGGGGTTTTAAAGTGCACCGCGCCGGCTTCCGCGCTGCCGGTGGGGATCACCGCCAGCAGGTCGTAGCCGCCATCGGGGGCAGGCTGGGCATTTACCACCATGCCTGCCGTCGGCTCTGCGCCGAACAGATCGTCTCCTGGCTGGGGCACGCTGTCCGAGTCGAGGTGGGCAAGATACAAACGGCGTTTGACCTTGCCGAGGTATTGCGTGCGCGCTACGATTTCCTGGCCGGTGTAGCATCCCTTGGTGAAGCTGACGCCGCCGATGGCCTCGAAATTCGCCATTTGCGGTGTGAACTGCTCCTGGGTCTGGGGCAGGATGATCGGGATGCCTGCGTGGATTTCCAGCCATTCCCAGCAGGCGCTGCCGACCGGGGTAGCTAACCTGCTTAATTCCTCCCACAGGGCAGGCCCTTGCTCAAGGGGCGCAACGACCTCGAAGCGCGTGGCGCCGAGCCGGATGATCGTTCCCTTGTCGTGGCGGACGACCCCCATCACGTCCGGCGGCAGTGCGCCGATGGCTGCCTGCATTAATGCTTCGGCACCCTTGCCGGCCACGCCGAGACGCACCGATTCATCGCCGGCATCACGCACCTTGACCTTGGAACGCAGCACGTACATCATCAGCCGCTTCTGGATGCCGGCTTGCAGCGTGACGGGCAGTTGCAGAAAATAACCGTCAGCGTCCCGCCACAGCAGGAAGCTTGCCAGCATCCGGCCTTTGGGCGTGCACAGGCTGTTGTATTGCGCGCGGTCGGTGGCCAGCCTGACATCGTTGGTGGTCTGGCCCTGCAGAAAGGTCTGACTGTCCTCGCCATTGACGCCGATCACGCCGCGGTGGGAGAGGTCGGTGAGTATGGTGCCGGACTGTGCGGTCAGCAATTCTTTTTCCGGATTGCCGAAATGAATGGCATGATCGTTTTCCAGGGTGGCGCCCGCTTTGATGAGATGGTCTTTCCAGGTGGGATTCATAATTCTGACGGAGTTTGAAAGTGATGATGGTTAACATAAGGCCATTTGGCCATTTTTACAAGGGTTGCGGGCGGGGATGCTGACGATCGCGGTCGGGCCGTCCCGGCGGTTGGCGGGTTTGCTCGCGGGTATGCATGGTTTTGCCGCCGCTCTGTTTTGGCTGGCGCCACTGCCGCATTGGCTCGCCGTCTTGCTGATGGCGGTGCTTCTCGGCAGCGCCTGGCATACTCTGCGGCGCGATGGTTTCCGTTCTCTGCAGCATTCGCTGATTGCATTGCGGCTCGATGCCGATTGTCGCTGCGAATTCCAGACCCGCGCCGGGGCATGGCACGAAGCAGCTCTGCTCGGCAGCAGCTTCGTTGCCCCTTATTTGACCGTGCTGAATTTGAAACCGGCGGGTGGCCGCCTGGCGAAACATCTGGTGATTCTTCCGGATGCAGTCCATGCGGAAGATTTCAGGCGGCTGCGGGTGTGGCTGAAATGGCGATGCAAGAAGGCGGATTAATGCGACTATGCTGCCGTTATGGGCGCGTCACCTTATTCCCCTTGCAGGCGGCAACAATCCTGTCCATGACA
Source organism: Sulfuricella sp. (assembly GCA_031426955.1). GTDB lineage: Bacteria > Pseudomonadota > Gammaproteobacteria > Burkholderiales > Sulfuricellaceae > Sulfuricella. The sequence continues at coordinate 9,485 of JASJPA010000008.1, forward strand.
TCTCCCCGCCGTAGCCATTTGGCAAAACCCTCTGCGGGGAGCGGTCGGCTGAAAACATATCCTTGAACCTCGTCGCAACCCAGTTCACACAATAAGGCGAGTTGTGCCTCGTTTTCCACGCCTTCGGCGATAACCTTGAGTTTGAGGCTTTTGGCCATGCCGATTACCGTCGTCACGATAGCCACATCCTCTTCGTCGTGCGGGATGCCTTGGATGAAGGATTTGTCGATCTTGACCGTGGTGATGGGAAAGCGCTTCAGATTGCTCAGGGATGAATAACCGGTGCCAAAGTCGTCGATATCGATCCGAACCACGCCCAGAGCCCCCATTTTATGGAAAACATCCAGGATGTATTCGGGGTTCTGCATCAACAAGCTTTCGGTAACCTCGAGTTCCAGAAAATCGCCGTCAAGCCCGGAATCATCGAGGGCGCGGGTGACATGCTGGAGCAGGTCGTTGTGCTGAAACTGGCGGGCGGAGAGGTTGACGGCCACTCGCATTGGCGGGAAACCCGCGTCCATCCAGATCTTGTTTTGTATGCAGGCGGTGTGAATCAGCCAGTCGCCTACCTGGTTGATCAGGCCGGTTTCTTCGAGCAGCGGGATGAACTCGATTGGCGACACGATGCCGCGCTGGGGATGGGCCCAGCGGAGCAGTGCTTCCATGCCTGCGGTTTGCCCGGTATCGAGGCTGATCTTGGGCTGATAATACAGGACGAATTCGCCACGCTCTACTGCGTGGCGCAGGCTGTTTTCCAGTTCCAGTCGGCCTAGCGCCTTGACGTTCATCTCCTTGGCATAGAACTGGAAATTGTTCCGGCCCGTTTCCTTGGCGTTATACATGGCGGCGTCGGTATTCTTGAGCAGGCCGTCCATGTCGGTATTATCCGTGGGGTAGATGCTGATGCCGATGCTGGCAGTGATGAAGGCTTCATCACCGAGCAGGTTGAAGGGGGGAGAGAGTTCGTCAATGATCTTCTGGGCGACACCGCTGGCATCCTCCGGTGCGGCGATCTGCTCCAGGATCACGGTAAATTCGTCGCCCCCGAGCCGGGCGGCCGTATCTTCTTCCCGTACGCAGGCTTTGATGCGCTCCGCGACGCCCTTCAGCATCAGGTCGCCGATATGGTGCCCCAGGGTGTCGTTTATGGTCTTGAAGCGGTCCAGGTCGATAAACATCAGGGCGAGCATCTGGTTGTCGCGATCTGCCCGGGCGATGGCGTGGGCCAGGCGGTCACGAAACAGGGTGCGGTTCGGCAGGCCAGTGAGAGAGTCATAGTGGGCCAGGAATTCCATACGCGCTTCGGCGTGCTTGCGTTCGATGACGATACGGGTGAGATTGCAGGCGATTTCTATCAGACGCAGGTCGTGGGGATCGGGGTTGTCATGCTCGCGGTAATAGGTCGCTACCAAGCCCAGCACGCTGCCGGTGGTGGAATGGATAGGCGCAGCCCAGCGGGCCTGCAGTCCGTGGCGCAATGCCAGTTCGCGGTAGTCTGCCCAGACCGGTTCGCTGGACATGTCCAAGCTGGCATGCGCTTCGCCCATTGTGCCGGTTCTGGCGAAGGTGTCGGCAGTGGGAGGGATGACGAGGCGCTTTGCTGCCGAGAGGAAATCCTTCGAGATGCCGTAGGCGCCGGCGTGCTGCAGCCGTCCCTGATCATCGCTGAGCAGGATGGTGCAAAACATTCTGCCGGACTGCGCCTCGATGTTGTGCGCCAGGATTTCAAGCACTTCTGGCAGGGATGCGCCGCTGACGATCTGCTCCAGTACCTGCTTTTCACCGCTTAAGAGGGCTTCCGTGCGTTTGCGTTCGGTGATATCGTGAAAGCTCCATACCCAGCCTGCGCTTTGTTCGGCTATCCACTGTGGCTTCGAGGTCAGCTCGAAGGCGGGCCCATCTGTCAAGTCAATGATTTCCGGACCAGCGTCGTCGCTTTGGGGGGGCGTTTCCCTGAGTTGCCTGAATTTTTCCAGGAACCACTTCGGGTCGGACAATTGCTTGGCGATCGCGCCCAGGATCAGGTTGTTGTCCCGGGAAGCGACGATGTGATCCGGGATTTGCCACATTTCGATAAACCGGTCGTTGAAGCTTGCGATCCTGCCCAGGCGATCCACCACCAGAATGCCGTCTGCCGTGGATTCCAGGGTTGCCGCCAGGATGGAAAGGGATTGCTGCAGATCCGACTCCGTTCGCCGGCGCTCGTTGATTTCATTTACCGCCAGATGCAGGGCGCGCATGGGGAAAATTCGCAGGACAAAGAAGATGGCACTACCTAGCAGCGCTCCGAGCACCCCGACCAGAGCAGTATTGATTAGCAGGGGGTGCAGGGAACGGGTGATCTCGATGCGGGCGAAAGGAGCGACAGAATTTTTGAGCTCGGCGGTGCGCGTGACAAGTGGCTCACCCAATTTCCCGAGAGTTTCTGCGACGAGATTGTTTTCCGTGTCGAAAATACGGTGGGTTTCTTGCTTGCCGCCCAGCGGGTCGGCTTCCAGCATTTCTATCAGGCGGGCGAGCCTGGCCTGCTTGGTGGGGTGTTTGGCGCCCTGTTCCTTGGCAGGGTCGTTAACGAGGGCGGCATAAAGGTCCGCTTTGGTTTGGGCGGCGGTGGCTTCTTCCTGGTAGCCGAGGGAAAAGTAGGTCAGGGGCAAGGTGAGCATGACAACGAGGGCCGTGGCTCCCGCGATCAAGCTGATGGCAAGACCTAGTTTTGAATCGGCTTTGTCCACACGTTTCCCTGTTTGATGATCCCATCGATCTTCAGTATATATGAACGAATCATACAATGGGGTGCGGGTGCAGCGGTGTGCCCAGCTGAGCCGATGATTCAGAGAGTGGAATCCCCCTGGCCTGGAATGCGCACACTTGATTCTGCAGGATGTGGTTGATGCGGAAGATTTCAGGCGTTTGCGGCTATGGCTGAAATGGCGCTGTAGTTCGGCGGCGTAAGCACGCTGTTTTTTGCTTCCGGCAGCATCTGCGGATAATCCCGGCTGTAATGCAGGCCACGGCTTTCGTGGCGCAGCATGGCGCATTGCACGATCAGGTCGGCGGTGAGTACCAGGTTGCGCAGCTCGATCAGGTCATTGCTGACGCGGAAGTTCTGGTAGTACTCGTTGATTTCCTCGGTGAGCAGGCGGATGCGGTGCTGCGCCCGTTCCAGGCGCTTGTTGGTGCGCACGATGCCGACGTAATCCCACATGAAGCGGCGCAGCTCGTCCCAGTTGTGGGAAATGACGATTTCCTCGTCGGCGTCGGTGACGCGGCTTTCATCCCATTCCGGCAGGGCGGCGGGCGGTATTTGCGGCTGCTTGAGGATGTCCTTCGCGGCGGCCTGGGCGTATACCAGGCATTCCAGCAGGGAGTTGCTGGCCAGGCGGTTGGCGCCGTGCAGCCCGGTGCAGGCGACCTCGCCAATGGCATACAGGTTGGGAATGTCGGTGCGCGCAGAGCGGTCGGTGACGATGCCGCCGCAGCTGTAGTGTGCCGCCGGTACCACGGGAATGGGCTGGCGCGTGATGTCGATGCCCAGTTCCAGGCAGCGTTCGTGGATGTTGGGGAAATGCTCCCTGAGGAAAGCGGCCGGCTTGTGCGAAATGTCGAGATAAACGCAGTCCAGGCCACGTTTTTTCATCTCGAAGTCGATCGCGCGCGCCACCACGTCGCGCGGCGCCAGTTCGGCGCGAGGGTCGTGCTCCGGCATGAAGCGGGTGCCGTCGCGCAATACCAGGATGCCGCCTTCGCCACGCACGGCTTCGGTGATCAGGAATGATTTGGCGTGGGGGTGATACAGACAGGTAGGATGGAACTGGACGAATTCCATGTTCGACACCCTGCATCCGGCGCGCCAGCCCATCGCGACGCCGTCACCGGTGGCAACGTCGGGATTGGTGGTGTAAAGATAGACCTTGCCGGCTCCGCCGCTGGCCATCACGATATGCCGGGCGGCAAAGGTTCTGACCTTGCCGTTGATCTTGTCGAGAACATACACGCCATGACAGGCATTGTCCTCAAGCCCGAGCTTGCCGCCGGTGATCAGGTCGATGGCGATGTGGTTTTCCAGCAGCGTGATGTTGGCATGGCTACGGACTTTTTCCGCCAGGGTGACCTGTATCGCATGGCCGGTAGCGTCGGCGGCGTGGATGATGCGGCGGTGGCTGTGGCCGCCTTCCCGGGTCAGATGGTAGCCGGTGCTGTTGTCCGCATCCCGGGTAAATGGCACGCCTTGCTCGATCAGCCATTCGATCGCGGCCCGGCTGTTTTCCACCACGAAGCGGGTGGCTTGTTCGTCGCACAGCCCCGCGCCGGCGATCAGGGTATCGCTGATGTGCTCCTCGATCGAGTCATCGTCCGCCAGCACGGCGGCGATGCCGCCCTGCGCCCAGTTGCTGGCGCCATCCAGCACCCCACGCTTGGTGACGATCGCCACTCGCCGGCTCTCGGCGAGGTTCAGCGCCAGCGTCATGCCGGCCAGCCCGCTGCCGATGATGATCACGTCAAAATGCGACATGTACATTGTTCCTTTGACTTTAAATATGCGGAGGAAATGATAGCACGCAACGTGGGTGCGGGGCAGGGCGACATTTTCGCGGAACCGGGCTGTCAATAACCCTGCCGGGATATGAACTATTCCGCGACGAGGAGGTCTTTGTGAAGAGGGCCGCGTTCCCTGAAATGGATGTGGGCGCTATACTGAGACCATTAGGTGGCATGGAAAGGCCATGCCACCAATAGGGACAAGGATAATGGCGCTGAAATTCGGGGAAGGCCCTCATGGGTGATCGTGAGATTGACCAGCAACTGGTCGAGCGAGCGCAGCACGGCGACAAGCACGCTTTCGAGCTGCTTGTGGCGAAGTATCAGCGCAAGCTGGGGCGTTTGCTGTCGCGCTTCATCCGTAACCCGACCGAAGTCGAAGACGTGGTTCAGGAAGCGTTCATCAAGGCTTACCGCGCACTGCCTTCGTTCCGGGGCGAAAGCGCTTTTTATACCTGGCTGTATCGGATCGGAATCAATGCCGCCAAGAATTATCTGGTGTCTGAGGGCAGGCGACCGCCGACGACGACGGAGTTCGACAGCGAAGAGGCCGAAGGTTTCGAAGAAGCCGATCAGCTTCGCAATATCAATACGCCTGAAAATGAACTGATGAGCAAGCAGGTTGCCGAAACCGTGAACAAGGCAATGGATAGCCTGCCCGAGGAACTTAAAATCGCGATCACGCTGCGTGAAATCGAGGGTCTGAGTTATGAGGAAATTGCGAACATGATGAATTGCCCGATTGGGACGGTGCGGTCGAGGATTTTTCGCGCTCGCGAAACGATCGCCGAGAGATTGCGACCGATGCTGGGAACTGATAAAGATACGAGGTGGTAAGCATGATGGAGAGTCGAATATCTGCGCTGGCAGATGGTGAGCTGGATCATGAAGAGGCGAACGCAATCCTGCTCTCAGCCAGGGGGCAGACGGAATTGCAGCAGAAGTGGAATATGTATCACTTGATCGGCGATTCCTTGCGACAAACCGCTACACTTTCACCCGATTTCAACACACGATTCGCCGGGCGGCTGGCAAAAGAGCCGACGGTTCTGGCTCCCCGGCGACTCCTTCCGCACCGGCGCCCCTTGATTGCACTGTCTGCCGCGGCGTCGATTGCGGCGGTTTCCCTGGTGGCGTGGGTGGCGCTGCAATTCAATCCTGAGCGTGATATGGGTGCGACAGCCCGTGCCGTTGTCGCGGAGGCGAGCACGGCGAGCACCTCGTCCGAGATAAACGTCAATGGTTACCTGGCGGCACACCAGGAATATTCACCGGCCGCCCAGTTGCCCAGGCACTATCAGCGCGCGTCTCTCGAACAATCACGGGATGGAGGACGATGAGAGCATTACTTTTCGCGGTAGCCGCGCTGGTGGGGTTGCATGGCGTGTCGCAGGCGGCGGATGTGGCGCAGCAGACGGATGCGCTGGGCTGGTTGAAAAAATCTGCCGCTGCGGCGCACCAGCTCAATTACAGCGGTACCTACGTCTATCAGTATGGCGACTATCTTGAAACCAGCAAAATCACCCATATCAAGGATGAAAGCGGCGAGCACGAAAAACTCGAGGCGCTGGAGGGCTCTCCCCGGGAAGTGATCCGCCACAATGAAGAGGTGCTGTGCTTCAAACCGGACAACAGTGCTTCCGTCGTGGTGGAGAAAAGAAAGGTCGAAAAATCCTTTCCTGCGCTGCTGCCCAGGCAGCTTGACGGTATCGCCGAGAATTACCGGGCCCGGTTCGCCGAGCCCGACCGCACGGCAGGCCATGCCTGCAAGGTGATTGTCCTCGAGCCCAGGGATCAATACCGTTACCGGCACAAGCTCTGGATCGACCAGGCCACGGGCTTGCTGCTGAAAGCCGGTATGCTCAACGACAGGAACGAGGTGATCGGCCAGTTTGCCTTCACCCAGGTCGAGATCGGTGGGCAGATAGACAAGGAATCCCTCAAGCCGAACATTGCCGGCAAAAAGGTGCGGGTGCCCAATGATCCGGCAACCGCAACGGAACTGCGGCAAAGCGATTTGAACTGGGTGGTGGAGCGGCTTCCGCCCGGCTTTGCCCAGGTGACGGTGATGAAGCGCATTATTCCGGGGAAAGGCGTGCCGGTAAATCATCTGGTGTTTTCTGACGGACTGGCGACGGTTTCTGTTTTCATCGAGCCTGTCGCGGCCGCGATGAAACCCATGCAAGGCGTGGTTCGCCAGGGGGCCATTCATGTTTATACGCGCACGGTGGCTGACCACCGGATCACGGTATTAGGCGAGGTTCCCGCGATTACCGTGATGCAGATCGCGAATTCGGTCAGCAAAAATTAGGTGTATGTCATGATAGAAACTGAAGCGGTAGTCGTGAAAACAGAGCATGACGTTGCCTACGTTCAGGCGGAGCGGAAGTCGAGCTGCAGCGGTTGCAGCGAAAGCAGCTGCGGCACTTCGGTACTGGCCAACTTTTTTGGCCAGAGGACGCCACTTTATCGCGCCAGCAACGAAGTCGGCGCAAAGGTCGGCGATCGGGTTGTGGTCGGCCTGGATGAGTCGGCCCTGTTCAAGGGAACGCTGCTGCTGTACCTTTTTCCGCTGCTGTTATTGTTTGCCGGGGCGGTAGCCGGGAGCGCGCTGGCGGTTAGCGCGGCGGTTGAGGACGGGTATTCCGCAGCAGGCGCCTTCATCGGGCTGGCGGCGGGTTTTTTCGGATTGAAGTTGCTTTCGGCTAAGATGGGCATGGGCAGACGATTCCAGCCGGTCATCCTGAGCCGGATGGTCGATATGCCGGTACGGGTAATCAGTTTTGAGGGTGGCTTGAAGAAGTGAGTTTTTTCAGTGATTAACTTTGTTGAGGTAGCTAGAAAATGAAGAAGTTGCTGTGCACTTTATTCCTGATTTCTTTTTCCATGTTTTCCTATGCCGGGGATCTGCCGGATTTCACCGAGCTGGTTGAAAAGCAGGGCCCGGCGGTAGTGAATGTCAGCATCACCCAGACCGTCAGCCAGGAGGAAATGTTTCCTCAAATCCCCGATCTTCCGGAAAATGATCCCTTCTTCGATTTCTTCCGCCGCTTCCGGCCGCCCCACGGCGGCATGCCGCGCGAGTTCGAGGCGAAGTCCCAGGGTTCGGGTTTTATCATCAGTGCTGACGGTTACATTCTCACCAACGCGCATGTGGTGGATGGGGCCGACGAGGTCACCGTTCGCCTGACCGACAAGCGCGACTTCAAGGCCAAGGTGATCGGCACTGACCGCCGCACTGACGTGGCGCTGATCAAGATCAATGCAACCGGGCTTCCCAAGGTGGTGATCGGGAACCCTGCCCAGCTCAAGGTAGGCGAGTGGGTGGCTGCGATCGGATCTCCTTTCGGTTTCGAGAACAGCGTGACGGCGGGCATCGTCAGTGCCAAGGGGCGCTCGTTGCCGCAGGAAAACTACGTGCCCTTCATCCAGACCGATGCGGCGATCAACCCGGGCAATTCGGGCGGACCGCTGTTCAATCTCAGGGGTGAGGTGGTTGGTATCAACTCCCAGATCTACAGCCGTACCGGCGGTTACATGGGGGTTTCCTTTGCGATCCCGATAGACGTGGCGATTGGCGTTGCCGACCAGTTGCGTATTCACGGCAAGATCAGCCGCGGCTGGCTCGGTGTGATGATCCAGGATGTCACTAAAGAGCTGGCCGAATCATTTGGGTTGAAGAAACCGGAGGGGGCCCTGATTGCGGGCGTGGAGAAGGGCGGCCCGGCGGACAAGGCCGGCATGGAGCCTAGCGACGTGGTCCTGAAATTTGATGGCAAGCCGGTGGGCAATGCCAGCGAGCTGCCGCTCCTGGTGGGTGCGACCAAGCCCGGCAAGACCGTTGCGGTACAGGTGTGGCGCAAGGGGGCTTCCAAGGAACTGAGCCTGACCGTGGCCGAGGCGCCAAGCGAGAAAGTGGCGCAACGTCCTGGCAAGATGGAAAGCGTTGCTGGCAGGCTGGGCCTGGGTTTGAATGACCTCTCCGAGGCGCAGAAGAAAGAGTTGCAGATTCCGCACGGCGTGGTGGTGGTGGAAGCTCAAGGATCGGCTGCACGAGCGGGAATCCGGCGCGGTGACGTGATTACGGCTGTCAACAATAGCAATGTTAAAAGCGTCGAGCAGTTCAACCAGATTCTTGCCGGTTACAAGGCAGGGCAGAACATTGCGCTGCTGGTGCGTCGCGGGGAGCGTGCGCTGTTCATTCCATTCAAGATACGGTGACCGGTGGAATTTTGTTGACGGTCTACGGGCGCGAAGATTGCCACCTGTGCCACGACATGATCGCTGCACTTGAGGCGTTTCAGCCGGAATATCGGTTTGCGCTGGAAGTTGTCGATGTGGACGAGGATGAAACCCTGGAACGGCAATTCGGTCATTTAGTTCCTGTGTTGGCCGGCAACGGCGAGGAAATCTGCCATTACCATCTCGATCCGGTCGCGCTTGCTGCTTATTTCGGCAAAATCCGGTAAAATCCGTCTTCCCCAAAAAAAGAAAGGGCACCGCAAAGTGCCCTTTTTTACTGACCCAAACTATGAAGCACATCCGCAATTTTTCCATCATCGCTCATATCGACCACGGCAAATCCACCCTGGCCGACCGTATCATCCATCTTTGCGGCGGTCTTTCCGACCGCGAGATGGAAGCGCAAGTGCTGGATTCAATGGACATCGAGCGCGAGCGCGGCATCACCATCAAGGCGCAGACCGCCGCGCTAACGTACAAGGCGCTCGATGGGCAGGTTTACCAGTTCAACTTGATCGACACTCCCGGTCACGTTGATTTCTCCTATGAAGTCAGCCGCTCGCTCTCTGCCTGTGAGGGGGCGCTGCTGGTGGTGGACGCTTCGCAGGGCGTGGAGGCGCAGAGCGTAGCAAACTGCTATACCGCCATTGAGCAGGGGGTAGAGGTCGTAGCGGTACTCAACAAGATCGATCTGCCCAGCGCCGAGCCCGAGCGGGTGATGAAGGAAATTGAGGACATCATCGGCATTGATGCCAGCCACGCGGTTCTCTGCTCGGCCAAGACCGGTCTGGGTGTACAGGACGTACTCGAGGCGGTAATCGCCCGCATTCCGCCGCCCAGAGGCAACCCGGATGGCCCCTTGAAGGCGCTGATCATCGACTCCTGGTTCGATAACTATGTCGGTGTGGTGATGTTGGTACGCGTAGTGGACGGCGTACTGAAACCCAAGGATAAAATCCTGCTGATGGCCGGCGGCACTGAACACCTGTGCGAACAGGTCGGCGTGTTCACACCCAAATCCCAGTCCCGGACGCAACTGGCGGCAGGCGAGGTGGGCTTTGTCATCGCCGGTATCAAGGAACTCAAGGCGGCCAAGGTCGGCGATACTGTGACCCTGGCCGGAAGACGCGCCAGCGAGGCGCTGCCGGGCTTCAAGGAAATCAAGCCGCAGGTTTTTGCCGGGCTGTATCCGGTGGAATCTCATGAGTACGAAGCCCTGCGCGATGCGCTGGAAAAGCTCAAGCTCAACGATGCCTCGCTACACTATGAGCCGGAGGTTTCCCAGGCGCTGGGCTTCGGATTCCGCTGCGGTTTCCTCGGATTGCTGCACATGGAGATCGTGCAGGAGCGATTGGAGCGCGAATACGATATGGACCTCATCACCACCGCGCCGACGGTGGTGTACGAGGTGGTGATGCGCGGCGGCGAGGTGCTGGAAATCGAAAACCCCGCCAAGTTGCCCGAGCTGTCCAAGATCGAGGAAATCCGCGAGCCGATCATTACCACCACCATCCTGGTCCCGCAGGACTATGTCGGATCGGTGATGACGCTGTGCAACCAGAAGCGCGGCGTGCAGAAGAACATGCAGTACATGGGGCGGCAGGTGATGCTGACCTACGAGATGCCGATGAATGAAGTGGTGATGGACTTTTTCGACAAGCTGAAATCGGTATCGCGCGGTTATGCCTCAATGGATTACGAGTTCCTGGAATTCCGTACTTCCGATCTGGTGAAAGTGGATATTTTGATCAACGGCGACAAGGTGGATGCCCTGTCGGTGATCGTTCACCGCGCCAATGCCCAGTATCGCGGGCGCGAAGTGGCGGCCAAGATGCGCGAGCTGATTCCGCGCCAGATGTTCGATGTGGCGATCCAGGCGGCCATCGGTGCGCAAATCATCGCGCGCGAAAACGTCAAGGCACTGCGCAAGAACGTGCTGGCGAAGTGCTACGGCGGCGACATCAGCCGCAAGCGCAAGCTGCTGGAAAAGCAGAAAGCGGGCAAAAAGCGCATGAAACAGGTCGGCAATGTGGAAATCCCGCAGGAAGCTTTCCTGGCAATTTTGCAGGTAGACAATAAATAGTGATGAGTCATGGGTAATGGGAGGTGGTTTTGCCTCACCCATTGCTCATCACCCATCACCAATAAGGGTATCGAATGAATTTTCCGCTGATAATGTTGATCGCGCTGGTCGTTACCGGCGTCATCTGGCTGTTCGAGATTTACGCTCTTAAGCCGCGTCGCGCGGCGGATGCCAAAGAGCCGCTGCTGGTCGAATACTCCAAAAGTTTCTTTCCGGTCATCCTGGTGGTCTTCCTGCTGCGCTCTTTCCTGGTCGAACCGTTCAAGATTCCTTCCGGTTCGATGATGCCGACGCTGCTGGTGGGCGACTTCATCCTGGTGAACAAATACACCTATGGCATCCGTTTGCCGGTGGCCAACCAGAAGATCATCGAGATCAACCAGCCGAAGAACGGTGACGTGATGGTTTTCCGTTACCCGGAAGATCCCTCGCTGGATTACATCAAGCGCGTGGTCGGCGTACCGGGGGATAAAATCAGCTATCGCAACAAGCAGCTCTCCATCAACGGCAAGCCGCTGAAAATTGAAAGCCTGGGCGGCTACAGCTATGTCAAGAGCGGCCTGAATTTCGTGAACGCCAACCTGTACCGCGAACAACTGGGGGAGCACAACCACCAGACCCTGGCTCAGCCGGATGCGCCTGCCGTCCGCCTGGGCGACGTGCGGCAGTTTTCCAACCGCGAAAATTGCGCCTACAATGACGAGGGCTTTACCTGTACGGTGCCGCAAGGCTACTACTTCATGATGGGCGACAACCGCGACGACAGCAACGACAGCCGCTACTGGGGCTTCGTGCCGGATCGCAACATCGTCGGCAAGGCTTTCATGATCTGGTGGAACTTCGATGATCTCAAGCGCATCGGGAAATCAATTGATTAAGGAGGAGATGGCCATGAGGAAACAACAGGGCGCCACGGTGGTGGGTATGCTGTTTATTGCTGCTCTGGTGGGTTCAGGGTTAGTCCTGGCGGCCAAGCTGGTGCCTGCCTATCTGGAATTCATGTCGGTGAAGAAGATACTCAACAGCATGGCGACCAGCGGCGACCTCAAGACCATGTCGCCCAAGGAAATTCAAAACTCCTTCTTCAAGCGCGCCGATGTCGGTGACGTCAAAAACGTCAAACCGGAAGACCTGACCGTTAGCCGCGAAGGGAATCAATCGGTAGTGACCGTGGAATATTCCGTCAAGGTGCCGGTCGTGGCCAACGTCAGCGCCTGCATGGATTTCACGGCCTCATCCTCCGCGCAGGGCGAGTAACTCACCTGCATGGGCACTGAAGCGCTGGTTCGGCGGATTGGCTATGAGTTCAAGGATCCCGCGCTGCTGCGCAGGGCACTGACCCACCGCAGTTTCGGCATGCCGCACAACGAGCGGCTGGAATTTCTCGGCGACAGCGTGCTGAGCTGCGCCATCGCCACGCATCTTTATCATCTCCATACACGCGTGCAGGAAGGCGATTTGAGCCGGATGCGCGCCCATCTGGTCAAGGAGCAGACGCTTTCTGAAATCGCCTCCTCCCTGCATTTGGGCGATTACCTGAAACTGGGGGAAGGAGAACTGAAAAGCGGCGGTTTTCGCCGCCCCTCAATTCTCGCTGACACGTTGGAAGCGATTATCGGCGCGGTCTATCTCGATGGCGGTTTTACCAGCGCAGAACAAATGATTGCGCGGCTATTCGAGCCGCTGATGAAGGGCCTCGAGCCGAAGACCCTGGGCAAGGACCCGAAAACCCTGCTGCAGGAGTATTTGCAGGGCCGCAAGCTGCCTTTGCCCAATTACACTGTGCTGTCGATCAGCGGCGAAGCCCACGAGCAGCACTTCGAAGTCGAGTGCGCCATTCCCGACCTGGGCGTGCGCGCCTGCGGCGGAGGGGTGAGCCGCAGGCGCGCAGAGCAACAGGCTGCCGGCAGTGTCATGCAAATATTGAGTCAGGAATAACATGGAATTTCGCACCGGTTACATCGCCATCGTGGGTCGCCCGAATGTGGGCAAGTCCACGCTGCTCAATCACTTGATAGGGCAGAAAATCAGCATCACCTCGCGCAAGGCGCAGACCACCCGGCACCGCATTGTCGGCATTCGCACCGATGCCGATGCGCAGTATGTTTTCGTGGATACGCCGGGCTTCCAGATGCAGCACCAGAATGTCCTGAATCGCGTGATGAACCGCACGGTGACGCAATCCCTGTCGGATGTAGATGTGGCGCTGTTCGTGATCGAAGCGATGCGCTTCGACGCCCGCGACGAAAAGGTGCTGGCCCTGCTGCCGCACAATCGCCCCGTGGTGCTGGTGATCAACAAGACCGACAAGGTGAGTGACAAATCTGAATTGCTGCCGTTTATCGAGAAAGTGTCAGCCTCCTTTCCCTTCGCTGCGATCATTCCTGTCAGCGCCAAGCGCGACGCGCAGTTGCCTGAACTGGTGCAGGAGATCCGCCGTCATTTGCATGAAGGCGAGCCGATCTATGGCGAGGACGAAATTACCGACCGCAGCGAGCGTTTTCTCGCCGCCGAAATCGTGCGCGAAAAGGTTTTCCGCCTTCTGGGCGACGAGATTCCCTATTCCATCAGCGTCGAGATCGAGAAGTTCGAAACCGTCGGCGATCTACGCCGCGTTTACGCTGCCATCATCGTCGACAGGGACAGCCAGAAGCCGATCCTGATCGGAAAGAAAGGCGAAAAACTCAAGGAAATCGGCACCCAGGCCCGCAAGGACATGGAAGAACTGTTCGGCCTCAAGGTTTACCTCGAAGTGTGGGTCAAGGTGAAAAGCGGTTGGGCCGATGATGAACGGGCGGTGAAAAGCCTGGGCTACGAGTAGCCTCCCTCCTGTCTTACGGCTAAACGGCGCAAAGGCCCTCCACTCTGCTATAATGCGCGCCTGCGGCGTTCGCATCCAGTCATCGCGCCGCTGCACATTCGGGCTTATAAAAACCCCCTCATCTGTCTAAGACTGGCGCCGATAAACGGCGACAGGCCGATGTTATTCCTGGAGTCACCATGTCCTTTGCTTCCCTCGGCCTGTCCGATGAAATTGTTCGTGCCGTCACTGAACGCGGCTACACCGTTCCCACCCCCATCCAGATGCAGGCGATTCCCGCCGTGCTGTCGGGCGGCGACCTGCTTGCCGGCGCGCAGACCGGCACCGGCAAGACCGCCGGTTTCGTTCTGCCCATCCTGCACCGGCTTTCCGACAACAGCGTCAAAGGCCCATCCAGCGGTCGCCCGCCGATTCGGGCGCTGATCCTCATTCCTACCCGCGAACTCGCGGCTCAGGTGGAGGAGAGTGTGCGCGACTACGGCAAGCACCTGAAACTGAATTCCATGACGATGATCGGCGGGGTCAACATCAACCCTCAAATCACCAAACTCAGGAGTCGCGTGGATATCCTGGTTGCCACGCCAGGACGATTGCTGGACCACGTACAGCAGAAAACCGTCGACCTGTCGCACGTCGAAATTCTGGTGCTGGACGAAGCAGACCGCATGCTGGACATGGGTTTTATCCGCGACATCAAGAAAATCCTCGCGCTGTTGCCCAGGCAGCGGCAGAACCTGCTGTTCTCCGCCACTTTCTCCGACGAGATCAAGGCGCTGGCCGACGGCTTGCTGAACAAGCCCGCGATGATCGAGGTGGCGCGTCGCAACGCCACTGCCGACAATGTGTCGCACAAGGTTTACCCGGTGGACCGCGACAAGAAACGCGCCTTGCTCTCCCAACTGATCAAGCAGCACGACTGGTCGCAGGTGCTGGTGTTCACCCGCACTAAGCACGGCGCCAACCAGCTGGCCGAGCATTTGGTCAAGGGCGGCATCCCGGCGCTGGCGATCCACGGCAACAAGAGCCAGTCGGCGCGGACGCGCGCATTGAGCGAGTTCAAGGACGGCAGCCTGCGGGTGCTGGTGGCGACCGACATCGCTGCCCGCGGCATCGATGTCGTTGATTTGCCGCATGTGGTCAACTTCGAGCTGCCCAACGTGCCGGAAGATTACGTCCATCGCATCGGCCGTACCGGTCGCGCGGGCGCGTCGGGTGAAGCCGTGTCGCTGGTGTGCGTCGATGAGTACAAGCTGCTGGCGGATATCGAAAGACTGCTCAAGCGGGAGTTGCCCGAGGAAGTGGTGCCGGGCTTCGAGCCGGACCGTAACGCCAAGCCCGAGCCGATCCAGAACGGACGCGGGTCAACGCCGGGCGGCCGTGGTCAGCCGAGAGGCCGTTCTTCCGCGCCCAGGGCACCCTCACAGGGCCGGGGAGCGGCGCCGGCCAGAGAGGCAAATGGCAATGTAGCGACACCACGGACACCCCCGCTGCACCGTTCCGGCGGACGCCATCGCTGATTAAAAACCGAAGGGGCCAAGTCCTGCATTTTCAAAACGCAGGACTTGGCCCCTTATGTCTTTAATGAAGCGTCGGATTGACTATCTTTGCACGCTAAATTCGCTCAGCTGTTCAAGCCTTTTTGCAGTAACTCCGCTACCACCTCGTTCAGTCCTATCTGACGTTCCTGCGCCAGTGCCTGGATCTGCTTCACCAGATCACCGTTCAGTTTGACGGCAAACGGCACCAGGCCGAGCGCCTGATCGAGTTTGCGTTGCTCGCGCCGGTCTACGGCAACGGCAGCCTCTTGACCGATGCGTCCGGCAGTGCCGGGTTGGTTGATTTGGCTCTTTATTTTCAGGCCGATATTTTTTTCCAGGTCTGTTCTTTTCATGATTTTTTAATCCGGCAATGCGATCTTCTGGTCGACGCTGAACTGATAGTCGCGGAACACGTGCTCCGCGCTGAGTATCTGGTAACTGCCGTCCGGCAGGCGTCGCGTGGTGTCCTTGAGCCGATAGGTGTAATGGCCGCAGGTCCAGCAGTTGAAGTTGCGCATGTGGGTGCAAAGGCAGGTCTTGTCCTTCACCGAGATTTTCTTGGCTTTCGGGTGGAGGGCCACTTCGTGATTGTAGGCTTCGATGTAGGCGCAATTCCCGGAGCCATCCAGCAGGTAACCGTAAGATTCGCAGCCAGGACGGATGCCTGAGCCGATCGCCGGGCTGTTCTTGAGCATCCGCATCGGATAGCCCGTGGGTGAAATGGTGTTGACCTCGATGTCGTTCTCGGTGGCTTTGATGTACTCCTGCATCACCTTCTCCGGCAGGCCGCACTCGTGCACCGCGGTAAAGCGTGTTGCCACCTGCACCGCCGCTGCGCCGTTTTCGAGGAAGGACACGGCATCGCTGCCGGTGAAAATTCCCCCGGCCGCAATCAGCGGAATATTCAATTTCTCATTTTGCAAATACTGCAAAATTTCAGCCATGATGGTGTGCAGATCGTATTTCGCCCAATCCATGTCGAAGCCAAGGTGTCCGCCGGCCAGAGGCCCTTCGACCACGATGAAATCCGGCAGTCGATTGAGTTTGGCGGTTTTGCGCAGGAATAGCTGCAGCGCCCGCAGCGAGGAGACAATGATGCCGAGCCTGGCATCGCGAAAGCGGGGATGATCCTCCATCAGCGCAAACGAACCGAGGTGCAGCCCTGCGCTCAGCGTGATGCCGTCAATCCCGGCGTCCAGCGCCGTGCGCAGGCGCACGCGCAGCGTTTCGCGCGGCGCGTTCATGGTGAGTTTTTCCATGCAGTTGATGAAGATCATGCCTTCACCGCGCTTGGCTTCCATGGTCTTGCTCACATGCAGGCGGGTGGCCTCGGCAATCTGGCCGAGGTCGAACTTCACCGCCGACTTGTCGGCATTGTCGATGTTGTATTTGTACTGCTTGAGTTTTTCCTTGATGAAGTGCGTTTCGTAGCGGCGGTCGGTCACGGTCGGCAGCATGGCGTCGGAAATGTGGCCGATCCCGCCCAAACGCGCCGCCTCGAGCGCGAGCTCGGCCGTCGAGATATCCACACCCATCCCGCCAATAATGATCGGCACCAGTTCCTGCTTGCCGAATTGCAGGCGGAAATCATCCACACATTTCATTGCTACCCTCGGACTAACGTCAATAGTTATAACTGGCTTTCTTTATAAGCGCATGATGCCGCTGTATGATTAGCCTAAATGAAGGATTTTACCATCTCCGGGAGAGTAGATAACTATTTTCCGTGAAGCAATATTTTGCCTTGCGGGGAAATCTGTGGCTTCGCGACTCTTCTTTCCATGTTTCAAATCTCCTTGAAATCCAGACTGCTTCGATAAAGGAGGCCGAAAATAATGGATAGCCATGCATCCTACGCCGTATAATTCGCGTTGTTAAAAAATAATCCTGTTGATTTGTTAGCTATTATTTGAGGGTATGGCACGAGAACATAATGCCAGGCAGGGAGAGCAACCCGCCTACGTCCTGCATACCTATCCCTATCGCGAAACCAGCCTGATCGTCGAGGTTTTCAGCCGCGATTTCGGCCGTCTGCCGCTGATGGCGCGCGGGGCGCGCCGGCCGAAATCGGCCGTGCGCGGACTGTTGCTTTCCTTCCAGCCGCTTTCATTGAGCTGGTTCGGCAAGGCCGAGCTGCGCACCCTGCACAGCGCCGAATGGCAGGGCGGGCAGCCGCTGTTGCAGGGCACGGCGCTGATCTGCGGTTTTTACCTGAACGAGCTGCTGCTCAAGCTGCTGCACCGCGACGACCCGCACGAGCAGCTGTTCCTTCATTACCAGGAAACCCTGCAGGAACTCGCGCGGCGCACGGATTATGCCGCCGTGCTGCGGCGCTTCGAAATGAATCTGCTGAAGGAGCTGGGTTACGCCCTGACCCTCGGCCATGATGCCGATTCCGGGGCGGCAATCGAGCCGGAGGCGCATTACCGCTACGTTTTCGAGCGCGGCCCGGTGCGGCAAAAAACCGGCCAAAACGGTGTAGAATTGCGGGGGAAGACGCTGCTGGACATGGCCGCCGACGATTACGGCGATCCGGTCACCCTGCAGCAAAGCAAGGCGTTGATGCGGGCGCTGATCAATCATTATCTGGGCGAGGATACCTTGCATACCCGCCAGATACTAAAGGACTTACTGGAACTATGATTCATTTGGGGGTCAACATCGACCACGTCGCCACGCTTCGGCAGGCGCGCGGAACACGCTATCCCAGCCCGATCCAGGCGGCGCTGATGGCGGAATCGGCCGGCGCGGATTCAATTACCCTGCACTTGCGCGAAGACCGCCGCCACATCCAGGACGAGGACGTGGAAATCCTGCGCGCAGCCTTGCAGACTAGAATGAATCTGGAAATGGCGGTGACAGACGAGATGGTGGGAATCGCTCTGCGTTTGAAACCGCAGGATGTCTGCCTGGTGCCGGAGAAGCGCGAGGAGCGGACCACCGAGGGCGGACTCGACGTGGTTGCCCATTTCGAGCGCATCAAGCAGGCCTGCGCTGCACTGGGCGATGCCGGCACTCGCGTTTCGCTGTTCGTTGCGCCGGAAAAGGCGCAGCTCGATGCAGCCAGGGAAGCGGGTGCGCCAGTAGTGGAAATTCATACCGGCCACTTTGCCGATGCCGAAACAGAGACGGCGCAGGAGGTGGAACTCGCGCGCATCCACACGGCGGTTGAATATGGCATCAAGCTCGGCCTGCGGATGAATGCGGGCCACGGCCTGCACTACCACAACGTGCAGAAAATCGCCGCCATCCCCGGCGTTTGCGAGCTCAACATCGGTCATGCCATCGTGGCGCAGGCATTGTTCGTGGGCTGGGAGCGGGCGGTGGCAGAAATGAAAGCGCTGATGGTGGCAGCGGCCAGATGATTTACGGGATAGGTACCGACATTATTGCGGTAGGGCGTATCGAGGAAGCCCTGAACCGTTTCGGCGACCGGTTTGCGCGGCGTATTCTGGCGGCGGCGGAATGGGATGATTTTGCGACCAGCGCCCATCGCGCCCGCTTTCTCGCCAAACGCTTTGCTGCCAAGGAGGCCTTCGTCAAGGCGCTTGGCACAGGGATGCGCCATCCGGCCACCTGGCACAACATCCGCGTGACGCACGACGCTCTCGGCCGACCGGTTTTCGGGCTGGAGCCTGAGCTGGCGCAAGCTCTGGCACAGCGCAATATTCGCGGCCATCACCTGTCGATCAGCGACGAGGTGGAGATGGTGGTGGCGTTTTCTGTTTTGGAACAATAAACGTGAAAAAAGATTTTAACCACGAATTTACACGAATAACATACGAATGTTCACGAATAATCAGTTAGTTAGTACGGGCAGTCTGATTCACCTGTTTGGTGAGGCAATAATTGTCTCTAACTATTCGTGTTTATTCGTGAACATTCGTGGCATTCGTGGTTAATCGCCGTTTTTAGATAAAGAAACCCAAAATGACTCTTGGCCCGGTAATGCTCGATGTTCTCGGCACCGAATTGACCGACGAGGACAGGAAAAGACTGAAACACCCACTGGTCGGCGGGGTGATCCTGTTCGGCAGGAATTACACCTCGCAGGCGCAGCTTTCCCGGCTGACCGCCGAAATTCACGCCTTGCGCAACCCGCATCTGCTGATTGCCGTGGATCATGAAGGGGGTCGGGTGCAGCGTTTCCGCGACGGCTTCACCCGCCTGCCGCCGATGCGCGAGCTGGGGCATATCTGGGACGAACATCCGAACCGCGCCAAGACCCTGGCGCACCAGACCGGTTGGGTGCTGGCGGCGGAGCTGCGCGCCAGCGGTGTGGATTTCAGCTTTACGCCGGTGCTGGACATCGATTTCGGGCAAAGCAGGGTGATCGGCGATCGCGCCTTCCACCGTGACCCGCAGGCTATCGCCGTTCTTGCGCACAGCCTGATGCTGGGCCTGAAGCAGGGTGGCATGGCTGCGGTGGGCAAGCATTTTCCCGGCCATGGTTTCGTGCGTGCCGATTCCCACCTGGAAATCCCGGTGGACGAGCGCGATTATGCCGACATCGAGATGGATGACCTGGTCCCGTTCAAGCAGATGATCGATTTCGGCCTGGCCGGGATAATGCCGGCACACGTGATTTATCCCAAGGTGGACAAGCTGCCGGCGGGGTTCTCCGGCATCTGGCTGAAGGATATCCTGCGCAAGGAGTTAGGCTTCGACGGCGTGATTTTCAGCGACGATCTTTCCATGGAAGGCGCCAGCGTGGCGGGCGGTGTGGTGCAGCGCGCCGAGGCCGCCCTGCAGGCGGGCTGCGATATGGTGCTGGTGTGCAACAAGCCGGACAGCGCCGATGCGCTGCTGGCCGGCCTGAAATGGGAAATGCCGGCGCCGGGCATGGCGCGCCTGATCCGCATGCACGGCCGGCTGCATCCGGAAAGCTGGGACAGGCTGCACGAGGACAAGCATTATGTGGCGGCGGTGCATGCCGTCGGCAGCATCGGCGTGAGGAGCGGCGATCTGCCGTTGCAGGTCGGCGAGCCGAATCAGTGCGCAATTAGCGGAAACAAATAATCCTAGAAAAAGCAGTTGTCCGCAGATTACGCAGATTTTCGCAGATTAAACAACGAGTAAGATTGGATAGGTGACGCACCTTTTGGGTGATGCGCTACTCACCCGCAAGCATATGAAAATCTGCGTTAATCTGTGTAATCTGCGGATGAAACTGCGGTTTTTAGGATAATTAAAAAATGCCAATCTCAAACCTGACGCCCACCGATCTTCGCCTGACCATAGCCCCCGATTCGCTGGGGTTTTCCGATACTTCCGAACTGCTCAACCTGCCTTTGCCCTGGATCGGCCAGGAACGAGCCGAAACGGCCGCCCGCTTCGGCTTGGGGATGGATCAGCCGGACTACAACCTGTTCGTTCTGGGCGAGGTCGGCAGCGGACGCACTTCCCTGCTCAGGCAGGCGATGCAGGCGGTTGCCGCCGAGCGGCTGGCGCCACCCGACCTGTGCTACCTGCACAACTTCGATACCCCGGAAAGGCCGATGGCGCTGCGCCTGCCGGCTGGGCAGGGGCGCCAGCTGCGCCAACTCCTGCAGCAGATGGCGAAATCCCTGGTGACGGAAATCCCGCAGCAGCTAACGGGGCAGGATTTCAAGACCGAAAGCGCGCATATCGAAAAAGCCTACAAGGATGAGGAAACCAAGGCTTATGCCGAACTCTCCGCCTTTGCAGAAGCGCGCAATTTCAGCATCCACCGCGAGGACGGGCGGATGGTGTTCACCTTGCTGGGCGAGACGGGGCAGCCGCTGGTCGAGGACGAAGTGCTTTCTTTGCCGAAGGATCGCCGGGCGGCGGTCGAGCAGGCTGAGCAGGAACTGCGTGCCGCGATCACCCTTTATTTCGAGAAAACCAGGCCGCTGGAACGGGTGATGAACGAGGCGCTGGCGGCGCTGCGCCGCCAAGTGGTGAAGCCGCTGCTGGATCACGGGTTGCAGGAGATCCGCGC
Source organism: Sulfuricella sp. (assembly GCA_031426955.1). Taxonomy (GTDB): domain Bacteria; phylum Pseudomonadota; class Gammaproteobacteria; order Burkholderiales; family Sulfuricellaceae; genus Sulfuricella. Next base: position 30,670 of record JASJPA010000008.1, read on the forward strand.
CGGGCTGAAGAAGCAGATCAAGGATGCCGCCAAACTGAATGCCTGGCTGGACGACATGGCCCATGACGTGCTCGACAACCTGGCGCTGTTCCAGGCTGCCGATGACGATGAGGAAAGCCGTCAGGAGAGTCTGGAAAGGGCGCTGTCCCGCTACCGGGTCAACCTGGTGGTGGACAATGATGGCCTATCGGGCGCGCCGGTGATTGTCGAGGACAATCCGCTGTTCCGTTCGCTGTTCGGCAGCATCGAGTATCAGTCGGTGAACGACGTGCTGGTGACGGATTTTACCCGCATCCGCGCCGGCAGCCTGCTCAAGGCGCATGGAGGCTTCCTCATGCTGCACCTGCGCGACTTGCTGGCCGATCCGCTGGTGTGGGAAAAGCTGCGGCGATTGTTGCGTAGTGGCAGGCTGCAGATCGAGGAGCCGGGCACGGCATTCACGCCGATTGCGGCGGTATCTCTCGAGCCTGAGGCGGTGGATGTTGAGGTCAAGATTATTTTGATCGGTTCGCGCGAGCAGTATTACGAGCTGCAGGAGGCGGACCCGGAATTCGCTCGCCGCTTCCGGGTGAAGGTGGATTTTGCCGAGAGTTTTTCCGCCAGCGAGGAGACCCGGCGTGCCTCGTCGGTTTTCGTCGCCCATGCCTGCCGCCAGTTGGGGCTGCCCCACTTCTCCGCAGCCGCAGTGGCGCGCCTTCTGGAGGATGCGCACCGCGAGGTCGAAGACCAGACGCGTCAGAGCGCGATATTCGGCCGCGCCGAGGCGCTGGTGATGGAAAGCGCCGCCATCTGCCGTGCCCGCAAGAATGGATTGGTCGAGGTGGCGGACGTCGATGCGGCGCTGCAGGCGCGCGTCTGGCGGCATGATTACCCTGACCAGCGCCTGCGTGAGTCCATTGCCGAAGGCGAGATCATGATCGAGCTGCAGGGAGGGAAGATCGGTCAGATCAACGGCCTGACCCAAGTCGATTTGGGCGACTACCGCTTCGGCTTCCCTGTGCGGATAACAGCCCGCACCTTTGCCGGTGATGACGGTCTGCTGAATATCGAGCGCGAGGTCGAATTGTCCGGCCCGATTCACGACAAGGGCGTATTCATTCTGCAAAACTATCTGGCTGCACTATTCGCTCATATCGCGCCGCTTTCCCTCAATGCCTCCATCGTCTTCGAGCAGGAATACCATGGCGTGGAAGGGGATTCCGCCTCCTGCGCCGAGCTTTACGCCCTGCTCTCGTCCTTGTCGGGCCTGCCGCTCAGGCAGGGCATCGCCGTTACCGGCGCGGTCAACCAGCACGGCGAAGTGCTGCCGGTGGGCGGGATCAATGAAAAAATCGAGGGTTATTTCCGCATTTGCGAAACTGCCGGACTGGACGGCAGCCAGGGTGTGCTGATTCCCCACCGCAACCGGCGCCACCTGATGCTGGAGAGCAAGGTCGTGGAGGCCGTCGCCAAGGGACTTTTCCATATTTATACCGCAGAGCATGCGAACGAGGGCATCGAACTGCTTACCGGCATCCCCGCCGGCATGGCGAACGAGGCGGGCAACTACCCCCATGGCAGCGTGCTGGGCCATGCCCAGAAAAATCTACAGCTTTTCCGCCGTGCCTGTCATGTGCCGGAACATCCCAAGGCGGGGCGTAAGCTGTTACGCTGATAAGTGGACTGTGCCTTGATTTTCCATCATAGGGTTTAAACCACCATTAGCCGGTCAGTTTTAGCTGAGAAAATTGGCCATGATTCTTGCTGTTGCGCAAGGACGGGCACGCACTAATCCCTCTGAAGGGGGAGGAGCAAGCCAACTGGCGCTTACGCTAATTAACGCTCGACAATGAAAAAAACCGCCTGGGCTGGCGGTTTTCTTATTTTGTTTGTGGGGTGGCTGATGGGGCTCGAACCCCAGACAACCGGAATCACAATCCGTATAAAATGTTGTTTATGGGTGTTGATTGCCATTCAATAAACAACCTGTATTACAATAATTCAATGAGTTAGTAAAAATACCCGAGTTTGTTGTGTTGATAAATATACCGCTTTGTTGCTATAATTTTCCTACACAGGCCCTACATGGAAAAGGCGGACGATATGAAATGGGAAAACTTCACGGCTGACCGGGTTGCAGCGTATACGTGCAAACCGGGCAAGCAGCAAAGTATCTTTTGGGACGGGAAAACGCCGGGACTAGGTTTGCGCGTTACAAAAACAGGTGCCAAATCCTACATATTTGAAACCGCCCTGCATGGCAAGACCATCCGCATGACGATAGGCGACCTGCGCACTTGGGGTATTGGCAAGGCGCAAAAGGAAGCCGCCCGCCTTAAAACGATGACCGACCAAGGTATAGACCCGCGCCAAGTGATAGCCGATGCAATCGCCACCAAGGAAGCCGAGGCCGCTGCGCTGGTGGTTCAGGGTGCCCGCGAATCGGTAACGCTGGGCATGGCCTGGACTGAGTACCTAAAAGCCCGTAAGCCTTTTTGGGGTGAGCGCCACTATGCCGACCATGTGGATGCAATGCAAACGGGTGGCGAAACAAGAAAGCGGAGCAAAAAGCTAACCAAACCCGGCACGCTTGCATCACTGGCAACGGTTCGCCTTATTGACCTGACCCCCGAGATAATAGAGGCATGGGCGAAGGTGGAAGGCAAGAAACGCCCAGGACGTGCCCGCCTTGCAAGCCGCCTGCTAACTGTTTTTCTGACCTGGTGCGCAGAATATCCGGCTTACCGTGAAATAGTGAAAAGCAATCCAGCCAAAAGCAAAGCCAACCGCGAAATACTAGGCAAGCCGCAAAAGAAAAATGACGCGCTCCAGCGTGAGCAATTGCCCGCATGGTTCGCCGCCGTGAAGCAAGCCGGAAACCCTGTAAATAGTGCCTATCTGCAAGCCCTGCTATTGACGGGAGCCCGCACCAACGAATTAACCGCCGTTCGCTGGGAAGATGTGGATTTTCAGTGGGGAAGCCTGACCATAAAGGACAAGATGCAAGGCGTGCGCACTATTCCATTGCCGCCTTACCTGGGGAGCCTGTTGGCTGCCTTGCCGCGCCGTAATGAGTTTGTTTTCTCAAGCCCTGGCGCCAAGAGTGGACACCTGACCGACCCGCACGCCGCAAATTATAAAGTTTGTGCCGTGGCCGGTTTGGATGTGACCCTGCACGGATTGCGCCGCAGTTTTGCCAGCTTGTGCGAATGGATAGAGATGCCAGGCGGGATTGCTGCGCAGATACAGGGGCACGCGCCGCAAGGTGTGCGTGAGCAGCACTATATCCGCCGCCCGCTCGACCTGTTGCGCATGTGGCACGTCAAGATTGAAGCGTGGATATTGGAGCAGGCCGGGATTAAATATGTACCAGTGCAAGCGGGTTTGCAATTGGTGAAGAGTTAATCTATACTGAGTCGTGAGGCGTTACGGGATACAATAAACAATGATTAAGTCATTCCGGCACAAGGGATTGAAAGCCTTTTTCGAGAAGGGGAGCGTGGCCGGTATTCAGCCCGCCCATGCCCCGCGACTGGCCGCCATGCTGCGCCGCCTGAACGAAACGACCAACGCCCAAGGGATGAACCTGCCTGGCTGGGGCTTGCATCCGTTAAAGGGGCGAGAATTCAAAGGGCATTTTTCGGTATGGGTTAGCGGCAACTGGCGCATGACTTTCACGTTTGAAGGTGAAAACGCCGTGCTGGTTGATTATCAAGATTACCATTAGGAGGAATTTAAAATGAGCAAAATGCACAATCCGCCGCACCCCGGTTTGACCCTGCGTGATGACGTGTTGCCCGCGTTAGGTTTGTCCGTGACCGAGGCCGCGCAACAATTGGACGTAGCCCGCGTAACACTTTCTCGTGTGCTGAATGGCCGCGCCGCTATCTCGCCTGAGATGGCGTTACGCATTGAGGCATGGCTAGGCGTAGAGCGTGGCGGCGAAGCCCGTCTATGGCTTGCAGAACAGAGCGCCTATGACATGTGGCAGGCCGAACAGCGATTCAAGGCCGCACCCTTGCGTGTGAAACCTGCACCGGCTGAACTGATAGCGGCATAACGAGTTTAAGCCCCCGCCTAGCCTGCGACTAATTACCGCCGGCGAAAAGTCGGACACCTTCACCGACAGGCTGGGGCCCCTATTTTGAAGGCGCATTTTGAAGGGATGCGTGCTATGGACAATCTGAACGAAGCCGAATTAAAAGCGAGGCATGAGCAACAAGCACAAGACAGGCGCGATGCCGGACGCTACACGCTTGAAGATGCGGCAAGGTTTGTAGCGGAAAACTCAAATGCAAGCGCTGATAGCATCCTTGAAAAACTGAAAAAAGCCGCTGCAACTGACCGTCTAACAGTTTATGAGCAGGGGAGTAATGAAGTATTAAAAAACATGCCAAGGATGTATGTAGCGCACGGCAAATCGTTTCGTTTCGCACTCGGGGATGAGGAGGCTTACTGGAGCGCCCTAAATGATTGGCTAGAGAAATACGAACCTCGCCTTGACTGTAAAGAATTCCCGAACCCTGCGGACACGTACGCCGCGAAGGGTGAAGCTGTTAGAGGCATACCGAAGCGAGAGATTATGGCCGCATTTCAAGGAATAAAATGGGACTATGACCATTGGGGAAAAAATCTTGCAACGCCTTCTGATGCTTTAAAAGCCTGCCGCGCCGCGATGGGCAATAAAAGAACATCCGCACTTTGGAATCCTGCCGATATAGCCCTTTACTTACTTGATGAAGGGGTGCAACTAAAAAAACTTGATGCGGTATTTAACGACCTAACAGGTTGGGCTGACGAATGGCGAGAAAAAACCGCATTGCAACGCAATTAGATACCGCTTCACCATACCGGACACATACCGGATAACTGCCCGCAAAGGCGCATAAAATATAGACTTAGCATACCGCTGTATGTAAGAAAAAATAGCGGTATGAAATCGTGAAACCTCGCAAACGACAAACGAGGTGACCCGATGCAAACCGCCGTCAATCAATTCCCCCCGCTGGAGCAAGTCAACCGCCCAGCGATTCCAACTGATGCCGCCGCGCATTACTTAAACCGCAAGCCGCAAACGTTGCGATCCTGGGCCTGCCTCGAAAATGGCCCTATTCGCCCAATCCGCATAAACGGACGGCTGGCCTGGCCGGTTGCGGCAATCCGTGAGCTGCTGGAAGGTGGCACAAAATGAAAAACCCGGACAGCCGCGAAGCGATAGGTGAGGCATTCTATCGGGCGCTGTACGGCGCGAAGGTGCCAAAATGAGCGCCGATAACCTTTTGCAACACCTCCGAAAGATCAAGCGCACCAAGCCTAACCATTGGCTGGCCTGCTGCCCTGCTCATGATGACAAATCGCCCAGCATGTCTGTCCGCGAATTGGACGATGGCCGGGTTTTAATCCACTGTTTTGCTGGCTGCTCCGTTGCGGAAATTCTTTCTGCTGTTGGCCTGACCTTTTCTGATCTGTTCCCGGAAAATGAAAACCAGCACGGCAAACCAGAACGCCGCCCATTTCCCGCCGTTGACGTGCTACGCGCAATCGCCTTTGAATCGATGCTAGTCCTTATCGCCGCTGCTGACTTACTGGCAGGCCATCCGTTCAGCGACACCGACCGGACGCGCCTGGAACTGGCCGTTTCACGGATACAGGCCGCACTGACCGCCGGAGGGATTCATCATGCTTGAAAGCAGAGCCCTTCAGATGCTTGATGAGTTGGCCGCCAGCCAATCCAAGTCCGCAACGTTCCCAGACCCGGCGCCAATCACGCCGGATGAATGGGCCAATGCCAGATCGACACCTGATTGCATCGTGCAAGACCTTTTGTATGCCGACGTCGCGGTTTTTATCGCGCCGGGAGGCATGGGTAAAACAACGCTCAAATTGTTTGAGGCGGTACACGTCGCACTTGGGTTGCCGTTATATGGCCTGGAAATCCGCAAGTCCGGCGCGGCGCTGATTATCACGGCTGAGGACAGCCGCGAGATGCTAATCGCCCGGCTGCGATCCATTACCAAAGCTATGCGCCTAGACGATGACGAAATCGCCCAGGTCATGCAGCTAGTGCGAATTGCGGATGTTTCCGGCAATGGCTTCAAATTAACCGAGGTGCGAGGCGATGTGGTACGCCCAGGAGAAAGCCTCGACCTGATTATCGAAGCCTGCCAAACGATCAAACCCGTGCTGATCGTGATTGATCCAGCGGTTTCCTTCGGAGTCGGTGAAAGCCGCGTAAATGATGCCGAACAAGGACTGGTGGAAGCAGCCCGGAGGCTCAGGCGGGCGCTAAATTGTTGTGTGCAATACGTGCATCACTCGGGCAAGCAGAACGCCCGCGACAAGGTCGTAGACCAATATGCTGGGCGGGGCGGATCAGCCTTCGCGGACGGAGCGAGGATGGTTCATGTGCTGCAAAGTTTGACGCCGGATGAGTGGCGCGATGAAACAGGAACTGAACTTTTAACCGGCGAATCAGGGTTAAGGCTGGCACGGCCAAAGATGAGCTACTGCGCACCAGTGGGGGACATTCTAATCCGGCGGAGTGGCTACCACTTCCGGCACGTCGAGCGAGTCACTACCAGCAAGCAGGCCAAGCTAGAGGCGGCAGCGAATCAAATCTGGCAATTGCTCGACTTCGAGTTAGGCCAAGGAAGATTCCACTCAAGAAACACGATTGAGTCACTCGATACCGGCCTCAGGCGTGGTGAGATACGCGGGGCGCTCGACTGGCTGCTCGTCTCACAACGGATTGAATCCCGCGACGTGCCGAACGCTGGCAAAGGAGGCAAACGCACCTATCTACACCCGATAGCCTCGCCAATCACGAACGGCGAACCAATCGAAAAAACGCCCAAAAACGAAGAAATCCTCGCCAACGAAAAAACGGTTTTTGCTTCGCCGCCGCCTATAGGGAATTCTCCGGCGGCGAACCTACCGCCACCGGAAGAACCCTCTTTTTCCTACGCTTCGCCAAAACATGACGGCGAACCAACGGCGAACCTGGCGAACCAAACCCGGCAAGTGGTGGAGGGGTTGCTGTGAACGCCGCTAACCTTCTCGAATGTGCGGCCGTTGATGGGGTGCTGCTTGATCTTGTCGAGGGTGGAGGGCTGCACTATTCGGGCGATCCGGCAGCGGTTAATGAGTGGCTGCCTATTCTTCGCGAAAATAAAGCCGCAATCCTTGCCGAACTAAATCGGGAAGCACGGAGGCAAAAAGTAATTGCGATGCTGGGCGATGACCGGAAGTTTGCCGTGCTGGTTGAAAATCCAGACACCGACCCGGTTATCTGTACGGTGGCTATTCGAGGCTTGGCGAGTTTCGAGATGGCGATCCCGCGCAAGTATTACGATGGCATGGCGCTGCTGGAACTGGTAGAAAAACATTCAGCCGCCGAATTTTCCACAACCAAAGGGCAAAAAAATGAAGCTCACCGATAGTGAAACACGCCTAATCTCGATGGCCGCACGGCTGCTCAGCATTGCGGTCAGAACCGCGCAAGTCGGCAGCGATCCGGCAGAGGTAGCGCGCGCCGCCGACTTGCACGATCGAGAAAAACTTTATCCGAAAATGATTATTTCCAGTCCTCACGGTGGCGGCGGAATCCGCCTGGAGGTTTTGCTGCTCGACCCGGCAAATGATGAGCCGGTCGTGCGGTTACTTGAAATTGAGGCGAAAGGGGAGTTACTTCAATGAAAAAACGCCGCCAGCATAAATCTAGCAGCCTGTCATTTTTCCAGTATGCCATGCTGCGCCCGATCATTCAGCCTGATGCTGGCCTGAAAATGAACCCCGCTGCTGCGATCCTGGCCGCCGAGCAAGCGTTCCGGGCTGCCGGATGGACGCCAGCCCGGGCAAAGGCCGAAACACGCCCCAAAGGGAGCAGATGACATGAGCATTTTATCTAAAATCGGCAAGATGATTGAGGCAAAAATCCCCGGCAGCGCAGCCAATATCGCCGCCCGAAAGCGCGAGATTGAGCGCAAATTAAGGGCCGACGGATGGAGCCGCCGAGCTGCCAACACAGAGGCCGCACTAAGGGTAAATCGTGAAACCCAGCGCGTTTAAGGGCAATGCGACCGCAACCGGCGTTGCGTCGTCGCACATCCCATCAGGCGCTGAATGCGACGAAATCATGGCGCTGATCCGCCTGGGCATGGTTTTCCGGGCTCAGCACACCGGCAAGCGTCCCGGCCCTCTGGCGCACCTGATCTTCGACTGCGCAAAAAGGGCAGGCCCTCCGCACACATTCGCAAGGTTGCTCGACGAACTGGAACTTGCCGCCGCACGGCGTGAACTGGACGGGCCCCAGGCGGCGCCAATCGAGAAGGTTGATCGTGTTTGGCAGATCATCACGATCCACACGAAAAAAGGCCGCGAGCAAATATCTTTCGGCACTGTGCGCAATCATTTTACCAAGGCGAGAAAAATCCTGCTGGCATAAATTCCCGGTTTCCCCTAAACCGTGATAGTGACTTGATTTAATTGGCTTACCTGAGCATTTGCCGGGTCAACCAAAAGGAAAAAGCCATGTCAGACATCAACGAAGCAGTTTCTCTCATCGAGGCCCAGGGCAGGGGCCTGGAAGAATTCAAATCCGCGCAAGCCGCCCGCCTCCGTATCTTGGAAAACGAGGTTAGCGGCCTAACCAAGCGTGCCGGACGTCCCTTCGCCGGGGCCGGCAGCGGCGACGACGATCACACTAAAGCCTTCCTCAACTACATGCGATCCGGGCGCGAGGCTGATCTTCAACAAAAGTCGATGAGTATCGGCTCCGATCCCGACGGCGGCTATCTGGTTCCCACCGAGCTTGACCTGGAGTTGACCAAGTACCTGGGCGCCCGTTCGCCAATGCGGCAGCTTGCCCGCGTGGTTCCGGTGGGCGGCGCTGAATTCAAGCAACCCGCCTCGACAGGTGGCACGGCTTATTCCTGGGTGGGCGAAACGCAAGCCCGCCCGGAAACAGCTTCGCCCGGTCTCAAGATGGTTACTATCCCGACCTGCGAAATTTACGCGAATGTGCCGATCACCCAGCAACTGCTCGACGACAACACCTTCAACCTCGGCGACTGGCTTGTCGAAGAACTCGCCGAAGCTTTCGGCGATGGCGAGGCCGACGCTTTTATTAACGGCAATGGCGTTGCACGTCCGCGCGGATTGTTCACCTATGACGTGGAAAGTACTGCCGATGCAGCCCGCGCCCACGATAAATTTCAATATGTCCCGACGGGCGCGGCGGGTGCTTTTGCGGGTACCGCTCCTGCCGATGCGCTGATTTCACTGGTTTACGCGGTCAAGGCTCAGTATCGGGCCAATGCCAGTTGGTTGATGTCTCCCGAAGTTGTCGAGCAAGTCCGCAAGTTTAAAGGTCTGGGAACCAACGACTACCTTTGGCAGCCGTCAACGCAAGCCGGGCAGCCTGCCACCCTGTTGGGTTATCCGGTCTATGAGGATGAAAACATTGCATTGATTGGCGCTGGCAGTTTGTCCGCCGCGTTCGGCGATTTTTCCCGAGCTTACACGATCACAGACCGAAACACGGCGCTTATTCGCGATAACCTGACGTCTAAACCCCAGGTGCTTTTCTACGCAACGAAGAGGCTTGGCGGCGGCGGTGGGCGTGATACTCGCGCAGTCTGCGTATTCCGCTGAATCTGGACACTGAATCCACGGCAAAGTGGACAGTCATTC
>JASJPA010000009.1:0-49411 GCA_031426955.1 Sulfuricella sp.
TCCAGCCCTCGCGCCGCCCCAAGGACGGCCGCTACGGCGAGAACCCCAACCGCCTCCAGCATTACTACCAGTTCCAGGTGGTGCTGAAACCCGCGCCGGAAAACATCCTGGAGCTGTATCTCGGCTCGCTGGAAGAGCTGGGCTTCGACCTCAGGAAGAACGATATCCGCTTCGTCGAGGATGACTGGGAAAACCCCACCCTGGGCGCCTGGGGACTGGGCTGGGAAGTCTGGCTGAACGGCATGGAAGTGACCCAGTTCACCTATTTCCAGCAGGTCGGCGGCATCGACTGCAAGCCGATTACCGGCGAGATCACCTACGGCCTGGAGCGGCTGGCGATGTATCTGCAGGGGGTCGAGAACGTGTTCGACCTGACCTGGACGCAAGGGCTCACTTACCGCGACGTGTACCACCAGAACGAGGTGGAGCAGTCCACCTACAACTTCGAGCACAGCGACGTGGAGTTCCTGCTCGCCGCCTTCAATGCCCACGAGAAGCAGGCCAAACACCTGATGGAAAGCCAGCTTGCCCTGCCGGCCTACGAGCAGGTGCTGAAAACCGCGCACACCTTCAACCTGCTGGATGCCCGCGGCGCCATTTCGGTGACCGAACGCGCCGCCTACATCGGCCGCATCCGCAACCTGGCTAGAGCCGTTGCCCAGAGCTACCTGGACAGCCGCGCAAGGCTCGGCTTTCCGATGGCGCCCAGGGATTGGGCCGCCGAAGTGCTGGCGCAGATCGAAAAGAAGGTGGCAGCATGAAAAATCTTCTGGTCGAACTGTTTGTCGAGGAGCTTCCGCCCAAGGCGCTGAAAAAGCTGGGCGAGGCTTTTGCTGCTGCCGTTGCGGATTCTCTCAAGGCGCAGGGCCTGGCCGCGGCCGATGCTGCCGTGACGCCTTACGCCTCGCCGCGCCGTCTGGCGGTGCAGGTTGCGGGCGTGGCCGCACAGGCTGCGGACAAGCCGGTGTCGCACAAGCTGATGCCGGTGAACGTGGGGCTGGATGCCGATGGCAAAGCCACCCCTGCGTTGCTGAAGCGGCTTGCTGCGCTGGGGCTGGACGAGTCTATCGTTGCCAGTCTCAAGCGCGCCATCGACGGCAAGAGCGAAGCGCTGTTTTTCGACTCTGTGGCCAAGGGCGCGACCCTGACGGAAGGGTTGCAGAAGGCGCTGGACGAGGCGCTGGTCAAGCTGCCCATCCCCAAGGTGATGGCCTACCAGTTGCATGAGAACTGCGAGCAACCCGGCTGGAGCACCGTCAACTTCGTGCGCCCGGTGCACGGCCTGGTAGCCCTGCACGGCGCCGAGATCGTGCCGATTTCCATACTTGGCCTCGCGGCGGGCCGCACCACCCAGGGCCACCGCTTCGAAGCCGCCGTCAGCCCGGTGAGCCTCAAGGAGGCCGACAGCTACGCGGCGCAGATGGAAAACGAGGGTGCGGTGATCGCCAGCTTCGAGGCGCGCCGCGCCGACATCGTGCGCCAGCTGCATGACGCGGCGGCGAAAGTCGGCGGCGTGAAGCCGGTGGAGGACGATGCCCTGCTGGACGAGGTCACCGGCCTGGTGGAGCGCCCCAATGTGCTGGTCGGCCGTTTCGGCCAGGAATTTCTCGGCGTACCGCAGGAATGCCTGATCCTGACCATGAAGGCGAACCAGAAATATTTCCCGCTGCTGGATCAAGCCGGCAAGCTGGCCAACCAGTTCCTGATCGTCTCCAACATCCATCCGGCCGACCCGAGTGCGGTGATCGGCGGCAACGAGCGCGTGGTGCGCCCGCGCCTGGCGGACGCCAAGTTTTTCTTCGACCAGGACCGCAAGAAGACCCTGGCTTCGCGCGTGGAAAAACTGGGCAGCGTGGTTTATCACAACAAGTTGGGCACCCAGCTCGAACGGACTCAGCGCGTCAGCAAGCTGGCCGGCGAGATCGCCCGCCACCTCAACGCCAGCGCCGAGCTGGCCGAGCGCGCCGCGCACCTGGCCAAGGCCGACCTGCTCACCGACATGGTGGGCGAATTCCCCGAGCTGCAGGGCATCATGGGCCAGTACTATGCGCGGCATGACGGCGAGCGCGAGGAAGTGGCGCGCGCCGTCGAGCAGCATTACTGGCCGCGCTTCGCCGGCGATGCGCTGCCGCAGGACAACATCGGCGCGGCGGCAGCGCTGGCCGACAAGCTGGATACCCTGGTCGGCATCTACGGCATAGGATTGGTGCCGACCGGCGACAAAGATCCTTTCGGATTGCGCCGCCACGCCTTGGGCGTGCTGCGTATCCTCGCTGAGCTGGGCCTGCCGCTCGACCTGCTGCAGCTGCTGCAGCAGACCCGCGCGCTGTTCCCGGCGGAAATGCTGGCCGACAGCGTGGCGCTCGACGTGCACGGCTTCATGCTGGAGCGGCTGAAGGGCTATCTGCGCGACAAGGGCTTCGCGCCGGACGAGATCGACGCGGTGGTGAGCCAGGCACCGACCCGCATCGACCGGGTGGTTCCGCGCCTGGAGGCGGTGAAAGCTTTCAAGCAGCTGCCGGAGGCGGAAGCGCTGGCGGCGGCGAATAAGCGCATCCAGAATATCCTGAAAAAAGCCGGCAAATTGCCGGCGGGCGGGGCGGAACCGGCCCTCCTGCAGGAGGAGGCCGAGAAGGCGCTGTTCGGGGCAGTGAACGAATTGGCACCAGGCGTGGTCTCATGGGTGCAGAATGGCGGTTATACAGAAGCACTGACGGCGCTGGCCGGTGTGCGCGCCGAGGTCGACACCTTCTTCGACCAGGTGATGGTGATGGCCGAGGAGCCGCAGCTGCGTGCGAATCGCTTGGCCCTGCTGAAGAGCTTGGGCGACCTGATGAACCAGGTGGCGGACATTTCAAAACTGGCGGCCTGACGGGACAAACACATGCCCATAACAAAACTGATCATCCTCGATCGCGACGGCGTGGTGAATTACGACAGCGATCAGTTCATCAAGAGCCCGGAGGAGTGGAAGCCCATCCCCGGCAGCCTGGAGGCGATTGCGCGCCTGAATCAGGCCGGGTTCAAGGTGGTGCTCGCGACCAACCAGTCCGGCGTCGGCCGCGGCCTGTTCGACATGGCCATGCTCAACGCCATCCACGACAAGATGCACAAGGCGCTGGCACAGGTTGGTGCGCGCATCGATGCGTGCTTTTTCTGCCCCCACGCAGCCGATTCGGATTGCGGCTGCCGCAAGCCCAAGCCCGGCATGTTCCAGGAAATCGCTGCGCGCTTCAACATGAGTCTGGCCGGCGTGCCCTGCATCGGCGACAGCCTGCGCGACCTGCAGGCCGCAGCGGAAGTGGGTGCCCAGCCGATCCTGGTGTTGACCGGTAAAGGCAAGCTGACTCAGGAGAAGGGCGGCTTGCCGGAAAATACGCTGATATTCAGCGACCTCAGCGAAGCGGTCAGGCATGTGATTCAGAAAAGCGCATGATTTTGATAAAGCAATTCAGCAACCAGCGGTTCAGTCCCTTCCCCCTTGAGGGGGAAGGCTAGGATGGGGGTGAAAACTTTGCACAGAGATAGACTGTGCCAGTGCGGAAATCCTACCCCCATCCCAGCCTTCCCCCTGATAGGGGGAAGGAGTGGACGCGCCGACCTTGGCGTTTTTTAGAATGATCTGGCTCCGCTCTTTCGTCTTCGCGCTGGGGATGTGGCTGTTCACCCCGCTGTTTTTTTTCGTCGCCTTCTTTTCCCTGCCCCTAGCCCCCGTCACCCGCTATCGCTTGATCGCGCACTGGGCAAAGATCATGCTGCGCTGGCTGAAGCTGACTTGCGGGCTTTCCTACCGCATTGTCGGCCGGGAAAACATTCCTTCAAGTCAGGTTATCGTGCTGTCCAAGCACCAGTCGGCGTGGGAGACCCTGGCGTTCCAGGACATCCTGCCGCCGCTGGTGTGGGTGCTGAAACGGGAGCTGCTGCGCATCCCGTTTTTCGGCTGGGCGCTGGCCATCGCCAGCCCGATCGCCATCGACCGGGGCGCCGGGCGGGCCGCGCTGAAGCAGATCCTGGATCAGGGCAAGGAGCGGCTGGCAAAAGGCTTCTGGGTGGTGGTTTTCCCCGAGGGCACTCGCGTCAGGTCCGGTGAGAAAGGCAAATACAACATCGGCGGTGCCTGGCTCGCTACCCATACCGGAACCCCGGTGCTGCCGGTGGCGCATAACGCCGGCGAGTACTGGGGCAAGAACGGTTTTCTCAAGCGACCCGGCACGATCACCATCAGCTTCGGCCCGATGATCGACTCCAAAGGTCTCAAGGCCGACGAGCTGAACGCGCGGGCCGAAGCCTGGATCGAGGGCGAAATGGCCCGCATTGCCGCCGGGGAATCCTAGCCTTGGCTTTCGCCAAACCCCGCGCCGTCAGCGAAACCCGCACCCTCCGGCTCGATGGCCGGGAAATCCCCTATCTGCTCAAGCGCAGTCCGAAACGCCGGACCATCGGCCTGCGCATCGACCATCGGGGTCTTACGGTGAATGCCCCGCAACGCGCCGCCGATAGCCGCCTGGAGCAGGTGCTGCGGGAGCGTTCCGGGTGGCTGTTCGACAAGCTGCGGGAATGGCAGGAGCGCCAGCCGGCCTCCTTCAATTGTGCTGACGGGGAAACGCTGCTGTTCCTGGGCAGCGAGCTGGTATTGCGCCTGATGGAAGGCGGCCCGCGGTCTCAGCCGCACCTGCTGGAGGACGATACCTTGGTGGTGAGGGTGACTGATCCCGGGGATGCGGCAACAGTCAGGCGCAAGCTGGAGCAGTGGTATCGCGCCGAAGCGCGCCGCCATTTCGTTCAGCGGCTGGAACATTACGCCGATCGCATGGGGCTGGCGGTGCGGAATGTCGCCTTGTCCGGTGCGCGCACCCGCTGGGGCAGTTGCAATTCGCGCGGCGATATCCGCTTGAGCTGGCGGCTGATTCAGGCGCCCATCAGCCAGATCGACTACGTCGTGGTGCACGAGCTGGCCCATATCCGGGAGCTCAACCATTCCCCCCGCTTCTGGGCCATCGTCGAGGAAATCCTGCCCCATTACGCGGCGGCGCAGCGGGCGCTTAAGGCGGGTGGACAGCGGTACCATCGTTTTTAACCCGTTTACCGCAGAGGACGCGGAGGACGCTGAGGAAAACCAAAAGTAGGCGCCTCTAGGCGACAAGGCATTGGAAAGTCGTGCTGAGTCACCTGTCAGGTGAGTATGTTTCACGCCAAGCTTTTGAATTCCTCCGCGTCCTCCGCGTCCTCTGCGGTCTAAAGATTTTTGGAGGTTGAGAGGAATAACCATGAGAATTCTGCACACCATGATCCGCGTCGCCGACCTGGACAAATCCATCGCCTTCTACACCGACGTGCTGGGCATGAAGCTGCTGCGCCGCAAGGAATACCCGGACGGAAAGTACACCCTGGCCTTTGTCGGCTACGGCGAGGAATCCGAGGGTGCGGTGATTGAGCTCACCTACAACTGGGGGGTGTCGAGCTATGAGCTGGGGACGGGTTACGGCCACATCGCCATTCAGGTGGACGACATCCGCAAGACCTGCGAGGCGGTCGCGGCCAAGGGTGGCAAGGTGGTGTACGGGCCGGCGCTGCACGGCGGGGCGACGTGGATTGCCTTCGTCGAAGACCCGGACGGCTACAAGATCGAGTTTATCGAGCGCTAGGCAACTCGAGTAAGACGTTTGGGGCCCGTTCGAGCCGAGAGAGTAACATCATGGCCAGTCATCCTCGCAATTCATGGAATGAAACTCCATAATTGCAAGGATGATTAACAGAATTCTCAGCACTCAACTCGCCGATGCCATCGCCCATTCTCCCGCCGTGGCACTGCTGGGGCCGCGCCATCGAAATCAAGCGCATCCTTTCCCCCAAGGTGGAACGCGGATTTTATGCCGCCTGTGCCGACCTTAAACCCGCGAGAAAATTCGTCGTTTATCCCGGCCATGAGCACTATCGTTTGGCGGAAGGCATCGAAGCTATCTCACTCGTCGTCTGGCCACAGGAAATTCATGATTGATTCAAGAGAAAAAAACAAATCGAAGCTGACCCCTTTGATCCTTTGATCGGTTCTGCTCTTGTGCCAGACGCAAGCTGACCCTACAAAGGCGGCGTGCGCCTCACGTTCACACAGGAGAGGCCAGTCGCCTAGCACCGCTCTTCCTATTTTTTGCACCCGACCGTCTTGATGGAATCGGAGCCTTGGAATAGCTGCCCGTCCAAAGTGTATCCTGTCAGGGTCGCTGAGGTGACCCCGCACGCGATACCAACGTTCGTGGCATTGAAGTAGAGGACGATGTCAGGGCGCCCATCTCCATTCACATCCGCGATGGTGGCATTGACCACGGCAGCCGTGCTGAAATGCACCGTGCTGGTGTCCACTCTCGAGGCGTCGAAGGTTTCCGTGCTTAGTATTGCCACCGCAATCTTCCCCTGTTTATTGGGGTTGATGCTGTTCACGTCGCTGCCAGGCTTGATGTCAATGGTCACATCAACCGCTTCATAGCCTCGACCTTGCAAACCGCCCTGATAATGTTGTTGAATTTCCGCCCCTGATAAGACTCGGTTATAGACAGCAACTTCATCTAGACTTACCCCACTCATGCCCCAGTCGCATGATGATTGCAAGCCTCCATGGAAGGTCAGAGGTTGCGTATTTGCAATAGAACCCACATCGTCAACGGCGTTTGCCACCTCTCCGCCATTTACGAAAAGTTTCAACCTATTCCCCTTATCACGGATTCCAACAACATGATGCCAATTGCCACAGGAATAAGTCGATGGAGAATCAACCAGTCTGTAGTTTAAGTTGTCATGATTAAGGTATAAGGTGAACCTATAATTCGATGAACCATATGGAATAGGAGTAGAAACTAGCATAAAACCAGGGCCACTATAACCACCCGCCCACTTCACCACAGACAGTGAACCCTGCCAACTTTCAGAACAACTTGGCTTTATCCAGGCTTCGACGGTGAAAGAATCTAGGTTGGGAAAATTGTCTGCTGTTTTCGCCGCAACAGAGCTAGAGCAAGCCCTACTACCTTGCAACCCTTGGTTAATCAATCCACCTGCAAAGCTCCCAGAAGTGCCCATTGTCGCGGGGTAAGTTCCGAGCTCGTCTTCAAGGTTGCCATTAAACTTCCAGTAAGAAATCATTCCTGGTGGATAGACTTGAGCTGAAGCATTTATCGTAACTAACAACGCCCCCCATATTACGCTCAAAACTATGCTTTTCACTTTACCCATCTTGAACCTGACCAGATCAATTACCAAGTACAAAATCCTGATAAGGTATTGCGATGGGAGCGAACTACGTACAACTGGGCCCTGAGAAAGGTGGCTCAAGTCCAAGCTCCGAGACTGCGGGGGGACGCTCAGAACGCCTGTTACCAATTCATTATCGTTTACACTTCTGTGGTACATAGTAACCCTCTTTTAAATCGCCACTTGGTTTCATACGATTCGGCAAACACTTTTGGATGAAACAAGGCGAATGCCTACCCTAACGCCTACCTCCACCCTCGTCGCTAGGTTGCGATTCTTCTGTAAACTACTCAAATTTAAATATAGTACATTTTTCATGGTCGAAAACGACAATTCTGCTTGTTTCCACACTAACCTAGCAGGCACCGAGGTGGCATGGAGATTACGCTTTCCCCCACCAGATTCCAGCCCCTCCATTCAAGCGGCAGACTAACTTTTCTGGAGTGAACTTAAGTTCATTTAGCTGAGGATGGCAAGCCAAACCGCCCCCTGTTTTTTTGGAGGCGGGATGCAATTAGTTGAAATTACATTAATTGGGGGAATAGCTGACATTTAGGGAGGGGAATTAGTCAGATATGGGTTTATCTGATTGGTTGCAAGCGGAACTGGATTTTGAGTGCGCTACGCGCGAATGTTTAGATGCCGGGGGCTGCCCGGCAGCAGGTTACTTTATTTTGCATTGCCCAAAATACAAGTAACCAAACAAAAGGGCACCCTGCCGCGCCGGCCCTGCGGGCTTCCTTCGGTTTGACGGTCAAATTGGGCGGCTGCGCAACTCACCCTGACAGCTTGCACAAAACGCAAGCTGCTGCGGAGCTCGAACAGTGCTCGCCTTCATCCCAATTTGACCGTCAAACCGAAGCGGCGCAGAAGGGGATTCAGGTTTTGTGGGCGATTCTCGCCGTTGCTCCCCCTCACCCCAACCCTCTCCCCGTTGGGGAGAGGGGGTAGGTGTTGTGTGGTGTTGTTTTGATTCCTTCCCCTTCAAGGGGAAGGCCAGGATGGGGATGGGGTGGTTTTGATGTTCGGTCCCCTTGGTCCGCCGCCGAGCAGCACAGCCGGGCCGGGGGATTTCGGCGAGGACTGTCTGAGGCCCAGAGGGCCGAGTTCCGCAGCCGCCCGGCTCGGCGAGCAGCGCAGGGAACCCCGCAGGGGCGGTGGATAGGGGCGGCTTTCTTTGGTTACTTTCTTTAGCCGTTTAAAGAAAGCAACCAGCCCGCCGGGCTGCCCCCGGCAATCAAATATTCGCGCGAAGCGCACAAAACCAAGCTACAGCTACCCCGCGCAATAATTGGCAATCTCCACAAACTTTTCAAACCCCAGATTCTCCGCCCGCAACCCAGGGTCTATCCCCAGCGCCGCAAATCCGGCGTCATCCAGGTAAGCCTTCAGCGTATTGCGCAAGACCTTGCGCCGCTGTCCGAAGGCGGCGGTGACGATGGCGCCGAACAGGGCTTCATCCTTTGCCGGATGCGGCAGAACCGCGTAGGGGATCATGCGCACGATGGCGGATTCGACCTTGGGCGCGGGGTGGAAAGCATCCGGCGGCACGATGAACAGCATTTCCATGGCGAAACGGTATTGCAGCATCACCGACAGCCTGCCGTATTCCGGCGTGGAGGGCGCGGCCACCATGCGTTCCACCACTTCCTTCTGCAGCATGAAGTGCATGTCGATGATGTTGCCGACGTATTCGCTGAGGTGGAACAGGATCGGCGTGGAGATGTTGTAGGGCAGGTTGCCGACTATGCGGATGCGCTCGCCCAGGGTGGAAAAATCGAACTTCAGTGCATCGCCAGGATGGATCGTCAGCTTTGCCGCCGGGTAGTTATTCTGTAGCCGGGCGATGATGTCGCGGTCGATTTCCACTACATGCAGGCGGGGCAGGGTCTTGAGCAGAGGATCGGTGAGCGCGCCCAGGCCTGGGCCGATTTCGACCATGACGTCGTCGGGCTGGGGGTGGATGGCGCGGACGATGGCCTGGATGACACCCTGGTCGGTGAGGAAATTCTGGCCGAAGCGCTTTCTTGGGATGTGTTTCATTATTATTCAGTTAGCGGTGAGCGGTGAACAGTAAGCGGTGAGCGGTGAAAAGGCAGCGCTGTGGATGGTTTTACTGCTCACCGCTCACTCCTGACTTCTCACTGTTTTTAGCCATTTCCAGTGCCAGTTGAATCGCTGCCGTGAGGCTGCCGCTCTCGATCTTTCCGGTGCCGGCCAGCGCCAGCGCAGTGCCGTGGTCTACCGAGGTTCGGATGATGGGGAGCCCCAGGGTGACGTTGACGCCGCCGCCGAAGCTGGCGTATTTCAGCACCGGCAGCCCCTGGTCGTGGTACATGGCGAGCTGGCAGTCGGAGCCTTGCAGCTGATGGCGGGTGAACAGGGTATCGGCGGGCAGCGGCCCAGCGAGGTCCATGCCCTCTGCGCGCAGCGTTTCCAATACCGGGGCGATGACGTCGATTTCCTCGCGCCCCATGTGGCCGGATTCGCCGGCGTGGGGGTTGAGCCCTGCGACCAGGATGCGCGGGTTTGCCAATGCGAAGCGCTGCTTCAGGTCGCGGTGCAGGATGCGGATGGTCTGCTCCAGGCCTTGCCGGGTGATGGCGGCGGAAACCTCCCTGAGCGGCAGGTGGGTGGTGACCAGCGCCACACGCAGGCCGCCGCCGACCAGCATCATCACGACTTGCGGGGTTCCGGTCAGCTCGGCCAGGAATTCGGTATGGCCGGTGAACGGGATGCCGGCATCGTTGATCACGCCCTTGTGCACCGGGGCGGTGACCATGGCGTCGAAGGTGCCGGCCAGGCAACCGTGCGCCGCCGCGGACAAGGTGTCGAGCACATAGCGGCTGTTGGCCGGATTCAGCTTGCCGGCCACGGCGGGTTCGAAAAGGTCGCGGTGCAGCACTTCCAGCACGCCGGGTTCATCCGGTGCGGTAGCGGAGGGGGAGAAGTCCACCAGTTCGAGCGGCAGTCCCAACTGTCCGGCGCGCTCGGCAAGCAGGCTGCGGTCGGCGATGGCGACGATGCGCGATCCGGCCGGTTTCTGCTGTGCCAGCAGCACGCACAAATCCGGGCCGATGCCGGCCGGCTCGCCTGCGGTTAATGCAATGACGGGAGCGGTGAGCGGTGAGCGGTGAGCGGCGAGCATGGCGGCCAATTGTTTCTCAGGGTTTACCACTTACCACTCACTGCTCGCTACTCACCATTAAGCCGGTATTCGACGAAAGCCTGGTCGCGCAGCTGACGCAGCCAGTTCTCGTAAGCTTCGTCGGCCTTGCGGGCGCGTATTTCCTGGCGCGCCATGAGGGTTTGCCGTTCCTTGCTGACATCTTCCGAGCGGCGCTCCAGTACCTGGATCAGGTGCCAGCCGAAGGGCGACTTGACCGGTACGCTGGTTTCGCCCGGCTTGAGGGCATCCATGGCGCGCTCGAATTCGGGTACGGTTTCACCGGGCGAAAGCCAGCCGAGGTCGCCGCCTTTTGAGGCGGAGCCGTCCTCGGAGTGGAGCCGGGCCAGTTCGGCGAAATTGGCGCCGTTGTCGAGGCGCTCCTTGAGCTGGAGCATGCGGTTCTTGGCGTCGATTTCCGAGGCGATTTCGCTGGTCTTGATCAGGATGTGGCGCGCATGGGTTTTTTGCACGATCAGTGCGCCTCCCTTGCTGCGCTTGTCGAGCAGCTTGAGGATGTGGAAGCCGTTCGGGCTGCGCAGCACGGCGCTGGATTCGCCCGGTTTCAGGCCGTTGACCGTTTCCAGGAACAGGGCCGGCAGGCGGCTGGCGGCCCGCCAGCCAAGCACGCCGCCCTGCAGGGCATCCGGCGCATCCGAATAGCTTGCCGCCACTTGAGCAAAGCCCAGTTTTTTCAGTTCCGCCAATGCCTTCTCGGCATGTGCGCGTTTGCCCTGAATCTGTTCCGGGCTGGCTTGTTCGGGCACGCGGACCAGAATGTGCGCCAGGTTGAATTCGTCTTCCCCGCCGGTTTGAGCGGCGCGGGTGCTGAGGAAGTTCTCCACTTCGCCGTCGCTGACGGTGATGCGGTTTTCCACTTCGCGCTCGCGCAGGCGACCGAGAATGATTTCATCGCGGATTTCCTCGCGAAATTTGGCGAAACTGACACCGTCCTTTTCCAGCGCGCCGCGAAAGGCTTCCACGGTCATGTTGTTTTCCTGGGCAATGCGTTGCAGCGTTTTGTCGAGTTGCAGATCGTCGACGCGTATGCCGGTTTCCTTGGCAAATTGCAACTGCACCCGGTCGGTGATGATGCGTTCCAGCATCTGTTTTTCCAGCACTTCCTGAGGCGGCAGAGGCGTGCCCCGTTTTTGCAGCTGCTGCATGACGATCCGCATTCGATCGTTGAGCTCGAACTGGGTGATGACTTCATTGTTGACCACGGCGACGATGCGGCCGACCAGTTGAACCGGGGCCGGGGGTTGCGCAGGGTCGTTCCCGGCGGCGTGAGCGGAAGCCAGGAAAAAAGCGAGCAGGATTGCCAGGATACGGTTAGCGGGGTTCTGATAGGTTGTTTTCATTGGCGATTTGGGTGGTTTGTGTATAGCCATAGATGTTGCGTTTGAGCACGTCCAGGGGATTTGAGCCGATAGTGCCGATTCCGTTCAGCTCCAGCTGGAAGAAGATTGATTTGCTAGTTTCTGAAGTGGTGGTGGCGAAACTGTGCAAGACCGCCCGGAACGCCCAGCAACCGGCATTGTATTCCAGACCGGCCAGGGTTTCCAGATTCTTGCCGTCCAGTAGCGAATGGTTCCATCGGGCCAGCCCGTTCCAGCGTCCGGTCAGGGGCCATTGCGCGGAGGTGTCGATCTGCTTGATGCCGATCGGGGCGACGGGGGTGGCCGGGGTGTAGCGGTAGCTGACATTGAGGATCTTGCCCGGTGCGGGCAGGTAGCGGCCGGTGAGCGAAAAGTTGCCGGTTTGTTTCAATTCGGGATCGTACTGCCACAAGCTGTCCAGCGTCAGTGCATTCGTGATCCGGCCGCCCACCGAGGCCAGCAGGTCGGAATATTTTCTGGCGGGAGGGGTTCCCCCTGGCAACGTGACCTGGGGCAGGCTCAGGTAGTAGCGTTGAGCGAGGGTGCCGCGCAGGCGCTCGATGCCGCTTTCTTCGAAGAAGCGGGAGGTTACGCCCAGGGTGACGTCGTTGGCATCGCTGATTCTGTCGACCCCGGCGAAGCGGTTTTCCGAGAATATCTGGGGAATGCCGAATCCGATGTCGCCGGAATCGAATACCGGAATCTGGCTCTGGTCGCGGTAAGGCTTGCGAACATAATACAGCCGGGGTTCCAGCGTCTGCTGATAATTCGAGCCGAACAGGTTGATATCGCGCTCGAAGTACAGGCCGCTGTCGACGCTGAAAATCGGCAGGGTGCGATGGATGTCCGGCTGTGTGCTGGTGTCGTTGTCGAAGCTGTAGCTGGTGCTGTGCAGGCCGATCTTCGGGATGATGTAGCCGTAAATCGGGGTCAGCGGCAGGCTGACGCTGGGGTACAGGCTGAAGCGCCTGGCGTTTGGCAGGCTGGGGTGGGAGAAATTCACCAGCTCGCTGTTCAGTGCCAGGACCGCGCCCGGACCCAGGTTGTTTCCGCCCCAGTTGGCTATGCGGGTTCCGTTCAGCATCATCTGGGTGCGGCGGTAAGGGGTGACGATCAGCGCCAGCGGATCCTGCAGGGTCTGGAAGCTTTGCGAGCGCGCCGAGAAATTCCAGTTCATGCTCTCATAGGCGCCGACATGGGAAAGCAGGCCGTCACGCAACAGGTTGATTTGCGAGGTGACGCCGATGTTGGTGCTCAGATCCCTGAAATAATTGTCGTCGGAGGCTCTCTCCAGGGTCAGCGCCCCCGCCCAGCCGCTGCCCAGATTGTGCTGATGCTTCAGCGACATGAAGCTGCGATCCAGATTGGCCAGTTGGTCGTTGGGCAGGATTTCCAGGTTTGCAATCCCGGCGTATTTTGGATCCAGGTAGCGCAACTCGTTCTTCAACTGCATGCCGCGCCGGGTCATGAATCGGGGCGTGATGGTGGCGTCCATATCGGGTGCGATATTCCAGTAATAGGGCAGTGAAAATTCTGCGCCGCTATTCACGGTGCTACCGAAACTCGGGCTGAGAATGCCGGATTTGCGCTCGCTGTTGAGCGAGAAACTCATCCACGGCGTGTAGAGAATAGGCACGCTCATGAAGTCGATGTAGGCGTGGCTTGCCGTTCCCACCTGAGTGGTGCGGTTGATCTCCAGGTCTTTGGCATGGAGGTACCAGTCGTCGGATCCGGCCTGGCAAGTCGTGTAACGGGCATCTTCCAGCCGATATTGGTTTTCTCCCTCGAACAACAGGATTTTCGCATCGCCCCGCCCCTCCGGCTTCTGCTGGGTCATCTGGAAAACCGGCTGTTGCAGGTAGCCTTCGTTTTTTTCCAGCTTGAGTTTGAGTTCGGGCCCTTCGGTAATGTCGCCCTTCTGTTCGATGCGCACATTGCCCTGGGCGAAAACTTCATCTTCGGGTTTGTTGTAGCGCAGCAGATCGGCGCTGATGACCTGACCCCATTGGCGCAGTTCCGCCTCGCCGATGACTTCCGTCTCGATATCGTGATGGCCCTGGATGCGCATCCCGCCGATGAAAATCGGCGTGGAAGGCGTGCCTGACGGTGGGTTCAGGGTCAGGCTCGGGCTTGGCTTGAGCGATAGGGGGGTGCCTGCCGCTTCCTGGACGCGTGCCGCCGGTGCTGCGGCCGCTTCGGCCTCTGCCGGTTGCGCAACGGCAACAGGTTTCGGCGTGGCCTTGGGAGCGGGCTGCAGCAGGATGGGGTCGATCTGGAATGGCGGCAGGCCCAGTGCGGCCTGCGATGCGGCGGGGAACAGCCAGAACAGGGCGAATGCAAGCGGTGTCGGGCGGAAGTCATGGAAGAGTCCGGCCCTATGCGGCAACGGCTGTTCGCGGAAAGGTTTTTTCATGTTCTGCAATATGGCAACGGCCTCGGTCAGCGCCAAGTCAACGCGGATCGAGGCCATGTTGTGTTCTCGTTATTATTTAGCCCGGTATCGGTGATAAAATCGCACAAATTCGGCTTTTACGCAATGCGAGATTAAATGGACCGCCTTGAATTACTTGAAAACTGGCTGAAGCCGCAATTTCCCGGCATCCCTTATATGCTGGCCCCGGCGTCGGCCGATGCCAGCTTCCGCCGCTACTTTCGGGTGAGCCTGCCGGATTGGTCGCTGATCGTGATGGATGCGCCGCCGGAGCACGAAGATTGCCGGCCTTTCATCCATGTGGCGGAGCTGTTCCGGGATGCGGGTGTCCGCGTGCCGCACATTCTGGCGCAGGACTTGCAGCAGGGCTTTCTGCTGCTCACCGACCTGGGCGGCACCACTTATCTGGATGCGCTGAAAGAGAATGAGGCAGCGGCGGACACTTTATATGCCGCCGCCGCCGGAGCGCTGATCAATATTCAACTGGCCAGTCGCCCGGCCGTGCTGCCGGATTATGACGAGGCGTTGTTGCTGCGCGAAATGCGGCTGTTTCCGGATTGGTACGTGAGCAAGCACTTGCGAACGGAACTCTCCGGCGCTCAGGCGGAAGCGTTGGACGGGGTTTTCACCCTGATCATGCGCAACAACCTGGCGCAACCCAAGGTCTTCGTGCACCGCGACTACCATTCCCGCAACCTGATGGCGGACGGCGGCGAACCGGGCATCCTGGATTTTCAGGATGCGGTGTACGGACCGGTCACTTACGACCTGGTTTCCCTGTTCAAGGATGCCTATATCCACTGGGAAGAGGAACGGGTGCTGGACTGGACGATACGCTACTGGGAAAGAGCGAAGAAAGCCGGTCTGCCGGTGTCGCGCGATTTCGCCGAGTTTTACCGCGATTTCGAATGGATGGGCGCGCAGCGTCACATCAAGGTGCTGGGCATCTTCGCCCGGCTTTGCCATCGCGACGGCAAGGAGAACTACCTGAAAGACATGCCGCTGGTAATGACTTACTTGCGCAAGACGTGCGAGCGCTACCGCGAACTGCATCCGCTGCTGAAGCTGCTGGATGAGCTGGAGAACCGGTCGGCAGCGATGGGAATTGCATTTTGAATATTTTACCGCAGAGGCGCAGAGGCGCAGAGAAGAACAAGATTTTTGTGTTTAATGCTGTTGTTTTTGATTTTCTCTGCGCCTCAGCGCCTCTGCGGTTCAGTCCTGAATGAAAGCCATGATCCTTGCCGCCGGACGCGGAGAGCGCATGCGGCCGCTCACCGACGTCACGCCGAAACCTTTACTGGAGGCCGGCGGCAAGCCGCTGATCGTGTGGCACATCGAAAAACTGGCGCGCGCCGGCTTCACCGAGCTGGTCATCAACCACGCCCACCTCGGCGAGAAGATCGAGGCTGTCCTGGGCGACGGCAGCCGTTTCGGGGTGAGCATTCGCTATTCTGCCGAGATCGAAGCGCTGGAGACCGCCGGGGGTATCGCCAACGCCATGCCGCTGCTGGGGCCGGAACCCTTCCTGGTGGTCAACGGCGATATTTTCTGCGACTATGACTTCGCTGCCCTGCCGCGTGAACTGGGCGAGTTCTCGGCCTGGCTGGTGCTGGTGGACAATCCCGATCACCATCCCGATGGGGATTTTGCATTAAGGCAGGGCAAGGTGCTGGCTGATGGCGAGCACAAACTCACATTCAGCGGGATAGGGATCTACCGCCCCGAACTGTTTGCGGCTATTGCCCGTGGGACGAAAGCCAGGCTCGCTCCGCTGCTACGCGAACAGATGGCTGCAGGACGGGTCGGCGGCGAGCACCATTGCGGCTTGTGGCTCGACGTCGGCACGCAGCAGCGGTTGCAGGAACTGGATCAGATGCTGCAAAATAAAACTCAGCCACGGATGTACACAGATGTACACAGATAAAACCTTCCTCATGAATCAGTGTCAATCCGTGTTCATCCGTGGTGAAATGTTTTTTTATGATTGAACTCAAAACCTATCAGCAGCGCCGCCGCTGGCTGGCCGAACAGATGCAGGTCGGCGTGGCGGTGATCCCCACTGCGCCTGAGCGCCCGCGCAACCGCGACAGCGTTTACCCTTACCGGTTCGACAGCTATTTCCACTACCTGACCGGTTTCGGCGAACCCGAGGCGGTGCTGGTTCTGGTCGCCGGGGAGGCACCCAAAAGCATCCTGTTCTGCCGCGAGAAAAACGCCGAGCGCGAGGTCTGGGACGGCTTCCGCCATGGCCCGGAGGCGGCGCGCGAGGCTTTCGGCTTCGACGAGGCCCATCCCATCGCCATGCTGGACGAGATGATGGCCAAGCTGCTTGCCGACCAGCCCAGCCTGCATTTCCATCTCGGCGCCGACAGCGCCTGGGATGCGCGCGCGGTGGGCTGGCTCAATGCGGTGCGGGCCGAGGTGCGCAACGGCATTGCCGCCCCGTCCGCAATCCGGGACGTACGCGTGCTGCTGGACGAAATGCGGCTGATCAAAAGCGCCGAGGAAATCGCCACCATGCGCCGCGCCGCTGAAATTTCCGCCGCCGCGCATCGTCGTGCCATGCAGCAGGTCCGGCCGGGGCGGCACGAATACGAAATCGAGGCGGAATTCCTGCATGAATTTCGCCGCCACGGCGCGCAGGCGCCGGCGTATTCCACCATTGTGGCGGGCGGCGCCAATGCCTGCGTGCTGCATTATGTCGGCAACAGTGACGGACTCAGGGATGGCGATCTGCTGCTGATCGATGCCGGTTGTGAACTGGACGGCTATGCTGCCGACATTACCCGTACCTTCCCGGTCAGCGGGCGCTATAGCGCAGTGCAGAAAGACGTGTACGAAATGGTGCTGGCGGCACAGGCAGCGGCAATCGATGCCGTCAAGGTTGGCGCCAGCTGGGACGACCCGCACCAGGCCGCCCTCAAGGTGCTGGCGCAGGGCATGATCGACCTGGGCCTGTGTACGGGAAGCGTGGACGGGTTGCTGGAATCCGGCGACTACAAGCGTTTCTACATGCACAAGACCGGCCATTGGCTGGGGATGGATGTGCACGACGTGGGCGACTACAAGCGTGGCGGAGAGTGGCGCAAGCTGGAGGCGGGCATGGTGCTGACCGTCGAGCCCGGCTGCTACATCCGGCCCGGCGAGGGCGTGCCGGAGCATCTGTGGAATATCGGCATCCGCATCGAGGACGACGTGCTGGTGACGGCCCAGGGATGCGAAGTTCTGACCCAAGCAGCACCGAAAACGGTGGACGAGATCGAAGCCACAATGGGGGCGGCATGAGCGACCCATTCGACATCATCATCGTGGGTGCCGGGCTGGTCGGTGCATCATTCGCCCTGGCGATGAAGGACAGCGGGCTGAAGCTGGCGCTGGTGGAAAGCGTGGCGCCGGTTGCGCCAGCGCCGGAGTGGACCAGCCGGGTTTTCGCCATCAGTCCGGGCAGCATTGAATTCCTCAGCGAGAGCGGGGCCTGGCAGCAATTCGATGCCGCCCGCATTGCCCCGGTGCTGGGTATGCACATCTACGGCGATGACGGGAAGGCCAAGCTGGATTTCGATGCCCATCAATCCGGGCTGGCCGAATTGGCGGTGATTGCCGAAACGCGCCATATGCAGTACGGCCTGTGGCAGGCGCTGCAGCGGCAGGAAAACCTCGAGTTGTTCTGCCCGGCGCGCTGCGCCAGCCTGAGGCTGCACGAAGAGGTCGCCGTGCTGCGCCTGGAGGACGGCCGCGAATTGCGTGCTCCGCTGATTGTCGGAGCGGACGGGCGGGAATCCTGGGTGCGTTCGCAGGCCGGCATGGATGCCGAACCTGCGCCCTACCGCCAACTGGGGGTGATCGCCAATTTCGAAGCCGAACTGCCCCACGGCGATGCCGCCTGGGAATGGTTCCGTGGCGACGGTGTGCTGGCCTTCCTGCCTATGCCGGGCAAGCGCATTTCTATCGTCTGGACGGTGTTCGAGGAGCGCGCTGCCGAGCTGATGGCGCTGTCGCCGGATGAGTTCTGCCGTCAGGTGCAGGAAGCGAGCCACAGTGCCCTGGGCGAATTGAAACTGCTCAGCAAGCCGGCCGCCTTTCCGCTGCGCTTGCTGCACCTGGAGCACCTGGTCAAATCCAGGGTGGCGCTGATCGGCGACGCCGCCCACAACGTCCACCCGCTTGCCGGGCAGGGCGTCAATCTGGGGTTCCAGGATGCGCGGGAGCTGGCGAAAGTGCTGAAGGATCGTGGCCCCCAGCCGGACTGCGGCGATTATTTCCTGCTGCGCCGCTATGAGCGGGCGCGCAAGGCGGATATTCTGGCGATGCAGATGGTTACCGACGGTCTGCAAAAGTTGTTCAACAATCGCAACCCGGCACTGAAGCTGGCGCGCAACCTGGGGCTTTCCCTGGCCGGCAGCTTGCCCTGGCTGAAAAACGGCCTGGTGCAGCATGCGGTGGGGCGGCATCTTGACTAAATTGTGCCAAAAACTCAGTTGAACCGCAGAGACGCGGAGGCGCAGAGGAAAAACAATGAGTTATCGCATTGTATGACCTCACCCATTTGTTTCTCTGCGCCTCCGCGTCTCTGCGGTTAAGCAATAGTCGTTTTTAGATTGTATTTTTTTACTCTTGAAGGAAATCGTAATGCGTTCAAAATTTTTGGTCTGCCTGTTGTCTGGTTTTTTCCTTGCCGGCGCGGCACTGGCCGATGCCCAGTCGGGTACGGATGAAGTGGCGGTGAAAACAGCTATCGAGAAGAAATTCCCCGATATCAAGCTCGACAGCCTGCAAAAAACCCAATACGGCGGCCTGTACGAGGCCGTTATGGAGGGAAGCCAGGTTTTCTACACTGACAAAAGTGCCAGTTTCATTCTTGTCGGCAACCTGATCGACGCCAAGACCCAGCGTAACGTGACCGAAGAACGGATCCGCGACCTGATGCGGGTGAAGTTCGAGTCGCTGCCGCTCGAGTCGGCGATCAAGCAGGTGAAGGGCAACGGCAAGCGCAAATTGGCGGTGTTCTCCGACCCGGATTGTCCCTATTGCAGGAAGCTCGATGCGGAACTGGAAAAGGTCACCGACGTGACGATCTACACTTTTCTCTACCCGATCGCCAGCCTCCATCCCCAGGCCGGAGACAAGGCCAAGGCAGTCTGGTGTGCGCCTGATCGCGTCAAGGCGTGGGAAGATCTGATTCAGAAGGGAACCGTGCCGCAGACGGGCGGCAAGTGCGAAAACCCATTGGCGAAAATCGCCGAGCTGGGCCGCAAGCTCAAGGTCAATGGTACGCCCACGATCATCTTCGCCGACGGGATGCGCATTCCCGGCATGATCCCGGCCGCCAACCTGGAAAAGCTGCTTAACGGGGAAAGGCCGCAACGTTGAAAGAATTCTGGAACCAGCGCTATAGCGGCGACGAATTTTTCTTCGGCACCGACCCCAACGCTTTTCTGGCTTCGCAGCTACACCGCTTCAAGCCAGGGCAAAGCGTTCTGGCCGTGGCCGATGGCGAGGGACGGAACGGTGTCTGGCTCGCCCGGCAGGGGCTGGACGTGACGGCGGTGGATTTCTCCCCGCAGGCAGTGGAGAAGGCGCAACGACTGGCGGGGCAATACAGGGTGACCGTGCGTCACGAAATCAGCGACCTGTTTGCCTGGAACTGGGGTGAAAACCGCTTCGATGCCATTGTGGCGATCTTCATCCAGTTTGTTGGCCCGGAACAGCGCCGTACCCTGAATGATCTGATGCTGCGCGCCCTCAAGCCGGGCGGCTTGCTGATCCTGCAGGGCTACCGGCCCAAGCAGCTGGAATATAAGACCGGCGGACCTTCCAGCGTGGAGAACCTGTACACGGAGGAAACCCTGCGCGAGGAGTTTTCCGCCATGGAAATTCTTCATCTCGCCGAACATGATGACGAGATTTGCGAAGGGGAGGGGCACTGCGGGATGTCGGCACTGGTGGACCTGGTGGCGCGCAAAGGTTTTTAGGTCTATATTGAATTTAGATTCATTCTAAAGGAGGCTTGGACATGAAAATCACCAAAAAGAAACTGCTCGAAGAACTCAACAAAGACCTGGAATGGGAATACGCCGCGGCTGTACAGTACGTCCAGCACGCTTCCGCGATCACCGGTGCGCAGTATGAGTCGATCCAGAAGGAATTGATCATCCACTCCCAGGAGGAGATGATGCACGCCGTCATGCTGTCCGACCAGATCGATTTTCTCGGCGGTGTGCCCACGGTGGACGTGGAAAAGCGCGAAACCGCCAGCGACAGTCTGGCAATGCTGAAGCAGGATCTGCGGGGCGAGGACAACGCCATCAATCGCTACAAGGAAAGAATCGCCCAGGCTGAGGCGCTCAAGGAATACGGCCTGCGCCGGGTGCTCGAGGATATCCTGATCCAGGAGGAAGAGCACAAGCGCGACCTGCAGACGGTGATCAAGTCGAAGTGACTCTGGTTAAAATGGCCACAATTCCAGTCCCTTCCCCCTTTTAGGGGGAAGGTTAGGATGGGGGTAAGAGGGTGATGTTATCGATACAGCATCTATACCTCGCCTTTCTACCCCCATCCCGGCCTTCCCCCTGCAAGGGGGAAGGAGAAAGATGGCTGTACCTGAGTGGTTATAGGTTCAATAAAAAAGGCTCCGTTTGGAGCCTTTTTTATCGGTGAGTCAGAACGGTTTACGCTTCGCCCAGAAGGCCGGACTCTTCGGCGCCAAAGTATTTCTTCATCCGGTAAAGCAGGGTGTAGCGACTGATGCCCAGCAGCTTCGCTGCGCGGGTGCGGTTGCCTCTGGTCTGCTCCAGGGCTTGCAGGATGAGATCGCGCTCGGTCTGCTCCAGGTTGAGCGGGGCAGCCGCGGATGTGGCAACGCGCTGTCCGCCGCGGATGTTGAGCGGCAGGTTTTCCACCCCCAGTGAGCCACGCTGGAAATTGCACAAAATCGTCAGGCGCTCGCACAGGTTTTTCAGCTCGCGCACGTTGCCGGGCCAGGTGTAAGCCTTGAGCACTTTCATCGCTTCCGGGCTGAACGAAACTGCCTGGAGGCTGTGCTGCTGTGCCGCCATTTCAACAAAGTGTTCTATCAGCAAACCGATGTCGCCCGCGCGTTCGCGCAGCGGCGGCACTTCCATCGGCACCACCTGCAAACGGTAAAACAGGTCGGCGCGGAAGCGGCCGATCTTCATCATCTTTTCCAGGTCGCAGTTGGTCGCGGCGATCACGCGTACGTTGGCCTTGATCGGCTGGTCGTAACCCAGAGGGAGGATTTCGCCGTTTTCCAGGAAGCGCAGCAGTTTGGCCTGAGCCGTCAGCGGCAGTTCGCCGATCTCGTCAAGGAATAATGTCCCGTTGTGGGCTGCCCGCACCAGGCCGTCGCGGTCGACGATGGCGTTGCTGAAAGCACCGCGGCGGTGGCCGAACAGTTCGGACTCCACCAGGTTTTCCGGCAGGTTGGCGCAGTTGACCGCAATGAAGGGCCGGCTTGCCAGGGGGCTGTGGCTGTGCAGGAAGCGCGCCAGGTTTTCCTTGCCGCTGCCCGATTCGCCGCAGATCAGCACGGTCGCGCGCGTTGCGGCAACCAGCTGTGCCGTATTCAGCAGTTGGCGGAAGACGGGGGAGTGCCCGATGAGCGAAAAATTATCCATAAGGCGCAGTATAAGAACACTCATTTCATACGTCAACATCCGATTTGATTGGGTTGTGCGAAATGGCGCAGTCAGGCCGCATCGCCTGTTTGAATGGCCTTGCCAAGATTGCAGGACAATGACTTATGCAACATAATCTCGACAAAATTTATTTTGTGGGGGGAGTGGAAAAATGAATAACAAGAAGTTGCAAGGCTTGGTCGCATTGGTTTGTGCCGGCATGTCCGGTGCGGTGCTTGCGGCGGATGCAGGAAGTGTGGCGCAATTGGAAGAGATGACCGTTACCGGAACACGGGAAGGGCAGCTCAAGTCGGAAACGCCGGCTACGGTGGATATCATTAAGGGGGAGACCATCAAGGACGTTCGTCCGACACACCCTTCGCAAATCATGGGGCAGGTGCCGGGTGTCTGGGTTAACGTGACTAGCGGGGAAGGGCATCAGACCGCCATCCGTCAGCCCCTTACGACAAGTCCCGTGTACCTTTATCTCGAAGATGGTATTCCGGTGCGCTCTACGGGTTTCTTCAATCACAATGCCTTGTATGAGGTCAACATTCCCCAGGCGGGTGGGGTTGAGATCAACAAGGGGCCGGGTTCTGCGCTGTATGGCTCCGATGCGATCGGCGGTGTGATCAATGTGCTCACCCGTCCAACCCCCCTCAAGCCGGAAGCCGAAGTGTCCGCCGATGTGGGTGAGTATGGATGGAAGCGCATGCTGGTGTCGGGGGGAACTACTCAGGGCGACAATGGCTGGCGTGCCGATGTGAACCTGACCCAGACAGACGGCTGGCGCACCAAGACAGCTTACGAGCGCCAGACCGGAACGCTGCGCTGGGATCGTGCATTGGGGAGCGATGCCACCCTGAAGATGGTCGCCGCCTACACCAATGTCGACCAGGACCTTGCCGGTAGTTCAACGCTTACGAAAGACGACTACGAGAACAACCCGACGGCCAATTACACGCAGATGGCCTTGCGCAAGGTCAAGGCGTTTCGCCTGTCCGCCGCCTACGAGAGGGAGTCGGCCAATTCCCTGCTGAGCATCACCCCCTATGTGCGCGACAATGAAATGGACCTGATAGCCAATTGGGCGCTTGGTTACGACCCGACAATCTCAAATAGCTACAATCGCTCCTTCGGCGTCATGGCGAAATACCGGCAGGATTTTGTGCCCTACCGTGCCCGGCTGGTGGTCGGTGTCGATGTGGATAATAGTCCGGGCGGACGCATGGAAAAATCCATTACCACCACCAAGGTCGGGTCCGTGTATACAGCCTACACCGAAGGTGCCACGATCTACGATTACAACGTGACCTATCGCGGCATTTCCCCGTACGTCCATGGAGAAATATCGCCTAGCGACCGGCTGCGCCTGATTGCCGGCCTGCGCTACGATGACATACGCTATGACTACGATAATCATTTGACGGATAGTTGGCTCGTGGCGGGGGGGAGATATTATGGCCACGCTGGCGATGCCAGCAAAAGTTA
Source organism: Sulfuricella sp. (assembly GCA_031426955.1). Lineage (GTDB taxonomy): Bacteria > Pseudomonadota > Gammaproteobacteria > Burkholderiales > Sulfuricellaceae > Sulfuricella. Next base: position 23,350 of record JASJPA010000009.1, read on the forward strand.
CAGCCGCTTCAGCCCCAAGCTGGGCGCTACTTATGCCTTCAGCCAGCAACTCAACGGCTTTGCCAACTACAGCCAAGCCTTCCGTGCACCCTCGGAAAGCCAGTTGTTCCGGCCTTCTACTGGATCGGGTGCTGATGCCGCTGCGAAGCAGGCAAATGCCCAAGCTAATGCAGAGTCCGCACTTAGCCTCAAACCGGTCAAGGTGGACAGCTACGAGATCGGCCTGCGCGGCAAGGCGGCACAGCAAGTCAACTGGGAGGTTTCCCTCTATCACATGACCAAGAGTGACGACATTCTGAGTTACAAGGACCCAGCTACTAATATCTCTCAGTCTCTGAATGCAGGAAAAACCCTGCACCGTGGCATCGAGGTTGGGCTGGGTGCAGAACTCGTTCAAGGCCTGCGGCTGGATGTGGCCTATTCCTACGCCAGGCACACTTATGAGGAATGGAGTGTAAATCCAACCACGGACTATAGTGGCAAGGAAATGAGCACCGCGCCACGCACCATCGCCAACACCCGCTTGAGCTACGCGCCGGCGGCCCTGAACGGCGGCAAGATGGCGCTGGAATGGGTGAGATTGGGCAGCTACTGGGTGGACGATGCCAATACCGCCAAGTATGAGGGGCACGACGTGTTCAACCTGCGCGCCGATTATTTGATCGCCAGGCAATGGGAGCTGTTCGGCAGCATCATGAACCTGACCGACAAGCGCTACGCCGAGAGCACCAAGCTTTCCGGTACGGCTATCGAGTACGCGCCGGCCATGCCGCGCACCGTCTATGCTGGTCTGCGCTACAACTGGGGGAAATAGCCGTTGAATAAAAAGATGCTGCTTGCTGTTCTCATGTTGACGGCGGGGTTGGCTGCCAATGTCACGGCATTGGCAGCCAACCTGTCGCCCCCCAAGCACGACATGGGCAAGATGTGGCAGGCCGCGCTGGCGCGGCCCGCCCTCGCGGTCGGGGCAACTTTCGACCGGCGCGGCTGGCTGTGGCTGGCCAAGGTGGAAAATGGCTATCTCTTCATCAGCCGTTCCGAGGATAAGGGCAAGACCTTCGGCCCGGCGGTGAAGGTCAATCCGGTGCCCGAGAACATCTCCGCCGACGGGGAAAACCGGCCCAAGATCGCAGTGACATCTGAGGGGCGGATTTACGTCGCCTATACCTCCAGCCTGGAAAAACCCTTCAGCGGCCATATCCGTTTCAGCCGTTCGACCGACGGCGGAACGACCTTTTCCGAGCCGATCACCGTCAACGACAACCGCGAGGTGATCAGCCACCGCTTCGAGGCGATGGCAGTCGACAGTCGCGGCCAGATCACCCTCGCCTGGCTGGACAAGCGCGACCAGTCTGCGGCGCAGCAGCAAGGCCAGGCCTATACCGGGGCTGCGGTCTACTACTCCGTTTCCGCCGATGGAGGAGCGAGCTTCGGCCCCAATCGCAAGCTGGCCGACAATTCCTGCGAGTGCTGCCGTGTGGCGATGGCGCTGGATAACGATGAAACGCCGGTAATTTTCTGGCGCCATGTTTATGGCAAGAACGTGCGCGACCACGCATTGGCCCGGTTGGACGGCAAGTCCCAGCCGGTTCGCGTCAGCCATGACCAGTGGGAGGTGGATGCCTGCCCCCATCACGGCCCGGCGATTTCGATTGCCGATGACGGGGCCTATCATCTGGTCTGGTTCGACAATGGGCCGCAGCTCCATGGCCTGTTCTACGCCAGCTCGGCCGATCAGGGTGAAACCTTTTCCGCGCCGCTGAACTTCGGCAATTTCGAGGCGCAGGCCGGCCATCCGCATGTACTGAGCTTCGGCAAGGCGGTGCATGTTGTCTGGAAGGAATTCGACGGCCAGAATTCGGTCATCATGGGGATGTCCTCTGCCGACGGCGGCAAGTCGTGGTCGCTGCCGCGCCGGATTGCCGCGACCGCCGGCGCTTCGGATCATCCCCTGCTGATAGCCGACGGCACTCAACCTTATCTGTCGTGGAACACCGCCAGGGAAGGCTTGCGGCTGATCGGGATGGAGCCGTAATGCGGCAACGCTTTAACGCAAAACTCGCGAAGCGAGACCTCGTCCCTCTCTCCCTCTGGGAGAGAGCTAGGAGAGAGGGAAACGGACATGGCGAATCGCTGTTTCATCATTTGTGGCGGCGGTTCGCCATGTCCGTTTGTTTGGCACTGGCGCTGCTGTCGGTGCTGATTCTTCCCGCGGCGGCGCAGGAACTCAAGCCCTTTGTCGCCGGCAGCATCAAGGAAATAACCGCGGCGCGGCAGGGCAAGCCGTTTATCCTGGGCATGTGGTCGCTGACCTGCACCCATTGCCGGGAAGAGCTTGTCTTGTTGTCCGACCTGCTAAAAAAGCACCCCGATCTCGATTTGGTTCTGATCGCCACCGATACGCCGGAAGAGGGCGAAGCAATCAGCGCCACGCTGCGGCAATCCGGCCTCGGAGGGGCGCAAGCCTGGGTTTTCGCCGATCCCTTTGTGGAACGCCTGCGTTTCGAGATCGACCCCAAGTGGCATGGCGAACTGCCGCGCACTTATCTTTACGATCCTTCCCACAAGGCCCGGGCTTTCAGCGGCAAACCCGACGCCCAGCAGATGGAGCGCTGGGTTCAAGCGCACTTCGCGGCACGCTGAAGCCGACCTCCGTTCGGCTCCCCTCTCTCCCGATCCAGTTGGCGGTTCCTACTAGCCGCAACCCCGGCTGTGTTCCATTTCCCCCGTTTGCGCCAAATGGCGCAATCCTGATCTGGGTCAACCTATTGTTTTGACTGAAACCTGACCATGGCACGGGGCTTGCGTATCAGGAGTCCCGGTCCATGTTTCAGGGACGACTAATTACAAGACATGATTCCAAACACGCTTCATCCGGCCAGTGTCCTGGGCCGTCTGGTGGCCTTGCGCTGGTTTTCGATACTGGCTCAGGGACTGACCATTTTTTTTGCCGCCGGATGGTTAAACATCTCTCTGCCATTATTGCCCATGCTGGCAGCGGTGCTTTTTCTGACCCTGGTTAACCTCTTCACCTGGTGGCAGGTCGGGAAAGCCCGGCCCGTGGATGATGGCGAGCTGTTTGCCCAGCTGTGCCTGGATGTGCTGGTGCTGACCTGGCTTCTCTTCTTTGCCGGTGGCGCGGAAAACCCTTTTATTTCGCTGTTGCTCCTGCCGCTCACCATTGGCGCGGTCGTCCTGCCCGTTCGTTATATCGGGGTCATGGCCGTGATGGCTTTTGCGGCTTACACGCTGCTGGTTTTTTTCAACCAGCCCTTGCCACTCCTCAAGGGCCGATTGAGTGACTTGGATGCGGCTCTTTCGAAGACTTGCGGCGTGAATCGCACAACGATACATCAGGAAGGGGGGTTCGCCCTGCACGTGGTGGGCATGTGGTTTAATTTTGCCATTAGCGCCCTGATCGTTTCGGTGTTTTTGGCCCGCAATGCGGGGGCGCTGCGCCAGCGGGAACGGGAGATTCATGTCTTCCGCGAGCGCGCTCTGCGACAGGAGCGGATCCTTGCCCTTGGCCTCCTGGCGGCGGGAGCTGCCCACAAGCTGGGAACACCCCTTTCCACCATGGCCGTGGTGTTGCGCGAGATGGAGTTGGGCGAAGGCAACCCGGAAGAGCGTGCCGACGATCTGCGCCTGCTTCGCTCCCAGGTGGAGCGTTGCAAGGGCATCCTGGCCGAGATTGCAGGCGCTGCCGGTACGGCACCGGCGGCGGCACTCCCCGCCGATGCCTGGCTGGCGCATCTGGTGGACGAGTGGCACGTTCTGCGGCCCAAGGTACGCTTGCCGTCCATTCATCCTGACACTTCCGCCGCGGCGCCGTCTATGCGCCCCGACCGCAGCCTGGACCAGGCATTGCAAAGCCTGCTCGACAATGCTGCCGATGCCAGCCCGGAGGGTGTCGAACTGCGCCTGGCCTGGGACACCCAAGGCCTGACGGTAGACATACTCGACCGGGGGCAGGGTATTGACGAACGGGTTGCCGGGCTGCTGGGCCAGACCCCCGTCAGCAGCAAGTCGCCGGCAGACGAAGCTACCGGCGGGTTGGGCATAGGCTTTTTTCTCACCAATGCCACGATCGAGCGCTTCGGCGGCGAGGTGGAAGTCTTCGACCGGGAAGGTGGCGGCACCTGCACGCGGGTGATCCTGCCTCTGGCTCAACTCAACCCGGAGGCCCCATGAGCCAGGTCGATCCGGACGAACAACCGCTACTGCTGTTGGTGGATGACGATGAAGTCTTCCGGGGCGTAATGGCCAAGGCCTTGCACCGCCGTGGTTATGCGGTGGAAACCGCCGGCAGCGCGGAGGATGCCTTGGCCCTGTCCAGAAACACCCCCCCGGAATTTGCCGTCGTCGACCTCAAGATGCCCGGCGACTCCGGTCTCAAACTCATCGCAGACCTGATCGCCCTCGACCCCAACACCCGCATCGTCATGCTTACCGGCTATGCCAGCATTGCCACCGCCGTCGAGGCCATCAAGCTGGGCGCTACCCATTACCTGGCCAAGCCGGCCAATGCGGATGACGTGATAGCCGCCCTGTTACGCACCGGTGGCGATGCCTGGATGCCGGTGGCGGATGCCCCTCTCTCCGTAAACCGTCTGGAGTGGGAACACATCCAGACCGTGCTGGCGCAACATAAGGGCAACATTTCCGCTACCGCCCGCGCCCTCAAGATGCACCGCCGCACCCTGCAACGGAAGCTGGACAAACGCCCGGTGCAGGGGTGAGGGAAGATCGTCGGCTGAAATGCGGGCATACGGGGGTGCGACAAATTGCCGCGCGACAATTTGCCCAATTCCCGCCCTTAAGGAAATTCCGTAGCATCCCGGTTGCTATCTGGCGACCCGGCAATTTCGGCTCGGCCTTATTAGCGTTTCGTGAAATTGTGGCACCCCGTAGGAAATTTATGGAAAGGTCGATGTCAGCGGTGTTTGGCAAACAGTCATTATCTGCAATCAGCCCGCGAACCGCTACCGGTTGCGGCGCTCCCCCACAAGGGGGCTGCCGGGCATTCCCCCCGACTTCGGCGTAAATGGGTATTTTCTTTCCCAACTGCGGGATTCCCTCAGGCCGGTCTGGCGGTCAAGGACTGTCTTTTGCCGGGGTGGCGGCGGGGCACATCGCCATTCTCGGATTGCTGGCGGTCGCCGTGCCCTCAGAGCGACTGGCGGAACTGGCTCGCCCCATAGCCGTGCGCCTGATCGAATTGGCACCTGAGGCGCCGCCTCCGCCCCGGCCAAAACCGCCGCCGCCCCAGCCGAAGTCGGTCAAGCCCGTTCAGGTTCCACCTCCGATACTGGCAGTGGCCAGCCCGGTTGAGTCTCCGGTTGCCGCTTCCTTCACCGTCGCGCCGCAGCCTCCCGCTCCCGTTTCGGCGCCGGCCATCGTTGCCGCGCCCGCTCCGGCGCCGGCCCTCGTTGCCGCCCGTTTCGACGCCGATTATCTGGACAACCCCAAGCCGCTGTACCCCCATGCCTCCCGTCGTCTCGGCGAGGAAGGGAAAGTGGTGTTGCGGGTCTTCGTCAGTGCGGAAGGCGAGGCGAAACGGGTGGAGGTGAAGCACTCCAGCGGCTTCCAGCGCCTCGACCAGGTCGCCCAGGAAACCGTAGCCCGCTGGCGCTTCGTGCCGGCAAAGCGCGGCGACCAGGCCGTGACCGCCTGGGTCGTGGTGCCCATCGTATTCAGTTTGAAAAACGAAAGTTGAGGATAGAACCATGCCATCCAATCTCGGATTAGCCCATTTCTGGCAACAGGGCGACATCGTCACCCACAGCGTCGCCATCCTGCTGCTGGCGCTTTCCATCGCCAGCTGGTCCTTGACCATCACCCGCTTTTTCCAGCAACTGCGCTTCAACCGCGCCATGGACGGGGTTTTCGCTTCTTTCTGGGGAGCGGAAAGCATCGAAGTCGCCCTCGATGAGATCGAGCGGAAAGACCGTACCGGCGTGTTCGCTGGCCTGGCGCAGGCGGGCGTTCAGGCGGCGCAAGCGCACCAGTGCCATGTGGACCGCGGCATCGGCGCCGGCGTCAACCTCAGCGAAACGGTCACCCGCGCCCTGCGCAGCCAGATCGTCCGCTCCCAGGTCGGCATCGAATCGGGTTTGACCTTTCTCGCCTCCGTCGGCGCCACCGCGCCCTTCATCGGGCTCTTCGGCACCGTCTGGGGGATTTACCACGCCCTGGTCGCCTTGTCCGGTTCCAGCCAGGTCGTGCTCGACAAGGTGGCCGGCCCGGTCGGGGAGGCGCTGATCATGACCGCCGCCGGCCTGTTCGTCGCCATTCCCGCCGTGCTGGCCTACAACGCGCTGACCCGCGCCAACCGGCTGATCTTCGCCCAGCTCGACGGCTTCGCCCACGACCTCCATGCCTACCTGACCACCGGCGTGCACCTGCCTGCCGTCACCGGACAAGCCGCCTCGGCGCGCCTGGTTCCGGTTCCGGCCGCGGCCTGAGGAGCGGACATGGCCTTCGGTTCCTTTGAAAGCGGCGGCACCACCCAGCCCATGGCAGAGATCAACACCACGCCCCTGGTGGACGTGATGCTGGTGCTGCTGGTCATTTTCATCATCACCGCGCCCCTGTTCCACCAGGCCGTGCCGATCGACCTGCCGCAGGTGAACTCGACCAAGCTCGATGAAAAGCCCGTGGTGGTCAATCTGGCGCTGGACGGCCAGGGCAACCTGTTTCTCGACGGCGCCCCAGCGAGCCGCGAGGGCGTCCATGCCCGCCTCGCCGAACTGGCCCCGTCGCAGCCGGAACTCCACCTGCGCGCCGACCGGGTCACGCCCTACGAAAAGGTGGCCGATATTCTCGCCGTGGCGCAGCGCGCCGGGGTGATGAAGATCGCCTTTGTCACCGAACCGGCGCGATAAATATTCATTACAGGAAACCCGAACATGAAAAACCGAAAACTCTGGAACATGCTGCATGCCCTGCACCTTTACAGCGGTTTGGTCGTTGGGGCCTTTCTTGTGCTGATCGCCCTGACCGGCAGCATCATCGCCTTCAATCACGAGATCGACCGTGCGCTCAATCCCGAACTGCTGACCGTAAAACCTGGCGGCGAGCGGCGTCCCCTGTCTGAAATCGTCACCGCCGCCAGGGCGGTCTACCCGGACAAACCGCTTGCCTTCGTTCGCCCGCCAGACGAGGCGGATGACGTCTACGTCGCTGGATTCAAGACGCCCAAGGAAGGCGCCAGCGGCAAGAGCTGCTGCTCCGGTTTCAACTGGTTCCACGTGATGGTCGACCCCTATACTGGCAAGGTGACCGGCCAGCGTGACCTCAGTCACTACGAGCCGACCAGGCCCGGATTCGTCCACCTGATGGCCGGGCTGCATGGCAATCTGTTGCTGGGGGATACCGGCAAGACCGTGGTCGGGCTTGTCTCCCTGGTCTGGCTGATCCTGACCCTGATCGGCGTCTATCTGTGGCAGCCTGGCGCCAAAAAGATCAAGATGGCGCTCTCCATCAAGCGCAAGGCCGGCAGCGCCCGCTTCATCTTCGACCTGCACCGCGCCTTCGGCATGTACAGCCTGGCAGTCATGGCCGTGCTCGCCTTCTCCGGCATCTATTTCATCTTCCCGGACTACGTCAAACCCATGGTGGCGGCTTTCTCTCCCGTGAGCCCGAAGGAAGCAGCGCACGACTCCCAATCCGTCGGCGATCAAAGTCCGCTGACGGCCGATGCCGCCGTGGCCATCGCCCAGGCCAGATTCCCCGGGGCTGCGCTCAAGCTTGTCAGCCTGCCGCAAGACGACCAGGCCAGCTACGCCGTCACCTTCCGCCAGGAGGATGAAGTCAGGCGCCCGCGCGGCGGCAAGAGCAAGGTCTGGATCGACCAATACTCCGGCGATGTGCTGGCCGAGCGCGACGCGCAGAAGATGAGCGGCGGCGACACCTTCCTCAATTGGCAAATGCCCCTGCACAGCGGCTCCGCCTTCGGCTTGGCCGGGCGCATCATCATTTGCCTTTCCGGCCTGATCTGCACCCTGCTGGTAACCACCGGCACCCTGATCTGGCTGAGAAAACGCAGGAACAAGGCGGCCAGGGTGAGCGACAGGAAACCTGATGCGGTTGCCCTGGCCAGCCCCCAGACTCAATCCGCCTGATATTCCTGACAGATCATTTTTCACATTACATCCAATTTTAGGGGATCAAACATGAAGTATCGGAAACATATCCTTGCCGTGGCCGTTGCTGCGGCGTTCCCTTGCGCCCAGCCTGCGTGGGCAGACGACAAGGAAACGTTTCTTGCGCCGGTCGTGACCTCGGCTCGCCGCGTCGAGACCAAGCTCGATGATGTGCCGCAGCGGGTCGAGGTAATCAGCAGCAAGGATATCGACAAGACCATTCAGAATGATCTGACCGATCTGTTAAAAAAGAATGCAAGCGTCGACATCATTCAATATCCAAGCGCGCTATCGGGGATCGGCATTCGCGGATTCAGGCCGGAATACGGCGGCATCAACCGGCATACGGTCACGCTGATTGACGGCAGGCCCATATCGGGAGACAACCTGGCGCTGATCAATGCGGATTCGCTCGCCCAAGTCGAGGTGATGAAGGGGCCCGGTTCGGCATTGTACGGTTCCGGTGCGATGGGCGGGGTCGTCAGCATGGTTTCCCGCCAGAGCAAAGGGGATATTCGCGGACAGGTGAATCTGTCGTATGGGCAGTTCGATACCAAGGAAATCAAATTCAGAACGGGCGGCAGCATCAATCAGTCCACGGATTTCGATTACGCCGGTTCTTGGAAAAAAGCGGACGATTTCAAGTTGGGGAACGGTGAAGTTCGCCCGTACACAAAATACGAGATGGAGAATCACTCGATTCGCGGAGGTCTTGACATCAACAAGGACTGGCGGCTCGTCGGGAAATATAAGGTCTGGTACGGGCGAGATGTTGGTTCGCCAGGCGATTTGGCGTACGGCACAAGTGATCAGTCACAGAAGCAAATGGACAACTCCGATGGCGATCTTCAACTGACGGGGCGCATGGGCGATCATTCCATGAGTGCGACGGTCTTTTCGGGCACGCAAGAATATGAGATGACAAAAATCACTTCGAGGACCACATCGCAACAACCTCGATTGCCTGCGGTCAGCTTCATGGGAAAGCTGACATTCTCTGGCTGGCAGGCTCAAGATGCCTGGGCGTGGTCTCAAGACAATGTTCTGCTTTTCGGCATCGATACGCACAAGGCAAAGTCCGTCACGCGCAATTTTGACCTTACCAAGGATGGGGTGCCTGAAAAGGCGCCCGGCACCGCAAACAACCAGCAGATTTCGCAGGGAATATTCGCCGAAAACAGTTGGGCATTCAACAAGGGCAACAGCACGGCCTATGTGGGAATAAGGCGTGACAACATTACGGTTGAATCGCTGGAGACGCCATTCAGAACCGGTTTTACGCCTTCGAAGACGGACTTTGTCGCAACCAATCCCAGCGCAGGTTTCAAGCACCTGCTTGCTCCCGGCTGGAATTTGCACGGCACGGTCGGGAAGGCCTTTCTTGCACCCTCTGCACTAAACTCAACCGGTTACCATGAGACGCAAAGGGCCAATACAACCAAATATGATCGCACCATAGGCAATTCGAGCATTAAGCCGGAAACCTCGCTGTCAAAGGATATCGGCGTGGAATGGGGTGTTTCCGGTTTCAGTGTTGATCTGACGGTTTTTGATACCAAGGTCAGCGACAAAATCGTCGCGGTCAAGACGACAAATGAAACCGGGGGCATAACGACAACGTATGCAAACTCGGATGAGGGAAGTATTCAGGGGCTCGAATTGCAGAGCCGCTGGGCGTTTGCCAGGAACTATCAGCTGACATTGGGCGGCACCCGGTATTTCCACAACTGGTATGTGTCGAACGGCCGGCGAGTGGATGAAAACAACGTTCCCGGACTGGCGTTGAAAATCGCACTCGATGCCGATTATGGGCCATGGACTGGGCGAATCGGCCTGCGCTATAGAGGCCTTATAAAAGATCAGGACTGGGTAAATGGCGGGGGCGCGCAGGTAGAACAAGGCGGGTTTACCGTGGCCGACCTGAATGTCCGTTACCGCATCGACAAGGCCCAGTCCGTGGCGCTCTCGGTTGAAAACCTCACAGATCGCTTCTACACCGAGAAATTTGGCTACAACATGTCGGGTAGAAACATGCGTGCCAACTATCGGTATGACTTCTGATCCTTTCCATCCGCGTTCTCGGACAACTTTCTGGAGCAATTTCATGAAATACAGCAAAACCGTTCTTGCCCTCGCCCTGGCTGCGGCATTCCCATGCCAGCAGAGCGCTCAGGCCGATGAGGCGGATGTCACCCTGAAGGAAACGGTGATCAGTGCCGCCAAGATCGAGCAGTCCACTTTGGAAGCCCCGGCCAACGTTTCTGTGATTACCGCGAGCGAGATAGAGAAGACCAACAACCAACGTTTGGGGGATGCGCTGAATGCAAAAGTGCCCGGGCTTTATCTGCGCGGCGGTGCGCTGGGAAACTCAAGACCCGGGGTGACTATGCTGAGCTCCATGCGTGGGCAAGGCGGTACGCTGACGAAGATCGCGGTATTGGTCGATGGCATGAATATGATTGATGCCTATTCCGGGCAAATCAACTGGTCGATGGTCTCGATGGAAGACGTGGAGCGAATTGAAGTCGTGCCGGGTGTTGGCTCTTCTTTGTATGGCAGCAATGCGATGGGCGGGGTTATCAATGTGACCACCAAGGCGCCGACCAAAAAAGAAATCTCCTTCAAGGCGGGCGTTGGTTCAGGCGATTCCGCCGGGAAATACGCCAGTGCGCTGTACCGGAACAAGTCCGAGAATGGGCTGGGAGTCGTGTTCGGTCTCTCGCAGAATGACCGCGACGGGTATGTTGCGGAGTACGTGACCAAAACTCCATCTGGCACCCCTGCTGCTGGCGCAATTGTCGTGAACGGAGCGATCCCGACCACGACGGTAACTGGCACCCCTACCTATATTGTCGGCGACAAGGGGGAGAATGCATCGACAACGAAGAACGCCCACGCCAAGTTGTATTTCGATCTGTCGCCCAGCTCAAAGCTCCATGCCGGTTTCGCTTACACCGACAACAAGAGCCTCGACTCCCCATACCGGAGTTACCTGACAGATGCGGCCACCGGCAATCCGGTACCAATTACCGCGACGGCGACCAATCTGAGCCTGAACGGTTTGAAGACCTCCATCAAGGAAACCGATTTCGCGGGATCAGTCCCGATGGGCAATACCACGCTGAGGTATTTTGCCGGATACGACGGGAGAGTGGGGGACAGCAAGCTCAGCCTCAACATCGGCAAGATTGATCGTGACGCCTGGAATGCGTCTGCCGGCTCAACGGCTACGCTGACGTCGGGTGCGGGCACGTTGAGCACGTCGCCCAACAGCACGACCAACGCCGCGGCTCAATTGAGTATGCCGGTTGGCGATAGTCATTTTCTTGTTGTTGGGGTGGCAACCGAGGTAGGTCGCCTGAACCAGAAAAAATATTCGACCTCAAACTGGAAAGACATGGATTCCAAGACAGCGGAGCTCGACAGGATCGACGCCAAGAGCGTGACCAATTCCCTGTTTGCGCAGGATCAGGTCGCCGTTGGGGAGAAGCTGACCGTGTATCTGGGCGGGCGTTATGACGTATGGACAGCGGGCGGAACGGGTGTGGTGACAACCGGATCGTATCCCGGGACATTTGAGTATCAGGATCGCTCCGAATCCGCGTTCAGCCCCAAGCTGGCCGGTGTGTATCAGCTCAGCGACCGCTCTTCCGTCAAGAGTTCCATCGGCACCGGTTTCCGCGCCCCGACGAACTACTACCTCTTTGCCAACCCGACCTTCTCGGGCGCGGCGGCACCGAATGGCAAGATGATCTATTCCAACCCGGACCTGAAGCCGGAGAAGGCACTGGCATTCGATCTGGGCACGGAACATCACTTTGTCGAAGGCGGCAACGTAAAGGCGACCTACTACATCACGAAAACGACCGACCTGATCTACCAGAAGGTCACCAAAATACCGACCTATACCGATCCCGTGATCAACAAGGTGATTGATTATGAGGCGCGGCAGGAAAACACCGGGAGTGCATTGGCTCGCGGGATCGAACTGGCTGGCGAATATCCGCTGATGAGCTGGCTGTCCGTCAGAGGCAGCTACGCTTACACCGATTCGAGGATCACCAGTGATTTGACCAATACCGGGATGGTTGGCAAGCGCGTGACCAACGTGCCGAAAAACATGGCCACGCTTGCCTTGGAGGCCAAGAAGGGCGACTGGTCCGGGGTGCTCTCCGCGCGTTATGTCGGGGAGGTGTTCAGCAACAACGACAACTCCGATGTCATCAAGGGGGTGTGGACGGGTTACAGCAAATACACCGTGGTTGACTTGAAGGCGGGTTATCGAATCACCAAGAACCTGAAAGCCAATCTGATGGTGGACAACCTGTTCGACCGGGAATACTACGAGTACTACCGCATGCCGGGGCGTGGCGTAATGGTGGAGATTGCTGGGACTTTCTAAGCGTCTCTGCACAACGGCAACACCGAGATCGGTTGTCCAGAACAGCAAGCAGTATCAAGCACCAAGGGCAACACCTGCTGGGGCGTTGCGACAGGAACGAACTACGATCGTCCAACTGCGCGGGAGGGGGCGATGCTCATGGTGATATTTGACGGAGGAAGCGCACATGCTTAGGCAATTCATTCTATTGTTATTCCTGATGCTGGGAATTACTTGCTCGGCTGGAGCGGCGAACTCGTCCGACATCCTCTGGCTCTCCGACGTCGCGCCCAAGCGCGCCAAGGCGGCGGCCAAGGCGGACCACGCCGACCACGACAAGGCGGGCAAGCACCAGGACAACATGGATGCGGTCATCGGCGGCGAGGAGGGCGACAACCTGCACAGCGGCAGCAAGCGCCTCTGGCTGCGGCAGGGTGACGATGCCGCCAGGGCGGGATATGTCGATGCAGCCGCCCTGTCCTCGGAATTCAGCCTGATCGACGCCAAAGGCAACCGTTCCCAGGTTGCCCAGACGCCGATGGGTGGCCTGGCCCACGCCAACTTCGAATTCGAGGAAATGGGCTTCTACAACGCCCATGTGGCGCGTGAGTCGGTGCAGGACGGCGTGCTGCGCGTGCAATTGGCCAAGGCCGAACTGCTCAAGGGCAGCTGCTGCATGAAGGCGGGGGACGTCGATCCGGCCCAGACCAAGGCCATCAGCGACCCGACGCTGCCCCTGGAGATCGTGCGGGAGCACAAGCCCGACGAGAAGCTATTCACCCGCATTGTGTCCGGCGACAAGATTGGTTTCACCGTCAATCGCCAGGGCAAGCCCCTGGCTGGCGCACCGGTCACCATGCTGACCCAGCAGGGCTGGCAGAGGAAGGCGGTCAGCGACGAAAACGGGCGCGTCGAGTTCACCATGATCCGCGACTATTTCCCGGCCTGGAACGATTTCAAGCGGCGTACCAAGGAAAGCTTCGTGGTCGTGGCCGAGACCGAGGCGGCTGCATCAGGTACGTATCAGGGCCAGCCCTATGCCAAGGTGGCTTACCAGGCAACGCTTTCCGGCAAGTACGCTCCCTCGCCCTACGACTACAAGTCCTACGCCTGGGGTCTGGGCATCGCCGTCTTCGTTCTCGCTTTCGGCGGCCTGGGCGTCTATCTCTATCGTCGGCGGCGCGTGAAGCCTTTCCAGGAGGTCCGTTTCGATGAGAAGTCTTAAGGAGCGCTTCGACCTCATCGACTGGAACCGCTTTCGCTTCTGGTTCCAGATGTCCTGTTTCCTGCTGCTGGTCTACGGCGGTTACTTGGGGCTCGACCTGGGCAAGCACCTGCCGACCTTCTCCTGCATCTACAACACCGGGGCGAGGGGCGGTGCGTGTTATCTCAGCATCCTGCAACACCAGATGGCGTGGCCTTGGCAGAAGCTGTTCTCCGCGGCGGCGCTGGTGGTTCTGACCGGGTTTCTCACTTTTGTGGCGTGGTTCATCGCCATCAACAAGCTTTGGTGCGGGCTCATTTGCCCGCTCGGCACCATTCAGGACTGGATGACCGCTTTGCGTCGCCGGCTCGGGGTGCGCTACGGGCGCTATACCATCGGCCAGTTTCGCGCCCTCGCCCAGATCAAATACGTGCTGCTGGCCCTGATGTTCCTGATCCCGCTGGGTATCGGCGCAGGCTGGTTCTCCAAGGACATGGGCTTGCCTTTCTGCATGATCTGCCCCGCCCGCATGATCATTCCGACGTTCGACCTCAACTTCACCCATTGGACGATCGATTTTTCCACCACGTCCAAAATGGTGCTGACCTCGCTAGGCATGGTCGTTGTTGCCCTGTTTTTCGTCGGCGGCTTCATCAAGAAGCGCTTTTTCTGCTTTTTCTGCCCCATGGGCGCCTTCATGTATCTGATTTCCAAGCCGGCGCTGCTGACGCTCAAGAAAGACGGCGACAAGTGCACGCGCTGCGGCGACTGCTACAACGTCTGCGATATGGACATCCGCGAGATCGCCGACGAGGTGACCAACCCGCGCATCATGATGGACGACTGCACCCTGTGCCTGAAGTGCGTCGCCGCTTGCCCGGAGCCCGGCGCCTTGAAGGCTAATTACGCCGGCGTCACTTTCTTCGAGTCCACCGAAGCCGGCTTCATCAAACGCTGTCAGAAGGGAGCCGGCCTTGAACAACCCAAACAATAAGATCGCCCTTCCCTACAACCGCACTCGCCAGGCGCGCGAAGCGGAGACCATGCTCGACCACATCACCGACGATTTCGACGACAACCCGGCGGCGATGGGCTATTTCTACGATCTGTTCCGTCGCGCCTATTGCCAGGGCGAATCCCTGGAGCGGGAGGGCGTGCGGGTGGGGACGACCTGCATCCATGCCCCGGAGGAATTGATCTACGCCATGGGGGCAACGCCGGTGCGCCTGTGCAACGGCTCCTACCATTACGATCAGGTCGGCGCCGATTTCATGCCGGCCAAGTCCTGCCCCCTGGTCAAGGCCACCCTCGGTATGTTGAGTTCCGAGAACGTGATTCCCAAGGTCGGCAAGCTGGATTTGATCGTCAACCCCACCACCTGCGACCAGAAGAAGAAGGCCAGCGCCATGATGGCGGGCATGGGGCATACGGTCTACGACCTGGAATTGCCCCCGGCCAAGGAAAGCGAGCAGTCTCGGGAATATTGGAAGCGCTCGGTGCGGGAATTCACCCTGCGCCTGCGGAGCCTCACCGGCAAGAAGCTCACCCGCAAGAATCTGATGGCGGCCATGGCCAGGACCAGCCGCGCCCAGGCCGCCTTCCGGACCCTGCACAACTTCCGCCGCAAGTCGCCATCGCTGGTGCTGGGCAAGGACGTGTTCCTGGTCACCAACGCCTACTTCTTCGATGACATCGAGCGCTGGACCGAGGCCGTGGAAAAGCTCAACGCCGAACTGGCCCAGCGCGACAAGGATGGCTTTTGCGCCGCCCAAAAGAAGGCGCCGCGCATCCTCTTTACCGGCTCGCCGCCGATCTTCCCCAACCTCAAGCTGCCCTTGCTGATCGAGGAATCCGGCGGCGTGGTGGTGGCGGACGAGACCTGCTCCGCCAACCGCATGCTCTACGACATGACCGCCGTGGACGAGTGGCTGGTCAACGACATGGTCGATAGCCTGGCGGACAAGTACCTCAAGCCCTGCACCTGCCCCATCTTCACCAACAACAGCGACCGCCTCCGCCGCCTGGTGGAACTGGCCAAAAGCTTCGCCGTCGATGGCGTGGTGTATCAAGCTTTCGCCGGTTGCCAAGTGTATGAGATGGAGCAGAGGAGCGTGGCGGAAACCCTCAACAAGGAGGGCATCGCCATGCTCTACATCGAAACCGACTACAGCCCGGACGACATGGGGCAGCTTACGACCCGGATCGAGGCGTTCCTGGAATCCCTGAAAACCCGAAAGAGAAAACGAGCATGAATTACTTCGCAGGGCTGGATATCGGCTCCACCGCCATCAAGGTGGCCCTGGTGGATGAGGAAGGCAAGATCGCCGGCGTCCACGTATCTTCTTCCGGCAGCCTGTTCCACAAGAACGCCAAGGAGGCGCTGCAGAACCTGCTGGCCCAACTGGGTATCGCCAAGGACGATGTGCGCTACCTGATCGCCACCGGCTACGGCCGCAAGCTGTTCAAGGAGGCGGACGACTCCATCAGCGAGATTACCGCCAATGCCATCGGCGCCCATGAAGCCGGCAAGGCCTTCGGCGGCGTGCGCACCATCATCAACATCGGCGGCCAGGATTCCAAGGCGATCCAGATCGACGACACGGGCAACGTGTCCAACTTCGCCATGAACGACAAATGCGCCGCCGGCACCGGGCGCTTTCTCGATGTGGCGGCGCGCAATCTCGACATCGACCTGGAGGAGCTGGGCGATTACCACTTCAACGGCAAGGGGGCTCCCCTGACTATCAACAGCACCTGCACCGTGTTTGCCGAGTCCGAGATCATCGGCCTGCTGGCGAACGGCCACGGCAAGGAAGAGATTATTGCCGGTATCCATTACTCCATCGCCAAACGCACGGTGCGGCTGGCGAAAAGGGTGGGGATCGAGGACCGGGTCTATTTTGACGGCGGCCCGGCGCTGAACAAGGGGCTGGTGGCCGCCATCCAGGATGAGCTGGGGCGCGAACTGGTGGTGCCGGAATACCCCCAGACCACCACCGCCTTCGGCGCGGCCATCCTGGCGCGCAACGAGTTTTTCGCCGAGAACCCATGATGCCCGTCGAAACCATCGTCGGCCTGCCCATGGCCCTGACCTTGGGGCTGGTCTATGGCCTCGGCCCATGCCTCGTCAGCTGCCTGCCTTACCTGGGGCCGGTGTTTCTCGCCCGCGATTTCAGCTTGCGCCGCTCCTGGCGCGTCGTGCTGCCCCTGTCCATTGGACGCCTGGCGGGTTATTCGCTGTTCGGCGCGCTGGCCGGCTGGGCCGGCCATTATGTCAAGGACAGCACCGTGGCCTCGCCGCTGTTGCACTTGCTCGTCGGCGCCGCCGCCCTGATGGTCGGCCTCGCGCTCTTCTGGCAGCGAAGGCCGGCGTGTGCCGTTGCGGCAGCGCCATCTGCCGGCAGCCTGCCTTTGCGTCGCTTCGACTTCGGCGCCGAACCCCGGCCCCTGCTGCCGGGCGGCCTGTTCCTGATGGGCGCCGGCATGGCGCTGACGCCCTGTGGGCCGCTGGGCGTGGTGCTGTTCTCGGCCGCCGCCTCCGGCCATGCCGTTAGTGGATTGCTGCTCGGCCTCGGCTTCGGACTCGGCGCCATTGTCGTGCCTTCGCTGGTATATGGCCTCGGCGTCGCCTATTTCGGTGCTCGCCTGCGCGAGCAGTTGGGCCCCTGGCGCCCGCGCATCGAGGCGCTCAGCGCCGGGCTGCTGATTCTGGTCGGGATGAACCAGATCATCCGGGCTTTCTGATTTTTTATCTTGCTTCCACCTAGGACCCCATCGTGAAACGATTCGCTCTGTTGCCTCTTTGCCTGACCCTGGCGTCCGCCTGGGCCGCCGATGATATCAAGCTCAAGGAGGTGACGGTCACTGCCTCCAGCGAGAACGACATCGACGAACGCCGCCAGTCCACGACGCAGAAAATCATCATCAACCGCCAGGACATCGAAAACATGGGGGTCCTGACCATCGGCGACGTGCTGGGCAAGCTGCCGGGGGTCGATACCGGCACGCCGGGCGCCGACGGTTCCGCGGCGCTGCGCTCGCGCGGCATGGTGCGGGAGTCGGTGCAGATGATGATCGATGGCGAAAAAGTGCACGGCAACGTCCGCGGCGTCCAATACATCGTCGGCCGCCTGCCTTCTTCGGAGCTGAACCGGGTCGAGATCAGCCGCGGCTCGTCGGCGGAGGTGGGCGGCAGCGCGGCGCTGACGGTGAACCTGGTGCTCAACAAGCCCCTGTCCAAGGATTCGACGGCCATCAAGGCGGTCGCGGGCTCTCGCGACGGCAAACCGCTCGCCCAGATGACCTACACCAAGGGCGGCGGTGACAAGACCTTCGCGTGGCTGCTGCCGGTGACGCTGAATCACCAGTATATGCCTTCCGCCCGCTGGGCGAGCCGTCGCGACAGCGCCGGAACCTGGCAGGAAGACAGCGAGCAGGGCAGCCGCAAGACCGAGGAATTCTCGATTGCGCCGCGGCTGACCTGGAAATCCGGCATGGACAGCCTGACCCTTTCTCCCATGGTCTTTCGCGGGGTTGGCCGCGGCGACAATGCCTTCGAGCGCAGCGATCTGGCGGTCCCGGCCGACAGCTTCACGCGCCGGGACGACGAACGCAGCCGCAGCGCGCTCAACCGCCTGCGCGCCGAGGCCGAGGTGTTTCGCAAGGGGGTCAAGTATTCCGGCCGGATCGTCGCCTCCGATTACGAGCGGAACGTCGATACCGAGCGCAATGCGCTCACCGGCCTGTCCAACGATCAATCCCGGCGCAATGAACGCGACCTGAACGGCGCCTTCCGCATGGACTGGAGCGCCGGCAAGCACGTCCTGGCGGCGAGCATCGAGGGGTCCGGCCACCAGCGTGACGAGAGCCTGTTCTACAGCGGCCTGGCGGACGAAACGCACTCGTCCTGGGACCGGCAGTGGAGCGTCTGGCTGCAGGACGAGTGGAGCCCCAGCACGGCCATGACCGTCACGCCGGGCCTGCGCGGCGAATTCATTCGTTATGCCGTCGACGGCGCCGACCAGAGCCACCAGCGCCTGCTGCCCTCGCTGGCCCTGCGTCTGGAGCCGGCCCAGAACTGGGTGTTGCGCACCTCCCTGGGCGCCGGTCTCAAGGCGCCGCGGCTGGACGAACTCACCAATCAGCCGGTGATCAGCGTCAATGCCAACACGCCGCTTGAGCCCGACCGGCGCGGCAACCCGGATCTGCGTCCGGAGCGCAGCGTGAATTTCGAGCTCGCGCTCGAACGCTATTTGCCGGGCGAGGCGGGCGTGTTCGGCGCCAACGCCTATCTGCGGCACACCGAAGACTTCACCGAGCGGCGGGTGCAACAGGAGGTTGGAGGCCGCTGGGTGGATCGCCCCTACAACGAGGGCTCGGCCCGCCACTGGGGCGTGGAGCTGGACGGCAAGCTGCGCACCGACAGCCTCGGTTGGCGCGGGGCGACCTTCCGCGCCCATCTCACCGTGCCGCGCAGCGAGGTGCAGGACGAACGCCTCGGCATCAGCCGCGCCGCGCGCGAATCCCCGCGCTACATCCTGAGCGCCGGCTACGACCAGACCTTGGCCGACAAGAGCTTCGGCGTGTCGATGCAGCACAACGGCCGTGTCCTCACTCAGGTGCCGGGCGAACAGGCTTATGAAACACGGCGGCGCACCGTGTTCGATGCCTATGCGCTGCAGAAGCTGAACAGTGCCCTGAATCTGCGTTTGTCCTTGCAGAATCTGTTACGCGCCGACACCCGCCGCCAGCTCGATGCCTTCGCTCCCGGCAGTTACTGGTCGCTCGCTTCCACCGACAAGGGGGTGCGCACCGTGCTCTTGTCTCTGGAGGGCAAGTGGTGAGCCGTCTTCCGCTCCCTGGCTTTCCGGTTCCTGATCGGGGATTCCTGCATGAACCTAAGGAAACGCTGATTTATTCGTCGCACCGGCGAAAGCCGGTGTCCAGTACTTTGAATTTTCTAGATTCCGGCCTTCGCCGGAATGACGAATTGTCATTTAATCAGCGCTTCCCTAACGGGAGTGGCGAGATGCCGTTTCATGATCTGGGGTTGCGATTCGCCATGTCCGTCAGGATGATCATTCTTTTTCTTGCCTGCACGGCGGCATCCCTGCCTGCCGGCGCGCAAACCGTTCAGGAAGCCCTGCCCTGCCGGACCGCCCCGGAAAACGGGAAGCCGCTGGCGATTGCCGAAGCGGTGGACCTGGCCCTGTGCCGCAATCCCCAGACCCGTGAAGCGTGGGCCACGGCGCGGGCCAGCGCGGCCGAGGTGGGTGTGGCGGAGGCTGCCTGGTGGCCCATCCTGAGCGCCACCGGCAGCATCGGCCGCAACCGTACCGATGTCGATGGCGCCGCCTCGCCCACCACCCACCGTTCCCTCGGCCTGTCGGCCAGCCTGCTGCTGTTCGATTTCGGCGGCCGCGCCGCCACCCTGGAAAATGCCCGCCAGCTCCTGGCGGCGGCGGAAGCCAGCCGGGCCGGCACGGTGCAAAGCGTGATCCAGGCTACCGTCAAGGCCTACTACGATGCCCAGTCCGCCCTCGCTGCCCTGGATGCGGCCCGTCTGCGGGAAAAGGCCAATATCGAAAGCGTGAAGGCGGTGGAAGGCCGTTACCGGGCCGGCGCCGGCACGCCCGCCGACCTGCTGCAAGCCCGCACCGCCCATTCCCAGGCCGTGCTGGCACGGCAAACAGCGGAAGGCATCCAGCGCTCCGCCATGGGTAGCCTGGCTTTTGCCCTGGCCATGCCGGCCAATACGGCTCTGGCGTTGGCGGGCGACACCTCCGGGGCACTGCCGGAAGGGGACTTGGCGGCAGTGGACGGCCTGATTGAGGAAGCCCGCCGGCTGCGGCCCGATCTGGCGACGGCCGAGGCCAGACTGGCGGCCGCCCAGGCTGATGTGGCGACAGCCAGGAGCGCCGGGCTGCCCACCCTGTCGCTGGCGGCCACGGCGGCCCAGGCCAACAACGGCGGCGGGCCGCAGGCCGATACCGGCTCCGTCGGCCTGACTCTGAATATTCCGCTGTTCGAGGGCTTCGCCCGGCGCGAGCGGGTCCGTGCCGCCGAGGCCAAGGTGGACGCCGCCGAAGCACGGCGCGACCGGGCCGCCCTGCAAGTGGCCCTGGATGTGTGGTCGGCCTATCAGGAAGCGCAAACGGCCGCCCAGACCATCCGCACCAGCCGCGACCTGGAAGCCAGCGCCGAGCAATCGGCGCGGGTGGCCGGAGGCCGTTACCAGGCCGGCGTCGGCACCATGCTGGAATGGCTGACCGCCCAGAGCATCCATGCCGAGGCCCGCCGCCAACGTATCGCCGCCCGTTATAACTGGCTCACTTCCCGCGCCACCCTGGCGCAGGCAGTGGGCCGCCTTTCCCAGGAGCAACTTGGCCCATGATATCTATACGAAAAAAAACCTTGCTGATTGCGGTGGGAGCCATTGCCCTTGCCGCGCTGGCCTATGGCGGCTGGATGCGGACTTCCGGCGCCTCTGCTGACGCCGACCGTTTCAAGACCCATACGGTGAGCGCCGGCGCGGTGACCCATAACATCGCCGCCAACGGAACCTTGAACCCGGTGACCCTGGTCAGCGTCGGCACCCAGGTTTCCGGGACGGTGAAGAAACTCCATGTGGACTTCAACAGCAAGGTCGAAAAGGGCCAGGTGCTGCTGGAACTCGACAATTCGCTGTACGCGGCCCAGGCGCGCCAGAGCGCAGCCAACCTGAAGAATGTCGAAGCCGCCATGGAACTGGCGGCGGCCAACGAGCGGCGCATGGAATCGCTGTTCAGGCAGGAATTCGTCTCCCGGCAGGAATACGACCAGGCGATCCAGGCACGCAAGTCGGCAACGGCGCAGATTGCCCAGGCGCAGGCGGCGGTGGATAAGGATGGAGTCAATCTCGGCTACGCGCTGATCCGCTCGCCGGTGTCGGGTGTGGTGGTGGACCGGGTGGTGGACGTGGGGCAAACGGTGGCGGCCAGCTTCCAGACGCCGACGCTGATCAAGATCGCCCAGGATCTCTCCAAAATGCAGATCGACTCCAGTTTCTCCGAGGCGGACATCGGCTTCATCAAGCTGGGGCAGAAAGTCCGCTTCAACGTCGATGCCTTTCCCAACCGTAGCTTCCAGGGCGAGGTTCGGCAGATACGTATCAATCCGACCACGGTGCAGAACGTGGTGACCTACAACGTGGTGGTGGCGGTGGATAACCCGGAGCAGATATTGTTTCCCGGCATGACGGCCTATGTCAGCATCGCGGTATCCCAGAAGAAAGATGTGCTGCTGGTGCCCAATGCGGCGCTGCGTTACAAACCGCAGCAGCCGCAGAAAAACGAGGCCAAAGGCGACAGGAAAGCGGGCCGCAAGAAGGACGCCGGCAGCGGTACGGTCTATGTCCTGGCAAATGGTGCCCTCAAACCTGTAAGCGTGACACTGGGTATCACCGATAACCGCATGACCGAGATCGCCGGCGGCGAACTCAAGACCGGCGACGTGGTCGTCGTCGGCGAAAACGGTTCGGGCAACGGCGTGCCTGCCGGCAGCGGCAGCTCGATGCGCGTAAGGCTGTTCTGATGTCGCTGATCCGCGTTGAAGGCCTGCGCAAGGACTACGCGACTGCCGCCGGCGCCTTCCCGGCGATCAAGGGCGTGGGGCTGAATGTCGAGGCCGGGGAGTACCTGGCCGTTATGGGGCCTTCCGGCTCCGGCAAGTCCACCTTCATGAACATCCTGGGCTGCCTGGATCGCCCTACCGCCGGCCAGTATTGGCTCGATGGCCACGAGGTGGCTACACTCGACGGCCCGGCTCTGGCCCGCCAGCGCAACCGCACCCTGGGCTTCGTCTTCCAGGGTTTCAACCTGTTGCCGCGCATGAGCCTGGAAGACAACGTAGGCCTGCCCCTGGTCTATGCCGGTATTGAGCGGGAAGCGCGGCGCGCCCGCGCCCGCGAACTGCTGGACAGGGTGGGTCTGGGACTATACGCCAAGTCCCTGCCAAGCCGCATCTCCGGCGGCCAGCAGCAGCGGGTGGCGATTGCCCGCGCCCTGGTGAACCGGCCCCGCATCATCCTCGCCGACGAGCCCACCGGCAACCTGGACAGCACGACCAGCGAGGAGATCATGGCGCTGTTCGGCGAACTTAACCGGGATGGCATCACCATCGTGCTGGTGACCCACGAGCCGGATATCGCCCAACATGCCCGCCGCCAAGTGCGCTTCCGCGACGGCCTGATCGTTCATGACGCCCACACCCACCCCGAAGGAGAAACACCATGTTGAGGGCGATGCTGGCGGAGGCCTGGTATGCGATGGGAGCCAATCGCATGCGCTCCCTGCTGACCATGCTGGGCATGGTGATCGGCGTCGGTGCGGTGGTGCTGATGATGGCGGTGGGGCAGGGTGCCCAGCTTGCCGTCAGCCAGTCGATTTCCGCCATGGGCAGCAATCTCTTCATCGTCAGCGCCCGTTCCCTGATGAGTTCAGGGGGTGCCCGCACGACTAGCGGCGGCTCGCCCAAGCTGACCATCGCCGACGCGGAAGCGATCGCCGAGCTGCCCGGCGTGCAGATCGTCGCCCAGTCCCTCCATCCGGCCCCCGCCCAGGTGGTCTATGGCGCCATGAACTGGCAGCCCAGCGTGATCGGCGCCTCGCCCAACTACCTGGATGCCCGCTCCTGGGATGTGGTGGAGGGGCAGCCCTTTTCCGAATCGGATATGCGCTCGGCCACCCGGGTGGCCGTGATCGGCCAGACCGTCGCCCGCAACCTGTTCGGCGACGAAAGCCCGGTCGGCAAGACCATCCGCATCAAGCAGCATCCCTTCGTGGTGCTGGGGGTGCTGGCCCTCAAGGGACAAAGCCTGGACGGCCGCGACCAGGACGACAGCGTCGTCATTCCGATCAGCACCGCCCAGCGCAAGGTCTTCGGCTCCCAGATCGTCGGCACCCTGAACACCGTTTTCATCAAGGCGGAATCGTCGGAGCTGATGCCGGCGGTGGAAGAAAGCATGACGGCTTTGCTGCGCCAGCGCCACCGCCTGCGGGAAGGCATGGAGAACGATTTCTCGATCCGCAACCTGACGGCGGTGGCCGCCTCGGCCGAGGAGACCACCCGCGTCATGTCGCTGCTGCTGGGCGCCATTGCCTCCGTGTCGCTGCTGGTCGGGGGCATCGGCATCATGAACATCATGCTGGTTTCGGTGACCGAGCGGACACGTGAAATCGGCACACGCATGGCCTTGGGCGCAAGCGAGCGGGACATCCTCGCGCAGTTCCTGCTGGAGGCGATCATCATGTCCGTGATCGGCTGTGTGATCGGGCTGGCCTTCGGTGTCGGCGGCGCCCTGCTCGCCCACTGGCTGGCCGACACGGCCATCGTCATCGCCGGCCGCTCGGCCCTGATCGCCTTCGGCGTGGCCATGGCGGTGGGCGTGTTCTTCGGCTTCTACCCGGCGCGCAAGGCGGCGCGGCTCGATCCGATCGAGGCGCTCAGATACCAGTAGCCAAAGCGGTTGCGGCTTGCAGTGGTCACCCGAGGCGCTCCCCAGACGGATATATCCGTTCGCCCTGAGTCCGCCGAACCCCGCTGCTGGTGATTGTGCCCCTGCTGGGCTTGTTCGGTCGCAATCTGCGCGAGGGGCGGCAGTGGCTGGGTAAATGGCTGCGCTGGGGAGCGGCAATCGTGTTGATCGCGATCGGGCTGCGCCGGCTGGTTATGCTATTCTAGGCGCCATTTGGGGTCGTTCTGGAATACGCAATGATGCAAGTCGAATCCGACCGGGAGTGGCCGCGCTGGCTGCCCTCGTTCGGCCTGGTGGTTGTCCTGCACCTGATCGTCTGGTGGGGTTTTACCCATTTCAACAGCGAGATGGTTCCGCCCCGTCCCTTGCCGGTGGTGCAGGTTTCGCTGTTGGCTCCGCCTGCGCCGCCGGAGCCGCGCGTGGTTCCGCTGCAGCCCCCCCCGCCCAAGGTGGAACGGCAGCCGAAACCGGTCGTGGAGAAAGCGGTTTCCGCACCCACACCGGTTCCGGTGATGCAGCCGGTTGCGGAGCATGCGGTGCAGCAGGCGCAGGTAGCGGTCGCGCCGCCGGCGCCCCCGTCTCCAGCACCACTCCAGCCTGCATCGGAGCCGGTGATCGAGCCGCCACGCTATCATGCCGCCTACCTCAGCAATCCTCCGCCGGCCTACCCGCTGGCGGCGCGGCGGCGCGGCATCGAGGGCACGGTGCTGGTGCGCGCCGAAATTTCGGCTGGCGGCGAGTGTCAGCGCGCCGAGCTGAAAAAAACCAGCGGCCATGAAATGCTCGATCAGGCCGCGCTGGAAGCCGTGAAGAAGTGGCGCTTCGTGCCCGCCAAACGAGGCAGCCAGGCGGTCGTTGCCTGGGTTGAAGTGCCGATTACATTTAAACTTGAAAATTAAAAAACTTAACCACGAATGCCAAAAGTAGGTGCCTCTAAGCGACACAAATGAACACGAATATTCATGGAAAAAATGAGTGGTCAGGTATTGTGTTGGGGTTCGCTACGCTCACCACCAACCTACATCACCCATTTTGGTTTCGGCTTGTCCGGCTTAGGTTTTATTCGTGTTCATTTGTGAACATTCGTGATATTCGTGGCTGGCTTTTTTGAAGGATTAAAATAAATATGCCGCATTTTTCTTCGTCGGACATCGTAGTCATCACGCTGTGGGTTCTGGCCATCTTCTCGGTTGCGACCTGGACGCTGATCGTTGCCAAGGGCTGGATGCAATGGAAGCTGTCGAAGGAGAACCGGGATTTCAGCCTTGTATTCTGGAACGCGAAAGGGCTGCGCGAGGCGGAGCAGGCATCGGCCAGCGCTGCCGGGCCGCTGGCGCGCCTCGCTCATTGCGGCTTCACCGCGCTGCGCGACATGCAAAAAGGCGGGGAGAGCCTGCAGCACAGCGGCGACCAGCAGGACATCCTGGAGCGCTGCCTGCGCAGCCAGGTGCAGAAGGAACAGAATCGCCTCGACAGCGGCCTGATGGTGCTGGCCAGCATCGGCTCCACCGCGCCTTTCGTCGGCCTGTTCGGTACGGTGTGGGGCATCATGCACGCCCTGCAGGACATCAGCAAAAGCGGTTCCGCCGGTCTGGACGTAGTGGCCGGCCCGATCGGCGAAGCGCTGATCGCCACCGCCCTCGGCATCGCCACCGCGATCCCCGCCGTGCTCGCCTACAACTACGGCTTGCGCCGTACCCGGCTGTACGTGGCCGAGATGGAGGATTTTGCCACCGATTTCCTGCACCTGGCGATGAAGTCGGGGTTTAACAGGCTGTTGAAAAACCCCCATCCAATCTATGCAAATGGTATAATGTAGC
>JASJPA010000010.1:0-96275 GCA_031426955.1 Sulfuricella sp.
GTCGTTCGTGCCAATAGCCGATTAAGTTCCAAACAGAATGAAGCACTACACTAGTTGGACCAAGGAGCCAGAATGGGTGAAACGCTTTTTTCCAGCACTGAAGGCCGCCTGCTGGGTATCGGCCTCACGTTGGCGGGTCTGATGCTGCTGGCGTTCGGGATCGGTTGGCAGCTGTTTCCTGACAGCGTACTTAGCTACGCGGCAATGACCGGGCTGAACCTGATCATCGGCCGGGCAGCAGGGATGTCCTTCGGCTATGCGAGTGGTTTCGGTCATGCCCAGGTAATCCCTCTCAATATGCTGGTTGAGACCATCCAGGTGCTTGTGGTATACCCGCTATTCGCGCTGAGCTGGCGGCAACTGATACAGCTGCGCGCCCTGCAGCCCTACGTCACTCGCATGTACCGCGCCGCCGAGTCCCGTGGTGGCGCGGTACAAAAGTTCGGCATAGCCGGCCTGTTTGTTTTCGTGTTTGTTCCGCTCTGGATGACCGGCCCGGTAGTGGGGGCGATCATTGGCTTTCTGATCGGCTTGCGCCCCTGGGTGAATCTGGCCGTCGTGCTGGTATCGACCTATCTTGCCATTGGCGTCTGGGGGTTGCTGTTGAACGAGCTCAACGCCTGGGCGATAACCGTCAACCGTTTCGTACCCTACGTGTTGTTCCTCGCGATCATGCTCATCGCTATCGCGATGCATCTGCAGAGCCGGCGTCGTGACCGCTCCGCTAAAAACGAACCCGACTGAATACGCATCAACTAAACGGGTCAGATTCGATATATTTCTTAAAGGGGCAGCTACCCCGGTTCACAACCGTGACCAGGACGGCCCGGAGGGCCCGAAAGCAGAAACCCGTTTCAGCTTTTTCTCGCCGGAACGGGTCCCTGTGTTTACTCCGCTTTAGCAGTATTTATTAAGCGCCCCGCAATCTGTTTGCTTCTTTAATTCAAATCGGCGCTTCACAGTTAAAAATTAGCACAGATTTTAAGAAGTGCAAATTTTGCGAATTAAACTCCCCCCGGCAAAGCCGGGGGTTTATTGGGTGAGCGCCTCAAAGGCGCCGATAAAACCGTGAGCCGCCCAAGGCGGCTATTTTTTTACTCCTTCCCCCTCGCAGGGGGAAGGTTGGGATGGGGGTTAAGATGCAGATTCTCACGCGAGGCTTTCCACCCCCACCCTAGCCCTCCCCCTGCCTGGGGGAGGGAATGTTGGCACAAATTTTTAACTTTCTGCACGACTGCCGCAAAGGTCAAACCTATTGCAGTCCCCCGGCAAAGCCGGGGGGTTACCCAATTGAATTAATTTTTTTGGACACGCACTATTCTGCTAAAAACCGTATGTGCGTGCATATGTCTCAACAGCCAAGCCTGTTTCTTGCCATAATGAAAAAAACCAGGCAATCAAAGGGATGTGATGCGTAGCAGGGGGCTTTCCAAATCCAGGGTGATGGCGGGTGTGCAGTGCCAGAAGCGGCTGTATCTGGAGGTCAACCACCCCGAACTGGCAGAGGTATCGCGGATCACGCAAATGCGCTTCGACCAGGGCAAACGTCTGGGCGAGGTGGCCAGGAGGCTGTACGGCAACGGTGTGCTGATCGGCCACGATGACGACCTGGCGCAGGCCGCCGCCGAGTCGAAAGCCTTGCTCGACAAGTCTCCCGCCGATGCCTTCTTCGAGGCCACCTTCACCCATCGCGGCGTGCTGGTGCGCGCCGACGTGCTGCAGCGGGGCAAGCAGGGCTTGCGCCTGGTCGAGGTGAAGTCCTCCACCAAGGTGAAGCCGCAGCACCTGCAGGACTGTGCCATCCAGTCATGGGTCATCGAGGGGGCGGGGTATCCGCTTGAGCGCATCGAGCTGGCCCATGTGGACACTTCCTTCGTCTACCAGGGCGCCGGCAACTATGCCGGAATCCTGCGCCACAACGACCTGACCGGGGAGGTCCGGCCGTTGATGGAAGCAGTGCCTGACTGGGTGGACCAATGCCAGCAGACGCTGGCCGGTGCTCTGCCGAATATTGCAGTGGGAGAGCACTGCCGCTTCCCCCATAACTGCCCCTTCATCGGCCATTGCTCGCCGCCGCAGCCGGAGTACCCGATCACCATGCTGCACCATGGCGGCAAGATCGTGCAGGAGCTGATTGCGGAAGGCATCAACGATGTCCGCGCCATCCCGGAAGGGCGGCTGAGGAAGCAAGTCCACCGGCGCATCCGCCGGGTGACGCTGAGCGGCCGCTACGAACTGGACGACCTGGCCGGCGAGAGGCTGTCGCGGTTGCCCTATCCGCGCTATTACCTGGATTTCGAAACGGTGCAGTTCGTGGTGCCGGAGTGGGTCGGCACCCGTCCCTATAACCAGCTGCCGTTCCAGTGGTCATGCCATGTCGAGGAGGAGGGCGGAAATCTCCGCCATGTGGATTTCCTGGACACGAGCGGGGAACCGCCGATGCGGCGCTTCGCGGTAAGCCTAGTGGATGCGCTGGGCGATGACGGGCCGATCCTGGTCTACAACATGAGCTTCGAGAAGGGGCGGGTGCATGAACTGGCCGGCACCTTTCCCGATCTCGCCAGGCGGCTGCACGCGCTTGCCGGCCGCATGGTCGATCTGCTGCCGATCGCCCAGGAACACTACTACCACCCGGCGATGAAAGGTTCCTGGTCGATCAAGGCGGTACTGCCCACCATCGCGCCGGAACTGAACTACCAGGGGCTGGCAGAGGTGCAGGACGGCACCATGGCGCAGTCCGCCTATCTTGAGGCTATTTCCTCAAATACAGAGACAGGCCGGCGCGACCAGCTGACGCTGGCGCTGCGGGAATACTGCAAGCTGGACACCCTGGCGATGGTGAAGATTGCGCACTTCTTTGAAGGGAAAACGCCTTAAGGCCAAACAATCCCTGATCGACGTAGTGCAAAATGGGGTCGCCCAGATTCAATTATAAATAGTGTTGTACTGAAGCACCTTTCCAACTGCCGCTTTTCTTAAGCGGCGGCGAGATTTTGATCTAGTCCTCATCCGGCCGTGTCGCTGCTTCAGGGTACAGGTCCGGGAAATAGAATTGCAGCGCATCCAGCGGCAGCCCGAAGCGCACCGGCCCGAGCGGGGTGTCTGATTCCACCAGCCCGGTTTTGAGCAGGCGCGAGAGCAGCATTTGCGCCACCTTGTCGCCCAGGCCGGTCATCTGCTTGAACTCGGCGCGAGTCAGTGGCCCGGACGTAAACAGGTAATGCAATGGCAATTCTGCCTCGCGGCGTACCTGCTTGTCCGTTTCCGAGCGAAATACGACCAGCGCCCGGATGCGTGAGCGGATGCCGTCGAAATCCAGCATGTTGCGCATGAAGCCTACCTGGTCGCTGCAGACGGTCAGGAAGTAATGGCAGAAGTGCCACAAACTTTCTTCCGTCAGGTTGCCGCGCCCATCCAGATCGCCCCGGCGCGGTTCGTCGGCGAATTCAAGCCGCGCGTAGTAATTCTGCTGGGTGCGGGCGAGACCGCGGCAGACCGACCATAGCCCACCGGTGAAGTCGCGGTACAGGGCAGCATGCGTCGCCAGACGCGCCACACGTCCGTTGCCGTCGAGAAAGGGGTGTATCCAGGTGAGCCGTTGGTGGGCGCTGGCGATCTTGACCAGTTGCTTGTCCCATGAGGCGTGGCCATCATAGACCTGCTGATAGCGGGCCAGGAAGGCAAGCACGCTATCGTGAGTCGGCGGCACGTGGCGGCCTACTTCCACGTCTACATTGCGCCATGCCCCAGGCTCGACGATGCGCCCGCCTTCGGCGGATCGGTCTTCTGCCGGCAGCCGGCGATATAGCGCTTCGTGTATGCGGCGGATGCCCTCCGTCGAGAATGGGGAAAAATCCGTGCCGCTGTTGATCCAGGATTCGATCTCTTCCTCTGCCTCGATATGGGCAAGCGCCAGGCGCTGTAGTTGCGCGACCTTGGGTTTGGTGGAGAAGTCTTTCCGCAATCCTCGGTCGATGTTCAGGGGGTGTGTGCTGTGGCCTTCGATTTTGTTTGAGTAGTAGGAATTCATCGTCCGCAGGAGCCGGGTGAGCGTGGCGGCTGTGCTGGCGTGCAACGCGCCGCGTAAGCCTAGTGACGCCTCGGTGATGGACTGAGCCAGGGCGAATAATTCTTCTAGCCGCTTTTGCGGCAGAAGGGGTTCAAATTGATGGGTGTGTGTGTAGCGCATTGGGCTAGTTTATTCCGAGTTTTATTCCGGCGCAATAAACTATATAACAACATGACTTATTGCAATTTAATAAAATATTGTAATAGAAAATATCGGTTAATAATGCCGACTTGTTTGCCGAGTATTGATATGGGCCGGTGCCGGTTTTTTGGTCTCAAGGCCACCGTTTCAGTCGTCTTTGCCACTTACGCATGCGCCTTGGCTGGTGTCGATCTGCGCGCTTTATGTGCGGGCTCGCGGGACGAAGCCTCGCCGGCCAGGTGGTCGATTACCAAGGGCGGGCGATCAGGGAATTTTGCAACCAGTTCCAGCTTGCCGCCCATGGCCTCGACATAGCGGCGCAGCGTGGAAAGCAGCATGTCGCTGCGTTTTTCCAGGCGTGAAATCGTATCCTGGCCAACGCCCAAGGCTGCGGCAAGTTCTTCCTGAGTCTGCGCAACCGCCTGGCGCAGGTCTTTGAGTGTTGCCAACTCGGCAGCGCGTGCCTCGATTCCCGCCCGGCGTTCGGCGGGCAGCGCGGCCATGATCTGATCAAGATTTTTTGCCATGTTTGTGCTCCTTTACAGTTTCCGTTTGCGCGGCCAGGTGCTGGTCAAAACGCGCATCAGCGATAGCGATCAGGCGTTTGTAGAATCGCCTTTGATCCGCTCCGCCCTTGTTGCCGCCCACCAGTAAAATGGCCTGGCGTTTTGGGTCGAACGCGAAAGCGACGCGCCAAATCTCGCCTTCCCAGCTGAAGCGCAGTTCTTTCATGTTGGTGTGTCTGGAGCCTTTGAGTCCATCCACGGTCGGCCTGCCGAGATTCGGCCCAAACTCGCGCAGCAAAATGGCGTGCGCGAGCAATTCATCCTGGAGAGCCCGGGGCAGCCTCTGAATCTCGGCATCAAAGTCATCGTGAAAAAGAATGGCCCAGCTCATGAGCGTATTATGATCTTAAGTGCATATGGACTGCAATACATAATTTTAAGAGGATTTAGAACTGCTACCTGGACCGCTCACCCGTGAGGGCGTCACCGCCATTGTAAACCGGCTAAAGCCGGAACAATGGCGCGACAGTCACGGCGCTTGCAAGAAGAATCGCAAGCCTTAAGGCCAAACAAACCCTGTTCGACGCCTGCATCTGCCTTGAACCGGCGGCAGGTGCGAGTTTCTGCCCGCCATGCCAGGCATGGTGTCCTGCGCGAGCAGGGCTCGCTGGTTGAGCACAGGGAGTTCTGCACTATCCCGCCTCCACCAAACAAAAACGGCACCACATGGGTGCCGTTTCCGTTCGATTTATGGTGGAGGCGGGGGGAATCGAACCCCCGTCCGCAAGCCCTCTACAGGCAGTTCTACATACTTAGTCCGATTATTTGATTTCGCCCGAATCACGCCAACCGAACAGGCTGAATTCACGCTAGTTGCCTTAAGTTTAGGATCGGTTCAAGCAACCCGGACCGACACGAGTCTCTGTGAATGACTCTGCTCTTTCCACCTTGCGGCTTCAAGCCGGCCCAGAGACCAACCGGTGCAGAGTCTAACCGTCAATTAAGCGGCTAGAGCGTAGTTTTCGTCGTTTGCGACTAGTTTTTTTCAGATGGATTTACGAGGTAACTGAGCCTCGGTATGCCCTACACTGCTTTGCAACCCACGTCGAAACCGGGTCGCCCCCATGCTAACTATAAGATGAACCCTGAAGCAAAAAGTTCAACCTACATCCAAATTCTATCAGAAATAGGGTGGGGGAGGCCGGTTCCGGGAAATTTACCCCGGATTGCGAATTATCAATGACGACTCCTCTCCAGGTTGCCTAGGATTGATCCTGGTCAACCCGCATTGCTAGTTTCTTGTTTATGCGGGTTAAATTAGAGAATTATAATATTTGAGGGGATCGCACATGGCTTGGAATTTTCCGAGCCTGACCCGTCGCACCTTTTTGAAGGCGACAGGGTTGGGCGCTGCCGGGTTGACGCTGTTGAAGCCGGCAGGTTTGTTGGGCAAATCCGCCACCGGCGGCGGGGCGGCGGATGGTGAAGAATACACTTACAGTATCTGCAATTTCTGCTCGTCGCTGTGCAATCTGCGCGTCACCACGCAGACGAAAAACGGCGTCAAGCGCATCGTCAAGCTCGACGGCAATCCCAACTCCACGCTCAACCGCGGCAAGATCTGCGCGCGCGGCCAGGCCGGGCTGCGCCAGACCTACGACACCGATCGGCTGAAAACGCCGCTGATCCGGGTGGAAGGCTCCAAGCGCGGCGAGATGAAGTTCCGCCCGGCAAGCTGGGAAGAGACCTGGGAGTACATCGCCAAGAAGCAGAAGTCCGCCAACATCCAGCCGTGGGAATGGACCATGGTGGGGGGCTGGACTTCCTGCGTGTTCTACATGAACTGGGCGGTGCCGTTCGCGCTGGCCAACCGCGTGCCGAACATCATCGCCTCGCCGATGCAGCACTGCGTCACCACCGGGCATCTGGGCACGGACTCGGTGACCGGCAACTTCAACATCCACGACGAGGTGCTGCCGGATTACGACAACGCCAAGTACATCCTGTTCGTCGCCAACAACGCCTCGATCGGCGCGGTGTCCACCTGCCGCATGGTGCGCTTCGCCCAGGGGCGCAAGAACGGCGCCAAGGTGGTGGCGCTGGATTCGCGCCAGTCGGAGACGGCTTCCAAGGCGGACGAGTGGATTTCGATCCGCCCCGGCACCGACCTCGATTTCTGCCTGGCGATGCTGAAGATCATGCTGGACGAGAAGCTTTACGACGCCGATTTCCTGATGCGTCACTCCAACATGCCGTTCCTCTCTTACCGCGATGCCGAAGGCCAGTGGCAACTGGCGCTGGACGCCCAGGGCCAGCCGCGCGTGGTGCAGGAAAGAACCTCCATCATCCGCACCCTTCCCGCCGTGACCAACGACAACACCACCGACGTGGACGGCACCGCCTTCTTTCCCGCCCTCTATGCCCCGCCCGGCCTGAAGCTTGATGGCCGCGAGGTGGTGACGGTATTGCAGGCGCAGCTCGATGAGGTGAAGAGCTACACGCCGGAATGGGCAGAGCATTCCACCGGCATTGCGGCTTCCACCATCCGCCGCATCGCGCGCGAATTCGGCACCACCCGCCCGGCGATCATCGATCCCGGCTGGCATGGCGCGCGCTACGGCAACATGATGATGCTGCGCCGGGTGCAGGCGATGATCCAGGCGCTGACCGGCGGCATCGATCGCGCCGGCGGCTGGATCATGAGCGGCGAGTTCCACCACAAGGCGGCGCACGCCTTCAAGGCGCAGCAGGAGGGGCATCCCGCCGGCCCGCCGATGACTTCGCTGGCCGGCATGCCGTTTGCCAAGATGGTGATCGACACCTTCTCCGACGGCAAGAATTTCGGCCACGGCAAGCCCGGCTGGGCGTGGGCCTTCTCCAAACAGGAGCGCGAGGCTGGGCGGCCGTGGGTGATGCTGCCGGTGATGGCCGACACCGGCCTGAAGGAGTCGGTGGAGGGCAACCTCAACTTCGATGGCGAGCCTTACCTGACCCGCGCCATCTTGGTCAACGCCGCCAATCCGGTGCGCCACTACTACCCGGACAGCCGCTGGAAGGAAATCCTGTCGCACAAGAACGTCGAGCTGGTGATCGCCATCGACGTGCTGCCGTCAGACACCACCATGTACGCCGACGTGATCCTGCCCAACTCGACTTACCTGGAGCGGGGCGAGCCCAACATCTACGGCAACGGCGTCAACCACGACCTAGCCATGGTGACGCGCTATCCGGCGATCGACCCGCTCTACGATACCCGCGAGATGCCGGACATTCTGCTCAAGATCACCGAGATCATCAGCGGCAAGACCGACCATTTCCTCGACTGGGTCGAAAAGCTCACCGGCATGCCGGCCGCGCCGGTCAGGGAGAAGCTCGCCCGCAACCAGGCACAGAAGGTGAAGAGCCCGTTCTCCGCCGCCTGCCGCGAGGTGGCGTTCGAAATGGCGGCGAAGAAAGCCGGCATCACCGTCAAGCAGCTCGACACCGTGCTGCGCGAAAAAGGCGTGTATATGGAAGAGGACCACAAGAAAATCCTCGAACATTCCGCCATGCCGCGGAAGCTGCCGATGCCCACCGGCAGCGGACGAATCGAGTTCTATTCCGGCCTGTTCGACATGCTCAGGAAGGGCGGCGGCAAGGCGCCCAACTTCAGCGTGCTGGCCACCCACATCCCGGCGGAGTGCCGCAAGGGCGCCAAGACCGGGGCGCTGGACGACGACGAGTTTTACTTTACCTACGGCAAGGCGCCGACCGTGTCCTACGCCTCGACCAACAGCAACAACCCGGTGCTGGCGGCGATCAACAAGTTCAAGAAGGGCGTCTATACCAACGTCTGGATCCATCCGGCGCGGGCGGCCTATCTCGGCATCAAGGACGGCGACGCGATCAACCTGGTCAACGTGATGTCCGGCCAGTCGGCGGACGGCCACGCCCATGTCACGCGCCTGATCCACCGCGACGCGGTGTTCCTGTACTCCTCGTTCGGCGCGGAAAACCCGGTGCTCACCCGCGCGGTGGGCGTGGGTACCGCCACCAGCAAGCTGATCCCTTACAACGTCGAGCCGGTGGTGGCGGGTTTCCGCTCCCAGGAATTCACGGTTCGGATCAAGAAGATTGAAGGCAAAGGAGTACCGGCATGACGCACTACGCAATGGTGATCGATTTGAATACCTGCGTCGGCTGCAATGCCTGCATGGCGGCCTGCGCGATGGAAAACCAGACCCCGGTGTGGAAGGGCAGCTGGCGCACTTACGTGCACGAGAAGGAAATCGGTACGAGTGAAATGGTGCGGCGGCGCTTCTTCCCGCGCCTGTGCAACCACTGCGACAATCCGCCGTGCCTGACCGTGTGCCCGACCGGGGCGACCTACAAGCGTGCCGACGGCATCGTCATGATCGATCCGGAGCGCTGCATGGGCTGCCGCGCCTGCGCCATGGCCTGCCCCTATGATGCGCGCTACGAGGTGACCTACGCCGATATCCGCGAAGGCAAGGAATTCTACGGTGAGCTACAGCGCACCAGCCCGAGCATGGACAAGTGTTCGTTCTGTGCTCACCGCCTCGACAAGGGGCTGAAACCGGCGTGCGTGGAAACCTGCGTCGGCTCGGCGCGCCAGTTCGGCGACCTGGACAATCCTGCCGACCCGGTCACGCAACTGGTGGCGAGCGGGGTGGCGCAGCCGCTGATGCCGCACCTGGGCACCAGGCCGAACGTGTACTACATCGATGACATGAAGCGGAAAGGTTGAGCCATGGATACCATGACCTATACAACACAAAGCATCTGGACCTGGTGGATCGCCCTGTACCTGTTCTTCGGCGGGCTGGGCGCGGCGACCCTTTCGGTCAGCTTCCTCACCGACATGTACTGCCGGCCGCATCGCAAGCTCGTCCTGTGGGGCGCGCTGTCCGGCGTGGTGATGCTGGCCATCAGCTCGGCGGTGCTGTTCGCCCACCTGCTGCACCACACTGCGGTAATCTACGTGCTCAACCCGCTGGTGCTGTTTTACCAGCCGCATTCCTGGATCGCCTGGGGCACCCAGTTCATCCTGTGGATGATGGTGTGGGGCATGCTCTACGCGCTGCCCTACATGCGCGAAACGCCGCTGTTCATGCGCATGCCGCTGGTCGGGGCGCTGTTGCAGTCCCGGCTTGTGGCATGGCTGTCCGGCTGCTGCCTGAAGCGGCGCCGCATCGTCGGCTGGCTCGCCACCATCAACGGCATCGGCACCGCGGTGTATACCGGGCTGCTGATCCAGTCCTTCCCGGCGGTGGCGCTGTGGCACAACCCCGGCGTGCCGCTGCTGTTCACGGTGTCGGCGTTCTCGACTGCGTTCGCCTACCTGCTCTTGCTGCTGAACGTGTTCATCCCCGACGAGAACGACCAGGACATCCGCCACAGTTACGAGCGTTTCGATGTGATCCTGATCGCCACCGAACTGGTGATCCTGTTCTCCTTCTTCAACTACACCCTGTCCGGCTCTGAATCCGGCTACCGCTCGGCGCAGCTGCTGTGGAACGATTTCGGCTGGCTGGTCGGCTTCATCGGCTTCGGCCTGCTGGTGCCGTTCTTCCTCGAACTCAAAGGCGTGATCAAGGGCTGGAGCAGCCGCCTCCCCACCGTGGCGGCGGCGCTGCTGGTGCTGATGGGCGGCTACATGCTGCGGCACTACTTCATGTATGCCGGCGTCTACGCCTATCCGTGGTAATGGGGAGATGAACGCCTCCCCCGAAACCCTGCGCCTGCTTTCCGGGCTGCTGGCAAGCCCAAGCAGCGATTCGCTGGAGGTGCTGCGCGAACTGGCCGGGGAGCATGCCTGGCTGGGCGAGCCGGTTGCGGAGCTGGAGCAAACGTCGCTGGAGGAATGGCAGGCGGAGCATGCCCGCCTGTTCATCTCCGGCCACCCGAAAACCGTCTGTCCGCCGTTCGAATCGGCCTTCCTCGGCGGGGCGATGTTCGGCGCCGCCTGCGATCAGCTCGGCGATTTGTACCGCCGTGCCGGCCTGCAGGCCGAGGGCGCGCCGCCGGACTATCTCGGCACCCTGCTGGAGTGCGCCGCCTTTTTGCTGGAGCAGCCCTGCGGCCACAGCAGCGAGCTGCTGCAGGAGTTGTGGCGGGAGCATCTCGCCGCCTGGTTGCCCAAGCTCGGCCCGGTGCTGCAACAGGAAAGCCAGCTGCTGCTTTACCGGCAGCTAGGCCAGCAGCTTGCGGGCTTGTCTGATTCCAATCCTCGATAAAATTACGGTAACTACTCAGGTCGAAACGATAATGCTTAAAATAACCACACCCCAGTCCCTTCCCCCTTTTAGGGGGAAGGTTAGGATGGGGGTGCGAGGGTGAAATTGTTGACACAGCATCTTTATCCCACCTTTCTACCCCCATCCCGGCCTTCCCCCTGCAAGGGGGAAGGAGAAAAACGGCAGCACCTGAGTAGTTACAAATTACGAATAATTATTCATGTCCGGTAGGGGCGGCCTTGGCCGCGATACGGTGGTTATCGCGGCCAAGGTCGCCCCTACAACATCATCTTTATTAACGAGAAATGGAATGATGAATGATTTTGCCTGGCAGCTGGGGGCTCTGCCCAAGAGCGACGACTATGCGGTGATCGCCGCGGTGGACGACTGCTTCGGCGCGATTTACCGCAACTATTTCAGCGGCGAGTTCCTGGTCAACCACGACCTGCCGGTTGAAGTCCGCGCCTTCCGCCGCAGCGACGGCTGGTGCGTGTTCCTGCTGCTGACGCCGTGGATGATGGCGCGGGTGTTCCTGCCCGAGCGCGATCCCGGCCTGCTCGTCCCGGCCGGGTGGAGCGCCGCCGAGCGCGCCGCCGCTCCCTTCCTCGTGATCGGCCCGCTGCTGGATTTCACTATACTGGGTGGGGCGCAGAAGGCGCACCTCAACTACCTGCCCGAACTCGGGCATTTCCTGCTCCAGCCGCTGGTGCAGTCGATGGAGCGGTTCGATTCCGCCGATGCGGTCTTCGCCGCCTGGAACGACGTCATCAAGACCCGCGACCGGGTGATGGAAGAACAGAAACGGGAATGCGGATGGCAGAAGGAAGTGTCGCGCCGGGAGTTTTTCGCCCGGCTGGCGGGAAATCGCCGAACCTGAATGAATCTTAAAAGCTCAATTGAACCGCAGAGGCGCAGAGACGCAGAGGAGAAACAAGGAGTTATGGCATTGTGCGAGCTCGCCCATCTGGAGAGGCAGAGATCACTGTAGCCCGTTTATTTCTCCGCGCCTCCGCGCCTCCGCGCCTCTGCGGTTAAGCGATTACTGCTTCTAGGGTTACCCGAGAAAACGCATGATTTCGGCGGGAGAGTCGATGATGCTCTGCGCCCGCCAGGTTTCCGGTTTGTCGTTTTCCCCCAGATAGCCGTAAGCGGCCACTAGCGCCGGCATGCCGGCGGCGCGCGCCGCCTCGATGTCGCGCTCGGCATCGCCCACGAACAGGCAGGACTGCGGCGCTACGCCGATTTCGCGGGCGGCGCACAGCAGCGGTTCGGGATGCGGCTTGGGATGGGAGCAGGTGTCGCCGCTGATGACGCTGGCGGCGCGCCCGATCAGCCCAAGCTGCTCCAGCAGCGGGTTGGTGAAGCGGGCCGGCTTGTTGGTGACCACGCCCCAGGCGATACCTTTGCCTTCAAGTTCGTCCAGAAGTTCGGCCATGCCCGGGAAGAGGGTGGTGTGCAGGCACAGGTTGGCGGTGTAGAGCGCCAGGTATTCCTCGCGCATGGGCGCGAAGCGCGTATCCTGCGGCGTCAGGCCGAAGCCGATATCGAACAGGCCGACGGTGCCGTGCGAGGCATAGGGGCGGATGATTTCCTGCGCCAGCGGCGGCAGTCCGTGCCGTTCGCGCTGCAGGTTGAGGGCGTGGCCGAGATCGGGCGCGGTATCGGCCAGAGTGCCGTCGAGGTCGAACAGTACCGCTTTCATTATTCCTGCCGGCAATGGATCAGGTAGTTGATGCTGGTGTCGGCACCGAGGCTGTAGGTTTTGGAGAAGGGGCTGTAGCTCATGCCGGTGATGCCGGCGACACCGAGGCCGACGGCGCGGCAGTAGCCGCCCAGTTCGGACGGCTTGATGAACTTGGCGTAGTCGTGGGTGCCTCTGGGCAGCAGGTTGAGCACATACTCGGCGCCGATCACGGCGAACAGATAGGATTTCGGGCTGCGGTTGAGGGTGGAGAAGAATACATGGCCGCCCGGTTTGACCAGTTCCGCGCAGGCCCGCACCACGCTGGCCGGATCGGGCACGTGCTCGAGCATTTCCATGCAGGTGACGATGTCGTACAGGTGCGGCTGCTCCTTGGCCAGTTCTTCCACCGCGATCAGGCGGTAGTCGACTTTCTGGCCGCTTTCCAGCAGGTGCAGCTTGGCGACCTTGATCGCTTTTTCGCCGAGGTCGATGCCGGTAACCTGGGCGCCGCGCGCCGCCATGCTTTCGGCCAGGATGCCGCCGCCGCAGCCGACGTCGAGCACCTTCTTGCCGGCCAGACCGGCAGTCTGGTCGACGTAGTCGAGGCGCAGCGGGTTGATGTCGTGCAGGGGTTTGAATTCGCTGTTGGGGTCCCACCAGCGATGGGCGAGCTGAGCGAATTTGTCCAGTTCCTGCTGGTCTGCGTTCAATGTGTCGTTCATGTCAAATGGCTGATTTTTTCGTGCCAGAAGCTGGTTCTGGCATTGAGTTCATGGATGTCGATGGTGGTGAGGCGCCGTTCGTCCAGCACCAGCTTGCCGTTCACCCAGACGTGGCTGACGTTTTCCCGTCCGGCGGCATACACCAGGTGCGAGGTGACATCATAGCATGGCTGGGTTTCCGGGGCGGACAAGTCCACCGCGGTGATGTCCGCCGCCTTGCCGATGGCGAGCGAACCGGTCAGGCGGTCGATCCCCAGCGCTTTGGCGGCATTGATGGTGGCCATGGCCAGCGCCTGATAGGCGGGAAGCGCGGCGGCATGGCGGCTCTGGCCCTTGGCGAGCAGGGCGGCGAGGCGCATTTCCGCGAACATGTCGAGCCGGTTGTTGCTCGCCGCGCCGTCGGTGCCCAGGCCGATATTGACGTCATGTTCGAGTTTTTCCACCACCGGGCCGATCCCGCTGGCGAGCTTGAGATTGGAGCTCGGACAGTGGGCCACATGGCAGCCGTGTTCGGCGAGCAGGCGAATTTCCTCGGTGTTGATCTGCACCACGTGTACCGCGATCAGGTTTGGACCGAGCAGGCCGAGACGGTGCAGCCGCTCGATCGGCCTCATCTGGTATTGCTTGAGACTGGCCCCGATCTCGTCGTGGGTTTCGTGCAAATGGATGTGGATCGGCAGGTCGAGCTGCTCGGCGTAGGTCAATACCTTGGCGAAGGTCTTGTCGCTCACCGTGTAGGGCGCATGGGGGGCGAGCGTGAAGGTGAGCAGCGGCTCGCCGCGGAATTCGTCGCGCACCGCCAGTCCCTTGCTCAGGTAATCGTCGGCATCGGCGGCGTAGGCGGTGGGAAAGTCGACCACGATCATGCCGATGGCGGCGCGCATTCCGGCGCCGATCGCCGCTTGCGCTGCCGCTGCGGGGAAGAAATACATGTCGTTGAAGCAGGTGACGCCGCCCCTGAGCATTTCCGCACAGGCGAGGAGGGTGCCGTCGCGCACGAATTCCGGTGACACGAATTTCGCCTCGGCAGGCCAGATGTGGTTGTTGAGCCAGTCCATCAGCGGCAGGTCGTCCGCCAAGCCGCGCAGCAGCGACATGGCGGCGTGGGTGTGGAGGTTGATCAGGCCGGGGATCAGGACATGGTCGTCGAGCCGGAAATGCTGTTTGGCGCTGTATTTGGCATGAGCCTCCCCGGTCGGCAGGATGTCGCGGATCACGCCGTCGGCAATGGCGATGGAGTGCCGGGACAGGGTTTGCCGGGCCGGTTCGACGGGGATGATCCAGCGCGCATCGATCAGGGTGTCTACAGGGTTATCGGGCATGGCATGCATCGGCAGAATCTAGCATAAAAAAAAGCCCCGCACTAGGCGGGGCTTATTCTGACCGGAGAAGCTTACTTCTTGGTCGGAACCTGGATTTCCGGTTCCACGGTGACGCGGCGGTCAGGCTGCAGGCACTCGATCAGCTTCTTGGTTTTCTTGTTTCCTTTGCACTTGTTGACAGTGTCGGCATCCGGGTTGGGCATAGCTTCACCCTTGCCTACGGTCTTGACGCGGTCGGCAGCAATGCCTTGGCTGGCCAGGTAAGTCTTGACGGCGGCAGCGCGGCGCTCGGAAAGTTTCTGGTTGTATTTTTCGGTGCCGATGCGGTCAGCATGGCCGGTTACCAGCAGCAGTTCCACTTCGGGGTGGGCTTTCATGCTTGCGACAACCTTGTCGTCCAGTTCCTTCTTGCCTTCCGGACGGACCACGGCCTTGTCGAAATCGAACAGGGTTTCAGCCTTGAATGTCACCTTTACAGCGGGTTTTTCAGGGCCGGCAACGGGTGCAACGGGTGCAACCGGTGCGGCGGCTTTAGGCTCCTCCTTCTTTGGCTCTTCCTTCTTCACCAGGTCAGGATCGCATTCCTTGACTGCCATGGCAGGAGTCCAGTAGCCGGTGCGCCAGCACTGGTTGTAGTTGTTCTTGACCAGGGTGCCGCGGGTGTTGATCAGGTAGCCGGCATTCGGTACGTCGTGCGCGAAAGCCGCGCCGGCGGCAGAAATGCCGGTTGCAAGCGTGAGGCTCAAAACAAGTTGTTTGACCAGTGAGATTTTCATTATTAGTTCTCCTTGAGAAATTTAGCGCTATTGTTGTTGGGGCTTGTTCTTATCGTGGTCAGATGCCTAACCAGTTGATGTTTCTATCATACACCATAGATCCGGAACTGCCAAAACGAGGGTTGCCCTGCGGATTGGCCTGGGCTGCGCCGGTATGCTAAAATCGCTAACATTTTGTTTTCGTATATCAACAAGCAAGTTCATAAGAAACTGAGCATCCATGGAACAATTCGCCAGAGAAACACTTCCGGTCAGCCTCGAAGAAGAAATGCGCCGTTCCTATCTGGACTACGCCATGAGCGTGATCGTGGGACGGGCGCTGCCCGATGTGCGCGACGGTCTCAAGCCGGTGCACCGGCGCGCGCTGTTCGCCATGCACGAACTGTCCAATGACTGGAACAAGGCCTACAAGAAGTCGGCGCGTATCGTCGGCGACGTGATCGGTAAATATCACCCCCACGGCGACACTGCGGTGTACGACACCATCGTCCGCATGGCGCAGGATTTTTCCCTGCGCTACCCGCTGGTGGACGGCCAGGGCAACTTCGGTTCGGTCGACGGCGACAATGCCGCCGCGATGCGTTACACCGAGATCCGCATGGCGCGGATCGCCCACGAATTGCTCGCCGACCTGGACAAGGAAACGGTGGATTTCGGCCCGAATTACGACGGTTCCGAGCAGGAGCCGCTGGTTCTGCCGTCGAAGATCCCCAACCTGCTGATCAACGGCAGCTCGGGCATCGCGGTGGGCATGGCGACCAACATCCCGCCGCACAACCTGAACGAAATCACGGATGCCTGCCTGCTGCTGCTGGAAAACCCGGAGACCGACATCGAGGAGCTGATCGAGATCGTGCCGGCGCCGGATTTCCCTACGGCGGGCATCATCTACGGCACGGTGGGGGTCAAGGAAGGCTACCGCACCGGCCGCGGCCGGGTGGTGATGCGCGCCCGCACCCATTTCGAGGATATCGACAAGGTGGGCGGACGGCAGGCGATCATCGTCGACGAACTGCCCTACCAGGTGAACAAGGCCAACCTGCTGATCAAGATCGGCGAGCTGGTGCGCGAGAAGAAGATCGAGGGGATTTCCGACCTGCGCGACGAGTCGGACAAGTCCGGCATGCGCATGGTGCTCGAGCTGAAGCGCGGCGAAGTGCCGGAAGTGGTGCTGAACAACCTGTACAAGCAGACCCAGATGCAGGACACCTTCGGCATGAACATGGTGGCGATTCTGGATGGCCAGCCGCGCCTGCTCAACCTGAGGCAGATGCTCGACGCTTTCCTGCGCCATCGGCGCGAGGTGGTGACGCGGCGCACCGTGTTCGAACTCAGGAAGGCGCGCGAACGTGGCCATATCCTGGAAGGCCTGGCGGTGGCCTTGTCCAATGTGGACGACGTGATCGCCCTGATCAAGGCGGCGCCCACGCCGTCCGCTGCCAAGCAGGGGCTGATGAGGCGGGTGTGGCGCTCGCCGCTGGTGGAGGAAATGCTGGCGCGGTCCGCCGCCGATGCATCGCGCCCTGAAGGCCTGGCGCCCGAATTCGGGTTCTCTGACAAGGGCTACCGCCTTTCCGACGCCCAGGCGCAGGCGATCCTGGAGCTGCGCCTGCAGCGCCTGACCGGCCTGGAGCAGGACAAGATCGTGTCCGAGTACAAGGAGGTGATGGAAAAAATCGCCGATCTG
Organism: Sulfuricella sp.; assembly: GCA_031426955.1. GTDB lineage: Bacteria > Pseudomonadota > Gammaproteobacteria > Burkholderiales > Sulfuricellaceae > Sulfuricella. Next base: position 17,144 of record JASJPA010000010.1, read on the forward strand.
CTCGACATCCTTGCCAAGCCTCAGCGCATCACCGAAATCATCGTCCTGGAATTGACCGCGATCAAGGCGCAGTTCGGCGACAAGCGCCGCAGCGAGATCGTCGTTCACGCCCAGGACTTGAGCATGGAAGACCTGATCACGCCGCAGGACATGGTGGTGACCTTGTCGCATGGCGGCTACATCAAATCCCAGCCGCTCGAGGACTATAGCGCCCAGAAGCGCGGCGGGCGCGGCAAGCAGGCCACGGCGATGAAGGAAGAGGATTTCATCGAGAAGCTGTTTATCGCCAATACCCACGACACCATCCTGTGCTTCTCCAACCGCGGCCAGGTCTACTGGATCAAGGTCTACGAAGTGCCGCAGGGCAGCCGGGGATCGCGCGGCAAGCCGTTCGTCAACATGCTGCAACTGGGTGAAGGCGAGAAGATCAACGCCATCCTGCCGGTCAAGGAATTCGACGAGGGCCATTTCATTTTCATGGCGACCGCCAGCGGTATCGTCAAGAAAACGCCGCTGTCCGACTTCTCCCGCCCGATGAAGCGGGGCATCATCGCCATCAATCTGGACGAGAACGACTATCTGATCGGCGTGGACATCACCGATGGCCAGCATGACGTGATGCTGTTCACCGACGGCGGCAAGGCGGTGCGCTTCGACGAGGCCGCCGTGCGCGCCACGGGCCGCGTTTCGCGCGGCGTGATGGGCGTGCGGCTGGGCAAGGGTCAGAAGGTGATTTCCCTGCTGGTGGCGGAGAACGAGACCCAGTCGGTGCTCACCGCGACCGAAAACGGCTACGGCAAGCGCACCTCGATCGCGGAATACACCCGCCATGGCCGCGGCACCCAGGGCATGATCGCGATCCAGACCTCCGAGCGCAACGGCAAGGTGGTGGCGGCGACGCTGGTGAATGCGGAAGACGAGATCATGCTGATCACCACCGGCGGCGTGCTGATCCGCACCCGCGTCAGCGAAATCCGCGAGATGGGCCGCGCCACTCAGGGCGTGACCCTGATCAACCTCGACAAGGGCGAGAAGCTGATCGGACTTGAACGGGTGGTGGAAGCGGAAGAAGAGGATTAACCTGGAAAAAGTGATGTAGGTTGGGCACTCCGTGCCCAACAAATATTTGAATGTGTTGTGAGTTCGGGTTTGTCGGGCACGGAGTGCCCGACCTACTGCTTTGATTAAGGTTTTATATGGAACGAATCTACAATTTTAGCGCCGGCCCCGCCGCATTGCCGGAGGAAGTCCTGGAGCAGGCGCGCGACGAGATGCTTAACTGGCAGGGCTGCGGCATGTCGGTGATGGAGATGAGCCATCGCGGCAAGGAATTCATGGGCATTGCCGCCCAGGCCGAGTCCGATCTGCGCGAGTTGATGGGGATTCCCGCCAACTACAAGGTGCTGTTCCTGCAAGGCGGGGCCTCCAGCCAGTTCGCCATGGTGCCGATGAATCTGCTGCGCGGCAAAAAAACCGTGGACATCGTCAACACCGGCGTATGGTCGGGCAAGGCGATCGAGGAGGCGGAACGGTACTGCACGGTGAATGTCGCCGCCAGTTCGGAAGATGCCAAATTCAGCTATGCCCCCACCCAGGACAAATGGCGCTTGAGCCAGGATGCCGCCTATGTCCATTACACCCCGAACGAGACCATCGGCGGCGTGGAATTCCACTGGATACCGGAAACCGGCGGCGTGCCGCTGGTGGCGGACATGTCTTCCAACATCCTGTCCGGCCCGCTGGATGTTTCCCGCTTCGGCCTGATTTATGCCGGCGCGCAGAAGAATATCGGCCCGGCGGGCCTGTGCATCGTGATCGTGCGCGAAGACCTGATCGGCCAGACGCTGCCGGGTACGCCGACGATGTTCGACTACAAGATCCACGCCGACCACGATTCGATGTACAACACTCCCCCCACCTATTCGCTCTACATCGCCGGCCTGGTGTTCAAGTGGCTGAAGCGCCTCGGCGGGCTGGTGGAAATGGACAAGCGCAACAACGCCAAGGCCGCGCTGCTTTACGATTGCCTGGACAGCAGCGGTTTCTACCAGTGCCCGGTGGCAAGAGACAGCCGCTCGCGCATGAACGTGCCCTTCGCCCTCAAGGATGCGGCGCTGGACGAGGAGTTTCTCAAGCAGTCCAAGGCATGCGGCCTGGCGCAACTGAAGGGCCACCGTCTGCTGGGCGGGATGCGCGCCTCGATCTACAACCCCATGCCGCTGGAGGGGGTGCAAGCCCTGGTGGATTTCATGCGCGAGTTCGAGCAGAAGCATGGATAAGGAGCTTGCACAGCACCGCGCCAGCATCGACGCGATCGACAGCGAGATGCTGAAGCTCGTGAACCGCCGCGCCGAGCATGCCAAGGCTATTGGCGACCTGAAAAATGGCGCGGTTTATCGGCCCGAGCGCGAAGCGCAGGTGCTGCGCCGGATCAAGGAAGAAAACCCCGGCCCCCTTTCAGACGAGACCGTGGCGCGCCTGTTCCGCGAGATCATGTCGGCCTGCCTTGCCTTGGAGAAGCCACTGTCAGTGTCATTCCTCGGGCCACAAGGCACTTTCACCCAGGCGGCGGCCATCAAGCATTTCGGTCATGCCGCACTGACTCGTCCCTGCGCCTCGATCGACGAGGTGTTCCGCGAGGTGGAAGCGGGGCTGGCGGATTACGGCGTGGTGCCGGTGGAAAACTCCACCGGCGGCGCGGTCGGCACAACACTGGATCTGCTGTTGCAGACGCCCCTCCAGGTCTGTGGCGAGGTCGATCTGCGGGTGCACCAGTTTTTGCTGCGCAAGGCGGGGGTAGCGGGCAAGCCAGAGAAAGTTTATTCGCATGCGCAGTCCCTCGCTCAGTGCCACGAGTGGCTCAACCAGAATCTGACGGGCGTGGAGCGCGTGGCGGTGGTGAGCAATGCCGAGGCGGCGCGTTTGGCCGCTGAGGATGGCGCGGCGGCGGCGATCGCCGGCGAGGCTGCGGCGGAGCATTACGGGCTGGAAAAGCTGGCGGAAAATATTGAGGACAAGCCCGACAATACCACCCGCTTTCTGGTGATCGGCCAGCATGATGCTGCGCCCTCCGGCTGGGACAAGACCTCTTTGGCGATGTCCGCCAGGAACCGTCCGGGTGCGGTGTACGAGCTGCTGACGCCGCTCGCCCGGCATCAGGTTAGCATGACCAAGCTGGAATCCCGGCCTTCCCGCTCGGGGCTTTGGGAGTATGTGTTTTTCGTGGATGTGGAAGGGCATCGCCAGGATGCGAAGGTTGCCCAGGCCTTGGCCGAGCTTGCCGACAAGGCGGCCTTCCTGAAAGTCCTCGGTTCCTATCCCGTGGCGGTGCTTTAAACCATTTAACCGCCGATTAACGCGGATAAACGCAGATGTATCAAATGGATAAATTGGCGTTCATTGGCGTTAATCTGCGGTTAATAGGTTTTTTTAAAGAATATATGACTGAACTTTGAGATGGATTTGAGCGAACTAGCACCGGGTTACATCCGCGCCATTGCGCCGTACCAGCCGGGCAAGCCGATTGCCGAGCTGGCCCGGGAAATGGGCCTGCCGGAAAGCGATATCGTCAAGCTGGCTTCCAACGAGAACCCGCTCGGCGCCAGCCCGCGTGTGCTGGCGGCGATCGAGAACGTGCTCATGGAGCTCGCGCGCTATCCGGACGGCAACGGCTTTACGCTGAAAACCGCACTGGCGGAACGGCATGGTGTCGGACTTGAGCAGATCGTTCTGGGCAACGGTTCCAACGACGTGCTGGAGCTGGCGGCGCGTGCCTTTCTGACGCCTCAGACCTCTGCGGTGTACAGCCAGCACGCCTTCGCAGTCTACCCGCTGGCGACCCAGGCGGTCGGTGCGCGCGGTATCGAGGCGCCGGCGATGGATTTCGGCCATGATCCCGAGGCGATGCTGGTGGCCATCACAGGCGATACCCGCATCCTGTTTATCGCCAATCCCAACAACCCCACGGGCACGCTGCTGGACCCCGTGCAACTGCTGGGATTGATCGAGCGAGTGCCGGAGAATGTCCTGGTGGTGCTGGATGAGGCATACACCGAATATCTGCCGGATGCGATGAAAAGCGACAGCGTCGGCTGGCTGAAACGCTTTCCGAACCTGATCGTCACCCGCACCTTCTCCAAGGCTTACGGCCTGGCCGGTTTGCGCGTGGGCTATGCGCTGGCGAGCAAGCCGGTGGCGGACATGCTGAACCGGGTGCGGCAGCCGTTCAACGTCAACAGCCTGGCCCAGGCGGCGGCGGTAATGGCGATGCAGGACGACGCATTTCTCGATGAATGCCTGGCGATCAACCGTGCCGGCATGGAACAATTGACGGAGGGATTCCAGCGCTTGGGGCTGGCTTACATTCCTTCCTACGGCAACTTCGTCGCGGTGCGAGTGGGCAATGCCGCCGCTATCAATCTCAGCCTGCTGAAGCAGGGCGTGATTGTGCGACCGGTCGCCAATTATGGGTTGCCTGAACACCTGCGCGTCAGCGTCGGGCTGGAAGGGGAAAACAAGGTATTTTTGCAGGCCCTGGAACGGGCACTTGAGGAGTTGAAAAAATGATCATCGTAATGAGCAGCGGTGCAACCGAACAGCAGATCGAAGGCGTCGTCAAAAAAATCAGGGAAGCTGGTCTGGACGCCAATATTTCGCGTGGTACCGAGCGCACCGTGATCGGCGCCATCGGCGACGAGCGCAAGCTGGAGCAGGAGTATTTCGAAGCCCTGCCGGGTGTCGAACAGGCCATGCACATCGTCAAGCCCTACAAGATCGTCGGGCGGGAATGGCATAAGCAGGACAGCGTGATCGACATCAAGGGCATTCCGCTGGGCGGGAATCAGGTGCAGATCATCGCCGGGCCATGCTCGGTGGAAACGCCGGAGCAGATGGCACTGGCGGCGCAGGAAGTGCACGCAGCAGGCTGCCGCTTGATGCGCGGCGGTGCTTTCAAGCCGCGTACCAGCCCATATGCCTTTCAGGGGCATGGCGTGGAAGGCTTGGCGATGTTCCGCACGGCGGCCGAAAAATTCAAGCTGCCTATCGTCACCGAGCTGATGGACGTGCGCCAGCTCGATGCCTTCATGGAATACGGCGTCGACGTGATTCAGATCGGCACGCGCAACATGCAGAACTTCGACCTGCTCAAAGAAGTCGGCAAGGTCAGCACACCGGTGATCCTCAAGCGCGGCATGTCGGCGACCATCTCCGAATGGCTGATGGCGGCGGAATATATCGCTGCCGGCGGCAACCACAACATCATCTTCTGCGAGCGCGGCATCCGCACCTTCGAAACCTACTATCGCAACGTGCTGGACGTGACCGCCATCCCGGTGCTGAAAAAGGAAACCCACCTGCCGGTGATCGTCGATCCCTCCCATGCGGGAGGCAAGGCGTGGATGGTGCCGGCGCTGTCGCGCGCGGCCATCGCCGCCGGCGCCGACGGCCTGCTGGTGGAAATGCACCCCAATCCTTGCGAAGCCTGGTGCGATGCGGATCAGGCGCTCAACCCGCAGGAGCTGAAAGACTTGATGGTCAGCCTGGGCGCGATTGCCGGGGCGATCGGGCGGACGATCTAGGTTTGACGTGGGTTTCCAGCTTAATAAACTCGTCATTTTCGGCGTCGGCCTGATCGGCGGTTCCTTTGCGCTGGCCTTGCGCGAGGCCGGAGCGGTGCGGGAAATCGTCGGCGTCGGACGCACTGCGGGAAATCTGGAGGAAGCGCTGCGTCTCGGGGTGATCGACCGGGTTGCGGCTGATGCGGCCAGCGCGGTGCAAGATGCGGATCTGGTGATGCTGGCCGTCCCGGTCGGGCAGATGGCGGCGGTGATGGCATCGATTGCGCCACATCTGTCGGCGCAGACTGTCGTCACCGATGCCGGCAGTACCAAATGCGATGTGGTGGCGCTGGCGCACCAGCATTTGCCGGGGCGCCTGGCGCGCTTCGTGCCGGCCCATCCGATCGCCGGCGCCGAAAAAAGCGGGGCGGCTGCCGCCAGCGCCGGACTGTACCGGGGCCGCAACGTGGTGGTCACGCCCATGCCCGAGATCGACCCATCGGCAGTGCGCACGGTGCGCGCCCTGTGGGAGACATGCGGGGCGACGGTCAGGGAAATGACGCCGCAGGCCCATGACGAGGTCTTCGCCGCGGTTTCTCATCTGCCGCACCTGCTGGCGTTTGCCTTGGTCGAGGACATCGCCTCGCGCAGCAACGGCGAGGAGTTGTTCAGCTACGCCGCCAGCGGCTTTCGCGATTTTACCCGGATCGCCGGCAGCTCGCCGGAAATGTGGCGTGACATCTGCCTGGCCAATCGCACCGCGCTGCTCAAGGAGCTCGAAGTCTACCAGGCGCAGCTTGATCGTCTGCACGCCATGCTGGGGCAGGCAGATGGGGCGGCGCTGGAGCAGGTTTTCAGCCACGCCAGTGCGGCACGCAACAAGTGGCTCTCTCAAAAAAATTCTGATTGAACCGCAGAGACGCTGAGGCGCAGAGAAACCCAGTTCGTGGTTTTCTCTGCGCCTCAGCGCCTCTGCGGTAAAAGGTTTTTAATATGGACTATCTCGATCTTTCTCCCATTCCCCGTGTCAGCGGTACCGTTCTGCTGCCCGGTTCGAAAAGCATTTCCAACCGCACCCTGCTGCTGGCTGCGCTGGCCGAGGGCGTCACTGAGGTCAAGGCCCTGCTTGCTTCCGACGACACCCGGCACATGCTGGCTGCGCTCAAGCAACTCGGCGTCAGCTGGGTACAGCACGGCGATAGCCGCGATTACCGGGTGGAGGGCGTGGGCGGCGAGTTTCCGGTGAAGCTGGCCGAGCTGTTTCTGGGCAACGCCGGCACTGCCTTTCGCCCGCTTACCGCGGCTCTCGCCCTGTCTCACGGTGAATACCGACTGAGCGGCGTGCCGCGCATGCACGAGCGGCCGATCGGCGACCTGGTCGACGCCCTGCGGAGCCTCGGTGCAGATATCGCCTACCTTGGCAACGATGGGTACCCGCCGCTTGCCGTCAAGCCGGCGCAGATCAAGGCGTCCGGCCGGGTCCAGGTGCGCGGCAACGTTTCCAGCCAGTTCCTCACGGCGCTGCTGATGGCCGCCCCGCTGGCGCGGCAGGACGTGACCATCGAGGTGGTCGGCGAGCTGATCTCCAAGCCCTATATCGAGATCACCCTGAACCTGATGAGCCGATTCGGTGTCGAGGTCGAGCGTCAAGGCTGGCAGGCGTTCACCATCCATGCCGGACAGACGTATCGCAGCCCGGGCGTGATTCATGTCGAGGGCGATGCTTCGAGCGCCTCCTATTTTCTTGCTGCCGGTGCGATTGGTGGCGGGCCGGTGCGGGTCGAAGGCGTGGGCAAGTCCAGCATCCAGGGCGACGTGCGCTTCGCCGAGGCCTTGGCGCAGATGGGCGCTGAGATCAGCATGGGCGACAACTGGATCGAGGCGCGCGCTCCCAAAAGCGGGAAACTCAAGGCTCTCGATCTCGACTGCAACCATATTCCCGACGCGGCGATGACACTGGCAGTGGCGGCCCTGTTTGCCGACGGCACGACCGCCCTGCGCAACATCGCCAGCTGGCGCGTCAAGGAAACCGACCGCATCGCCGCCATGGCGACCGAGCTGCGCAAGGTCGGCGCGACCGTGGAGGAAGGCGCAGACTACATTCGCGTCACCCCGCCTCACTCCTCGCGTCTCACCCCTCACGCCAGCATCGACACCTACGACGATCACCGCATGGCGATGTGCTTTTCCCTGGTAGCGCTGGGCGGCGTGCCGGTCAGGATCAACGACCCCAAGTGCGTCGCCAAGACTTTTCCCGACTATTTCGAGCGCCTGAGCTCAATAGCGAAAACGGCCTGAAGTAAAGATGATGATGACCAACCCCTCACCCCTCACCCCTCACCCCTCACCTGAAATCCCGGTTATCGCCATCGATGGCCCCTCCGCATCCGGCAAAGGTACGGTGGCGCAGCTCGTCGCCCAGGCGCTGGGCTTCCATTATCTTGACAGCGGCGCCTTGTACCGGTTGCTGGCCTTGGCGGCAGGGCGGCACGGCGTGTCGTTCGACGACGAGGAAGGGTTGGCGCGCCTGGCGGAAGGGCTGTCCATTCGCTTCGAGGGCAGCGAGGTGTGGCTGGATGGCGAGCCGGTGGGGGATGCGATTCGCACCGAAGAATGCGGCAACGGCGCCTCGCGTATCGCCGCTTATCCCCGTGTGCGTGCGGCGCTGCTTGATCTGCAGCGCGCCTTCCTCAAATCTCCGGGGCTGGTTGCGGACGGTCGCGACATGGGCTCGGTGGTGTTCCCGGGCGCGGTGCTCAAAATATTTCTGACCGCCAGCGCTGAGGTGCGTGCCGATCGCCGGTATAAACAGTTGATGGAAAAAGGAATGCATGCTAATATCGCGCTGATTTTGCATGACATCAGGCAACGCGATGAGCGCGACAGCGCGCGGAGCGTGGCCCCATTGCAAAAATGTGCGGATGCCAGTCTGCTGGATACCAGTTCCATGACCATTGTCGAAGCGGTGGACGAGGTGCTGGCGCGGTTCAAGCAGGTTCGTGTCCGATAGGCGCCTCGAGTTCCTGCAATCTTGTCGGTTGAAACATTCTTTCGCGATCGCGGCATGTTTCCCCTTTCAGGCTGTTGGAAACTTCTGGCGAGTGATAACTAACCCCGTTGATTGACGGGCTTTTTTCAGGCTTTTTAAACAATGACTACTGCTTCCCCTTCTGTTTCCCCATCCATGGAAAGTTTCGCCTCTCTGTTCGAAGAGAGCTTGTCCCACCAGGAAATGCGCGCCGGCGAGGTCATCACCGCCGAGGTCGTGCGTGTCGATAGCGACAGCGTGGTGGTCAATGCCGGCCTGAAATCCGAAAGCGTCATCGACGCCAATGAATTCAAGAACGACAAGGGCGAAATCGAAGTAAAACCGGGCGATTTCGTCAAGGTTGCAATCGAAATGCTGGAAGACGGCTACGGTTCGACCAAGCTGTCGCGCGAGAAAGCCAAGCGCGTCGCCGCCTGGCTGGATCTGGAAGCCGCCATGGAAGAGGGTACGCTGGTCAGCGGTATGGTCCAGGGCAAGGTCAAGGGCGGCCTGACCGTGATGGTCAATGGTATTCGCGCCTTCCTGCCGGGTTCGCTGGTGGATATTCGTCCGGTCAAGGACACTACCCCCTACGAAAACAAGGAAATGGAGTTCAAGGTCATCAAGCTGGACCGCAAGCGCAACAACGTTGTGGTTTCGCGCAAGGCCGTGCTGGAGCAGAGCCTGGGCGCCGAGCGTCAGGCATTGCTGGGCAACCTGAAAGAAGGCATGGTGGTCAAGGGTATCGTCAAGAACATCACCGACTACGGCGCGTTCGTGGATCTGGGCGGTGTCGACGGTCTGCTGCACATCACCGACCTGGCCTGGCGCCGCGTCAAGCATCCTTCCGAGGTGCTGGCTGTGGGTGATGAAGTCGAAGCCGTGGTGCTCAAGTTCGACCAGGAGAAGAACCGTGTTTCCCTGGGCGTCAAGCAGCTGGGTGATGATCCGTGGGTCAACCTGTCCCGCCGCTATCCGCAGGGCACCCGCATGTTCGGCAAGGTCACCAACCTGACCGACTACGGTGCGTTCGTCGAGATCGAGCAGGGCATCGAAGGCTTGGTGCACGTCTCCGAAATGGACTGGACCAACAAGAACGTGCATCCGGGTAAAGTGGTGCAGCTGGGCGACGAAGTCGAAGTCATGATTCTGGAAATCGACGAAGAGCGCCGCCGCATCTCCCTCGGTATGAAACAGTGCAAGTCCAATCCGTGGGACGATTTTGCCGTTACCCACAAGAAGGGTGACAAAGTCTCCGGCCAGATCAAGTCCATCACCGACTTTGGCGTGTTCATCGGCCTGCCCGGCGGTATCGACGGTCTGGTGCACCTGTCCGACCTGTCCTGGAACATGCCGGGCGAAGAGGCCGTGCGCAACTACAAGAAGGGCGACGAAGTCGAAGCCATGGTGCTGGCGATCGACGCCGAGCGCGAGCGCATCTCCCTGGGTATCAAGCAGATGGAAGGCGATCCGTTCACCAATTACGTTTCCGTTAACGACAAGAACAGCATCGTCAAGGGTATCGTCAAGTCGGCAGATGCCAAGGGTGCAGTCATCACTCTCGACGGCGAAGTGGAAGGCTACCTGCGCGCTTCCGAAGTGTCGCGCGACCGTGTCGAGGACATCCGCACTTACCTGAAGGAAGGTGACGAAGTCGAGGCCAAGATCATCAATATCGATCGCAAGAACCGCAATATCAACCTGTCCATCAAGGCCAAGGATATGGCGGACGAGGCCGAGGTGATGCAGAAGATGTCGGCTAGCGATACCGGTGCTGCTGGCACCACCAGCCTTGGGGCGTTGTTGAAGGCCAAGATGGATACGAAGCAGACTGGCCAATAATAATCCAACCTCGGAAGGTCAAAGCTTATGACAAAATCGGAGCTGATTTCGAAGCTGGCAATGCGTTACACGCAATTGGTAACCAAGGATGCAGAGCTGGCGGTGAAGACGATCCTCGACGCAATGGGAGACAGTTTGTCCCAGGGTGAGCGGATCGAGATCCGGGGATTCGGCAGTTTCAGCCTGAATTACCGGCCACCCAGAGTCGGGCGCAATCCCAAAACCGGCGGCAAGGTGAGCGTACCTGAAAAGTACGTGCCACACTTCAAGGCCGGCAAGGAATTGCGCGAGCGGGTTGACGCCAATTAAATCGGCCAAGTTGGGTTACTGACTAACCGGAAGGCACGGCGGCATAATCGAAAGATCATGCCGCCTTTTTCTTGTTACTATCAGTCATGTTGAATTTGCATGATGTAGGAGCGACCTCCTGGTCGCGAACCACTGAATTCGCGACCAGGAGGTCGCTCCTACGCACCGATGTTTCATGTTGACTACCTACTAGGTTTGATGATTGAGGAATAATGCGCTACTTGTCCTGGTTGCTTGGCTTCGTTCTGTTCCTGCTGGCCCTGGGTTTTGCGGTAAAGAACAGTGGCGTCGTCGCGGTCCATTATTATCTGGGGTACCAATGGCAGGCACCGCTGGTTCTGGTGATCCTGGTGTTTTTCTTCGCGGGTGTTGGGGTCGGCGTGGCCGCCAGCCTGCGCTTTATTTTCAGGCAGCGGCGCGAGATTTTTTCCATTAAACGGGAAATGCGGGCCAGGGCACAGGCGGAAAAGAGTAATGCGGAATGAGTGATGCTCCCCCCTTACCTATTACCCATTACGCATAATCCATAAAGATGGAATTCGAATACTGGTGGCTCCTGACTTTTCCGTTGTTCTTCAGCCTGGGCTGGATGGCGGCGCGGATCGATATCAAGCATGTCATGACCGAGTCGCGTCGGCTGCCCGCCTCCTATTTCCAGGGGCTGAACTTCCTTCTCAACGAGCAGACCGACAAGGCGATCGAGGCTTTCATCGAAATCGCCAAGGCGGATAACGAAACGGTCGAACTGCAATTTGCGCTCGGCAGCCTGTTCCGCCGGCGTGGCGAGGTGGAGCGCGCCATCCGCATGCACCAGAGCCTGCTGGAGCGCACTGATCTGGAAGAGGAAAAGAAACTGACCGCGATGAACGAGCTGGGCCAGGATTATCTGAAGGCGGGCTTGCTGGACCGTGCCGAGCAGGTTTTCAGCGAGTTGCAGCAAACCCGCTACTCCAGCGGGGCGCTGAAATACCTGCTGGAAATCTATGTGCTGGAAAAGGATTGGCTCAAGGCAATCGAAGCGGCGCGCCGGCTGGGCGAGATTTCCAGCCGCTCCTATCAGATCGAGATCGCCCATTTTTATTGCGAGCTGGCGGCCAGCGAGATTGCCCACTCCGACCATGCCGCGGCACGCGAGCATCTGGATGAAGCGCTGCGGGTGAATCGCGACAGCGTGCGCGCCAACATCCTGCATGGCGACATTGAAATCGCCGAGGGGCGGCACGAAGCCGCGATCCAGTGCTGGAAGCGAGTTGAAACACAAAACCCGGCGCATCTCGCGCTGGTGGCGGAGCGCTTGCTGGCGAGCCATCGCGCGCTCGACCGATTTACCGAAGGCATGGATTTGCTGCGCGGCTACCTGGCGCGCTACGGCTCGCTGGACATGCTGAATGTGATCTTCCAGGCAGTGCTGGAAACCGAGGGGCCGCAGGTCGCCTACCAGCTGGCACGCGACGAGCTGCGGCGCAACCCCAGCATGCGCGGCCTCGACCGGCTGCTGGAGGCGCAGCTGATGGAAGCCCCCGCCGAGCGCAGGCAGGATTTGCAGCTGGTGCACAATCTGATTCATCAGCACTCCGCCGGACTGGCGCTGTATCGCTGCGAGAACTGCGGATTCAGGGCGCGCCAGTATTTCTGGCATTGCCCCGCCTGCGGCAAGTGGGAAACCTATCCGCCGCGCCGCAGCGAGGAAACCGAGGTGCTGGTCAAGGCCAGCATGCAGGACTTGATGTAATCATGAACAATCCAAAAATCATCGTCGCTCTCGATTTCGCTGTGCAGAAAGACGCTCTGGCGCTGGTGGACAGGCTTGACCCCAGGCTGTGCCGGCTCAAGGTGGGCAAGGAAATGTTCACCGCCTGCGGCCCGGCGCTGGTGGAAACGCTCATGCAGCGCGGATTCGAGGTTTTCCTCGACTTGAAATTCCACGACATTCCCAACACCGTGGCAAGCGCCTGCAAGGCAGCTGCCCAGCTTGGCGTGTGGATGGTCAATGTCCATGCGCTGGGCGGGAGACGCATGATGGAAGCGGCGCGTGTAGCCCTGGAAGGCGTGCCCTCGCGGCCCAAGTTGATCGCGGTGACGGTGCTCACCAGCATGGGGCAGGCGGATTTGAATGAATTGGGCATACCCGGCGAGCCGCGCGAAACGGTGCTGCGGCTGGCGAAACTGGCACAGGCCAGCGGCCTGGATGGGGTGGTGTGCTCCGCGCAGGAGGCGCAACCACTGCGGCAGGAACTGGGGACGGATTTCTGCCTGGTGACGCCAGGCATCCGTCCGGCGAACGCCGCGCAGGATGACCAGGTGCGGATTGTCACACCGTTGGAGGCAATTCGCCTCGGCTCGGATTATCTGGTGATCGGCCGGCCCATTACCAAGGCGGCCGATCCCCTGCAGGTTCTACAGCAAATCAATCTTGAACTTAGTGGAGTGAAACAATGAAAGTTAGCGTGATCGGCACCGGCTATGTCGGCCTGGTGACAGGCACCTGCCTGGCCGAAGTCGGCAACGACGTATTGTGCCTGGATGTGGATGTGAACAAGATCAACATCCTCAAGCAGGGCGGCATCCCGATTTACGAGCCGGGCCTGGAAGACATGGTCAAACGCAACGTGGAGGCAGGCCGGCTGCGCTTCACCACCGACGTGGCCGAGAGCGCAAAGCACGGCGCGATCCAGTTCATCGCCGTGGGCACGCCGCCGGACGAGGACGGCTCTGCCGACCTGCAGTACGTGGTAGCCGCGGCGCGCGCCATCGGCCAGAACATGCAGGAATACAAGGTGATCGTGGACAAGTCCACGGTGCCGGTGGGAACTGCCGACAGAGTGCGTGCCGCGGTCCAGGAAGAACTGGGCAAGCGCGGTGAACAGCTCGAATTCAGCATCGCCTCCAACCCGGAATTCCTCAAGGAAGGCGCGGCGGTGGAGGACTTCATGCGTCCCGACCGCATCGTGCTCGGCGCCGATGATGCCCGTGCCGTGGAGCTGATGCGCTCGCTGTATGCGCCATTCAACCGCAACCACGACCGCCTGATCGTGATGGACATCAAGTCCGCCGAACTGACCAAATATGCCGCCAACGCCATGCTCGCCACCCGCATCTCGTTCATGAACGAGCTTGCATTGCTGGCCGAGAAAATGGGCGCGGACATCGAGCACGTGCGCCACGGCATCGGCTCAGATCCGCGCATCGGCTACCATTTCCTCTATGCCGGCTGCGGCTATGGCGGCTCCTGCTTCCCCAAGGACGTGCAGGCCATGCAGCGTACCGCCAAGGAGTATGGCAGCGAGCTGCGTATCCTCAATGCCGTGGAGACGGCTAACGAGCGCCAGAAGGAAGTGCTGCTCGACAAGATCACCGCCAAATTCGGCAACGACCTCAGCGGCAAGAACATCGCCCTCTGGGGCCTCGCATTCAAGCCCAACACCGACGACATGCGCGATGCCCCCAGCCGCGTGCTGATCAAGGGACTGTGGGAGCGCGGCGCCAGCGTGACGGCGTACGACCCGGTGGCAATGCATGAGGCCACGCGAATCTTCGGCAACGATCCCCGCCTGAAACTGGTGGATACTCAGATGGCGGCGCTGGAAGGTGCGGATGCCCTGGCCATCGTCACCGAGTGGCAAGTATTCCGCGCACCGGATTTCGCCGCGATCAAAGCCAGGCTCAAGAGCCCGGTGATCTTCGACGGTCGCAACCTGTATGAGCCGAAGGATGTGCGGGCTGCTGGGATTGAGTATTTCGCCATCGGCCGGCTGTAATTTAAATATCAGATAACCGCAGAGGCGCAGAGGCGCAGAGAGAATAGGATTTTCTCAGCGCCTCTGCGCCTCCGCGGTGAAATAGTAAAAAGACTATGCTACCCAACTTTGAAAATGCCCGTGTTTTAGTCGTCGGCGACATCATGCTCGACCGTTACTGGTTCGGCGAGGTGAGCCGCATCTCGCCCGAGGCGCCGGTGCCGGTGGTGCATGTCAGTCGTACCGAGGAGCGCCCGGGTGGCGCCGCCAACGTGGCGCGCAATGCCGCATCGCTGGGGGCCAGGGTTTCCCTGTTGTCGGTGGCGGGCAAGGACGAGGCGGGCGACAGCCTGGCCCTTCTGTTGCACAACGAGAACGTCAACGTGGTGCTGCACCGCGACGCGGGCCTGGATACCACCATCAAGCTGCGCGTGATCGGGCGGCAGCAGCAGTTGCTGCGCATCGATTTCGAGACCCAGCCGAGTCACGAGGTGCTGCTCAGCAAGCTGGCGGATTTCGAGAAAATGCTGGCCGATGCCGATGTGGTGATTCTGTCCGACTACGGCAAAGGCGGGTTGACCCACATCCGCCAGATGATCGAGCTGGCCAATGCCATGCACAAGCCGGTGCTGGTCGATCCTAAGGGCGACGATTACGCGCGCTACCGCGGCGCCACCCTGCTCACGCCTAACCGCGGTGAATTCCGCGAGGTGGCGGGGAGCTGGAAAACCGAGGAAGAACTGGCGAAGAAAGCGCAGCAACTGCGCCACGACCTCGATTTGCAGGCGCTGCTGGTGACCCGCAGCGAAGAGGGAATGACGCTCTACCGCGAAGCGGGTACGGTGCATGAACATGCCCTGGCGCGTGAGGTTTACGATGTTTCCGGCGCTGGCGACACCGTGATCGCCACCCTGGGTGTGATGCTGGCGGGCGGCGCCAGCCTGCCGGAGGCCGTGCGCGTCGCTAATCTGGCTGCCGGCATCGTGGTCGGCAAGTTGGGCACGGCGGTGGTGCAGCGCGAAGAACTGATTGCAGAATTGAACAAATAAAGGAAAAAACCATGTACTACATCGTTACCGGCGCGGCCGGCTTCATCGGCGCCAATATCGTCAAGGGCCTGAACGACCGCGGCATCACCGACATCATCGCGGTGGACAATATGAAAAAGGCCGACAAATTCAAGAATCTGGTGGATTGCGAGATTGCCGATTACCTGGACAAGGAGGGTTTCCTCGACCTGTTGCTCGACGGCGCGTTCGAGGGCGATGTCGCCGCGGTGTTCCACGAGGGCGCCTGCTCCGACACCATGGAGACCGACGGCCGCTACATGATGGAGAACAACTACCGCTACACCGTGTCGCTGCTGGATTATTGCCAGAACGAGGAAGTGCCATTGTTGTACGCCTCTTCGGCCAGCGTCTACGGCGGCGGCACGGTGTTCAGCGAGTCGCGCGAGCACGAGGGGCCGCTCAACGTCTACGGCTATTCCAAGTTCCTCTTCGACCAGTACGTGCGCCGCATGTGGCAGCACAAAACCGCGCAGATCGTCGGTTTCCGCTATTTCAACGTGTACGGCCCGCGCGAGCAGCACAAGGGGCGCATGGCTTCGGTGGCCTTCCACTTCTTCAACCAGTATCAGGCCGAAGGCAAGGTCAAGCTGTTCGAAGGCTGCGATGGCTACGCCAACGGCGAGCAGCGGCGCGATTTCGTGTCGGTGGAGGACGTGGTCAAGGTCAACCTGTGGTTCCTCGACCACCCCGATCAGTCCGGCATCTTCAATCTCGGTACCGGCAACAGCCAGACCTTCAACGACGTGGCGGTGGCGGCGGTGAATAGCTGCCGCAAGGCGAAGGGCGAGGCGCCGCTGGGTCTGAAGGAAATGCAGGCGCAGGGTCTGGTCGAATACGTCACCTTCCCCGAGGCGCTCAAGGGCAAGTACCAGAGCTTCACCCAGGCAGACATTTCCGCGCTACGGGCGGCGGGCTACGGTGAGCCGTTCCTGACCGTGGAGCAGGGCGTGGAGCGCTATGTGGGCCATTTGCGTCAACGCGCGTAGCGCTATGGCGTTAACAGGGATGCAAGTCTGTTTTGTTAATCAACCCAAGGGGATTTTCATGAAAAAACTGCTGCTCATTTTGCTCGCTTGTTTCGCTTTCTCTACCGCAGCTTTTGCCGGCCAGGTCAACCTGAATAGCGCCAATGAAGTCGAGCTGGAAGCTCTGAAGGGCGTCGGCCCGGTCAAGGCTAAATCAATCGTCGATTACCGCGCCAAGAACGGCCCGTTCAAGTCGGTGGATGACCTGGAAAAGGTGCCGGGTTTTGGCAAAAAGACGGT
This sequence comes from Sulfuricella sp., assembly GCA_031426955.1. Taxonomy (GTDB): domain Bacteria; phylum Pseudomonadota; class Gammaproteobacteria; order Burkholderiales; family Sulfuricellaceae; genus Sulfuricella. The sequence goes on from JASJPA010000010.1 coordinate 33,953, forward strand.
GGACAAGCTGCGCGCCGACCTGACGGTGAACGGGGGGGCCGCACCCTCCAAGGCTGAAGGAAAGGCTAAACCGGAAGCCAGGAAGGATGCGGCCCCGGCCAAGGCGGACGACAAGGCTGCCAAGAAAGATGACAGCAAGAAAGCTGCTGACAAGAAGTAAAGCCGCCGAAACCTTACCCTTCACAGCCCCGCTTGCGGGGCTGTTGTTATTTGCGGAGTATGTTTGAGTGTTTCGGGCAAATGCTTTAAATTGAACAAATTAGCAATAAATAGAAAGTGAGCAGCGTTTGTCTGATGCAGGGAAAATGCTTATTCCACCCTGGGCGATAGGGCTTCATGCCATAGCCATAGCGGTGCTGGATGAGGAGGGCCGGGTTGTCGAGTCCAATCAGGGCTTTCTTTCCGTAACAGCGGAAGCGAAAGCGGATGGGTCCGGCGTGCGCCTGACCAAGCCGGACAGGGTGGCGCTCAGCCGGGCAGAAGTCGGACTGGACGGCAAGGCATACAGCGGACCCATCGTCCTTGCGGGTTCGTCTGGTAGTTGGGGCGCTCTGTCCGGCAGCATCTACCGTACCGGATCAGGATGGCTGCTCGCGGCCGAGGTGGGCGTTTCGGCATACCCGCAGCTGAATGGCGTGATCGAGCGGCTGGGCAGGGAGCTGGAGGACACGGAACGCACTCTGGCGCGACGCAATCAGGCGCTGCAAAAAGCACTGGAGGAGGTCGAGGCGCTCAAGCGCCAGGACACCCTGACCGGTTTGGCCAACCGCAGAAGCCTGGATGACCGTATCGCTGAAGAAATCGGCCGCTGGGAACGCTATCGGCGCCCGCTCGGACTGATATTGATGGAGATGGATGACTTCGGCGGGGTCAATGAAAGCTATGGCCGCGAAGTGGGGGATGAGCTGCTGCACCATGTGGCGACGGTGATCACCCACTCGGTGCGCACCACCGACCTGGCGGCACGCTACGGCGGATTGGAGTTTGCCATGCTGCTGCCGGAAACCAACGAAATGGGCGCGCTGATCGTGGCCGAGCGGTTGCGCATGGATATGGAAGGGCAGATCATCCTGCCCATGACACGTCCGCTGACCGCCAGCTTCGGCGTAGCCATGCTGTTGCCGGGGGAGAGCCATAAGGAGCTGTATGCCAGGGCTGGGCGGGCGGTTGGGCATTCCAGGAAAAACGGCAGGAATTGCGTGACCATGGCGGGTGTGATCAGCGAATGCGACCAGGTATACCGGGTTGCTCCACAAAGCACGTAAGGAACAGACGAGAATGTTTAAAAGCATAGAGGAATTCGTAGGCAATACGCCACTGGTGAAGCTGAAACGATTGCCAGGCAAAACCAGCAACGTCGTGCTGGTCAAGCTGGAAGGCAATAACCCGGCCGGTTCGGTCAAGGACCGGCCGGCGCTGTTCATGATCCAGCGTGCCGAAGCGCGCGGCGAGATCAAACCGGGCGACACCCTGATCGAGGCGACCAGCGGCAATACCGGCATCGCCCTGGCGATGGCGGCGGCGATGCGCGGCTACAAGATGGTGCTGGTGATGCCGGAACACATGAGCGTGGAGCGGCGCCAAGTGATGCGCGCCTTCGGCGCGGAAATCGTGCTGACGCCCAAGGAAGGCAGCATGGAAGCCGCGATCGACACCGCCAGCCGGATGCGCGACGAAGGCCGGGGGATCATCCTCGACCAGTTCTCCAACCCGGACAACCCGCAGGCCCATTACGAGGGCACCGCCCCGGAAATCTGGCGCGACACGCAGGGGAAAATCACCCATTTCGTCAGCAGCATGGGCACCACCGGCACCATCATGGGCTGCTCGCGTTACCTCAAGGAACAGAATCCGAACATCCAGATCATCGGCGTGCAGCCCAGCGAAGGCTCGCAGATTCCCGGCATCCGCAAGTGGCCACTGGCCTATCTGCCGAAAATCTGCGATTTCAAGCGGGTGGACCGGCTAATCGAAGTCGGCCAGCAGGAAGCCGAGGAAATCACGCGCCGGCTGGCTGCGGAGGAAGGTATTTTTGCCGGCATCTCGTCCGGCGGCGCATTGGCGGCCGCGCTCCGGGTGTCGGCAGAAACCGAAAACGCAGTCATCGTGTCCATCGTGTGCGACCGGGGCGACCGCTACCTGTCCACCGGCGTGTTCCCGGCCTGATGCCCTACGTGAACCTAATAAAAAGCGATTAACCTTGAAAAACCTATTGAACCGCAGAGGACGCGGAGGACGCAGAGAAATTCAAATGCTTGACGCAAAAACGTACTCACCTAAGGAAGCGCTGATTAGATCAAATTCCGTCATTCCGGCGAAGGCCGGAATCCAGAAGAGTCAACAATCTGGACCCCGGCCTTCGCCGGGGTGACGAATAAATCAGCGGTTCCCTAATGGGTGACTCAGCATAACTTGGAAATGCCTTGTTTTTCCTCCGCGTCCTCTGCGGTGAATCGTCGTTTTATGGATAAAGGATTCCTGCAGGCTGTCCGTGCCTTGATCCTGTTCGCGTTGTTTTCTCCCGTTGTCCAGGCCGGGCAAATCACGCTGAGCATCGACGACATCTCTTCACCCGCTTTTCACGCCAAGGCCATTAGCGCCACGCTGGATGGACCGGATTTTTCCCATTTCGAGGCGCGCATCGGGGAGCTTTCCCTGCGTGACCGGACCTGGCGCAAGGTGCGCCTGACCTGCGCAAAGACTCAATGGAATAATGGCGTGATCCGCTGCGACCGGGGCGAACTGGATCTGGGTGAAAAGTTGCCGGTGCGCTTCGTTTATCGGCAGCAGTCAAAAATGCTGGCGCTGACTCTGGATTTTCCTCGCGGCGAGACCTGGCAGCTTGGCGCTCAATGGGGCAAGTCCGGCTGGAGTGTCCGGGCCGAAGCCCGCAACGGGCAGGTCGTGCGGCTGGCCGGATTCCTGCCGCAGGGGGGCATTCGGCCCACCGCCGGAACGTGGAGCGGCGGCATCAGCCTGGACGGTGGCAGCACGGGGGTGGGAAGCGTCATTGCCGATGCGGTGTTCAAGGACCTCGCTTTTGCCGATGCCAGCGGGCTTCATGCCGGCGAGAAAATCGCTGGCGGGGTGCAATTTCATGCGTCGCGCCGGAAAAGCGGCTGGCTATGGCGGGGCGAGGTGGACTGGAAGTCCGGCGAGGCGTTCTGGCAGCCGCTTTATTTCGCCGAGGGCGGGCACCGGTTTGCCGGGCAGGGCAGCTTCGACGCGGGCTTGTTGCGCGTCAGCCAGGGCAGCCTGCGGCTGGCGGGAGTGGGGGAGGCTCAGCTTTCCGGTGCGTGGGACAGGGCGGGCCGGGGCCTGACGGATTTCGATTTCAAGGCGGCGGACCTCGATGTGGCCGGGCTGTATCAGGTTCTGCTCAAACCCTTCCTGGAAAAAACCGCCTTCGCCAAGCTGCAGGCCAAGGGCGGTGCCGATCTGGCATGGCGCTACCGCGACGGCGTCACTACCGACTTCGATCTGAGCCTGCGCGCTGCCGAATTCGTCGACGAGGACCAGCGTTTCGCGCTGCATGGCCTGAACGCCCGTATCCCGTGGTCGAACAAGGAAGAGCGCCAGGCGGAGTTTGGTTTTCAGAGTGGCGAGGTTCTGCGCCTGGCATTGGGCGAGACATGGGTTCCGCTGACGATGAAAGGCTGGCAGCTCAGCACGCCCGACCTTTCCATTCCCCTGCTCGATGGCAGGCTTAACCTCGACGGCTTCACCGCCAGCCGCAGCGATGGCGTTTGGCAGTGGCGCTTCAGCGCCGGCCTGGCACCCGTTTCGATGGAGCGTTTCAGCGCGGCATTGAAGCTGCCGCTCATGCATGGCACGCTGTCCGGCATCATTCCCGCCGTCAGCTATGCTGGCGGCAATATCAGGGTGGATGGCGCCTTGTTGTTCAAGGTGTTCGACGGCACTGTCGTGGTCAAAAACCTCTCGCTGAACGAGCCTTTCGGCCGTGTTCCGCGCCTGTCGGCCAATCTCGACATGCGCAATCTCGACCTCGATCTGCTGACCCGCGCCTTTTCCTTCGGCAACATGCAGGGGCGCATCGACGTCTCGGCGGCCGGGCTGGAGCTGTCGAACTGGCGCCCGGTGCAGTTCGATGCCAAGGTGGCAAGCAGCCCCGGGAACTATCCGAAGAAGATCAGCCAGAGCGCAGTGCAGAGCATTTCGTCTCTGGGCGGCGCCGGGGCAGCCGCCGCGATCCAGCGCAGCTTCCTGAGATTTTTCGAGCAGTTCGGTTACGAACGGATCGGCCTTTCCTGCGTGCTGCGCAACGGGGTGTGCCTGATGGACGGCGTCGAGCCGGCGCCGCATGGCTACGTTATCGTGAAGGGCGGCGGCATACCGGCGATCAGCGTAATCGGTTACAATCGTCAGGTGAGCTGGGACGAGTTGCTGGAGCGGTTGAAGCGGGTCACCCAGAAGAATGTGAAGCCGGTTATCCAGTAAAGAAGCAGGAAGGAGATTGAATGAGAACATTACCCATGGCTATGGCCGTATTGCTGGCGGCGACGGTTTCGGCGTGCGTCACCATCAACATCTACTTTCCCGCAGCGGCAGCAGAAAAGGCCGCCGACAAGATCATCGACGAGGTGTGGCAGCTGAAGAAGCAGGGCGACGCACCGGCACCGGCCAAACCGGACGAACAGAAATAGGAGGTCACAATGTACAGCCAGATTCTTCGTTTGTGGATGCTCGTTGCCCTGCTGTGGATGCCTTTGCTGGCGTTTGCCGCAGCCGACCTGGAAATCAACACGCCTGCCATCGGCAGCCTGAAAATGACCATGCAGCAGCGCCATGACCAGCTTGCAGGTCACTATGCCAGCGGCGCGGTCGGCCTGACGCGCGATGGCCTGGTTGCGGTGCGCGACGCTGCCCTGGTGCCGCTGGCGCAACGGCAGGCGGTGAACGGGCTGGTCGCGGCGGAGAACCAGGATCGTCAGGCCCTGTATCGCGAGATTGCACGCGCCAACGGCCATCCTGAATGGGAGGAGGAGATACGCTCCACCTTCGCCCAGCGCTGGGTGCAGAAGGCTGCGCCGGGATGGTGGTATCAGAACCAGAGCGGGGCATGGGTACGAAAATAGTGACCCCCGATCACACCTTTCGGGGGCAGGTTCCCGTTCTGGTATTCGACATCGAGACCGTCCCCGACATCGATGGCCTGCGCAAGCTCAACGGACTCGGGGACGAAATCGACCCGGCCCAGGTGGCGGAGATGGCCTTCCACCAACGCCGCCAGGTGACCGGCAGCGATTTTCTGCAATTGCACGTGCAGCGCGTGGTGGCGATCTCCTGCGCCTTGCGCGAGCGCGACAGCTTCCGCATCTGGTCGCTGGGCAGCCCCGAGGATGACGAGGCTGAGCTGATCCGCCGCTTCTTCGAGGGCATCGAGAAATACACGCCGCAGATCGTGTCCTGGAACGGCGGCGGCTTCGACCTGCCGGTGCTGCACTACCGCGCCATGATCCACGGCATCCAGGCGCCGCGCTACTGGGACATGGGCGAGGATGACCGCGAGTTCAAGTGGAACAACTACATCAGCCGTTACCATACCCGCCATCTCGACCTGATGGACCTGCTCGCGCTCTACCAACCGCGTGCCAACGCACCGCTGGACCAGATCGCGCAGCTCGTCGGCCTGCCCGGCAAGCTCGGCATGGATGGATCGAAAGTCTGGGGTGCGTTTCAGAACGGCGAGATCGACGGCATCCGCAATTATTGCGAAACCGACGTCGCCAATACTTACCTGGTTTACCTGCGTTTTCAGCTGATGCGCGGTGCGCTGACGCGCGAGGCGTATCAGTCCGAGTGCGACCTGGTGCGCGCTACCTTGAGCAAGTCCGATGCGCCGCACTGGCAGGAGTTTCTGGCCTTGTGGAAGTAAAAACCTTGTTTTAGCCACGGATGAACACGGATTTACACAGATAGTCCCCAAAGGCCAGTTGAACATCAATCCGTGATAATCCGTGTTCATCCGTGACCAAACTGCTTTTAAGAATTGAACCCCATGACCATCATTGAATCCCTCGACCACGAAGGGCGCGGCGTCGCCCATGTGGAAGGCAAAACCATCTTCATCGAAGGCGCCCTGCCCGGCGAAACGGTGGAGTATTCCACCTTCAAGAAGAAGCCCAGCTACGAGCAGGCCACGGCCACGAAAATCCTCAAGCCCAGTTTCATGCGCGTCACGCCGCGTTGCCCGAATTTCGGCCTGTGCGGCGGCTGCAGCATGCAGCACATGGAAGCCGGGGCGCAGGTCGCTGCCAAGCAGCGCGTGCTGGAAGACAACCTGTGGCATATCGGCAAGGTGCGGGCGGAGGAAATGCTGCCCGCTATCTACGGTCCTCCCTGGGGCTACCGCCACCGGGCGAGGGTGTCGGTCAAATATGTGCGCAAAAAAGAGCGTGTGCTGGTTGGCTTCCATGAAAAGCGCAGCAGCTTTATCGCCGACATGGAGAGCTGCGAAGTGCTGCCCCCGCGCATTTCCGCCCTGCTCATGCCGCTGCGCGCATTGGTCGAGGAGCTTTCCATCCGCGAGCGGATGCCGCAGGTGGAAGTGGCGCTGGGTCAGGATGTCGACGTGCTGGTGTTGCGCATCATGGACCCGTTGAATGAGCAGGATGAAGCGTTGCTGCGGGCATTCGCCGACCGGCATCATATTCAGTTCTTCCTGCAGTCCAAGGGTCCCGAAACGGTGCAAGCGTTTTATCCGCTGGATGCGCCGGAACTCAACTACACCTTGCCGGATTTCGACATCGTGATGCCGTTCCGGCCCACCGAATTCACCCAGGTAAACCCGGATATCAACCGCGTTCTGGTGCGGCGCGCAATCAACCTGCTCGACCCGAAGCCGGGCGAGCGCATCGCCGACCTGTTCTGCGGGCTGGGCAATTTCAGCCTGCCGATCGCCCGGCGCGGCGCTGACGTGGTGGGGGTCGAAGGGAGCGCCGCCCTGGTGCGGCGAGCACAGGCGAATGCTGAGCACAACGGGCTATCGGCGCGGGCACGGTTCGTCGAGGCGAATCTGTTCGAGACGGATGCCATCGGCCTGAAAAAACTGGGGCATTTCGACAAGATGCTGATCGACCCGCCCCGCGACGGCGCGCTTGAGGTGATCAAGGCGCTGACTGAAGACGGGCCGCAGCGAATCGTCTACGTGTCGTGCAGTCCGGCCACGCTGGCGCGCGATGCCGAAGTACTGGTGCATACCAAGGGCTATGCGCTGAAAGCCGCCGGCGTGGTCAACATGTTCCCGCATACGGCGCACGTCGAATCCATCGCCCTGTTCGAGAAATAAAAAAGGGCGGCCAGTCGGCCGCCCTCTCACGAAGCTGCGTAACGCCTAGTCGCGTTCGCCAGACAGTGCCATCAACAGCTGTAACAGGTTGACGAACAGGTTGTAGATATCCAGGTAAATCGCCAGGGTCGCCATGATGTAGTTGGTTTCCCCGCCGGTGACGACACGGCTGACGTCAAACAGGATGAAGCCGGAGAAAATCAGCACGGCGATTGCGGAGATGGTCAGCTGCATCGCCGGAATTTGCAGGAATATGTTGGCAATCATGGCGACGATCAGCAGGATCAGCCCGATGAACAGGAACTTGCCCATGAAGCTGAAATCCTTCTTGGTCACCGTGGCAATGGTCGCCAGGGAGAAGAAGATCACACCGGTGCCGCCTGCCGCTATTCCGACCAGTTGCGCGCCGTTTCTCAGATGCAGGGCGACTTGCAGGATAGGTCCGAGCATCAGGCCCATGAAGAAGGTAAGCCCAAGCATCAGAACCACGCCCAAGCCGTTATCGCGGTTTTTGCTGATACCCCAGAACAGGCCGAACATCACCGCCAGCATGACGATGAAGCCCAGAATCGGACTTTGCGCCATGAACGCGAAGTTCAGGTTGATGCCGATCACCGCGCCGATCACCGTCGGAATCATGCTCAAACCGAGCAGCATGTAGGTATTGCGCAATACCTTGTTGGCCGCAAGGGCCAGATCGGTGGTTTGTGACGCCATTCGCAGTTCAGGTTGCATCAGTTGACTCCTCGTTACAAAAAAAGACATGAGTTAAGACTACGCAATTCGGGTTAAAGTTTCAAGCACTGGTCAATATTGGCGGCAAACGGTATCATGACGGCCATCGGAAGGTTGGCCGAGTGGTTTAAGGCAGCAGTCTTGAAAACTGCCGATCTGAAAGGATCCGTGAGTTCGAATCTCACACCTTCCGCCATCTCCCGATGTTCAATGTTCGCCCCCATGCACCATTACGTTGCTCAAATTACTGCTCTGAACTACCGGACCGGTATCTGAAGAAAACCTGTTAATTTCCTGAACCCAAGATAAGACGCCCTTCCTGACCCGTTGCTGAATTCGGAATGGCCGCTTGGCGCGAAACTTGCGTGTGCCGATGTGGTCGCAGTTAATATTGTCCGGAATCGAACATGGCACAAGACACTCCATCGGTGCAATTGGTCACCATCTATGAAATCAGCAAGATCCTCGGCTCCTCGCTGGATCTGCACAAGACGCTGCGCGGCGTGCTGAACCTGCTTTCCTCACACTTGCACATGCAGCGCAGCATGGTCAGCCTGGTGCAGGAGGACGGCGAGTTGCAGGTGGTGGCCGCCGTCGGGCTGACGCCGGAAGAGATCCGGCGTGGCAGGTTCATGGCAGGCGAGGGCGTGACCGGGCGCATCCTGCAGAGCGGCATGCCAGCGGTGATCCCGGATGTTTCCAAGGAGCCGCTGTTCCTCAACCGCACCGGTTCGCGCAAGGCAGAAGTCGGAGAGGTGGCGTTCATTGGCGTGCCGATCAAAGTGGGGCGCCGCTGCATCGGCGTGCTGGGCATGGACCGGGCGGCGGACGGGGCGGGCCGCTTCCAGGGCGATGTCCGTTTCCTTGCCATGGTCGCCAACCTGATTGGCCAGAACGTGCGCCTGCACCAGAACGTGGCAGCGGAGCGTGAGCAGTTGATGCAGGAAAAATTCCGGCTGCAAAAGGAACTGCAAGGCAAATTCAGCCTGGAAAACGTCATCGGCGTGAGCAAGCGCATGCAGCAGGTCTTCGCCGACGTGCACCAGGCTGCGCCGGGTAAGGCCACTATCCTGCTGCGCGGCGAATCCGGTACCGGCAAGGAAGCTATCGCTCGCGCCATTCACTACCTCAGCCCGCGCAAGGACGGCCCCTTCATCAAGCTCAACTGCGCCGCCCTGCCGGAGAGCCTGCTCGAATCGGAATTGTTCGGCCACGAGAAGGGCGCCTTCACCGGCGCTACCTCGGACCGCAAGGGCCGTTTCGAGCAGGCCCACGGCGGCACGCTGTTTCTCGACGAGATCGGCGACATCTCTGCCTCGTTCCAGGCCAAACTGCTGCGCGTGCTACAGGAGCGCGAGTTCGAGCGGGTCGGCGGCAACCGCACCATCCGCGTCGATGTGCGGCTGATCACCGCCACCAACCGCAACCTGGAGGAAATGGTGAGCAAGGGCGAATTTCGCGCCGACCTGTATTTTCGTATCAACGTGGTGTCGATCTTCCTGCCGCCGTTGCGCGAACGGCGCGACGATATCCCCCCGCTGCTGGAGCATTTCATGGAGAAGTTCAACCGCGAAAACAAGCGCAACTTCACCGTCAGTCCGGAGGCAATGCAGACCATGTGCAGGTGTAACTGGCCCGGCAATGTGCGCGAGCTGGAAAACTGCGTCGAGCGCATGGCCACCATGACGCGCGGCAATCTTATCCGCCAGTCCGACATGCTGTGCGAGAAGGGGTTGTGTTTTTCGTCGGCGCTGAAGGACTATGGCAAGGATCACCGCTCGATTCCGATCGTGCCGCAACGGCAATCCGTGCCTGAAACGCCGACCATTCCCGAAGACCTGCCGGAAGCTTATCAGGAGGCGGAGAGCGTTAGCGAGCACCCTGAAGTGCATCAGCCGGTTTCAGAGCGCGACCGGCTGATGTGGGCGATGGAGAAGTGCGGCTGGGTGCAGGCCAAGGCGGCGCGGCTGCTCAATCTCACGCCGCGGCAGATGGGCTATGCGTTGAAGAAGTTTAATATTGAGATCAAGCAGTTGTAGCGGATCAGCGAGCCGCGTGGGCTAGTACTGGGGCTGAATAAAATGGTGAAGTTGAGGCTTGGCCTGACAGGCACTGTTTTAAATGTAGACTTCCGATTTCGATCGTAATATAGCGGAAGTTCATATTGCTCAAAAGTTGGCGTTAACGCATTGCCTAAACAAACTGCCGATTGGATGATAGTAGGAGATTTGACAGCCCGTGAACAAGTCGTGGAAAGACAGCATCTACCTCCAGCGTGAGGAACTGGCACGCATCCTGCGCGAACCCATGGCGCGTCTGGCGGAGCGCTGCACACCGGCATGGGGAGACCGCGAAAAACTCAATGGTATCCTGAACAACGGTTTTTCCGATATTCCCCATTGCGCCTTCCTGTACTGCGTAGGCACGGACGGCATACAGATTTGCGACAACGCCGGCCAATCCGGGATTACATCCGCCCACTTTGGCCGCGACCGCTCCCAGCGGCCTTACATGAAGGAAGTCGTGCCGTCCTGGGGATTCCTGCTTTCGGACGCCTACATCAGCTTGGCCGAGGGCCACCCCTCCCTCACGGCCTTGCAGGTCGTGCGCAGGGACGACCACTGGCTGGGTTATCTCGGCGCCGATTTCGACTTGCGCAATCTACCGGTGACCGCGGAACTCTACGATGAACCAGGCTATTGGCGGCAAGTGAAGGGCGATCCGGCGATTCGCGGGACGGTTTTCTTGCAGAGCCGCGTCGAAAGCCCGATGGACCGGAACATGGAGCAGGCCCTGTCCATCCTGGAAGAACTGCTCACCCAACGCGGCGTATTTCAATGCCTCTTGCATTTTTCCAGCAGCCAGGCAACCATCTGGACCGTGGATGACCCGTTCCGCTACCGCATCCTGGATCATGAAGCCCTGAATGATCCGGATATCTGTCTGGCATTCCCGTCCCGGCCCTATCCGAGCAATGCGGCGATCCCCCAAGTCGACATCAAGCGCATTCTCAATACCCTGCAATCCCTGCGCCTGACCGATCCGACCTTCTATTTGCGCACGGCCTCGATCAATACTTTCAACGGCATCGTGAGCCTGACTTTTTCCTGCGACGGCTCCCACTACATGCCTTATGTCGAGTTCCTGATGAAGGACACGACTTTCTGGTTCTGAGTGGGCGTCAACATACCATCCCAGGGGGCAATAACCGGTTCAGCCCTTTGCGGGGAGTTCCAAATCCCATGAACTTGGCCTGCTGAATTCCCCCGGCTTGCCTGAATGGCCGTTTTTGGCGTGCGCCGACCAGCTAACAGTCACACTATCAATCATCTTGTCGCATTCCCCACTTCAGATTTCGCGTTTGTCGCAATCGAGACAAACCAAAAGTGTTTATTATCTTTATGTTTTATAAGGATAATAAACTAAGATAACCACGTGGCACGCTTGTTGCAGAAAGAGGGCGGTTCCGGTAAGTCCAGCGGCCCTATCGCTGGGTTTGGCGATCTGTCACCGAGGTCTGGGCGAGAGCCAGGTGGAGAGGCTTGAGACGCTGACCGCGAAATGCATTCCGGACGACGTGACCACCGCATAACGAATTATTTTATTCAAAGGAGAAAACCATGCCTTACAAGATCATCTCTTCCACCTGCACCGCCTGTACTGCTTGCGAGCCGGTTTGTCCCAACGTCGCGATCAAGGAGAAGAACGGCACCTACATCATCGATCCGAAGAAATGCACCGAATGCGAGGGCGAAGACCCGCAATGCGTCGAGGTCTGTCCGGTGGACGGTTGTGTGGTGGTGGATAAAAGTTTGCCGCGCTATGCGGCATGATGGAGGAGGATCATGAAGCTGACTATTACGCTCATGGCAGAAAACTTCATGCGCCGCATGGTCCGCTTCGGCAATGCCGGAGCGACAGCAGGTTTTCGCCTGGTGGTGAGCCCAGGGGGCTGTTCCGGGTTGAGTTCCGAGTTTACTGTCGAGCGAGCCCCGCATTTTGGCGACTACGTGATTGAGCTGGAATGTCTCCGGGTGTTCATGCCCCAGGGCAGCCGCGATCTACTGGATGGCTGCATCATCGACTTTGCCGATACCGTAACGGAAAGCGGACTCAAGTTCTTCAACCCGAATGCGCACGGGACATGCGGAGGAGGTTGCAGCAGCAGCGCCGCCATCGGATCTGAACCTGGCAAGGCGACAATCAGCATTGATAGCATCATGCGGCGCCAAGGCTAGTCGATCATGGAAAGCGAGGTGACCTCGCGGACGACTGTCGTGGTTTGCACAAACTTATCAGGCGGTCATGAAGGTGTACCGCTACTTTTCTTAGGGTTGGTTAAATTCAATAAAATATCCGGGTCGATCACCGCAATTCATACGTCAAAAACCGCCATTTCAGCTTGTCTCAAACCCTACAAAAACCTACAAACTTTCTCGTGCGCATTACGGGCTAAAAAAAATAATAATTAAAACCAGTCTGTTAGAAAATTCATAGTTGTTGGCATAAGACTTGCTCAGTATTGAATGAAACTGACTGTCCGGCATTCGGGCAGACACCTCATCAGGAGGATCCCACAAGTGTTACGCATGCCAATTTATATGGATTATTCGGCAACAACGCCGGTCGACGCACGGGTTGCGCAGAAGATGATTCCCCATCTGACGGAAAATTTCGGCAACCCTGCAAGCCGTTCCCATTCGTTCGGCTGGACTGCCGAACAGGCTGTGGAGAACGCGCGCGAAGAAGTGGCCAGGCTGGTGAGCTGCGACCCCAAGGAAATCGTCTGGACCTCCGGTGCAACCGAATCCGACAATCTGGCCATCAAGGGCGCCGCTCATTTTTATCAGAGCAAGGGCAAGCACCTGATCACCCTAAAAACCGAACACAAGGCGGTGATCGATACCCTGCGCGAACTTGAACGCGAGGGTTTCGAAGTGACCTATCTCGACCCGCTGCCGAACGGCCTGCTGGATATGGAAAAACTCAAGGAGGCGATTCGTCCGGACACGATTCTCGTATCCATCATGCATGTGAACAATGAAATCGGCGTGATTCAGGATATTTCCGCGATCGGCGCCCTCTGCCGCGTGAAGGGCATCATCTTTCACGTCGATGCGGCCCAATCCACCGGCAAGGTAGCGATAGACCTGCGCACGCTGAAAGTCGACCTGATGTCGTTTTCAGCGCACAAGACCTATGGCCCGAAAGGCATCGGTGCATTGTTTGTGCGACGCAAGCCGCGCATCCGCCTGGAAGCGCAAATGCACGGTGGCGGACACGAGCGCGGCATGCGCTCCGGCACGCTCCCCACGCACCAGATCGTGGGCATGGGCGAAGCTTTCCGCATCGCTCGCGAAGAAATGGCCACGGAAAACGAGCGCATCCGCATGTTGCGCGACAGGCTCTATAACGGCCTGAAGGACATGGAGGAAGTGTACGTGAACGGCGATATGGAACAGCGCATTCCGCACAACCTGAACATCAGCTTCAATTATGTCGAAGGCGAATCGCTCATGATGGCGATCAAGGATCTCGCCGTGTCCTCCGGCTCCGCCTGTACATCGGCCAGCCTGGAGCCGTCCTACGTGCTCAAGGCCTTGGGTCATAGCGATGAACTGGCGCACAGTTCCATCCGCTTCAGCATCGGCCGTTTCACCACGGAAGAGGAAGTGGATTACGCCATTCAACTGCTGAAGAACAAGATTGCGAGATTGCGCGAATTGTCCCCTCTGTGGGACATGCATATGGCAGGGATCGACCTGAGCAGCGTGCAGTGGGCGGCGCATTAGCCACCGGCTTGCAAAGCAGTAACCCGATCAATTTCAAGGAGTGAATCATGGCATATAGCGACCAGGTGCTGGACCATTACGAAAACCCCCGCAACGTCGGCGCTTTCGAGAATGGCGACGATGACATCGGCACCGGCATGGTCGGAGCGCCGGCTTGCGGGGACGTGATGAAACTGCAGATCAAGGTCAACCGGGACGGAGTGATCGAAGATGCCAAGTTCAAAACCTACGGCTGCGGTTCCGCGATTGCATCCAGCTCCCTGGTGACGGAATGGGTCAAGGGAAAAACCCTGGATCAGGCGCTGGAAATCAAGAACTCGCAGATTGCCGAAGAACTGGCATTACCCCCGGTCAAGATTCACTGCTCCATTCTGGCGGAAGACGCGATCAAGGCGGCCGTAGCCGACTACAAAACCAGGCACACCGTCGCCGATCAAGGCTACGACATCTGCGCGCCGACGCCGGCAGCTTGATCCCTGTCCAGTTCCACAGATAGAAAGGCCCAATCATGTTAGATGCGACTACCCAGACGCCAAGCCCGATCGTTTTCTCCGCCAGCGCCGCAAACAAGGTGAGCGAGCTCATCCTGGAGGAGGACAACCCGAATCTGAAATTACGCGTTTTTGTTTCCGGCGGGGGATGCTCGGGATTTCAATACGGCTTTAGCTTCGACGAGACTGCCGGCGAGGACGATACCGTGGTCGAGAAAGGCGGCGTGAGCCTGCTCATCGACCCAATGAGCTTCCAGTATCTGGTTGGCGTCGAAATCGACTACGAGGAGGGCCTGGAAGGGGCGCGCTTCGTGATCAGGAACCCCAACGCGACCTCCACCTGCGGTTGCGGCAGTTCATTTTCGGTTTGATTATCCAGGGGAGCGGACCAATGGCTGTCACCTTAACCACCAGCGCGGCGGAGCGCGTGCAAAAATTCCTCAGCCAGCGAACCAGGGGTGTCGGGCTGCGCCTGGGAGTGCGCACCAGCGGCTGTTCCGGGCTCGCCTATACGCTGGAATTCGCTGACGAATTCAACGCCGACGATATCAAGTTTGAAAGCCACGGCGTAACCGTGCTGGTGGATCCCAAGAGCCTGGCTTATCTGGACGGCACCGAACTGGACTTCGTGCGCGAAGGATTGAACGAGGGATTCAAGTTCAACAACCCCAACATCAAGAGTCAGTGCGGCTGCGGCGAAAGCTTCAACGTCTGAGTGTTTTGGAGGGATCATGGGCCTATTGCAAATTTTCGAACCCGGCATGAGCACCGCTCCCCACCAGCATCGTTTGGCAGTGGGGATAGACCTCGGCACGACGAACTCCCTGGTGGCGAGCGTGCGCAACGGCGTCAGTGCCGTGATCAACGATGAGCAAGGACGTGGATTGCTGCCCTCGGTGGCTCGCTACCTCGCGGATGGCCCCGTCGAAGTAGGCTATGGGGCGCAGGCCAGGCAAAGCGAGGATCCGCACAACACCATCGTATCGGTCAAACGCTTCATGGGCCGGGGCATCGGGGACTTGCCGGAGGCCACCGATACGCCCTACCGCTTCATCGATGCGCCAGGCATGGTGCAAATTAAAACCGCAGCCGGGGTAAAGAGTCCGGTGGAAGTATCCGCCGACATCCTGAAAACCCTGCGTCTAAGGGCGAAGACAGCGCTGGGCGGGGATCTCGTGGGCGCAGTCATCACGGTGCCGGCCTACTTCGACGACGCCCAGCGTCAAGCCACCAAGGATGCCGCCAGGCTGGCCGGGATCAATGTGCTGCGGCTGCTGAACGAGCCCACCGCCGCGGCCGTGGCCTACGGTCTGGACAACGCCGCCGAGGGCGTATACGCGGTCTATGATCTGGGCGGGGGAACATTCGATATTTCCATCCTCAGGCTTACTCGGGGCGTGTTCGAAGTGCTGGCAACCAACGGCGATTCCGCATTGGGCGGGGACGATTTCGACCAGCGCCTTTACTGCTGGATACTGGAGCAGGCCAAACTGTCTACGCTGGGTGCGCACGATGCGCGTTTGTTGTTGACCAAGGCCCGTGAAGCGAAGGAAGCCTTGACCGACCATCCGGAAACGGGCATTACGGCGGTGCTCTCCACCGGCCAGGTAGTGGATTTGATATTGACTTCCCTAAGCTTCGCGGACCTGACCGCGAACCTGGTGAACAAGACTCTCGCCCCGACCCGCAAGGCACTGCGCGACGCCGACCTGGGTATCGAAGACATCAAAGGCGTGGTCATGGTGGGCGGCTCCACGCGCATGCCCCACGTCCGCCGTGCAGTCGGCGAATTTTTTCTGCAGGAACCTCTCACCAACCTCGATCCTGACAAGGTGGTCGCCATCGGCGCCTCGATCCAGGCCAACATCCTGGCGGGCAACCGCGGTACTGACGAGATGCTGCTGCTGGACGTGATCCCCCTGTCGCTCGGGATCGAAACCATGGGCGGGATCACGGAGAAAATCATCCCGCGCAATTCCACCATCCCCGCTGCCCGCGCCCAGAAATTCACCACCTTCAAAGACGGTCAGACCGCCATGATGATCCATGTGCTGCAGGGCGAGCGCGAACTGGTGAGCGATTGCCGCTCGCTGGCCAAATTCGAGCTGCGCGGGATCCCGCCCATGGTGGCCGGCGCGGCGCGTATCCTCGTCACCTTCCAGGTGGATGCGGATGGACTGCTTTCTGTTTCCGCCCGCGAACAGAGCACCGATGTGGAAACCAAGGTGGAAGTGAAACCCTCGTATGGTCTGAGCGACGTGGAGATTACCCGAATGCTGCAGGATTCGTATCTCCACGCCGAGGATGATATGGCCGCGCGCACCTTGCGTGAACAGCAAACCGAAGGCAACCGCCTGCTGGAGGCCACGGAGGTGGCAGTGGCGGAAAATGGCGGCGCTCTGTTGACCCCCAAGGAACGCGCCGACATAAGCCTGGCGATGACGACTCTGCGCGAAACGATAGCCGGAGACAACCATCGTGCCATCAAAATGGCTGCCGACGCACTCAACCTGGCAACCTCCGACTTCGCCGCCAGGCGCATGGACATGTCGGTTCGGCAGGCTTTGTCCGGCCACCGCCTTGAAGAAATCGCGGCCAGCTTCTGAGCAGGCGCCGCACATTCTCTGAGTGTAAATTTAACCATGCCCCAACTTATCGTTCTCCCTCACGAAGAAATTTGCCCGGATGGTGCTGCCATCGATGTGGCACCTGGCATTTCTATTTGCGATGCGCTGCTGCAACAGGGCCTTGCCATCGAACACGCCTGCGAGAAATCCTGCGCCTGCACGACTTGCCATATCATCGTCAGGGAAGGGAGCGAGTCGTTGATCCCTACGGAGGAACTGGAGGACGACATGCTGGATAAAGCGTGGGGGCTGGAGCCTGATTCGCGCTTGAGTTGCCAGGCTATCGTGGGTAACTATGATCTAGTGGTCGAAATTCCGAAATATTCGATCAACATGGTCAGGGAAGGCCACTAAGCCAATACTGCCTACTTCTCAAGCTTGGCCCCATCAGCATGGCGTTTTTCTAGTCTTGCGGTTCCAGTTACATAGGCAGAGTGTAGTCGAAAAGCTCGGGCTGGTTTTTGCGGTAAACCCGCAGCCACATGACGGTCGCCGGTATCAGGGACTTGGCTGCGAACCACAGGGCCTGGTCTGCCGCCTGGCGGGGTTCATCCAGTTGTCTGGCCATGGCTGCCCATCCGGCCCAATCCACTTCGGCCATGAGGGTACAGGTCTGGGGAGGCAGTTTGCCGGCGATGTCGGTCATGATTTTGACCTGGCGGCCCACTTCTGCGCGAGTCAGGCGGGAGTTGAGAAACTCTTCTTTCTCCAAGCCTTCGGTCAGGGTCAGTACGGCGATGCTGGCCTCTTCGATGATCGCTAGTAGTGATGCGTTCAACATGCGTGGCTCCTCGAATCTTTGTGCTGCATGTCAGCGATAACCCTCTTCCCGCAACACCTGCTGCACGACCGGACGCGCTAGCATGCGCTGATAATGGGCGAGGCAGTTGGGCGGAAGGTCGATTTTGATTTTGTCCGCCCAGAACTCCACATAAAACAGCGCCGCATCGGCGATGGAGAAGTTGCCGGCCACATACTCCTTTCCGGCGAGCACGTTGTTCATGACGGCAAATGCCTTTTCGACAATCTCGCGTCCACGGGCCTTGACGGCTTCGTGGTCGGCCTCGTTGGGAGTGAAATTGCCGGTGGTGAAGATGCGCGTAAATCCTTGTCCGTGGATCGTTCCCACAACGTAGTGCAGGGTTTCGATGACCAGGGCATCTCCATCCGCATCTCCCGGCAGCAGCTTCGCTTTCGGATTGGTGCGGGCAAGCCAGTAGGCGATGGCGCCGAACTCGGTCAGGGCGGTTCCATCTTCACGCACCAGAGTCGGGATAGTGGACTTCGGATTAATGGCCACATAGTCGGGTTTGTTCTGATCCCCGGCCATCAGGTTCACGATATAGACTTCGAAGGGCAGGCCGACCTCCTCAAGCAGAATGTGTATGCCGGTCGAACAGGAGCCCGGTGTCATGTAAAATTTCATGTAATTTTTCATGGTTGGTTTTCAGTGATGTTGAATGGTTGGAACGGTAAACCGGCAGCGTATGAAAGCGCCAAATTGCTATTTGTCCTCCATGGCGGGTCGTCTCATCTAACTGAAAGACGGATGTCGATAGCGCGGAATAGCCAACCCAAGGTTACGGCGCGGAATGCCTTATCGTCAGCCGTGTCCCAAATCACGCACAGCAGCGCTTCTTCGCGGCTGAGTAGTTCGTTCCGTTCCCGCTTGTCGTTTGCCGCCGCGCATTCGAGGGGATCCACATTGTGCTCGGAGAACACGTTGATGGCCGCAGTGATGCCGGCGGATATCTCGCCCTCCGATGCAACATGGGTGTGATTGCCGACCATTCTCAGGGTTGCTTCCATGTTGAGCTCCGGTTTGCTAAGGAGACGCTGAATAAATCAAATTCCGTCATTCCGGCGAAGGCCTGAATCCAGAATAATCAACAAGCTAGACACCGGCTTTCGCCGGTGTGACGAATTAATCAGCGCTTCCCTAAATCATGCGACGGGGTGTCAGCCTTCATACATCACCCCTGTATTTTGTCTGGGCTTTGTTTGTAACATGACACAAATCCTGCCAGCTAACAGTTGACTGAAGCTGGGCGTTCAGACCGGTCCGCGATCAACACGCTGGGCAACGATAGTCCTGCCTTGGGCTTCTTCCAGGGAAAGCTTCTCGTACTTCGGGCGGTAACCCTTGAAGGCCTCGAGTACCGTAATCAGTTTGTCGGCGCTGGATTGGCCCTTGAAGTCGCTCTTTTCCAGCCTCACCTCGTCCACCAGTTCGTTCCATACCAGGCCGTCCACCATGGGTATGAGGATGATATTCACCCCAGCCACTTCAACCTGCATGGGCTCGCCGATATTGACCACATACAGCACGACGCGGGTATCCGGCGTGAAATATCCGGCGTACTTGTCCAACACTATCTGCAGGTGGTCCAGCTCGTCGATGGTGCCGGCCAGCAGCTTGATCTTGTCGGCATCGGCCAGCATCACCGTGCCGTCCAGCATGACCGGCGGCTTGCCTCGCCGCCCCTGCTCATCCAATATTTCACCTTCCACCAGCACCAGGCTGCCGCGGTAGGCCATCATGCCACCCGCGCTGGTGGCTTCCTTGAAGTTGCTGTAGAAAAGCAGGCCTTGTTTCTCGAATTGGTCCAGTAGCATGGAAGATCCTTATCATTAGGTTGTGAATAGACATCCTGTGATAAGCAATGTTCGTACCTGACAGGAATGCGGCTTGAGCCCTGGTATCCAGATCGCAATGAAAATGCTTGCTCGCGAGAATCGACAGGTTCAGGTTGTTGTCTTCGACTTTGCTGGCGTAGCCTCAATCGGGCAGGCCTTCGCAGATGATGTGTTTCGGGTTTTTGCGGCTAAACACCCAGAGATTGAGATCAGCACAATGCACCTTGCCGCCGAGGTCAAGAAAATGATTTCGCTTGTTAGCACCAAGGAGTGACGGGGTTGAGCACGATTTCCTGTTTATCGTGTCTGCCCCTTTGATTACGGAAACGGGGCTCAAAGCTCACCATTCTCGATCAGCCGCAACAAGGTTGATGGATCAACTTCAACGTCTGCTATCGGGAAAATCGAACTGCCGTTCGCGACCCAAAGCGGACGGTCGCCACGTGCGGCGGCCATGTGTTTCGTGTCACTTTTGCGGGTGAAACTGTAATGGGCACGATGATTTCCTGCTCAGTAGTACCTTGAAGAGGGGACACCTATGAGCGTCGTGATGGATGATGAGATCAATCGATGGACTTAACCAAGGCGGGCCAATACGTCAAGGTTGGCCTTCTTTCATCGACGCGTTGAACGAGGTTAGTAGTGCGCGGGTAGGCTGCGTCCAACAGAGGGTGCCCCTCGGTATACATGAACTGTCCTTCACTGAACCGAAGTCCATACGCTGGCCGTGGCACTGCCTCATCGCAAGTTGGCCATATAGTATTAAACAAGTACTTTCGTACCATCTCCCGTTCAACCACGGTTAAGGCTGGATCGCGGACCATGTGAGTGCCGCGAATCATGGAAGCAGCTGTGCTGCCCTTCCATGTCGGCGGCGACGACACTGGGGAGTGGATGAATGAGCGCTAGACTGCCCTTTGCAAGCTTGTATTCTCCAACATAGCTGCCGTTAACTTCAAAAAGCACCAGTGCTGAAGTGGACGTATGGGTCACATGGACGCCACAAACGAACTGCCCCTCGTCGCAATGATCTGCAATATTTATATCCTGTGAAGACCGAAGCCCAGAATCATCAACAACCGAAAAAGTAACATGGGTGTCTCCGAAACGAGTCAAGGAAATTCGGTTGCGACTTGTCGAGTGACCTACGTCGAGCAAGAACTCCACCGATTGTGAGGTTCTTGGCAGCAGACAGATACAAGAATAAATACTTATTCCAGGCCCGTCTGTGTTGCCTGAGAAATTAGAAACGTAGTGCTGCTGCAACGCATCAAGCACGTCGTCGAAAGTGTAGTGTCGGATTTTGGGCGTAAATCTCTTTAGGAGGCCATGCACCTTGAGCCTATCCAATCCGTCGCTGCGACCTGAAATCAATGTACTCTCAGGCTGGGCGTTTATGACAAATCCATGTGCCTCCAGCAACGACTGAGCCACATGCGAATCCGAACAACGCTCTGCGTACTCAAGGCATTGAGATACATACGTGTTCATGTCGCTATAGAACGCCGTGCGGCGTTCTGGATTCTTGAGCACAGCAGTGTCTGGGCGCTTTAACTCAACAATCTCCCACAGCCCATCTGGTCGCTGGGCGATGAAGTCAGGAATCAAGGTGGGTGAGCCGGGCAGCGTAAGCTCCGGATGGGAAATGCTCCTTCGATATCCGAGCACGTCAAACACCACCGGATGCCGCTCAAACCAGCTCTGAAATTCATCCTCTCCGACATCGGGGAACTCCAGCAGGTTCGTTAGTTCAGCAATGCCGGCTTCAAGGGCCTCGCGTACCAACGACATAATTCAAATTCCTTGATCTGAAACGGTTATTTGTTGCCAGCCTGGCGTTGAGTCTCGGATAGATGATACAGGTTCCCAGCCAGCCGCGCACCAACGCTCCCGCCCCCGGCAGGCCCGCGGCTTAAGCTCCGCGATGGCGAATGTCCGCTATTGTTAAGGGTTGTCAGATGCCTGCCCTCAGCCGCAGCCCTGCCGAGCGCCAGCAAAGCTCACCGGGCAGGCGTCTGACGAGCCTCAGGGGAGGAAACCGCGGGATGCACAGCGGAAGTCAGATCAGGCGACAGGCTATGGGGATTTGAAAGACCGTACTCCGGATTGACGAGACGATCAGGCGGGTAAACTGAACGGCGACATCGCTCAGGTGAACCGTATCGAAGCGGATGTCCTCGATTTCTCGTTGGGTCGGTGGGCAAGAAACGGGATTTTTACACCACCAGGCAAAGTCTTTCCGCATCGGCTCTGGCCGATGAAGCGGGTTCGAGTATCGAAAGACGATGATGTTCATGGTGTCACTCGATGCGGGGGTGGCGCGCGAATCATTTGGCCACGCGCAAAATACTCGATGACGATCATCGCCGCGCCACAACCCGGGCAGACAAAGGTGGGTTGGATGACCGGCGCATCAGCCGCGGGGGATTCTGCCGGCGCCACGTGCAGCAGCTCACGTGCCCGCGCGAGACGATCCTTGCGTCCGGTATTGGCGATCAACCCATAGTGACGGATGCGGTGAAACCCCCTTGGCAGAACGTGCAACAAGAAACGGCGCATGAACTCGTCCGCACTGAGTGTCATGGTCTTGTAGCGCGTCTTCCCCTTGGCTCGGTAGTCCTTCCAGTTGAAGGTAACTCCCCGCTCGTCCATCGCGACGAGGCGTGAGTTGGAGATCGCCACCCGGTGAGTATAACGCGACAGATAGGCCAGCACCGCCGCCGGACCGGCAAACGGGCGTTTGGCATACACCACCCATTCGCACTGCCGGAGTGGCGCGATCCAGTTGGCGAAAGCCGTCGAATCTGCCAGATGCGCGTATTCACCGAAGAACTGTAACTGGCCGGCACGATGCGCCCGGTCGAGTTCTTCCAGAAAGCGCCGTCTGAACAACCGCGAGAGCACGCGAACCGACAGGAAGAAGCCTGGTTTGCAGGCGACCCAGCGCTCGCCGTCGAATGACAACCCCCCGCCGGGGACGATGCCGTGCACATGGGGGTGATGTGTCAGCGCCGATCCCCAGGTGTGCAGTACCAGCGTCGCGCCGATGCGCGCGCCCAGATGCCGGGGATCAGCGGCGATGGAACGCAGGGTTTCGGCGGCGACCTCGAACAGCAAACGATAGATCACCGCCTTGTTGTAAAAAGCGATGGCGCTGATCGGGGCGGGCAAGGTGAACACTACGTGGTAATAATCCACCGGCAGGAGCTCGGTCTGCCGGGCTTCGAGCCAGCGCCGCGCAGCAGCGCCCTGGCACTTCGGGCAATGCCGGTTGCGGCAGGAGTTGTAGGCGATCTCGGTCTGCTCACAGGACGGGCAACGCAATACATGTCCCCCCAGCGCCGCGCTGCGGCACTGTTCGATGGCTGACATCACCTTGAGCTGACCCAGGTTCAAGTGAGCAGTCTGTCGCCAAACTGGCCCGTGGGCACGAAAGATCTCCGCGACCTCCAGGGCGGGACGCGCCATGGTCTGGACCTACGAGGATTGCAGGGTATCGAGGGGGCAGACCACTTCGCGCAGGATGTCGGTGGCCACCTGGGCATACAGCGCGGTGGTTTCGAGCTTCTTGTGTCCGAGCAGGACCTGGATTACGCGGATATCCACCTTCTGCTCCAGCAGGTGGGTGGCGAAGCTGTGGCGCAGGGTGTGCATCGAAACGCGCTTGTCGATCTGCGCCGCGTCCGCAGCAGCATGCACGGCCCGGTTGAGCTGACGGGTGCTGAGCGGGTTAATCGGATTCAGGCCGGGAAACAGCCAGCCGCCCTCGAGCATCTTGCCCTGGGCGCGGGCAACTCGCCACCAGGTGCGCAGACGTTCGAGCAGCACCGGCGAGAGCATGGCGTAGCGATCTTTGCTGCCTTTGCCCTGTTCGATGCGCAGGGTCATGCGTTGGCTGTCGATGTCTCCGACCTTCAGCGCTACCACTTCGCCAGCGCGTAATCCAGCGCCGTAGGCTACCGACAGGGCTGTTTGCCACTTCAGATTCCCGGCGGCGGCGATCAGGCGGGCCACCTCTTCCCGGCTCAGTACCACCGGCAGTGTCCGAGGTACGTGTACCGGCTGCATCTTGGCCATCAGCTCGGCATGACCGAGCGTGACGTCGAAGAAGAACTTCAGCCCGGTGATCGTCGTGTTGAGCGAGGGCGGAGAGATGCCATGATCGACCAGGTGCAACTGGTAACGGCGCAGGTCCTCGGCAGTGGCGGTGTCAGGCGGGCGGTGAAGAAAGCCGGCAAACTGTCGGACGATGCGGATATAACTGTTCTGTGTTTGGGATGAGAGTTTGCGCATCCGCATGTCTTCGATCATGCGTTGGCGTAGCGGACTGATGGATTGAGTCGAGGGGTTCATGGCGCTGCTCCTGTCGGGAAACGAGGCGGATTACCTCATTTCCAACATAGGAAACAGTGCCATTCTTGCAACCACCTACAGGCGTAGGATCGGAGCTCCCCTACCGCGCGAGCGGTTTAGTCCAATGGCACACAACCGCCCGTCGCGTAGGTCTCTTTACTAGTCCGTCAGCGCGCCGGTCGAGCCACACGATGAGGCGCCAGGCAGTCACAAAGATACCATCCGCTGAAAATCGGCCATGGTTGCCGTATCTGGTAACGGTTATAATTCCCGTTGTTTGAGCCACCTACACTGAGAGCAATCATGCCCACTATCCCAGCCTGCCCCCAATGCGCCATGGAGAACACCTACCCGGATGGCGACAACTATATTTGTCCCGACTGCGGACATGAGTGGCCAATGGCGGAAACCGCACGCGCCGACGATAACGCAGACACAGTAGTAAAGGATGCCAACGGCAATGTGTTAAGCAATGGCGACGCGGTGGTCCTAATCAAGGACCTGAAAGTCAAGGGATCGTCTACCACTCTTAAAGTGGGCACCAAGATCAAGAGCATCCGTCTGGTTGGAGGTGACCACGAGGTGGATTGCAAGATGGACGCCGGCAACTTCATGTTGAAGGCCTGCTACCTGAAAAAGGTTTAAAAGACGGCTTTTGGCACTGAACAGACCTACTTGGTCCGGCGGCGAGGCCGGTCTGTTGTCCTGCCGATTGCATCCGCATCCAGCCCTCGTAGCCGCCGTTGAGGTTGTACACTTCCCGGAATCCGAAATCCGCGAACATCTGCGCGTGAATGAGGCTGGCGGTGCCGCGATGGCAATATATCAACACCGGCTTGTGCTTGGGTGTTTGCAGGATGGCACTATCCAGTTCGGCGCCCGTTACATGTCGCGCCGAGACTATATGGCCCTGGTCGAAGGATGCCCGGTCGCGCGTATCCAGTATTTGCAACTCCGGGTTGCGCATGAGTTCTTCCACTTCGTCGGCGCAAATTCGGTGAAAGATTCTGTTGGATTCCATACGGTTGCTCCTCTCCTATTGAGTCGGCCATTAAATAGATTTAAATGGTCGCTACGCCGTAGGCTGGCGGTGAGGCACGAACCCCAGCGTTTGGTGACTCGAACATGCTGGGGTTCGCGTTGCTCACCGCCAGCCTACAAAAACACTTAATGGCCGACTCAATAATATGGCTTTAGTCAGCGATAGTGCCCGCATCCCGATTGGGATAGGGCGGTTGGGTGAGAATTCTGGTGTCAAGCACAGGCTGCCCTACGGTGAAGTGGTAAATGGATTGAAACTGCTTGTCGGCTATGCCCAGGATTTCGTGGAAGGCATCGTCGAAAAAGCAGCCGATTCCCGTTCCCCTCATGTTCATCGCCTCCGCCTCCAGGTAAAGCACGTGCCCGAGCAGGCCCGCTTCCCAATGCAACTGGCGATATCGCCAGGGATCGGATGCGACGACTTTATCGAACTCCGCCAACATCCCCAGGGAAAAACAGCCGTCGGCGGCGATGGCCTGGCGGCAACAGATCGTCCTGGCGGTGTTGCGGCAGTCGGTTGGCGTCAGCAAGAATAGGGGTAAGTGATCCGGGCACTGCGCCGCTTTTTCCCAGAGGAATTCCTTGCGCAGAGCGGCCCGCAAACGGTCTTCGCCGTTGCTGCTGCGGGGAAATCCATACAAGCCGGGCGTTAGCCCCTGAACATGGTGCACGAACAAGATCGGATGCACGCGGGGTTCGAAGTTCCAGATGTCCCATGGGGCCAGTCGGCGGGGTAGCAGGCGATCCAGCATGAGGTAAAAATCTTCGCGGGCCATGGAGGCAGTGGCGTCGAAGCGTTGCGCGCTACGGCGTTGAAGAATCAATTCTGCCGATGGCTTGTCGTTGCCGGATGCGAGCAATGGATGACTTGCCCATTCCACGCTGTCGGCAGGGACAGATGCCTTGCGTGTGGCCGCAGCGATCTCGTCGATGACCGGCCAACGGTACATGGGGTGGGGGTCCAGGGTATTGGCCTTGCCAGCTCAATGGGAACCGCTTTCCAATAGGCTCAGGCAAGCTGGTTCGTGTTGCGCGCATGTCTTCGGATGGAGGATTATTTCCAGCAGCAAATCCGCTTCTTCCGGCTCCGCGTTTTCAAAATCGAGCGATCTGTCCAGCCCCAGCAGTTTTGCCAGCTCATGGCTGTCGACCGACTCAACCAGCCTGAGCCCCCATCCCAGCGTGCCCGCCGCATAACGCAACGCGCCGAGCGCATGGCCCACGTCAAGCTGGCAATAGCGGAAGGCCCGCTCGCCGTATTTCCATGCTTCCCGCCAGTGCACTGACGATAGCCCGATGAATATCCTGCTGTCTTCTCCCGCGAGTTCGGCTTGAATCTGGCACCGTTGCTCCAGCACGTGATCGCGGCTCACATAGTGGTAAAGGCCGTTTTCCAGTCCGGGGATGTTCTGGCAGACCAGGTAGGCTTCGGTCGGATGCAGATTGCCGCTGGAAGGGTTGCAGCGTAGCGCCCAGCGGTCCGGTCCATATTCCTTCCAGGCCGAAAGGCCCATCGACAGTTCCAGCAGCGCGCCAACAGACTGGAGCGAAAGCGGCTGAGGTTCGAGGTCGCCGGGTTGGTAGACGGAGGACAAAGGGGTAGCAAGTTGCAGCTCGCCCAGCGGGAGATCGATGCGCAGCGCGCCGGAGAACTCCCGGAACGGATTTGGCTGCATGTCCCAGTCGAGCGTGTCCGGCCCCGCTGCGTAGCGATCGAGGCGGTGCTTGGTGCGCTCATGGTACGCGGCTACTCGTTCCGCCTCGTTGGTGTTCTCAGGCATGGTCTGGTTGTGAGTCACACGGCGAAAACCGGAATGACGGTCTTGTTCTTTCGGCCCAGCGCTGTGTCCACTCTCTTGCGCACCGCCTCAATGGTGAGCGGTTTGACGATTAGCGCGTCCGCTCCGGATTGGAGGCAGGTTGGGGTCAGAGGGTCATCCTTCGAATCGGCCACCAGCAATATCACAATGCCAGGAATTCTGGATTTGATGGTTTGCAGGGTGCCGATGCCGTTTTCGCGGATCACGCCAATACCCAGCAGCAATAGATCAGGTTTCCAGTCCACGCTCTTGACGAAGGCTGCGTCGAGACTGGGAAGATCGTGGGTTTCGTTTTCGTCGTGGAGCATGAACTGAAGCGCCATCCGGGTAATCTCGTCTGTATCCACCACGAACAGCCGCTTGTTTTCCACCGCTTTTGAACTGTCGACGCCGATTTGCATAAGTCTGCTCCTGTTTAAGAATCAAGAATACCTACATCGAAAAACCCCTTTCCAACACCACAAGCAATTAGTGTTCCGTACCCAGCCGATTTGTGGGTTTTGCGCGTGCCGGCTAGGTTTGGCTGTTTGTGAGGTTGTCTGACCAGCCTTTCCGGATGCGGCGGGATTGTGTTGTTTCAGACAATCGAATTCCCTTTGTATTTTTCCCTACAGTTCCCCAGGAATTTGTTGGCATTACAACAGACTAAAACCTCGTCTAATCCATCGAAGAAATAAATATTATTCAATTAATACAATATATTAATGAAAGTGTTAGAGGTTGGCACGCTCGTTGCTAAGGTATGGGTGCACCGAAAATGTTTTGCCGGATTGGCTACCTCTAAGAAGACAGACAAAGTGTTCCAAATATGTTTTACGTCGGCAGGCTCATTGTTGGTGGACACGGGCACGAATATTTTTTTAAACGGGTAATCGTAAGGAGACTCAAATGTCTGACAAAAAATTGAGGCAAATCGCTTTTTATGGCAAGGGAGGCATCGGTAAATCCACTACCTCGCAGAACACGCTGGCAGCGCTGGCGGATCTGGGGCAGAAGATTCTGATCGTCGGTTGCGATCCAAAGGCCGATTCCACCCGCCTGATTCTGCACGCCAAGGCACAGGACACCATCCTGAGCCTGGCCGCCGAAGCTGGCAGCGTGGAAGACCTGGAACTGGATGAGGTGATGAAGACGGGCTACAAGGATATCCGCTGCGTCGAATCCGGTGGCCCGGAGCCTGGTGTTGGTTGTGCCGGTCGTGGAGTGATCACGTCCATCAACTTCCTGGAAGAAGAAGGCGCTTACGACAACATGGACTACGTTTCCTACGATGTGCTGGGCGACGTGGTGTGTGGCGGTTTTGCCATGCCGATCCGGGAAAACAAGGCGCAGGAAATCTACATCGTGATGTCCGGCGAGATGATGGCCATGTATGCGGCCAACAACATCGCCAAGGGCATTCTGAAATACGCCAATTCCGGCGGCGTGCGTCTGGGCGGGTTGATCTGCAACGAGCGCCAGACCGACAAGGAGTTGGAGCTGGCCGAGTCGCTGGCAGCGAAGCTGAACACCACGCTGATCCACTTCGTGCCGCGCGACAACGTGGTGCAGCACGCCGAACTGCGGCGCATGACGGTGCTGGAATACGCACCGGATTCGAAGCAGGCTGGCGAGTACCGCCAACTGGCCCAGAAAATCCATGACAACGTCGGCAAGGGCACGATTCCAACCCCGATCACCATGGACGAGCTGGAAGCAATGCTGATGGAACACGGCATCATGGAGGCGGTGGACGAGTCCATCATCGGCAAGACTGCGGCTGAACTTGCCGCCGAGGCCGTGGCGGCGTAAGGAAGCAATCGGATTCCGCCCATGGCGGGTGCTGTGGGCGGGTCCAAAACAGAGGGCTCCAGCGGGAGACCTCTGCAAATGACGGGGACGCATAGCGATACGTGATTTGCAGAGTTCTCCCACACGTGGGGAATGTCGGTGTCGGTTCTGTAATCAAGTAGGAGGGCAAAATGAGCCTAACAGTCGAGCAAACGAAAGAAAGAAACAACGCTTTAATCAAGGAAGTGCTGGAGGTCTATCCGCAGAAGACCGCGAAGAATCGTGCCAGGCATCTGGGAACTTACGAGGAAGGCACTGAAGAAGGCGCCAAGTCGGATTGCGGCGTGAAATCCAATGTCAAATCCGTGCCTGGCGTCATGACCATCCGTGGCTGCGCCTACGCAGGTTCCAAGGGCGTGGTGTGGGGTCCGATCAAGGACATGATCCACATCAGCCACGGCCCGGTCGGCTGCGGCCAGTATTCCTGGGGCGCACGGCGCAACTACTACATCGGCACCACCGGCATCGATAGCTTCGTCACCATGCAGTTCACCTCCGACTTTCAGGAGAAGGACATCGTTTTCGGCGGCGACAAGAAGCTGGAAAAAATCATGGACGAGATCCAGGTGCTGTTCCCGCTGAACAAGGGCATCACGGTCCAGTCCGAGTGCCCCATCGGCCTGATCGGCGACGACATCGAGGCGGTGTCCAAGAAAAAATCCAAGGAATACGGCGGCAAGACCATCGTGCCGGTGCGTTGCGAGGGTTTCCGCGGCGTGTCCCAGTCGCTCGGCCACCACATCGCCAACGACGCCATCCGCGATTTCGTGTTCGACAAGCTGGACCCGGCCAGGGCGTTCCAGAGCACGCCTTATGACGTGGCTATCATCGGCGACTACAACATCGGCGGCGATGCCTGGTCATCGCGCATCCTGCTCGAAGAAATGGGTCTGCGCGTGATCGCCCAGTGGTCCGGCGACGGCAGCATCGCGGAGCTGGAGAACACGCCCAAGGCCAAGCTCAACGTGCTGCACTGCTACCGCTCGATGAACTACATTTCGCGCCACATGGAAGAGAAATACGGCATCCCCTGGGTGGAATACAATTTCTTCGGGCCGTCCAAGATCGAAGCCAGCTTGCGCGAAATCGCCAGCCATTTCGACGACAAGATCAAGGAAGGCGCCGAGCGCGTCATCGCCAAGTACAAGGCTCTGACCGATGCGGTGATTGCCAAGTACAAGCCGCGCCTGGAAGGCAAGACGGTGATGCTGTTCGTGGGCGGCTTGCGTCCCCGCCACGTCATCGGCGCCTATGAGGATCTGGGCATGAACGTGGTCGGAACCGGCTACGAGTTCGGCCACAACGACGACTACGAGCGCACCACGCACTACGTCAAGGATGGCACCCTGATTTACGACGACGTCACCGGCTTCGAGTTCGAGAAGTTCGTGGAGAAAATCCAGCCCGACCTGGTCGGTTCCGGGATCAAGGAAAAATACGTGTTCCAGAAGATGGGCGTGCCTTTCCGCCAGATGCACTCCTGGGATTATTCGGGTCCATACCACGGCTACGACGGTTTCGGCATTTTTGCCCGCGACATGGACATGGCGATCAACAATCCGATATGGAGCCTGACCAAGGCACCTTGGAAGTAACTATGTAGGGTGGGTTGGCTTAGCGAATCCACCACCAAACCTACACATGAAGGAGATTCAAAATGAGCCAGAATGCTGAAAACGTACTAGACCATTTCGACCTGTTCCGGGAGCCGGAATATGTCGAGATGCTGGAAAACAAGAAGAGTTTCGAGAACGGTCATCCTGTTGAAATGGTGGCTGAGATCCGCGACTGGACCAAGAGTTGGGATTACCGCGAGAAGAATTTTTCCCGCGAAGCCCTTACCGTCAACCCTGCCAAGGCTTGCCAGCCTCTGGGTGCGGTGTTCGCCGCAGTCGGATTCGAGGGTACGCTGCCTTTCGTACATGGTTCCCAGGGTTGCGTGGCCTACTATCGCAGCCACTTCAGCCGCCACTTCAAGGAGCCTGCGTCCTGCGTGTCCTCATCCATGACCGAGGATGCGGCGGTGTTCGGCGGCCTCAACAACATGATCGACGGGCTGGCCAATGCTTACGCCATGTACAAGCCCAAGATGATTGCCGTTTCCACCACCTGCATGGCGGAGGTGATCGGCGACGACTTGAAGGGTTTTATCGCTACCGCGAAACTCAAGGGCAGCGTGCCGGAAGATTTCGACGTGCCTCACGCCCATACCCCGGCCTTCGTCGGCAGCCATGTTACCGGCTACGACAATACCATGCGGGGAATATTGACCCACTTCTGGGAAGGCAAGGAACGCACCGCGACTGACAAGATCAACTTCATCGGCGGCTTCGACGGCTACACCGTGGGCAATCTGCGCGAAGTGAAGCGTATGTTGGGTCTGATGGGCGTGGACTATACCATTCTGTCCGACAACAGCGACGTATGGGACACCCCGGCGGACGGCGAATTCCGCATGTACGACGGCGGCACCACCCTGGAAGACACCAAGGCGGCGCTGAACGCGAAGGCCACGATTTCCATGCAGGAATTCTCCACGGAAAAGACCCTGGCCTTCGCCGCCAACCACGGGCATGAAGTTGCTTCGTTCAACCACCCGGTAGGCGTGGCGGCGACGGACAAGTTCCTGATGGAAGTTGCGCGCATCACCGGCAAAACCATCCCGCTGGAACTGGAAAAAGAGCGTGGCCGCCTGGTGGATGCCATCGCCGACTCCAGCGCGCACATCCACGGCAAGAAGTTCGCCATTTACGGCGATCCCGATCTGACCCTCGGACTCACCGCTTTCCTGCTGGAGTTGGGCGCCGAGCCGGTGCACGTTCTTTCCACCAACGGCGGCAAGGAATGGGAAGAGAAAGTCAATGCGCTGCTTGCCAGTTCGCCCTTCGGCAAGAACTGCCATGCCTATGCCGGCAAGGATCTGTGGCACATGCGTTCGCTGCTGTTTACCGAGCCGGTGGACTTTCTGATCGGCAACACCTACGGCAAGTATCTGGAGCGCGACACTAGCATACCGCTGATCCGCATCGGCTTCCCGGTGTTCGATCGCCACCACTACCACCGCTATCCGGTGTGGGGCTACCAGGGCAGCCTGAATGTGCTGGTCTGGATTCTGGACAAGATTTTCGACGAGATGGACCGGACCACCAACATTCCGTCGAAGAACGATTTCAGTTTCGACATCATACGTTAACAGCGTCCGGCGGCCGTATGGCCGCCGGAATTTGGGAGGAACTTAATTATGGCCAATGTCACTTTTACTTCGCCGAAGATGAAGAAGGACCAGACCTTCTATGCAACAGCCGGCGACTGCCGCACGTTGCTCAGCGTGGCGAAGGAACACAAGATCCCGGTTGATTTCGAGTGCGAAAACGGGGAGTGCGGCTCTTGCGCCATCCAGGTGACGGTGCTCGCCAACAAACAGCCGATGGGCATGCACCTCACGGAAAAGGAAAAAACCATACTGCGCCTGGCGGGGAAAATCAGCCCCGAGCAGATAGAAGCCTGCGAATTGAACGACCTGCCCCCGCCCTGGCGCCTGGCGTGCCAATACATCGTGCGTGACGAGGATATTCTGGTTCGGTGCTAATTCCATTTCCAAATAAAAGGTGAATTTGTAGGAGCGACCTCCAGGTCGCGATCCAGCGAATATCGCGACCTGGAGGTCGCTCCTACAGTGGCTTTGTTTCACTATTGAAATAGAAATTGAATAAAGCAATGTTAACGAGGCATGACTCGGACGTATTGAAAGACATGCCACCCCTCTGGCGATTGGCCTGCCAGTACCAGGTCAAGGATGAAGATATTCTGGTGGCTTTTTAGCCCGGATTTTTAGAATCACATGAGCCAGGAGAACTCCATGAGCGCATTGTCCAGCAAAATCCAGGAAGTGTTCGACGAACCGGCTTGCGGCAAGAACCAAGGCAAGTCGGAAAAAGAACGCAAGAAGGGTTGCACCAAGCAACTGGTGCCGGGCGCGGCTGCCGGCGGCTGTGCTTTCGACGGCGCCAAGATCGCGCTGCAACCCATCACCGACGTGGCGCACTTGGTGCATGGCCCGATTGCGTGCGAAGGCAATTCCTGGGACAACCGCGGCGCCAAATCTTCCGGCTCCAGGCTGTATCGGACCGGATTCACCACCGACGTCAGCGAGCTGGACGTAATCTACGGCGGCGAGAAGCGGTTGTACAAAGCGATCCGGGAAGTGATCGAGAAATACGACCCACCGGCGGTGTTCGTCTACCAGACCTGCGTCACCGCGCTGATAGGTGACGACATCGAGGCGGTATGCAAGGCCGCCAGCCAGAAGTTCGGCAAGCCGGTGATTCCCATCGACGCGCCCGGCTTTGTTGGCAACAAGAACCTGGGCAACAAGCTGGCCGGCGAAGCGCTGTTGGATCACGTCATCGGCACCATGGAGCCGGAATACACCACGCCTTACGACATCAACATCATCGGCGAATACAACCTGGCCGGCGAGCTGTGGCAGGTGAAGCCGCTGTTCGACAAACTCGGCATCCGCGTCCTGTCCTGCATCTCCGGCGATGCCAAATACAAGGAAGTGGCCTGGTCGCACCGCGCGCGCGCCACCATGATGGTGTGCTCCAAGGCCATGATCAACATCACGCGCAAGCTCGAGGAGCGCTACGGCATTCCCTATTTCGAGGGTTCGTTCTACGGCATCTCCGACATGAGCGACAGCCTGCGCCAGACCTCCAAATTATTGGTGGAGCGGGGCGCGCCGGCGGATCTGCTGGATCGCACCGAAGCGCTGATCGCGGAGGAAGAGGCTAAAGTCTGGCAACGGCTCGAACCCTACAAGGCGCGCCTTGCCGGCAAGAAAGTGCTGCTGATTACCGGCGGGGTGAAATCCTGGTCGGTGGTCTCGGCACTACAGGAAGTCGGCATAGAGATCGTCGGCACCAGCGTCAAGAAATCCACTGCCGAGGACAAGGAGCGCATCAAGGAGCTGATGGGCCAGGACGCGCACATGCTGGACGACATGACCCCGCGCGAAATGTACAAGATGCTGAAGGAAGCAAAGGCCGACATCATGCTCTCCGGCGGCCGTTCGCAGTTCGTCGCGCTGAAGGCCAAGATGCCCTGGCTGGACATCAACCAGGAGCGGCACCACGCCTACGCCGGCTATGACGGCATGGTGGCCATGGTGCGGGAGATCGACAAGGCGCTGTACAGCCCGATGTGGGAACAGGTGCGCCGTCCCGCTCCTTGGGAAGAGGGAAAAAAAGATTAACCGCAGAGACGCAGAGGCGCAGAGAAAAGATCAGGAATCGTATTCCTCCGCGCCTCTGCGCCTCTGCGGTGAAAGATTTTAGGAGTATTCGATGGCAAACGTTGTTACATCGCGCAAGGCCTGTACCGTCAACCCGCTCAAGATGAGCCAGCCCATAGGTGCGGTGCTGGCCTTCCTCGGGCTTGACGCCTGTATGCCGGCGTTGCACGGATCGCAGGGCTGCACCGCCTTCGGCCTGGTGCTGTTCGTGCGCCATTTTCGCGAAAATATCCCGCTCCAGACCACCGCCATGAACGAGGCGACCACCATCCTTGGCGGCATGGACAACATCGAGGAAGCCATACTCAATATCTGGAACCGGGCCAAGCCGAAAATCATCTGCATCGCCTCCACCGGCCTGACCGAAACCAAGGGCGACGATGTGGATGGCTATCTCAGGCTGATCCGCAAAAAACACCCGGAGCTGGCCGATCTGGCCATCGTTTATGTCTCAACCCCGGACTACAAGGATGCCTTCCAGGACGGCTGGTCCCGCGCAGTGACGCGCCTGGTGGAGCAACTGGTCGAGGCGCCATCCACTCCCCCCTTTGCAAAAGGGGGGCTGGGGGGGATTTCGCAGATCAACATCCTCGCCGGCAGCCATCTGACCCCAGCCGACATTGAGGAAATACGCGAGACCGTCGAAGCTTTCGGCCTTGATCCCATCATCCTGCCCGACCTGTCCGGCTCGCTGGACGGCCACATCCCCGAGGAATTCATGCCCACCACCATGGGCGGTACCACGCTGGCCGACATCCGCCGCATGGGGGCATCGCGTCTGACCATCGCCATCGGCGAGCACATGCGGCCGGCGGCTCAGGCGCTGCAGGACAAGGCGGGCGTGAGCTTCGAGGTGCTGGAGCGGATCACCGGACTGGCAGCCTGCGACCGCTTCATCGCGTTGCTGGCCGAGCTTTCCGGCAAGCCTGTGCCGAACAAATACCGCCGCCAACGCGGCCAACTGGTGGACGCCATGCTGGACGGACACTTCTTCTTCGGCGGCAAAAAGATCGCCATCGGCGCCGAGCCCGACTTGTTGTGGGACATCGGCAACCTGCTGGCGGAAATGGGCTGCGAGATCAGTGCTGCCGTGACCACCACGCACTCGCCCCTGCTGGAAAAGCTGCCCGTAACAGAGGTGCTGATCGGTGATCTGGAAGACCTGGAAAACAAAGCGCAAGGTTGCGACCTGCTGATCACTCATTCCCATGGCCGCCAGATGGCGGAGCGGCTGGATATTCCGTTTCTGCGCATGGGAATGCCGCTGTTCGACAGGCTGGGTGCCGCGCATCGTTTGTCGGTCGGCTACCGCGGCACACGCGACCTGGTTTTCGAGATCGGCAACCTGTTCATGGCTGACGCCCACGAGCCCGGCCCGGACTCATGGATTCAGCAAAAGGAAGAAAGTGCTACGCCGCCGGCTGCGGCTCATTAGCTCCCAGCCCGACCCTGCCAGGGAAGGGGAGGGGGCATCAAAAGGAGGTTCTATGAAAATCGCTTTTGCAACACAGGATTTAAAGCGCGTCGATGCCCATTTCGGCTGGGCCAAGAACATCGCCATTTACGAGGTGACACCCGAAAGCTACCACTTCATCGAGGCTATCCAGTTCGAAGGCGACCTGCAGGAGGACGGTAACGAGGACAAGCTGGCTCCAAAGATCGAAGCCATCAAGGACTGCACCATCCTCTACGTGGCGGCGATAGGCGGGTCGGGCGCGGCGCGAGTGGTTGCCAACCAGATCCATCCGATCAAGGTGAACGAGCCCGAGGACATCGGTGAAATACTCGTCAAGTTGCAGGCCGTGTTGAAGGGAACGCCACCGCCGTGGCTGCGCAAG
Source organism: Sulfuricella sp. (assembly GCA_031426955.1). GTDB lineage: Bacteria > Pseudomonadota > Gammaproteobacteria > Burkholderiales > Sulfuricellaceae > Sulfuricella. Next base: position 69,719 of record JASJPA010000010.1, read on the forward strand.
GTCATGCTCAAGGGGCGGGAAAGAAAATTCGATTTCGACGAAGAGGTGGAACATGAGTGAAGCGCAGGCAGTGGAGCAAATGGCCAATCCGATGGAGTCGGTGTTCATCAAGGAACTGGTCAAGCAGTGGCGTGCCCAGGACTCCTACGGGGCGTGGGAGGGGAAGAGCGACGAGGCACTGCTCGTGCCCTACATTATCACCAAGGAAATGCGCAAGGAGCTGCCCATCATCGGCGACCCCGACCCGGAAACGCTGTGGCGGCTGGAGTTGTTCTACAACGCCGTGGGCCTGGCCATCGAGCGCCAGACCGGGAACATGGTCACGCCCATGATGAAAATGCACCACGAGGGTTTCGGCCGCATGGTTCTTTCGGCGGGGCGCCTCATCGTCGTCAACAAGCAGTTGCGCGACGTGCATCGTTTCGGCTTTCTCAGCCTCGCCAAGCTGGCTGAGGAAGGTGAAAAGCTGGTGGCTGCGGGCGTGGATATGATCAAGAAATACCCGGATGTCGCCAATTACGGCTAAGGAGACAGTTATGGAAAACGCGGATGAACTCAAGGCGCAGGTCAGGAAGCTGAATGCGCAGGCTACGGCCCTGAAAATGGATTTGCACGACTTGGCGGAAGATCTGCCCACCGGCTGGGAAAAAATCCTGGTGGTGGCCAATCTGGCCCATCAAGCCTACCAAAACCTGGACGAAGCCCGCAAGCGTCTTGCCACGAGCGGCAGCTAAGGGAGACGAACATGGCTGCCATCAGCATCACCATGCCCGACGGGCGCACCTGGACGCCGAAATTCGTCCAGGAAATCAACCAGGAAAAATGTATAGGCTGCGGTCGCTGCTTCAAGGTATGCGGGCGCGACGTGCTGCAGCTCGTGGGCATAGACGAAGATGGCGAACTTGTGCCGATGGAAGCCGATGACGATGACGACGAAGAGTACGAAAAAAAGGTCATGACCATCGCCAACCAGTTGAACTGCGTCGGCTGCGAGGCATGCTCCAAGATTTGCCCGAAGAAATGTTATAGCCACGCCCCGATGTCCGAGGGCTGAAACGGGGGTATCCCATGGACTATGCGAAAAACTTCAACCAAAGCGCGCTGATGGCTTACGCCAAAGCTCCAGCGGATGGCTTGACCCAGGCTTTCGCCGGCCTGGTTTTGTCTATCGCCAGGGCGGGTGCAGCGTTACCCGCCTTGCCGATGGGCGTAAGCCGTGAGCGCTTTAGCAGACTGCTCGAAGGCTATTTTCCCGGTGCACTGGAAGCGCTGTTCGAGGATTTTGATCTCTCCGCAGATGAATCAGGCTGCCCGGGCCTGCGCTCGGAAGAAATGGACGACCTGTTGGCGCTGCTGCTGGAGCATCGTAGCAACGATGCCGAGCACACGGCGTGGCTGGCCTATGCCATTGCTGCCGGTTGTCTGGGAGATGGCCATCTTTACCATGACATGGGTTTGCCGGACCGCCAGGCGCTGTCGAATCTGCTCATGCAGAACTTCACTACGCTCTTCGAGAAAAATAGCGGCAACATGAAGTGGAAAAAATTTTTCTACAAACAGTTGTGCGAACGGGCCGAGGTCAATATGTGCCAGGCACCCAGTTGCCAGGTGTGCGACGATTACCTGAAATGCTTCGGTCCCGAGGATGATACGGGGTTGGCCGCTCTTTCTATCATCAGCAACAGAGGGCCGCGACAGGCATAGCCAGTGCCGGTGCCGGACTGGAAGCGTGGCGTGCCCCTATCCCTTGGCAGGATGAAAAGTGCAACACGTTGCTCCCGCAAGCGAGCAATTTGACTCATAATCACGGGGGTAAACGGCTAACAGGAACCCCGCTATGCATCATCGCTCTCTCATCTTCTTTTTCATCGGCCTCCTCGCATCCGTTACGAACTCGATTCCCGCAACTGATTTTCACAAGGTGACACTCTCATGAAAACCCTGACTCGCTTCCTCGCCCTGATCCTCTTTATCGGCCTTGTTTCTCACCCGGCACTGGCCGAATCGCTCACCATCGCCGCCGCTGCCGACCTCAAATACGCCATGGCGGAAGTGGTGAAAAACTTCAGCGCCCAGCGTCCCAACGACAAGATCGAGGTGATTTATGGCTCCTCGGGCAAGTTCTTCACCCAGATATCCAATGACGCGCCGTTCGACATGTACTTCTCGGCGGATATCGAATATCCGCGCGAACTGGAGAAGAAGGGCCTGACCGCAGGTCCGACGCGGCCCTACGCCGTCGGCCGCATCGTGCTTTGGAGCCTCAGGCCGGAACTGGCGAAAACGCCGTTGAAGGATCTGCCCAGTGCCGCCCTCCGCAAATTCGCTGTCGCCAACCCGCAGCACGCCCCCTATGGTCGGCGCGCCCAAGAGGCCATGCAGCACGAGGGCGTATGGGAAGCGATGCAGCCGAAGCTGGTCTTGGGCGAGAATATCGCCCACACCGCGCAATTCATCGATTCCGGTGCGGCCGATGCGGGCATCATCGCCCTGGCCCTGGTGCTGTCGCCCAACATGCAAGGCAAGGGCGCCTGGACGCTGATCCCTGACGCCTGGCACGATCCTCTGGAGCAGGGCTTCGCCATCACCCAGCGGGCCGCCGCCAACCGGCTGGCGAAGGATTTCGCCGGCTACATGGCGAGCGAGCCGGCCCGCGTGGTGATGCGCCGCTACGGCTTCGTGCTGCCCGGCGAAAAATGAACGCTTGAAGAAGGGAAACAAGCCATGTCCGAAAGTGATCTCCAGGCGCTGACCACCACCCTGGCCCTGTCCGGCGTCACCACGCTGGTGCTGCTCATCATCGGCACGCCGCTGGCCTGGTGGCTGGCGCGCACACGTATGCGCTGGGCGGTCGCGGTGGAGGCGGTAGTAGCCCTGCCGCTGGTGCTGCCGCCCACGGTGCTGGGCTTCTACATGCTGGTGGCTCTGGGGCCGAAGGGACCGATCGGCGGCGCGCTGGAGTCGCTTGGACTGCATCATCTGGCCTTCACCTTCACAGGGCTGGTGCTGGCTTCGACGCTGTATTCCATGCCCTTCATGGTGCAGCCGCTGAAGGACGCTTTCGCCTCCATCGGCGCGCGCATGACCGAGACCGCCGCCACCCTGCGTGCCGGTCCCTGGGATCGTTTCTTCAGCGTCGTCGTGCCGCTCTCGCGGCGCGGTTTTCTCACCGCCCTCACCCTGACCTTCGCCCACACCGTCGGCGAGTTCGGCGTGGTGTTGATGGTGGGCGGAAACATCCCGGGTGAGACGCGCGTGTTATCCATCGCCATCTACGACCATGCCGAGTCCATGGATTACGCCTCCGCGCATGTTCTGGCCGGCGGTCTGTTGTCGGCATCATTTCTCTTGCTGTTGACGGTGTATTTCCTCAACAGGCGTTATATGGTGATGCATCCATGAGCATCCACGCCCGTTTTAAACTCACCCATCCCGGCTTCACGCTCGATGTCGACCTGCAACTGCCCGGACGCGGCGTCAGCGCCCTGTTCGGCGCATCGGGCTCCGGTAAGACCACCTGCTTGCGCGCCATCGCCGGGCTGGAGCACGCGCCGGGCGGCTATCTCAGTGTCAACGGCGAAATCTGGCAGGACGACAGCTGCGGCCTGTTCGTGCCTACTCACCAGAGGCCGCTGGGCTATGTGTTCCAGGAGGCCAGCCTGTTTGCCCACCTGACGATCCGCGGCAATCTTGAGTACGGTATGCGTCGGGTGCCGGCGAGCGCGCGCAAGGTGTCGCTGCAACAGGCGGTGGAACTGCTGGGCATCGAGCCGCTGCTTGGCCGCATGCCGGACAAACTCTCCGGCGGCGAAAAACAGCGCGTCGCCATCGCCCGTGCGCTCGCCACTAGCCCGCGCATCCTGCTCATGGACGAGCCGCTGGCCGCGCTCGACCTGAAACGCAAGAATGAAATCCTGCCCTACCTGGAACGCCTGCACGACGAACTTGAAATTCCCGTTCTATATGTCAGCCATGCCCCCGACGAAGTCGCGCGGCTGGCGGATCACCTGGTGGTACTGGAACAGGGCCGCGCCATCGCCAGCGGCCCCCTGGGCGAAACCCTGGCGCGGCTCGACCTGCCCATTCGGCTGGGAGAAGACGCCGGTGTCGTGCTGGAGGGAGAAATCGCCGAACTCGATGCGGCGTGGCACCTGGCGCGCGTCGCCTTCGCCGGCGGCAGCCTGTGGGTGCGCGACAACAACATACCGATTGGCCAGCACGTGCGCGTACGCATCCTGGCGCGCGACATCAGCATCGCCCTGGACATCCACACCGACAGCAGCATCCTCAACATCCTCCCCGCGACCGTCGAGCAACTGGCGGACGACACCCACCCGGCGCTGGCCCTGGTGCGGCTGAATGCGGGCGGCGTCCCGCTGGTTGCGCGTATCACGCGGCGCTCCGCCGCCAGGCTGGAATTGCGCCCGGGACTAGCCGTGTGGGCGCAGATCAAGGCGGTAGCTCTGATTGGGTGAGGCGCCTGTTTTTGGTAATCCGCGTTTATCTGTGGATAAAAGCGGTTTTTAGGTTGATCGAATTAAGGCCGATGTTGCCGAGCGGCGATTGGCTTCCATCGCTGTCAAAACGCCATCCCACAGTCTGATTCTAGCCTCGACAGCCGCGTATGCCGCATCTTCCGCTTCACGTAATTTCTTCGTATCGTCGCCGATCAACTCGTTCATCATTTTCAGCGCCATTGGGGCATGAAAGTCTTCATCGAGGTGAATATGACGATTCAAGTAGTAGTGAAAGGAGGGAGCTTCCCGCTCGGTGATGTTCATCCTGGCAAGAAACGATCTGAACATTTCCGGGATGATGTGTTCTCTGCCTAGCGCGAATGCAGCCCCAACGACATGAGCCTTGTCCGTGGCGATGAAACCAAACGTCGTTTCCATAAACGCACGTGCTGCAGAAGGTGCAATGTTGAGTGCCAGGGCGCTATCGATGCCGTGCCCGGACGCAACGTCAGCAAAATGGATCGCGTCAGACGGGTCTGCACCGACCTCGCGCATCGAATCACAGTAGAGTTCAAAGTGACTTACATAAGTCGGGTTGCCGTTGGCGTCAGCCAGACCCTCGTCCGACTCTTCGCCAAGCACGATCTGGTTGATGAAGAAGCGTGCGGACGAACTGCCGTGTGGTTTCCATGGGAAAACGGCCGGTGCGATCCGGCATTGCAAGTACTTCAGCAGGGACATGAAGTCCCACACCGGATACACGTGGTGGGCCATGAACAAACGCAGATCATCCAGATTCTGCATGGCCTCGTATAGCGGGTGATTGTTGAGTTTATCGTCAAGCGCTGCAATAACATTCGCGCTGAATGCATTCGGTCGGGGCATAGTGCTTTCCACTCCAATTATTAGATAACTCTAATATATTACATGCCAACCAGGATAATGACTATGGGCTTTTTGAATAAATTGAACGGTAAAAACTGACACAGAGCGAGACTTGCAGCTCGCTCGAATAACTTTTAACCCAAATAATCCATTCGGGCGTAGGTCGGGCTTCAGCCCGACATGTCGGGTTAAAACCCGACCTACAACCACTATGGGCTTTTTGAATAAATTGAACGGTAAAAACTGACACAGAGCGAGACTTGCAGCTCGCTCGAATAACTTTTAACCCAAATAATCCATTCGGGCGTAGGTCGGGCTTCAGCCCGACATGTCGGGTTAAAACCCGACCTACAACCACCTGATTTTGTGGTAGTGCAATGGCTAATGGATTATCTGGGTTTAAGGCGATGCCGGTAGCCGACCGACTTCGAGCGGGGACAGCGCCAGCAGCCCTGCCGTCTGTTCGTGGATGCGGCCGGCGACCTCGGGGTCGATCCGCTCCAGCCAGCGCTGCGGGATCGCCTCCACACCGTACAACGCCCCGGCCAGCATGCCTGCCAGCGCGCCGGTGGTGTCGGCATCCTCGCCCCGGTTGACGGTTTCCACGACGCAGTCCTCAAAATTGTCGGTGAAGAAGAAGTGGTGCATGACGGTCTGCACGGTGTCCACGATGTAACCGGAGGCGCGGCCGGAATAAGGGTCGAAACGGAATTGGCGGTGCCGTTCGACCAGCCGGTTGGCGATGGCGCGGCATTCCCTGACGCCGCCACCGAGCAGCAGCGCCTGCACCATCCGGCCCAAGACGAGCGTTCCCGCGTCGGAAAGCGGGTGGTGGTGGGTGATGTGTGCCTGCGCTATGCTGTAGCGCTCGAACATGGCATCGTCCCCCAAGGCGAGCAGCGCCACGGGCAGGTTCCTCATGGCGGCCCCGTTGCCGCCGTCGCCGTCGGACGGTGCCCCTTCCGTGCTACCTTCCAGCATATAGCGGCGGATGCCGCGGCGGCAGGTGGCGCCCACGTCCACCGGCCTGGATTTGAGCCAGGCGACGAAGGCGTCCGCCGCTGCCGCGAGATTCCAGCCGCCGCTGTCGAGGATGGCCTGGCCGAGATAGAGGGACATTTCGGTGTCGTCCGTCACTTGCCCCGGCTTGAGGCGCAGCCAGCCGCCGCCGGTCATCTCCCTGTGAGCGCCGTAGTGCGCCTGTATCTCCCGCGGCAGCATGAACTCTACCGTGGCGCCCAGGGCGTCGCCGCAGGCGAGACCCAGATAGGCGCCGAGAGCCCTGCTATGGAGGGAAGTTGGTGATGGGGAATGGGTGATGGGTGATGAATGCGCCATCAAAAATAACTCATCGTTACCCGGAAATCCCCGCCGATCACCATGTATTCGCCTTCGCCCTTGAGCGGGTGCCGGGCCAGCAGGCCGTTGAAGAACAGGATCTTCGCAACCGGCACCCGGGCTTCCAGGATGGTGTCGCCGAACTCGTCCGCAATGATCCGGTTGGCGGTGAACGAGACCAAGTTGTTCTGGCGGATGACGGCGCTGCGTTTGCCGGTGCGCTCGATGACCTGGTGCTCGTCGAAACCGTTGATGCCGCGATACAGGGTAAGGTGGCGGCAACCCGGCGCAAACCAGTGCGCCAGCATCCACTGGCAGAATTCGTACAGCAGGTCGAGTTGCAGATTGATGCTGTTGTTGTGAAAGCGGCTCGACATCTTTTCCTCGACATAGGCGATCCAGGCCGGAGACGGGAAGCGTCGCAGCGCCTCTTTGTGGAAGGTGGGCAGCAAACCGAAGCGGCTTTCCACCCAGCCTTTCAACACCGCACCCTCCGGGCCGTTGGAATCGAACCCCCAGCCCTCCAGCAGCCGCCGGTAGCTCGAGCGGAAGCGCCGCTTGCCGCCCTCGTCGCCCACCAGTGCCGTCCCGTCCAGCCCGAACAACAGTTGCATGTAGTGCTCGAAAATATCTCCCGCCTCGGCACTGCTGGAGGCTTTTGCCAACATGTCGAAAAACGGCCGGTTCATCTCGCGCACGCCGTTGATCGATAGCGGCAACGGGTAGTCGTTGAAGGCGGTGCTAGCCAGCAACCCGGTGGGAATGCTCACCAGGTTGGTGCTGTGCCCCTTGAAATCCTGGCTTGAAATGTGATTAACCCGAATTTTGCGCGCAGGTTGCGGCAGACGCATCCACCTTCAGCCCCAGATTTCCGCGGGCACTTGTAAACGGGCAACAGCAGGAGCCGCGCGGGTGGCCGGGGCCACGGTTCTGGACGCAGACGAAAACGTGTTTTTCTGGTTTAGCCAAAATATTTCCCCTTTGACGCTGATCATTCGAAAGCCCGACACATCTTGAACCAGGATTATCCATTAGGGCCAAAACACCGCTGTGGGAGCGGAGCCAGCCCTCCCCTCAATTCCCTCCCGCAAGCGGGAGGGGAGGTTCCAGGAAACGCCTCCCAGCACGGCGTGGCATCGTTTCCGATCTCGGCGGTTTCGCCGAACCGTAGCGGTAGCTCATGATTTGGTCGTTAGTCGTGATCTGGAACGACGGGAGACAGAGCGGATCAGGCTGCCATATCCTGCGCTGCATCGGAGGGTGCACCCGTCAGGACAGCGACAAACTCTTCCAGCGGCATATCGATGCGCTGTATATTCTGCTCCGCAAGAAATCGCTCTTCATTGCGCGTCAACTCGCCGGACAGCACGGCCCAGTGTTTGTCCGTTGAGCGTTTCATGATCTGGCGCGCGAAAGTGCGTTCCAGCTGGTTGCTGAAGTGGCAGCCGAGGAACAGGAAATGAGCGCCCGTGCGCAGATGCTGGACCACCTCCGGAATCGGAGTCTGGATGTCGATCTCGGTCAGCACTTCGACATAATCGGAATCCGAAACCAGGAAATTGCGCGCTGGCGAAATAGCGCCCAGGGGTTTGTACAGCACTACATCCCAGGTGTCCGCCTCGAACGCATCGGCTGGGACGCCTTCACTGCGGAAATATTGCACCCAGGTTCCGAAATGCTCGGCCTGGCTGGCCCCTTGCACCTGGCCCCAGCTCTGGCGGTGCTGTAGCGCTCTCTGCATGGCGTTGTCGTACCATGCATCCACCACCAGCAGCGGTTTTTTCGGGAGGTTTGCCAGAAAACGGTGTAGCACCGTCGGTTCCACGTCAGCCAGGAAGGCTTCCGCCAGTAGCCCGGTCAAGGTCTTGCGGTGCTTGAAGTTCTCGATGAATTGCGCGGCTGCCGTCAGATTCTTGCGGATCTTGTGCGGCACGGCTACCTTCGCGACCAGCCGCTCGACCAGCGCCCCCGGAGAGTTCGGCACCGGACAGGCGGGAGCAAGATCAAGGACGCCAGGCCCCAGGTAGGGAACAATTTTTCCGTTATCCAGCTCGTTCCTGATATCGTCCAGTAATTGCGACAGGTGTGTCATGACTATCCTTTCATTTGGAACCTTGTTCGAATTTCCGATTAGACGCTCAACAATTCGACCGTGATATTTTCCGTGCCGAGTATGGCCTGGCATGCCAGGCGCGACCCGGAACCCACGCCGACGAGGGTGTCCAGTTTCTCGTTTTCGATGCGCTGTATCTTCGACAGGCTCTTGCGTCCTTCGACTACGAAGACATGGCAGGCACCACACAGCTCGGGCTTGCCTTCTTCGCATTTGTGCGTGATATTTTCGCCGGCGGCGAGCAGCGCCTGCAGAATGCTCGATCCCTCGGCAGCTTCCAGGGTCTTGCCGGTGTTCTTGATGGTGATGATGGGCATTACGTTACTCCTTCAGTGGTTTTACGAAAAAAGCGTTTCTAATAAATGGCTGCCCCGGCTCCCACGTTGAGCGATGCGTCCTTGGCAGTCTTGACGATGAAGCCCACCTGGTCTTCGTTCAGGTGACCATGAAAAGGCAAGGCGAGCGCGTGGTCGGCCACTTTTTCGGTGACGAAATAGTTGCCCTTGCGATAGCCCAGTTCCTGGTAAAACGCCTGTAGATGCACGGGCTGGCAATAAGCGGCAGCCTCGATCTGTTCCGTATGCAGATCCGCGATGATGGCGTCGCGGCTGCTGCGGCTGAAGCGGGTGCCCAGATGCACCAGGTAGAGCAACCAGTGAATATCGGTGACATCAGGCGCCACATAGGGCGGCTTGATGCCTTCGAAGGAGCGGATGTGCTCCAGGTAGTCGGTTTCGACCTGCTTGCGCCGCTGCAAAATGGCGTCGATACGATCCAGTTGCGCCAGTCCCAGCGCGGCGCTCACGTCGCTCATGCAAGCCTGGTAGGGCAGCCTGCCGCCGATCACCACGGAGAACCGCTCGTCCAGGCGGCGGTTGCGGTAGGAGCGCAGCGTCCTGACCAGTTCCAGGTCGTCCGTCACCACCATTCCGCCTTCGCCGCAAACCAGCGGCCCCGGCTGGGAGAAATCGAACACGGCGCAGTCGCCGAAACTGCCGACCGGCTTGCCCTGGTAGCGCGAACCAATCGCTTCGGTGGAATCCTCCAGCAGTTTCAGGCCGTGCCGGTCCGCCATTTCGCGGAATGCCTGCCACGGCGCCGGGTGGCCGTTGGGATTGCCGGCCAGGATGGCGCGGGTGTTCGGCGTAATTTTGGCTTCGGCTTTGTCCGGCGCCAGCGTGCCGGCCCAGTAGTCGATGTCCGCGAACACCGGCCTGGCCCCGGCGAGCGCGATGGCATGCGCGATCTGATGCCAGGAAAAAGGCGAGGCGATCACTTCGTCGCCTGGGCCTATGCCGTGAGCCTTGAGGCACAGCAACAGCCCCATGCTGCCGCTGGACACGGCCACTGCGTACTTGCGGCCGAGATAAGCCGCGAACGCAGACTCGAACGCTTCCACCACCGGCCCCTGGCTGAGGCGAGGCGATTGCAGCACGGTACTCACGGCCTCCAGTTCGGCATGGCTGATGTCGGGGTCGGACAGGGGTATCCAGGATAGGCTCATGATCGATGTCCTAACTGCGCTGCGCCACGACGATCCCGGTGGCGGCGGCGGTGTCGCCGGTGATGCGCCAGCAGTGATTGCTGCCGTCCACCAGGTAGAGGTTGAACCCCGGATAGGTTCGGAACGGTTTGTCACTGTCCATGTCGGAAGCATCGCAACGGGTGAGGGACAGGCCGGGAAAGAGCTGGCGGAAATTGGCGAGCGGATTTTCGCCAACTGCCGCTGAACCGAGCAGTGCCTCCAGTTGCGCCAGGTCGTTTTCGGTCAGGGCCATGGCTATGAGCTCACCTTGCGGGCGTCCACGGTCAACGGCAACGCGGTGTCTGCGCTCATTTCCGGCAGTTCTAGCTGCCAGCCGTTGGCGAGCGTCACCATGCCGCCCCACATGCCCTCTTTTTCCATGGAAACAATATTCTCTTCCAAATCTTTTTTGGGCACGTAAGCTGACAATATGCCTGCGGCGTTTTTGCGGATCATTATTTTCATTGCATCATCTCCTAAAGGGTATGTAGGTCGGGCTTCAGCCCGACATGTCGGCATGAATGCCGACCTACAATTTCACGTTTCAACATGACTGGCGACTATTTAAAACCACAGCCAGCAGCACTTCCAGCACCCGGTCTATCATCGAACCTGCGGTATAGCGGCTCAAGGAAAAGCGTATCGAGGCCATGGCCGCAGCCCGCTCCAAACCCATGGCGGTGAGCACGTGGGAAGGCTCGCTGCCGCCGGCGGTGCAGGCGGCGCCGGACGAGGCGAAAATATCGGCCTTGTCCAGCCGGTCCAGCAGCATTTCGCTGTCCAGTTTGCCGAATGCGATGTTGGTGGTATTCGGCACGCGTTCCGCCCCCATTCCATTGATCCGTGCAAACGGGACCTGCGCCAGGATCGCTGTTTCCAGACGATCCCGCAGCGCCTTCACGCGGGTCAGTTCGTCGGCCATGCCTTGCGCTGCGAGTTTGCTTGCCACACCCAGTCCGACAATGGCCGGCACGTTCTCCGTTCCGCCGCGCCGTCCGCGTTCCTGGTGGCCAAAGAACAGCGGCGGCAGCTTTATCCCCTTGCGCACGAACAGGGCGCCGACACCTTTCGGTGCATGCAGTTTGTGGCCTGACAGTGATAACAGATCGACCGGCATCCGCCCCACATCGATGGAAATTTTTCCTGCCGCCTGCACCGCATCGGTGTGGAACAGGGCGCCATGCTTGTGGGCAATGGCAGCGGCCTGTTCGATGGGAAACAGCACGCCGGTTTCGTTGTTGGCCCACATCAGCGTGACCAGCGCCGTATCCCCAGTTACCGCCTGTTCCAGATCGGACAGATCCAGGCACCCCCGTCCGTCCACTGCCAGATAAGTGACCCGCACCCCTTGCGTTTCCAGGTGCCGCAACAGCAGCAGGCTGGAAGGGTGCTCCACCGTGCTGGTCACGATGTGGCGCTTGTCCGGGTTTAACGCCAGCACACCCAGGATCGCCGCATGGGTACTTTCGGTTCCACTGCTGGTGAACACGATCTCCGGCGACGTTGCGCCCAGCATGTCGGCCACCTGGGTGCGCGCCTCACCTACCTGTTGCTTCGCCTCGCCGCCCAATCGATGCTTGCTGGACGGGTTGCCCCAGATGTCTCGCAGGCACGCCAGCATCGCGTCCACGCATTCCGGCGCCACCGGTGTGGTGGCATTGTTGTCCAGGTATATCATTTCGCTCGGCCCATTCATTGCCAGAATATCCGTTCCGTGTCCTGGTTCAGTTGTTGCAGCAACTCGGCCAGGCTCTTGAATTCGGCGTACAGCAGCCATTGGTCGTGGCTGAATTCCTTGCGATACAAACACCAGATCCGGCGTGCCGCCACATATTCAATCCGCGCGATGTCGATCATGCCGCCGGACTTGTCTATATTGCGCGAGCAGCACGGACTCCTGATTTGATACCCGTTTTCAACCGTGTTGACCTCCGGCGATACATAGCGGTAGCGCAGCCGTTTGGACAGCGCACGCTCAATCCGCTTGCGGTCCACGTCGTTAGGGTGGGGAGGGTGGATGCTTACAGCCGTACCCATGATCTCTTCCGCCACTACCCCTTATGCAGGGACGATTTCTTCCTCCAGGCATCCCACCACGTACCCAGCCTGGAATTCCACCAAATAAACGGGGATGCTGGATTCCTCATGACTGCCCACCTGCACGATTTCACCCTGGCTTCCACTGCCGACCAACAGTGCTTCCGGTTCTTTTTCCGGAAATGATCCATCGTTGTACAAGTCGACGCTGGCAAGCACCTGCTGTCCCCACTGGTATTTAGGTATTCTCGGTTCTATCATGCCGCTCCCCCTGAAATCGCCGCGCTTCCGGTTTCGACGAGCTCCAGCTCCTTGGCTCTCATGCCCACCCGATACCCCCGTTCCACCACGTCGATGCCGTAAATGTAGTATTGTTGCAAGAAGGTGCCGATGCTGGTCACGTAGCCTATGTCGCCCTTCTTTACCAGCACTTCTCCGATGTCCTTGCCGGGGAATGTCCCGTCATTGCGTATCGTTTTGATGGAGCGCACCTTTTGCCCGTAGTCGAACTGCGGTTCGGCGCTGATTTCCACTATTTCGCTGTCACGACTGATCTTGGCCATGTTCGCTCCTTGGTTCAAACCACACTAAAAACACGCATCTTTTTCTCACCATTTATATGCGCGATGCGACTGGCGACGAGTTTGCGTACCGCCGGATCATCGTCTGCCGACATTTGCGCCAGGTGTTTCTCCGGAATTCGTCCGGCGACTTCGTAGCGCACTCGCCAATCCGGATCGTTCAGCAGCGGCGACAGCAGTTGCTCGTTGATCCGGCCAATGACTTCGATGCGCACCCGCGGATCCTTGTCGCATGACATTTTTACCAGCCATTCATCGCCTATCCTCTTGGCAACAGTCAGCCGGACTTCCGGGTCTGGATCGTGCATCATCAGGATCAACATGCCAGCCGGCAGGCGCCGCGCCACAACCTGACGCACGTAATAATCCATATCCTTCATCATCGAGCCAAGATGGCATTCTTCCAGCCGCGACGCCACGCGGATACGCACTTCACGATCCGGGTCGGTGCGCATCAGCAGCAAATGGCGCGATGGCAGCCGCTGCGCTGCGCTCCAGCGAACGGTCTCGTCCGGGTCGTTGATCAGGCGCGGAAGATGGAACACGTCAACATGCTTGGCGGCCACCGCCCGCACCTCGAAATAGGGATGTGCCAGGTATTCCACTGCCAGCGTGGGATTCCACTCGAAGAACCGGTCGATGCGTTTGGCGTAGCGGTCCTGCACGCAGGCATGCAGCAACTGGCAGCGCCCTGCGTCCGAAATCGCCCGATTCTGGCAGTCCGCGCAGTGCAGCTCGTTTCCCTGCCAGTCCATGGCTTCATCGATATCAGTCATCGTTTCCCCGACCTTCGCGCTCCAGTTGTTCGGCTCCGGTTTCGTGCATGGATCCCGCCTGCTTAGTGCTTGTGCGCAATGCTGGACACACTGACCGTGGCAACGCCCGGAGCCGAGCTGCTGCTGCAACCGCATGACGCCGCATTGGGGTTGATGAAGGTCAGCCCGCTGCTCATCGGCGTGTCGGCGAAATCGATGGTCACGCCGTCCAGCAGCAAGCGGCTTTCTGCTGGCAAGAACAGCTTGAGCCCGTTGTTTTCCAGCACGCTGTCGCCCGGCTTGGGCGCGGCTTCCACGGTGAACTCGGAAGCCAGCCCGGAACAGCCGCCGGCGCTGACCATCAGCCTGAACCCGTAGCCATCTCCGCCGTTGAAACGGATCATGCGGCCTATGAATTTTTCGGCGCTGGGGGTAATCGTTACGTTCATTGCGTTCTCCTAGGCAGCCTGATAGCGGGGATATTTGGTGTCGATCACGCAGGTGTTCTCCACCGGGCAAACCGCCACGCACTGCGGGTCGTCGAAATGGCCGATGCACTCGGAGCATTTTTTCGCGTTGATGACGAAGGTTCCATCCTTCTCGCGAATCGCCACGTTCGGGCACTCCGGCTCGCACGCGGAACACGCGGTGCACTGGGATGAAATGATTTTGTATGCCATGATTTCTTCTCCTGTATTACTCGACCAAACTGAACAACTCTGTCTATGCCGCGATGTACGCACCCTGCCGGATATCCGCGTCGCCGCGGGCCACGTGGGCGATCTCGCCGGATTTCACCTTGCCCAGATATTCCTTGAAGTAGCGCACCGCTGACTGTTCGATGAACTCGTGGGCGTATTTGTCCACCGGGTCGATACCCGCCGCGCGCAGCTCGTCTTTCGGGCAGCCGCCGATCTTGGCCACGAACACCGCGACACAGTCGTTGATGGCGCGGATAACCGTAGGCAGCGTGTCCTCCTCGCCGTAGCCGCCATGGCAATACAGATCGACGCGGCGATGCCCGACGAACCTGGAACCCTCGGTGCTGAGTTCGTAAATCTGGAATTCCTGGGCATGGCCGAAGTGCTCGTTGATGCGGCCGTGGCCCTTGGTGGCGACGGCGACCAGAATCGTTACATCGCTGAACTCCTCCACCAGTTCGGCCAGTTCGGCCTCCTTGGCCGCCGCCGTCGCAAGACGCTCCTGCTCCACCTTTTGCTGGTAGGCGGCGCGGCCATCGGCGTCATACTGGATGTCCATCTCCATGACTTTTTCCGTGCTGAATTCGGAAGAGCGGTCTTCGCCCAGCAACCCCACTGCATCGGCACGGCACTGGCGGCAATGGCGCATCATGTTCATCTCGCCCTCGCAACTGTCCTGCAACGCCTTCAGCTCTTGCGCGCTGGGACCGCGCTGGCCGTTGAGGCCGAACACGGTGCCGTGCTCGGGTGCGGAGATGAGCGGCATGATGTTGTGCAGGAACGCCCCACGCGACTTGACTGCCCGGTTCACCTCGACCAGGTGGTGATCGTTGATACCGGGGATCATCACCGAATTGACCTTGCACAGAATGCCGGCCTCGGTCAGCATCTCCAGCCCCTGCATCTGGCGCTCCATGAGTATCCGGGAGGCCTCGATGCCGGTGATGCGCTTGTGGTTCCAGAATATCCACGGATAAATGTGCTGCCCCACCTCCGGATCGACCATGTTGATGGTGATCGTCACGTGGTCCACATTGAACGACTTGATGGCCTCTATATGATCGGGCAGAGCCAAGCCGTTGGTGGATAGACACAGTTTGATGTCAGGTGCCGCCTTGTAGATCAGCTCGAACGTCTTGAAGGTCTTTTCCGGGTTCGCCAGGGGGTCTCCTGGGCCGGCGATACCCAGTACCGTCATCTGGGGGATGGTGGAAGCCACCGCCAGGACTTTCCGCGAGGCCTGCTCCGGGGTCAGCTTCTCGCTCACCACGCCGGGACGGCTCTCGTTGGCGCAGTCGTACTTGCGGTTGCAATAATTGCACTGGATATTGCACGCCGGCGCCACGGCTACGTGCATGCGCGCATAATGGTGGTGGGCCTCCTCGCTGTAGCAGGGATGGTTTTTGACCTTCTCCCACACCTCCGGCGCCATGTCTCCCCGGCCGGAGGATGAGCCGCAACTCGCTTTCGCGCCCTCGCTGGAGGTGCCGCATCCCTTATGCTCAGCGATTTGCTGCATGACCTTGTCCAGCGGTTTGATTTCCTGCACGCTTACACTATTTGGTTGTGCCTGGTTTTGCATTGTTCGCTCCTGTTCACCATGTATAAGCCGGGCTGAAATGAAACCCGACTCAGTTCCTGAAACCAGGAATAGCAACAACCGTGCCAAACTGTAAAACCGCTGGGAAAGCGCAGTAATGCTGGATCTGAGCTGCGATACGCGATTGTCTGAATATCTACAATGCATGCATGGATGTGGTGAATTTGTTGCAAAAACGACAGCGCCATGACGCCTGCTGCGGGCGAGTGGCGACGATCCGCCAAGCTCCTAGAGGCGCCTACTTTTGGTTTTTGCGAGTTGGGCGATAAAGCTACCCATCCCTGCCTACCCCGTTTCTCTGTGAACTCTGTGTTCTCTGTGGCTAACCGATTTTCCAGGATGATTACAGTGCGGGCCTGCTTTCTCAGGCCCGCGCGAGTTGCCACTGCCAGAATAGTAAAAATCTGAACTACCTGCCGTTGTCCAATCCGGGTTGAATCCAAGTCCTTGTCGCAAACCCGACAAGTCGGCTGAATGTCGGCTTTACTTCCCCCGTTTTTTTTAGTTGAAAATTTACAGTTAATTGAAAAGCAACAGAAAATTGTTGTTTTTGTGATGGTGGCACAGTGCTTGCTAAAGCCTGTTCATGCAACAACATTCCAGGCATGAACGGAGAACATCATGGTGACCGTTAACGATACGACCTTGCGCGACGGCGAGCAGACCGCCGGGGTGGCATTCTCCGCCGAGGAGAAGATCGCCATTGCCCGTGCCCTGTCCGCCGCCGGCGTGGCTGAGCTGGAAATCGGCATCCCGGTCATGGGCGAGGAGGAGCGCGAGGCGATCCGCGCCATCGCCGGGCTGGGCCTGAGTTCGCGCTTCATGGTGTGGGGGCGCATGCAGGACGAGGACTTGCGTGCGGCGGCAGAGTGCAATGTGAACATGGTCAACCTGTCGATCCCGGTGTCCGACCTGCAGATTCGACACAAGCTGAGGCGCGACCGCGAGTGGGTGTTGCAGGCCATACGCCGCTTCGTGCCGGCCGCCCTGGATTTGGGGATGGAAGTGAGCGTCGGCGCTGAAGACGCCTCCCGCGCCGATATCGATTTCCTGCTCAAGGCGGCGGAGACGGCCGAGTACGCCGGTGCCCGCCGCTTCCGTTTCGCCGATACGCTGGGAGTGCTGGACCCGTTCGCTACCTACGAAGTGCTGCGCACCCTGCGGGTCACGGTCGACATGGAAGTGGAAATGCACGCCCACAACGACCTCGGACTGGCGACCGCCAATACCCTGGCGGCGGTGAAGGCGGGCGCGACCCACATCAACACCACCGTCAACGGCCTCGGCGAACGCGCCGGCAATGCGCCGCTGGAAGAGGCGGTGATGGCGCTGCGCCACCTGCACGGCATCGAGAGCGGCATCGACAGCCGGCGTTTTCCGGAAATATCGCGGCTGGTGGCCTTGGCCTCCGGGCGCCCGGTACCGGCCAACAAGAGCATCGTCGGGGAAGGGGTTTTCACTCACGAATCCGGCATCCACGTGGACGGGCTGATCAAGAACCGCGCCAACTACCAGAACTTCGACCCCGAAGAAGTCGGACGCGACCACCGGCTGGTGCTGGGCAAGCATTCCGGCAGCAGTGCGGTGATCAGGACCTATGCCGAAATGGGGATGCTGCTCGACGAACTGCAGGCCGGCACCATCCTGGCGCGCATCCGCCAGTACGCCGGGTCGGTCAAGCATGCGCCCGATGCGGACGACCTTAAGCGGTTCTACCTGGAAACCGCGGTGCGGCATCCGCTGCGCCTTGAAGTTTGACTATTGGAGATTGAAGCCATGGAAATATTGATGCATGCCATGAAAAGGCTGTCCACCGCCGAGGAGTTCCTGGACTTCTTTGCAATCGAGTACCAGTCTGAGGTGGTGCATGTGAACCGCCTGCACATCCTGCAGCGTTTCCACCAGTATCTCAGGCAGACGCCGCTTTCCGCCGATAGCAGCGAGGACGAGGCACTCAATGCCTGCCGAAAGCTGCTGGATCGGGCCTACCAGGACTTCGTCCACTCCAGCGCAATCAAGGAAAAGGTTTTCAAGGTTTTCCGCGATGCCGAAGGGGTGAAAACGGTGTCGGTGGAGAACATTCGCGCGGCCCTGCCGCAGAAGCAAAAAGCCGCCTGACAAGGAGCAGATCATGCACATCGTCGTTTGCATCAAACAGGTACCGGACAGCGCGCAGATCCGCGTCCATCCGGTGACCAACACCATCATGCGCCAGGGCGTTCCGGCGATCATCAACCCGTATGACCTGTTCGCCCTGGAAGAAGCGCTGTGCCTCAAGGACAAGCACGGCGGCACGGTCACCGTGATCACCATGGGTCCGCCCCAGGCAGAGGCGGCCTTACGCAAGGCGCTGTCGTTCGGCGCCGACGACGCGATCCTGATTACCGACCGCGCCTTCGCCGGCGCGGATACCCTGGCGACCAGCTTTGCGTTGGCCTCGGCGATCCGCCAGATACAGAAGAACATGCCGGTGGACATGGTGTTTACCGGCAAGCAGACCATCGATGGCGACACCGCCCAAGTCGGGCCGGGTGTGGCGAAACGCCTGGACATGCAGCTGCTGACCTATGTCTCCAAGATCGTGGCGGTCAAGCCGGAGGCGAAGGAAATCGTGGTGGAGCGGCGTGCCGAAGGCGGCGTGCAGTTGCTGAAAACCAGTCTGCCGTGCCTGGTGACGGTGCTGGATGGCAACAACCAGATGCGCTTCGCCAACATGCCCAATATGTTCCGCGCCGCCCGCCACCCGCTCAAGCAATGGAACAGGGAGGAAGCCGGTATCGCAGACGACGATATTGTCAAAATCGGCCTCAAGGGGTCGCCCACCGTGGTGAGCAAAGTGTTCGCGCCGACGCCGAAATCGGAGCGCGCCGAGATGATCGAGGTGGAGAGCGGCGACCCCAAGGATGTGGCTGTGACGGTGCTGGCGAAGATGTTCACGCGCTTCCCGGCGGTGGAAAAAGAAGTCGCCAAGCGCGCCTGACCAAGAAAAGGAGATAGCCATGACTGATGCAGCACCGGCCAAGAAAAAACGCAAATTCGAACTGGACCCCAAGCTCGCCGGCTACAAGGGCGTGTGGGTGTTCGTCGAGCACGAGCGGGGGCAGGTCCACCCGGTTTCGTGGGAACTGATGGGCGAGGGCAGGAAGCTTGCCGACATGCTCGGCGTGGAACTGGCCGGCGTGGTGCTGGGCGCGCCCGGCGAACAGACCCGCCGGTTCTGCAACGAGGCGATGTGCCACGGCGCCGACCTGTGCTACCTGATGGCGGACGATATCCTCAAGGACTACCGCAACGAGCCCTTCACCAAGGGGATGACCGACCTGGTCAACGCCTACCAGCCGGAAATCCTGCTGCTCGGGGCCACCACCCAGGGCCGCGATCTCGCCGGCAGCGTGGCGACGACCCTGCAGACCGGGCTCACCGCCGACTGTACCGCACTGACCATCGACCCGGACAACCGCAGCTTGGCCGCCACCCGCCCCACTTTCGGCGGTAGCCTGCTGTGCACCATCGTTACCCTCAACTACCGGCCGCAGATGGCCACCGTGCGCCCGCGGGTGATGGCCCTGGCGGAGCGCGACGCCAGCCGCACCGGACGGGTGATCGAGCATCCGCTCGGCATGGTTGAAAGCAGCATCATCACCAAGGTGCTGGAATACATTCCAGATGCCATGCAGGACAAGCCGCAGCTTGCCTTTGCCGACATCATCGTGTCCGGCGGGCGGGGCATGAAGAAGCCGGAGAATTTCCAGCTCATCCGGGACCTTGCCCAGGTGCTCGGCGCCGAAGTGGGCGCCTCGCGCCCCGTGGTGCAGGCCGGCTGGGTCGACCTGGAGCGGCAGGTGGGGCAATCGGGCAAGACCGTGCGGCCCAAGCTCTACATCGCCGCCGGCATCTCCGGCGCGATCCAGCACCGGGTGGGGATGGATGCCTCGGATTGCATCATTGCGATCAACAACGACCCTGATGCGCCGATCTTCGATTTTGCCACCTACGGCATCGTCGGCAATGCCATGACCGTGCTGCCCGCGCTGACCGAGGCGTTCCGGCAGAAGCTGGCGATGATGAGGAAAGCAGGATGAATTAACCGCCGAGGCGCAGAGACGCAGAGAAGAACAAAAGCGGTTGTTATCTCTGCGTCTCTGCGCCTCGGCGGTGAAAAATTAGTTGAATCAGGAGAATCTCATGAATGAAAAATTCGATGCCATCGTGGTTGGCGCCGGGCCTTCCGGCAATGCCGCCGCCTATACCCTGGCCAAGGCCGGGCTGAAGGTGCTGCAACTGGAGCGGGGCGAATATGCCGGCTCGAAGAACGTGCAGGGGGCGATTCTCTACGCCGATGCGCTGGAGAAGATGATCCCCGATTTCCGCGATGATGCGCCGCTGGAGCGGCACATCATCGAGCAGCGCATGTGGGTGCTGGACGACGATTCCTTCATCGGCACCCATTACCGTTCCGACAGCTTCAACAAGGAGCCGTACAACCGCTACACCATTATCCGCGCCCAGTTCGACAAGTGGTTTTCGGCCAAGGTGCAGGCGGCGGGCGCGCTGGTGATTTGCGAAACCACGGTCACCGACCTGTTGAGGGACGAAGGTAACAGGGTAGTGGGGGTGCAGGTGGATCGCGAAGGAGGAACGATTTACGCCGACGTGGTTATCCTGGCTGACGGGGTGAATTCCCTGCTCGCCAAGAAGGCCGAATTCCACCCCGAACTGGAGCCGAAAAACGTGGCGCTGGCGGTGAAGGAAATCCACTTCATGCCGCAGGAAATCCTGCAGGAGCGCTTCAATATCGGCGAGGAGGAAGGCGTGGTGATCGAGATGTTCGGCAAGATCACCCAAGGCATGATGGGCACCGGCTTCCTCTACACCAACAAGGAGTCCATCGCCGTCGGCGTGGGCTGCATGCTGTCCGACTTCAAGGAGCAGAAAACCACGCCTTACGCGCTGCTGGAGGAGATGAAGAACCATCCTTCGATCAAGCCGCTGCTGGCCGGCGGGGAGATGAAGGAATACACCGCCCACCTGATCCCGGAAGGCGGCTACAAGGCGATACCCAGGATCTATGGCGACGGCTG
Source organism: Sulfuricella sp. (assembly GCA_031426955.1). Lineage (GTDB taxonomy): Bacteria > Pseudomonadota > Gammaproteobacteria > Burkholderiales > Sulfuricellaceae > Sulfuricella. Next base: position 90,792 of record JASJPA010000010.1, read on the forward strand.
GCTGATCGTCGGCGATTCCGGCATGTTCGTCAACGCGGTGCACCGTGAAGGTTCCAACCTGGCCATGACCACCGGCCGGATCGCGGCGGAAACCGTGATCGACCTGGTGAAAGAAGGCAAGGCGATGACGGCGGCTAACCTGTCTATATATCGCAGCCGGCTGGACGACAGCTTCGTCATGAAGGACCTGAAAAAATACCAGGAAATGCCGGAGATTTTCCATTCCAACCGCCAGTTCTTTACCACTTATCCAGAACTGGTCAATCGGTCCGCCCACACCATGCTGCATGTGGACGGCGTGGACAAGAAAACCAAGGAACGCGAAATATTTTCCAGCTTCCGCGAGAAGCGCTCGCTGTTCGGGTTGATGGGTGATGCATACAAGCTTTGGAGGGCTTTCAGATGATCGTCAAAGTCGAAGAGAAACTGTTTCAGAACCGCTACCGGGTGGACGCCGAACGGCCTCACGTAAAAATCTTCAAGCCGGATATCTGCGAATACGAATGCAAGACCCAGCAGTGCACCGTTTGTTGTCCGGCTGGCTGCTACACGCTGGAGGGCAACGGCAAGGTGGTGCTGATCACCGACGGCTGCCTGGAATGCGGCACCTGCCGCATCATCTGCGACGATTACCGCAACGTGGACTGGGAGTACCCGCGCGGCGGCTATGGAGTTTTATTCAAGTTCGGTTGATATCGGTAAAGCACATTACAGGAGAAATCATGGCAAAACCTTTGAAACATATCTTTATCTGCACCCAGAACCGCGGCCCCGGCCATCCACAGGGATCGTGCAATCAAAACGGGTGCGGCGACGTGCTGGATGAATTCCTGTTCGAGTTCCAGAAGCGCGACCTGGGCGAGAAATTCCGCCTCACCATGACCGGCTGCATCGGCCCGTGCGGTTCGGGCCCGAGCGTGCTGGTGTACCCCGAGGGCGTGATGTACGGCAAGGTGACGAAGGACGATGTCGCCGCGATTGTCGACGAGCACCTGCTGGGTGATGTGCCGGTGGCCCGGCTTTGCGTGCCGCCGGAAATCTGGGGGTAAGGCTTTTCAGGATAAGGGTGGGTCCGAATCTCCCGCCCGTCCTGTTAATTTTCCCCTCTTACCGCATCGGCCCAGTTGTTCGGCGTTTCGTAAATCCGCACCCGCTCGAGACGCAGATTGTTGCCATAGACGTCGCGGTAGGCCAGTTCCAGAATCTGGAATGCTTTGGCGGCAAGGTTTTCAGCGGTGGGCACGCAGTCGAGCACGACCGTCTTGTGCTCTTCGATGGTCCGCAGGAAATCGGCAACGACGGTGTCGCCGGCATAAACCAGGAAGGCGTGATCCCACGGTTCCACCACATGCTTCTGGGCAATGGTCTTGACGTCGGTAAAGTCCATGACCATGCCTTCTTCCGACGAGCCGGGCGTATCGATGATGCTGCCGGACAGGCTGATCTCGATGGCGTAACGATGGCCGTGCAGATGACGGCACTGGCTTTTGTGGTGCGGGATGCGATGGCCGGCATCGAATTCGAGTCTGCGCGTGATCAGCATATTGGAGGGCCAAGGGTGGTGGTCAATTCCCGGTGGATTATACCATTGCGCTGAATTTGTTGGCGCCGAGGATGGCGAAGCCTTAAAATCGGCGCTATGTCCCAAGTGCTGAATATTTACGACCATGACCGCGACAGCGCGGGGATGACTTATGTCTATCCGGTGATCTCGCGCCGTGCCGGTGGCGTTTCGGTGGGGATCAACCTCAATACCAACAATGCCTGTAACTGGCGCTGCATTTATTGCCAGGTTCCCGACCTCAAGCGCGGTGGCGCGCCTGAGGTCGACCTGGAAAAGCTGGCAGGGGAGTTGCGCAGTTTCTTGCGGGAATTACTCCAAGGCGATTTCATGCAACGACGGGTGCCGGCCGATGCGCGGCGGCTTAACGATATCGCCCTGTCCGGCAATGGCGAACCGACCAGTGCCAAGGAGTTCGCCCAGGTTGTCGATTTGATCGGCGAGATCATGGCGGAATTCGACCTGATCGGAAAGATCAGGCTGGTGTTGATCACCAACGGCAGCCTGATTCAGCGTGCCAAGGTCAAGGAAGGCTTGCGGAAAATGGCGCGGCTGGGCGGAGAAGTGTGGTTCAAGCTGGATAGCGCCACGGCGAATGGAATGCGCAGGATTAACGGTAGTCGTCAGACGGTAGAAAAAATGCATGATAATTTGCGGACGGCTGCGCTGTTATGCCCGACCTGGCTGCAAACCTGTGTTTTTGAGTTCGACGGACAGCCTCCCACAGATATTGAGCGGGAGGCTTATCTGAAATTCATTGGCCGGCTGCAGGCTGAAGAAGTGCCATTGCAGGGCGTGCTGTTATACGGCCTCGCGCGCCCCTCGATGCAACCCGAAGCGGCGCGCTTGTCGGCATTGCCGCAAGAGTGGATGCTGAATCTCGCGGCTGAGATCGAGGAGCAGGGTGTTGCGGTAAGGCTGAACTGCTAATAGTCAGTCACGTTGAAACGTGAAGCTGTAGGTCGGCATTCATGCCGACATGTCGGGCTGAAGCCCGACCTACAACCCCTTGCGACCCTTGTTGATTGACTATTAGGCTACTGGCTCAAGCCTCTTTTTTCTTGGCGCGAACCGCTTTTTTCAGGCTTTTATACAAATCCGGATGCTCTTCCTTCAGGAGGCCGACGATTTCAAAGTCTTCTTTTTTGATCCGAGCCAAGTCAAGCTGCTCCACATGGACCAGGCGCAGCAACTCCCTGACCGGTTTCGGCATGTTGCGACCGCTTTCATAGCGGGATCCGCCACTTTGGGTTACGCCGATTTGGGTCCAGAACTCCTGCTGGTTCAGACCAAGCTTCCGCCGGATTTCTCGCGGGTTTACGATATTTTCAAATATTTTCATGGCGTTAGTATGAATGATTAATAAAGGCACTACGTAAAACCCTTATCGTTAGATAGGGGAAACCACTAGTTCTGCGCATAATCTTATCACGCTTATTTTAAATAATACACAACAATAATGACATTGGGTTTCATGGGGGGCTTAAGGGTGGCGACCCGATATTTATCAATTTCTTTGATGAGTTATGTCATGTGCTCGTCATCTTTCCATAATTGAATTAAAATCATCAATTTTTTGCAGGTGTGCAATGGCACTGATTGTTCAGAAATATGGCGGCACGTCGGTCGGCAACCCCGAGCGAATAAAGAATGTTGCCCAGCGCGTAGCTAAATTCAAGATGCTTGGCCATCAGGTCGTAGTCGTTGTTTCCGCCATGAGCGGCGAGACTAACCGCCTGGTTGCCTTGGCCAAGGAAGTTCAACCCAACCCCGATCTGCGTGAAATGGACGTGCTGCTTTCCACCGGCGAGCAGGTGACGATTGCGCTGCTTTCCATGGCGCTGATGGAACTGGGGCTGAAGGCGCGGAGCTATACCGGATCCCAGGTCAAGATCATCACCGACAGCGCGCACTCCAAGGCGCGCATCCTCGACATCGAAGAACACAACATGCGCGCCGACCTGGACGCAGGCTATGTGGTCGTGGTGGCGGGTTTCCAGGGTGTGGACGAGAACGGCAACATCACCACCCTCGGTCGCGGCGGTTCCGACACCACCGGCGTGGCGCTGGCGGCGGCGCTGAAGGCCGACGAGTGCCAGATCTACACCGATGTGGACGGCGTCTACACCACCGACCCGCGCCTCGTTCCGGAAGCGCGCCGGCTCAAGACCATCACCTTTGAAGAAATGCTGGAGATGGCGAGCCTCGGCTCCAAAGTGCTGCAAATCCGCTCAGTGGAATTTGCCGGCAAGTACAAGGTCAAGTTGCGCGTGCTTTCCAGCTTCGATGATGAAGGGGAAGGCACTCTGATCACCTTTGAGGAAAATGACAAAATGGAACAAGCGATTATTTCGGGTATCGCGTTCAATCGCGATGAGGCAAAGATCACCGTGCTCGGCGTACCGGATCGTCCCGGCATCGCCTACCAGATCCTCGGGCCGGTCGGCGAAGCCAATATCGACGTGGACATGATCATCCAGAACGTCGGCGCGGACGGCACCACCGACTTCACCTTCACCGTTCACCGCAACGAATACAAAAAAGCGCTGGAGGTGCTGAAAGGCGTGCAAGCCCACATCGGCGCCCGCGAGATTTCCGGTGACGACCGCATCGCCAAGGTCTCCGTGATCGGCGTCGGCATGCGATCCCATGCCGGGATCGCCAGCAACATGTTCAGGACTCTGGCGGAAGAAGGGATCAACATCCAGATGATTTCCACCTCCGAAATCAAGATTTCGGTGGTGATCGACGAGAAATACATGGAGCTGGCTGTTCGCGTGCTGCACAAGGCGTTCGGCCTGGAGCAGGGGGCTTGAGCGGTTTGACCTTTCAGGCCTAAACCGGTATCCTTGCGCACTTCGGAGAGATGGCCGAGTGGTCGAAGGTACTCCCCTGCTAAGGGAGCGTAGGGTTTATAGCCTTACCGAGGGTTCGAATCCCTCTCTCTCCGCCATTGTTTGGCGGCGGTTTTTATCATATAATGCCGCCTGCACAACGCGCCGGTAGCTCAGCTGGATAGAGTACTTGGCTACGAACCAAGGGGTCAGGAGTTCGAATCTCTTCCGGCGCACCAGTAAATTAAAGGGTCTACAGAAATGTAGGCCCTTTTCATTTTGGGTATTGCTACGCAGTAGACCAGTCATTCATCTACCAAGATGACCGATTACGCCTCGCCCCATCTATTCCCCCAACGAGCATCGGTTGCATCAGTTCGTGTCGTTTCGATTCCCGGTGGGCCAGGTGTCCATTTTTTCAGCTTACCTCAGTAGCAGGCATCACATCCGTGCGGGTTCGAAGCTCGCGTCCAGATTCAGGTCGTCGCAGTAATCGAGGAAATTTCCGCGCAGGGTGGGAATGTGAACGTCGGCATGAATGCCTACCGTCATGACGACGGAAAACATCGATGTGCCGGTGTGTGGCGCCGGGTACGTGTCGGTCTGGAGTTCCTCGATATTGATGCCGTTCCTGGAGAAAAAAGCGGCCAGGTTGCGAACGATGCCGGGATGATCCATGGCCACCACTTCCACCCTGTAGGGAATCACCGGTTGCGTCCGTTCCCGTTGCTGGGTTCGTTTGTGAATGATAGAGAGCCCTAACTGATCGCCCAGCGACTCCATTTGCCCTTCGAGCTTGGAAAGCGCGTTCCATGGGCCGGAAAGCAGCATGATCAAGGCGAACTGTCCGCCCAATACGGCCATACGGCTTTCTTCGATATTGCATCCGCTCTCGGCGATCTTGCTCGAAAGCCGATCGACGAGACCGATTTTGTCTTCGCCTGAAGCGGTGATCACCAGATAATTGTTTTGAGTGTCTATGGTCATGGGTTGCTGAAATGCAAAGGTTGAATGGGCTCTAGCAGCCTGTCGGACTTAACAGGTTGTTGAATTTCCCCCTGGCGCCTTCGGCTACCGACCTCTGATGGC
>JASJPA010000011.1:0-82856 GCA_031426955.1 Sulfuricella sp.
AGTAACGTCTATTTTACGTCACCCTTGGAAGACTATTTTTCGGGGGAACCTCAGATCTTGCCATCATTGGTCTTCTGATGAGTCGGCAACACAATACCGACCAAGCCATGTTGCTTATCCAGTGTTGCCTTGATTTCCCAATCCACATACTTCCGTTGGTGCGTCTGTGCACCAATCAGCACGACCGTGCAGGATGTGCCCGTAATGTGCTTATCCCGGATGCGTTGCATCACATATTGAGCATTACCGCTGTCAATGCCACGATCAAGGGAGTTGTCGAACACCGCTTCATATTGGTCATGGAAGAAGCGCGAAAACTCATCGTAATAGGCTTGATCATTGCCATGGTGGTAACTGACGAATATTTTTCGACGCACCGGCTGCATCATTGCGGCCAGCAGGCCATTCATATTGTAGTTACCAAAGTAATCAGCCATGGCCTACTTCCCAAACAAGGCAAGACCGGCGACCAACAGGCCCAGAATGAACATGCCCTTTTGCTTCTCTGCTTTAATGGTCTCGGCAATTCGTCCTATGACAGCCGTGGCTTCCTGCTGGTTCACACCAAGATTGACTGCCTGATATTGGCGCATCCAGCCTGGCAAAGACTCGGGCGGTTGATCCCATACAATGGGCACCAGTTTCTTGTTGGCACCAATGGCCACTCCCATCTCCTGCATGACCCACGGCGACGCGCTTACAGCACGGCTAGCAAGGCACAACACCCAAGTTGATGCACGCAGATTCTCCATAATTGCAGGCATCCAATGTTCACCCGGCCGTATCGACATTGAGGCAAGATACACGCTCAACCCTTCCTGTGACATATGGCGGTGCAGAAACTCCGCTAACGGGAGGTCTGCCTGTGCGTGAGAAATAAAAACATCCGGCATTAGAAAAGTTTCCTTAACTCATCAATCTGTTTAAGGCCGATGGCGGCGATTTCCGGGTCTCTGTATTTCCCGAACCACGTATTGATTGCATCGAGAAAGCCAACGCTGTTTTTCATTTGGTGGAGCGAAAGTTCCTTGTGATGTATCAGACAAACCAACACTGGATGAGAGAAATGCAAAGCACCATCGTTCAGTATTCCCGTCAGCAGTTTCTCGCTCATGAATGGTCCAATCGTGAGGCCCTTTTCGGTTGCAACAAGTTCAAAACCTTTGAAAGTCGCGTGTGTGCCGTAGGTCGATAGGAACTTATATCTTTCGCCTCGCCCTTTTTCCTCGAAACCGTCTCGCTTGTCGAGAACGCTCCGAATTTTGTAGGGCTTGAACTCTTCGACCTCGCCATTGCGCCACGCCGCAATACTCTGGGGGCTATAATCAAAATAATCGAGCAAGAAGCCAACCTCAACAACATCGCGCAGGAAGGAAACGGCCCCTTGATAATAGCCACTAAGCAGCAACTTCAAAAAACATGACCCGGAGTTGAAAAGGCGAATGCCGAGACCGTAGATAACCTGTTCGTCGTCTGACAGTTTTTTTGGTGCATTGACGTGTGCGGCGTGGAGCATGTCGAGGCAGGAATGCATCATCTCCACATGGTCTTTCAGCGATGCACTTGCGTTTATGCAGAGCGACGATTCCGTTCGGATGCGCTCTTCTTCCCCATGAAGACCTTGGAGGTTTCCTGGAAGATATGGCGTGATGATCGGGCTGGCCGTCATCAGGAAAAAACCTGTGTCATCAGAGCGTCGAAAGTGGCTTCAGCCTTTTCTGTGGCGGCGGATTGTTGAGATTCGATGGAGCGCACTTCCTGAACCCGCATTACGAAATCTTCTTGTGCAGAGAGAGGTGGCAGCATTACTGGTATTTGACTCAAAGCGGCTTGATTGATACCTGAAATAGTTATTCCCGAGATTCGGCTGAGAATGTGCGCCTGCCTAGTGCGGTCGCTGTTCAGATAACACAGAAGGTATTCGGTGAGTAGCTTTTCACGGGATGGGGACAAGCGTATGAATGATGATTCGAACAGAAGCGGCTTTTCTGATGATGGGATTCCGCAGAGTTTCGCTGCTCCTTCGAAAGTCAATGAACGGCGTGCAACGAGCAAATCAATTTCTGATAACCCATACTCGCGGACGTGCTTCTCATCTGCCAGCACTCGGCGCAAGTGCCCACGTCTAACTTCCCCATAAAAGGCATCAGACATATGCACCATTTCTATGCCATCTATTGAGCCTTCGGGAGCATACTTATCTTTTGGAAGATACAGGCCATTCTTGAACGGCCTCGACAAGACACTAGGAAGAGGTTCCATCGGCCACCCCCTCGGATTCGTCGCCGGGTCGCCGAACATATCGATAAAAATCCCCGGCACCAGTTCTGCCGCCTTCCGTTCCGCCTCACGCCGCAGCCGCACAATGCCCTCGGCACGGGAGAGAATATCGACGATGCGGCGTTGTTCGTCGAGGGGGGGAACCCGAATCTGAGTTGACTCGAAATCTCCTCTGACGACATGCTTCATCGTAGAGCCATGTGTCTTTGATGACAGTTCAGCCAGCGCGCTTTTCAAAGCAAAGAACAGGTAGTCAGGATCAATTTCAGGTTTGGGGAGAACCTTAAAAATGTGTTGGTTTAGCAACCCGCGTGGGCCTGCCCAACGGTAGACATCCAGAGTCGCACTCCACGAAACCAAGAGGTCTCCTGGTTCCACTACTAATTCCGCCTTGACCTGTCGTGTCGTGAAATTAAATTTATCGCCTGTGCCGGTTAGATTCTGGATACGGATGATTGGTAAGCCATCATTGCCCCAGTCAGTCGGTTTGAAAGCTGCACCGTTGATGAAGCGGGCTGTTTGACCCAGAGCCATCATTGTCATTGAGCACCTTCCGCCAACACTAAACGCAACGCCTCAACCTCTTCCACAATCTCCGCCTCAATAGCTGCCAGTTCATCCAACAATTCGCGCGGGTCGCGGTGCTCAACGGCGGCTTGGGACATAGGCCGATAACGCCCAGCAGAAAGATTGAAGTCATTGGCCCGCAGCGTTGCCGTGTCGACAAACCAGTATTTTTCTGTCCACTCCACACCACTGTCGCGTGCCTGCCATGCGCCCCAGCGTTCCTCAATATGCCGGTAGGCGTCGATTAGCCCTGGCAGGTCGTCGGCCTCAATTGGCGTATCGTGGTTGGCATCCAGTTTGTAACCGTCGTTGTCGACGTGGAGGAATAGAACCTTGTTAGTGCTGCCGCCTTTGCGGAAGAACAACACCGAAGTCTTCACACCAGCGTAGGGCTGGAACACGCCACCAGGCAGAGATAGCACTGCCTCGACCCGGCAATTCTCGATCAGTTGCCGCCGCAATTCCTTATGCGCGGTAGTAGAACCGAACAGCACGCCCTCGGGCACGATCACGCCGCAGCGCCCACCGGGTCGCAGGCTGTCCATCATATATTTGAGGAACAGCAACTCGGTGGCGGTGCTGGTGCCAACTTTTACTTCCTCGACGACTCTATCCTTGTCCACCCGCCCGGCAAATGGCGGATTGGCGAGCACCACATGGAAGCCTTCGGCGGGCAAACCCAACTCAGCCTTGCGTTCGTTGTCCAGGGTGGTGGTCAGCACATTGCGCAGCAGGATGCGAACATTCGCCAGTCCGCGCAGAGTCAGGTTCATGGTGGCGAGCCGCACCATTTTCGGGTCAACATCGTTGCCGAAGAAGGTGGCGGTTTGCAGTGCGGAAACCTGTGCCGCCGAGAGTTTGTCACCCAGGCCACGCTTCTGCATCTTGCCGTCGAGTTCGGCCTCATGAATCGCGCCGGGTGAGGAATTGCCAAGCCGAATGTGATTGTAAGCCGCTACCAGAAACCCCGCCGTGCCTGCTGCCGGGTCGTAGATGGTTTCGCCTACCTTGGGGTCGATCATCTCGACGATGGTGCGGATAATGTGGCGCGGCGTGCGGAACTGGCCCAGTTCACCCGCCTGCTTGATTTGCCGCAGCACATGCTCGAACAGGTCGCCCTTGGTGTCGGCATCTGACTGGTCGAGGCGCAGGCCATCGACCAGATTCACCACTTGGGTGAGCACGGTCGGCTCGTCGATGGAAAGACGCGCGCCGCTCATGAAATTGTGGGCGCCACGCTCGCCTAGTTCGGCCACGAAGGCAAACACCTCGTCGCGCACGAATCGCACCAGCGACTCGCCCGATAAACCTCTGGCCCACACCGACCAGCGGAAACGGTCGCGTGGAATGGTATCGCCGCTACCTTGGGCATTGAGTGGATTACGTAGTTTCCAATCGCCCTCGAATAGGCTCTCGTAGGGCAGTTTCAGCACCTTGGCTTTGAGCTTATTCTCGGTGTCGATGCCCTCGATCAGATAGAAGAAGAACAGAAACGACAGTTGTTCGGCGTTGCTCACCGGGTCGGGATAACCGCCGCCGAAGAGGTAGTCGCGTATCTGGTCGATAGACCGCCGCATGTCGGGGGTCAATGGCATGGTGTGCTTCCTTTGGAGTTAATGGGCTGTCGGCTGGTCGCTGCTGCCGGTGAGTAGTTGGCCATCATCATGGCCGAAGACGGCGGCGTTCAGGCTGTCGATCAGGGCTTCGAGGCGTTCTTCGCCGCCGAAGACACGCACCGCCTGTGGGTAGCCGCCCAACTGCGAAAATGGATGGAAAGCGAAATGGCCGGTGCTGAATTCGTCCATGCTGCCGGCGTTGGCCCGCAACTGGCTACCTATCATGCGCAGCCAACTTTCCTCGCCGGGGTTGATGTCCTCCCGTGCCAGTAGCCATGCCTCGAAGCGGGTGCCCAGTTCGGCGGCTTTTTGCTCGGATGCTTCGGGGAAAACCATGTTGCCGTTTTCATCGATGCTAATCCACTCGCGTGTTGTCGGGTCGATGTGGTCGTCGATGTCCAGTGCCAGCAGGCGGCGCGGCTCGTATTTCTTCTTGGATGGTGTCTTGGCAACGATCACACCACCCTCGGCCATCGGGTCGTCGTCGCCGTGGTAGTCGCACACGCCAGTGAAATCAAACATGGTGAAGACGGGCTTGCCTGTCGCTTTACGCGTGCCACGCCCGCGCATCTGCTGGTAGAGGATGGTCGAGCGGGTGAAGCGGGCGAAAATCAGGCTGACTACCTCGGGACAGTCGAAACCGGTGTCGAGCATGTTCACCGAAACCAGAATCTTGGGGAACGGCTCCTTCTTGAAACGGCGTATCTTGCTCATGCCGTCGAGAGTGTCGTCGCTGCCCATACCGGAAACCACATAATCCGCATAACGGATTTCGGGCGAGGGTTTCAGGTCGGCAAACTGGGCATCGAAGAGTTGGGCTAATGTCTCGGCGTGGCGTTTGTTGACGGCGAAAACGATGGTTTTGCCGAACAGGGGTTTTCTTTGCACGCCCTTGCTGTCGATGAAACCGTTGTCCAGCACTTGGCGGAACTCGCGCACGATGGCGCGGTTGCGTTCTGGAATGGTGAAACGGCGTTCCAGTGCAGAAGGATCGACCACCAGGGTATCGATACCCTGAAACAGTTTCTCGAACTCGACGCGGGTGTCAATATTCATTGTCGGCCAGTCCAACTCGTCGCGCTTGACCTCGAATCCACCCTCGGCAGCAGTCTTGACGGTCTGGGCCTTGTAAATCTGATACGGGGCGAGATAACCCTCGCGGATCGCATCTTTGAGTTTATAGGAGAAGGTGGGCTTCTCGACCTCGAAGAATCGCAAGGTGTCGCGCACGAACAGCGTGTCTTCCTCATCGCCCAGGTCGCCCTCGGCCACGCAAGGCGTGGCAGTGAGGCCGACCTGCGTGCCGTCGAAGTGCAACAGCACTTTTTTCCATTGGCCGTAGATGCTGCGGTGGCACTCGTCGCTGATGACCAGATCGAAGTAGCCCGGCGAATAGTCAGCGTAAATGTTCACCATACTTTGCAGCGTGGTGATGGTGATTTGCTTTTCGTCCTGAAAACGTCGCCCAGCGCGCAGCACATAGGCGGGATAGTCGGGAAGGTGCTCGGCGAAGGCGTCCTCGGTCTGCTTGGCGAGCGGGATGCGATCCACCAGGAACAACACGCGGGTGATGGCGTTGGCCTCGAACAGCCGCTTAATGAAGGCGGCGGCGGTGCGCGTCTTGCCGGTGCCGGTGGCCATTTCGACCAAGAGTTTGCGCCGCCCCTGGTCGATCTCACGGCAGAGGATGTCGATGCACTCGATCTGGTAATCGCGCTCGACGATGCGGGTGTCTATGTTGACGGTGAGCGGATCACGGCGCAGCAGGCGGGTAGCAAAACGGCGTTCGAGGTCGTCCTGCTTGAAGAAAGTTTTGACCGGATGGGGGAAGGCTTCGCGTTCCCACTCCCAGAACTGCACTTCGTTACCGTTGGTGAGGAATATATAAGGCACGCCAAGTTGGCGGGCATAGCCCTTGGCCTGTTCGGCGGCATCGCCAGGGCTGATAGAGAAACGCTTCGCCTCGATAACGGCCATGGAGCGGCCATGACGGTCGCACAGCACATAGTCGGCGCGCGTTCCGTCATCGACGAACACTTCATAGCGGACGCTGTTCTGGTCTTGGGTGTTCCAGCCTTGGCCTGCAAGCTGGGTGTCGATGAGAACGCGAGAGTAGGCTTCGTTGGTTTTTGTCATGATGGGCGCCGCCCGGTTTATCTGCCTCGGCAACCCTCATTCTATGGTACCCACCTCTTTTCGACAATTTTCTCCGCCCAGAACAGGCCGATAATGGTTTTCACGTCGCTGATGCGCCCGTCGCGCACCCATTCCATAGCCGTGTCCAGCGGCAGCCTGACGTTCTCCAGGAACTCGTCCTCATCGCGCCGGTGGCCGTGCTCGGTCAAGCCCTGCGCCAGATAGATCAGTATCCGCTCGTCCGAGTAGCCGATGCAGGGATGAATCGTCGTCAGGAACTTCCAGTCTTGTGCGGCATAGCCGGTTTCCTCCAGCAGTTCGCGCTGGCCGCAGGCGAGTACGTCCTCGCCGGAATCGATCTTTCCGGCAGGCAATTCATGGAAATCGCGATTCAGGGGGTAGCGGAACTGCCGCACCATCAGCACATCGCCGTTGTCCAGCAGCGGAACCACCACCACTGCGCCTGGATGGACGATGTACTCGCGCGTGGTGGTGTTGCCGTTGGGCAGCGCCACCCGGTCCTCCCGCACGTGCAGCAGGCGGCCGTCGTAGACGTTGCTGGTGGACAACTGTTTTTCGGTCAAATCGGGGGCATCCATGAGATCTCTATCAAGGCTAGATGAAGTGCTTATCAATTAGAAAGCGTTACAGGAATTGTGGCTTTACGGTCTCAAGCCAAACTCGGGGAAGGGATCAGGTCAGGTGGCGCCCTTGCGGCGCCAGAGAAAGCGGTAAACGAAGCCTGGATAGGCGAACACCAGAAACAAGCATACCGTGGTAGCGTAAAATTCCCAGTGTTGCGGATGTACCGGGCCAAGGTTTTTTTCAACCAGCCAGGCAATGCCACCGATGCTGAAATACATCAGCACCAGTTCAAGCAGGCGCCAGAGCAGGCTTTTTCCATCCTGGCGAGGCGGCAATACAAACAAACGGCGCTCCAGCACAAACGGCAGATTCGCCACGACAAATGCCAATGCCAGAATGATCAGTACCTGCGTCACAACAACGAGCGCTGAATACTATAAGCGCACAACGCCATCAAGGGCTGCGGCAGGATGCCCAGCGCCAGCACGGCCAGTCCATTCACGCTCATAAGCACGCTGGCATCGGGTTGAGAAGAAATGGGCGACTGATCTTCAGGCGCATCAAAATACATCAGCTTGACGATGCGCAGGTAGTAGAAAGCACCGATCACCGACATCAGGACGGCGAACACGACCACCCAGACGAAGCCGGCCTGCAACGCTGCCTGCAGTACGGACAGCTTGGCGTAGAAGCCCACCGTTGGAGGCACGCCGGCCATGGAGAACATCAGCAGCAACATCATGAAGGCATGCCATGGACTGCGCTGGTTCAAGCCCTTGAAGTCGTCAAGATTTTCCGCCTCGAAGCCCTTGCGCGACAGGAGCAGGATCATGCCGAAAGTACCCAGGCTCATCAGCACGTAGGCCAGCACGTAGAACATGGAACCGCTGTAGCCGTTCAGGCTGCCGGAAAGGATGCCGAGCAGCAGGAAGCCCATGTGGGAAATGGTGGAATAGGCCAGCATGCGCTTGATGTTGGTCTGGGCGATGGCGGTGATGTTGCCGATCGCCATCGACAGCACGGCCATGATCACCAGCATGCCCTGCCAGTCTTGCGCCATTCCCTGCAGGCCCTCGACCAGGAGGCGCATGACGAAGGCAAAGGCGGCGATCTTCGGCGCCGAGCCGATGAACAGCGTCACCGCGGTGGGGGCGCCGTGGTAGACGTCGGGCACCCACATGTGGAACGGCACCGCGCCGAGCTTGAATGCCAGGCCGGCGACGATGAACACCAGGCCGAACACCAGCATTGTCCTGCTGCCGGCTGTTTGCTGGATCGCGGCGGCGACCTTGCTCAGATCCAGGCTGCCGGTCGCGCCGTAAACCATCGACATGCCGTAGAGCAGCAAGCCCGAAGCCAGCGCGCCCAGCACGAAATACTTCATCGCCGCCTCGGTCGCCTGTGCCGAGTCGCGCTGCAGCGCCACCAGCGAATACAGGCTCAGGGACAGCAGCTCCAGGCCGAGATACAGGGTCAGGAAGTGGCTGGCCGAAATCATCACCATCATGCCCAGCATGGCGAATAGCACCAGCACGAAGAACTCGCCGCTGAACAGGTTGCGCAGCTGGATGTAGCTGCGCGAATAGACCAGCATCGCCGAGACCGCAACATAGGTCATCATCTTCAGCACGTCGGCCATGACGTCGTCGACGAACATCCCATTGAAGGTGTGAACCGCGTCCTGGCCGCTGGTGCTGACGGTGATCCAGGCGGCGCCGAGCAGCGTGAGCTGGGTCAGGGCGTAGCTGACGAAGCGGTTCTTCCCTGACAGGAACAGGTCCACCACCAGGATCAGCGATGCCATGGTCAGCACGAAGATTTCCGGCAGTGCAGGTGTCAGGTTGGGCATGGCGAATATCATCTTGTTGAATCTCTCTTAAAGCTTGCTTTGCGCCACATGCGACAGCAGATTGTTCACCGAATGGTGCATCACCTCGGTGAACGGCAGCGGATACAGCCCCATGCCGAGCACCGCGACGGCCAGCAGCCCCAGCACCAGGAACTCGCGCGGCGTGATGTCCTTGAGATGCTCGACATGGTCGTTGGCGACAGCGCCGAACACTACCCGCTTCACCATCCACAGCGTGTAGGCGGCGCCGAAAATCAGCGTGGCGGCGGCAAGGAAGGCATACCAGAAGTTGGCCTTGACCGCGCCCATGATCACCATGAATTCGCCGACGAAGCCGCTGGTCCCCGGCAAGCCGGAATTGGCCATGGCGAACAGCACGAAGAAGGCGGCGAAGATCGGCATTTTGTTCGCCACACCGCCGTAGTCGGCGATCATACGGCTGTGCATGCGGTCGTAAAGCACCCCGACGCTGAGGAACATCGCGGCGGAGATGAAACCATGGGAAATCATCTGCACCAGCGCGCCTTCCACACCGTAGGCGTTGAAGATGAAGAAACCGAGGGTCACGAAGCCCATGTGTGAAATCGAGGAATAGGCGATCAGCTTCTTCATGTCCGTCTGCACCAGCGCCACCAGGCCGATGTAGACCACGGCGATCAGCGACAGGGTGATCATGAAGCCGGACAGGGCATGGCTCGCATCCGGCACGATCGGCAGGGAGAGGCGCAGGAATCCGTAGGCGCCCATCTTCAGCATGATCGCCGCCAGTACCACCGAGCCGCCGGTCGGCGCTTCGACGTGGGCATCCGGCAACCAGGTATGCACCGGCCACATCGGCACCTTGACCGCGAACGCCATGAAGAAGGCGAAGAAGATCAATATCTGCTCGGTCAGGGTCAGCGGCAGGCGGTGGAAATCCAGGATCTCGAAGGTGCCGCCCTTGGTGTACAGGTAGATGAATGCCACCAGCATCAGCAAGGAACCCAACAGGGTGTAGAGGAAGAACTTGACCGCCGCGTAGACCCGGTTCGGTCCGCCCCAGATGCCGATGATCAGGAACATCGGGATCAGCATCGCTTCCCAGAACACGTAGAACAGCACGGCGTCGAGCGCAGCAAAAACGCCGTTCATCAGGCCGGACATGAAGAGGAAAGCCGCCATGTACTGCGCCACGCGCTTCTCGATCACTTTCCATCCGGCGATTACTACCAGCACGGTGGTGAAGCTGGTGAGCAGGATGAACAGCACGGAAATTCCATCCACACCGAGGTGGTAGGTGACCTTGAAGGTCTCGATCCAGGGGCTGATTTCGACGAACTGCATGCCCGCCTGCAGGGTGTCGAACTGGGTATACAGCGGCAGGCTGACGACAAAACCGGCGATTGCGCCGATCAGCGCCAGAACACGGGCAAGCCCGGCGTTACGGTCGCTGCCGGTGGCGAGCACGGCAACACCGGCCGCAATCGGCACCCAGACAACCAGACTCAACAATGACAGGCCAGCAAACATGCTTGTTCTTATCCCTTCACAAACAGCGTCATCAACACGAACACGCCGATGATCATGGCGAAAGCGTAGTGGTAAATGTAGCCCGACTGGAGATAACGGATCTTCGTGGAAAACCAGCCGATCAAACGCGCCGTGCCGTTGACGAAGAAGTTGTCGATCACTGCGACATCGCCGCCTTTCCACAGGCTGCGCCCGATCATTCTCGCGCCGCCGGCGAAGAACCAGTCATTGAACTCGTCGAAACCGTATTTCCTTTCGAGGATGGTCGAGATCAGGCCGAATCTGGCCTTGATCACCGCCGGCAGCTCCGGCCGCTGGATATACAGGAACCAGGCGGTGGCGATGCCGCCGACCGACAGCCAGAACGGCGCGGTGCCGAGCGCATGCAGCATCATCGCCAAGACGCCGTGGAACTCCTCCGCCATGTGCGCCAGGGCCTGATGTTCAGGCGCAATGTGAATCGAGCTGCCGAAAAAGCCGCCGAACAGCATCGGCCCGATCAGCCAGCCCGCCGCCACGGTGGGGATGGCGAGCAGCATCAGCGGCACGGTCACCACCCAGGGCGACTCGTGCGGCGTGCCTCCGTGCCCGTGCTCGTCATGGTGACCATGGGTGTCGAAGCGCGGCTTGCCGTGGAAGGTCATGAATATCAGGCGGAAGGTGTAGAAGGCGGTGATGAACACCGTCGTCAGCACGGCGAAATAGGCGAAGCCGGCACCGGGGGTATGGGAAAGCTGCACCGCCTCGATGATCGCGTCCTTGGAGAAGAAGCCGGAGAAGCCCGGCACGCCTGCGGAAGCCAACGCGCCGATGAACATGGTCCAGTAGGTCAGCGGCATGTATTTCTTCAGGCCGCCCATCTTGGTCATGTCCTGCACGTGGTGCATGGCGATGATCACCGAACCGGCGCCTAGGAACAGCAGGGCCTTGAAGAAGGCGTGGGTCATCAGGTGGAACACCCCGACCGAATAGGCCGAAGCGCCCAGCGCCACGGTCATGTAACCGAGCTGGGACAGGGTCGAATAGGCCACCACGCGCTTGATGTCGGTCTGGACGATGGCGATCAGCGCCATGAACAGCGCGGTGATGCCGCCGATCACCAGCACCACGGACAGCGCGGTCTCGGACAGCTCGAACAGCGGCGACATGCGCGCTACCATGAAAATACCCGCGGTCACCATGGTGGCGGCGTGGATCAATGCGGAAATCGGCGTCGGGCCTTCCATCGAATCGGGCAGCCAGACGTGCAGCGGGAACTGGGCCGACTTGCCCATCGCGCCGACGAACAGCAGGATGCAGATCACCGTCATCAGCAGCCAGGGGCTGCCGGGGATCAGCTCTATGGTGGCATTCACCATTTCCGGCGCGCGGGCGAACACCGCGTCATATTGCAGCGTACCGAAATGCGCCAGTATCAGGCCGATGCCGAGAAGGAAGCCGAAGTCGCCGACGCGGTTGACCAGGAAAGCTTTCAGGTTGGCGTAGATCGCGGTCGGCCGGGTGTACCAGAAGCCGATCAAGAGATACGACACCAGTCCCACCGCCTCCCAGCCAAAGAACAGCTGGACGAAGTTGTTCGACATCACCAGCATCAGCATCGAGAAGGTGAACAGCGAAATGTAGCTGAAAAAGCGCTGGTAGCCGGGGTCTTCCGCCATGTAGCCGATGGTGTAGATGTGCACCATCAGCGAAACGAAGGTCACCACCAGCATCATCATGACCGTCAGGCGGTCGATCAGGAAGCCGACCTCGAAGCGGGTCTCGCCCGTAGTGAGCCAGGTATAGACGCTGCCGTTGAAGGTGTGGCCCGCCATCACGTCCTGGAAAATCACCACCGAGGCGACGAAGGAGATCACCACGCTGAGGATGGTCACCCAGTGCGAAGCCGCGCGCCCGATCAGCCAGCCGAACAGGCCGGCGATCGCCGCCCCGGCCAGCGGCGCCAGCGGTACCAGCAGATAGAGTTTTTGCATTTCAGTCATGACGTCAGTCCTGTAGGTCGGGTTTTAACCCGACATAATGTCGGAATAAATTCCGACCTACCTACCCTTTCAAATGATCCAGCTCGGTCACGTTGATCGTGTTCAGGTTGCGGAACAGCGCCACCAGGATCGCCAGGCCGATGGCCGATTCGGCCGCCGCTACCGTGAGTATGAAGAACACGAAAACCTGCCCGGCGGTATCGTGCAGATAATGCGAAAAGGCGACGAAGTTCATGTTCACCGCCAGCAGCATCAGCTCGATCGCCATCAGCAGGACGATCAGGTTCTTGCGGTTAAGGAAGATGCCCACCACGCTGATGGCAAACAGCAGCGCTCCCAATACCAGATAATGGGTCAGAGTCAGCACGTTATTCCCCTTCCTTCTCGGCCGGCATCGACACCAGGCGCACCCGGTCTTCGCGCTTGACGCTCACCTGCCATGCCGGATCCTGATGCTTGGTGCCGGTCCGGCGGCGCAGCGTGATGGCGATAGCGGCAACAATCGCCACCAGCAGGATCACCGCAGCGAGCTCGAACGGGTAGACATAGTCGGTATAGAGCAGGCGGCCCAGCTCCTTGGTGTTGCTGTAGCCGGCGGCATGCGACACCTGGACAGTGCTGACGGTGCGGCCGGCCACCGTCAGCACCAGCGTCATTTCAATCGCCATCAGGATGCCGACGAAGGCCGCCAGCGGCAGGTTGCCCCAGAAGCCCTGGCGCATTTTCTCGATATTCAGGTTGAGCATCATCACCACGAACAGGAACAGCACCATCACCGCGCCGATATAGACCAGCACCAGGGTGATAGCCAGGAACTCGGCCTCCAACAGCAGCCACAGCCCGGCCCCGGTAAAGAACGACAACACCAGGAACAGGGCGGCATGCACCGGGTGGCGTGCAGTCACCACGCGGAATCCTGCAAACAGCAGGATGCTCGCGAGGAAGTAGAAAACCAGTGTTTCAAAGTTCATTATGAAACTTTCACCAAATTCGTTATTAACCGCAGAGACGCAGAGACGCGGAGGGTACACCATGGTTTTCTCTGCGCCTCCGCGCCTCTGCGGTTCATTTTTTTATCTGTATTTTGCGTCCGCCGCCCTGTCCTGGGCGATTTGCGCTTCGTATTTGTCTCCCACGGCCAGCAGCATTTCCTTGGTGTAGTAAAGATCGCCGCGTTTTTCGCCGTGGTAATCGAAAATCCGGGTCTCGACGATCGCATCCACCGGGCAGGCTTCTTCGCAGAAGCCGCAGAAAATGCACTTGGTCAGATCGATGTCGTAGCGCGTGGTGCGCCGGGTGCCGTCATCGCGCTGTTCCGATTCGATGGTGATCGCCAGCGCCGGGCACACCGCCTCGCACAGCTTGCAGGCGATGCAGCGTTCCTCGCCGTTGGGGTAGCGGCGCTGCGCGTGCAGGCCGCGGAAGCGCGGCGACATCGGCGTGCGCTCCTCGGGGAACTGCACCGTGATCTTGCGGGCGAACATGTAACGCCCGGTCAGCGCCATGCCCTTGAGCAGCTCGATGAGCAGGAAAGTCGAAAAGAAGCTTTTGATCTTGTTCACGCTCTTTTCCTCAATGCAACAGGTAGCCGAAGGGGGTCTGCATGGCGGCACCAACCACCACGATCCACACCAGGGTCACCGGGATAAACACCTTCCAGCCCAGGCGCATGATCTGGTCGTAGCGGTAGCGCGGGAAGGTGGCACGGAACCAGAGGAACAGGAACAGCACGAAGCACACCTTGGCCAGCAGCCAGAAGAAGCCCGGAATCCAGTTGAACGGCGCAAAATCGAACAGCGGGTTCCAGCCGCCGAGGAACATCAGCGAGGTCAGGGTCGCGACCAGGATCATGTTGGCGTATTCGGCAAGGAAGAAGATGGCGAAGGCCATGCCGGAATATTCGACATGGAAGCCGACGATTTCAGACTCGCCCTCGACCACGTCGAATGGCGCGCGGTTGGTCTCGGCCAGGCCGGAGATCAGGTAAACGATGAACAGGGGAAACAGCGGCAGCCAGTGCCAGCTGAACATCCCGCCCTGCTGGCTTTTGACGATCTCCACCAGATTCAGGCTCTGCGCCGCCATCAGCACGCCGACCAGGGCGAAGCCCATGGCAATTTCGTAGGAAACGATCTGCGCCGCGGCACGCATCCCGCCGAGGAAGGCATACTTGGAATTGGATGCCCAGCCCGCCAGCACGATGCCGTACACGCCCATCGAGGTGATCGCCATGATGTAGAGCAGGCTGGCATCGATGTTGGCCAGCACCAGTTCCGGCGAGAACGGCACCACCGCCCAGGCCGCCAGCGCCGGGCCGATGGCCAGCACCGGGGCGAGCAGGAATATCCCCTTGTTGGCGCCGGCGGGAATAATGATTTCCTTCATCAGCAGCTTCAGCGCGTCGGCGATCGGCTGCAGCCAGCCCTTGGGGCCGACGCGGTTGGGTCCGATGCGCACCTGCATGTAGCCGATGATCTTGCGTTCGGCGTAGGTCAGGTAGGCCACGCCCAGCATCAGCGGTGCGACGATGGCGACGATCTTCGCCATGCTGTACACCAGCGGCCAGGCAAAGCCGAAGAATCCTTGAAGGTATGCGATTGTGTCGGTCATGATTTATCCCGCCCGCTCCACCCGAATTTCATCAAACATGCCGCCGAGCATGGCGGTGGCCGGGTGGCCGGCAGCCACCCGCACGCAGCCTGCCGGCAGGCGGTCGTCGCGCAGCGCCTTGAGAACGATGCTGCCCGCTCCCTGGCTGACGCTCACCTCCGCGCCCTCGGCAACGCCCACGCTGGCCAGCGTTTCCGCATTCATCCAGGCTCCCTGCAGCGCCGCTGCGGCAGTTTTCTGCAGTGCGGCGGCGCGGCGCACGATGGCGTCGGCATGGTAGGCCGGCACTTCGCCGATGCGCTGCAAGCCGCTCTTCGCGCCAGCCGGCTTGGCAACGAAAGCTTTCAGCGAGTTGCTCAGCTTCGCCGAAATGTCGCCATTCAGCACTTCGGCGCGTACCTGCTCGGCGCTGTCGTAATCGAAGCCCGACACTTCCATCAGGTTGCCCAGCACGCGCAGCACCTTCCATCCCGGACGGGTTTCACCCAGCGGCTTCACCACGGCGTTGAAACTCTGCGCTCGGCCTTCGGTGTTGATGAAGGACCCGGAGGTTTCGGTGAACGGCGCCACCGGCAGCAGCACGTGGGCGTAATCCAGCGCCTTGTTCTTGTAGGCACTCAAGGCGACGACCAGTTGCGCCGCTTGCAGCGCGGCCAGCGTCCTGGTTGGGTTGTAGGTATCCAGCTCGGCTTCGACGCCGAGAAGAATGTAGGCGCGGCGCGGGTCATCGAGCATCTGCGCGGCATTCATCCCTCCCTCGCCGGGCACTGCACCAGCCAGATGTGCGCCGACGCTGTTCGCCGCCTCGCCGAGGAAACCGAGTTTGGCGCCGGCCAGTTCCGCGACTTGCTGCGCCAGGGCATGCAGCTCGGCGTAGCGCGGGTGATGCTGCGCCAGGTTTCCGAGCAGCACCGCTTTGCGCTCGCCCTGCTTGAGGCTGGCGGCAATCGCCTGGGCCGTGGCATCCGCGGATTCGCCGGCCAGTGCGCGGCGCACCTGGTCCAGTTTTGTCACCATCGCATCGGGGGCGACGATAGATTTGTTGGCGACGCGGCAAAGCAGGTCGTCATCCACCGGATTGATCAGGTTCAGCTCGGCGCCGCGCTTCACCGCCTGGCGCAGGCGATGCGCCAGCAGCGGATGGTCGGCGCGCAGCGTGCTGCCGACGACCAGGACACTGTTCATCTGGTCCAGCTCGGCAATCTTCATTCCCAGCCAGGGCGCGCCCTGCATTGCGGCATCGGCGCTGAAGTCGGACTGGCGCAGGCGGTGGTCGACGTTGCCGCTGCCGATGCCGCGCAGCAGTTTCTGCAGCAGGTAGAGTTCTTCCAGAGTGGCATGGGGCGTAGCCAGCGCGGCGATCTGTTCCTCGCCCTGCTCGTCGCGGATGCGCCTGAGCCCGGCGGCAACGAATTCCAGCGCCTCCGGCCAGTCGCACTCGCGCCACTCGCCGCCTCTCTTGATCATCGGGCGCTGCAGCCGGTCTGCCGAATTCAGGCCCTCGTAGGAGAAACGGTCCCTGTCCGACAGCCAGCACTCGTTGATCTCTTCGTTGTCGCGTGGCAGCACGCGGAAAACGCGGTTGTTCTTGGTCTGCACGCTGAGATTGGCGCCCAGGCCATCGTGGGGGCTGACGGAGGGGCGTGTGGTCAGCTCCCAGGCCCGCGCGCTGTAGCGGAACGGCTTGCTGGTCAGCGCGCCGACCGGGCACAGGTCGATGATATTGCCGGACAGCTCGGAATTGATCGAACGCTCGATGAAAGTGGTGATCTCGGCGTGCTCGCCGCGGCCGATCTGGCCCATCTCCATCATCCCGCCGATTTCCTGGCCGAAGCGCACGCAGCGCGTGCAGTTGATGCAGCGCGTCATGTCGGTGTTGATCAGCGGGCCGATGTTCTTGTTGAACACCACGCGCTTTTCCTCGGCGTAGCGCGAGGCGCCCGCGCCGTAGCCCACCGCGAGATCCTGCAATTCGCACTCGCCGCCCTGGTCGCAGATCGGGCAGTCGAGCGGATGGTTGATGAGGAGGAACTCCATCACCGCCTTCTGCGCCTTGATCGCGGTCTCGGAGCGCGTCATCACCTTCATGCCCTCGGTCACCGGGGTGGCGCAGGCCGGCATCGGCTTCGGCGCCTTCTCGACCTGAACCAGGCACATGCGGCAGTTGGCGGCGACGGAAAGCTTCTTGTGGTAGCAGAAGCGCGGAATATAGATGCCCGCCGCATCGGCCACATCCATGATGGTGCTGCCCGGTTCGACCGTGAGCTGTTTGCCGTCTATTTCGATGTTTAGCATATTCTTAAACCATGCACTTCTTGTGCTGGATGTGGTACTCGAATTCGTTGCGGAAATGCTTGAGCATGCCCTGCACCGGCATCGCCGCGGCGTCGCCCAGCGCGCAGATGGTGCGGCCCATGATGTTGCCGGCGACCGATTCGAGCAGGTCGAGGTCTTCCGGCCGTCCCTGGCCGTGCTCGATGCGGTGGATCACCCGGTACAGCCAGCCGGTGCCCTCGCGGCAGGGCGTGCACTGGCCGCAGGACTCCTCGAAATAGAAATAGGACAGCCGCTCCAGCGCGCGCACCATGCACACCGTGTCGTCCATCACGATCACCGAGCCCGCGCCGAGGTAGGAGCCGGCCTTGGCGATGGAGTCGTAGTCCATGGTCAGGTCCATCATGATCTCGCCCGGCAGCACCGGCACCGAGGAACCGCCCGGAATCACCGCCTTGAGCTTGCGTCCGTCCTTCACCCCGCCCGCCATGGCGAGCAGTTCGCTGAACGGCGTGCCCATGCCGATCTCGAAGTTGCCCGGATTGTTGACGTGGCCGGAAACGGAAAAAATCTTGGTGCCGCCGTTGTTCGGCTTGCCGAGTTCGAGGAATTTCTGGCCGCCGTGCTTGATGATGTAGGGAATCGAGGCCAGGGTCTCGGTATTGTTGATCGTGGTCGGCTTGCCGTACAGGCCGAAGCTTGCCGGGAAAGGCGGCTTGAAGCGCGGCTGGCCCTTCTTGCCCTCGATCGATTCGAGCAGCGCGGTTTCCTCGCCGCAGACGTAGGCGCCGTAGCCGTGGTGGGCATGGATGTCGAAATCCCAGCCGGAACCGAGAATGTTCTTGCCCAGCAGGCCGGCGGCGCGCGCCTCTTCCAGCGCCGCTTCGAAGCGTTCGTATTCGGCCCAGATCTCGCCGTGAATGTAATTGTAGCCCGCCTTCGCGCCCAGCGTATAGCCGCCGATGATCATGCCCTCGATCAGCTGGTGCGGGTTGAGGCGAAGGATGTCGCGGTCCTTGAAGGTGCCCGGCTCGCCCTCGTCGGTGTTGCACACCAGGTACTTGTCGCCGGGGTAGTTCTTCGGCATGAAGCTCCACTTCAGGCCGGTGGGGAAGCCCGCGCCGCCGCGTCCGCGCAGCGCCGAAAGCTTGACCTGCTCGATGATCGCCTCGGGCGTCATCTTTTCGGCCAGCACCTTCTTCAGCGCGTCGTAGCCGCCGACGGCCAGATAATTCGCCAGCTTCCAGGATTCCGGCAGGTGGATGGAGTGGAATATGACTTTATCGCTCATGGCTACTCCAGCCCCGCCAGAATGCGGTCGGCCTCTTCGGGCGTCAGTCTGGCGCACATGCGCACATTGTTGACGGTGGCCACCGGGCCGTCGCCGCAGGCACCCATGCACTCGCCTTCCTTGAGGGTGAACTTGCCGTCCGGCGTGGTTTCGCCGAAGCCGATGCCGAGCTTGCGTTGCAGATGCTCGACTGCCGATGCCGCGCCCATCAGGGTGCAGGGCAGGTTGGTGCAGACCGTGATCTTGTACTTGCCGACCGGTTGCAGGTTGTACATGTTGTAGAAGGTCGCCACTTCCTGCGCCGCGATCGGCGGCATGTCCAGGTACTGGGCGACGAACTCGATGGTTTCCGGCGCGAGCCAGCCCTTCTCGTCTTGGGCGATCCGCAGCGCCGACATCACCGCCGACTGCTTGTGCCCGGGCGGATACTTGGCGATCTCGCGATCTATCTTCTTGAGCGATTCAGTTGAAAGCATAATTTATTTTTAGCCACGGATTGACACGGATTTTCACGGATGAACCATCAAGATTTTATCTGTGTACATCTGTGTTAATCCGTGGAAAACAGCCCTATCTGTCAATTTCACCAAACACGATATCAAAAGTCCCCATCAGCGCCACCACGTCGGCAATCATGTGGCCGCGCGCCATTTCATCCATCGCCGACATGTGGGCGAAGCCCGGGGCGCGGATCTTGAGGCGGTAGGGCTTGTTGGCGCCGTCGGAAACCATGTAGATGCCGAATTCGCCCTTGGGGTGCTCCACTGCCGCATAGCACTCGCCCTCGGGCACGTGCATGCCTTCGGTGAAAAGCTTGAAGTGGTGGATCAGCTCTTCCATGTTCTGCTTCATGCCCTCACGCGCAGGCGGCGCCACCTTGTGATTGTCGGTGATCACCGGGCCGGGGTTGACGCGCAGCCAGTCCACGCACTGCTTGATGATGCGGTTGGACTGGCGCATTTCTTCCATCCGCACCAGGTAGCGGTCGTAGCAGTCGCCGTTGACGCCGACCGGGATATCGAAATCCATCCGGTCATAAACTTCGTAGGGCTGCTTCTTGCGCAAGTCCCATGCCAGGCCTGAACCGCGCAGCATCGGGCCGGTCAGTCCCAGCGCCAGGGCGCGTTCCGGCGTCACCACGCCGATGCCGACGGTGCGCTGCTTCCAGATGCGGTTGTCGGTGAGCAGGGTTTCGTACTCGTCGACGCAAGCGGGGAAGCGGTGGGTGAAATCTTCGATGAAATCCAGCATCGAGCCGTGGCGGTTGGCGTTCATGCCCTCCACCTGCTGCGCGTTGTGGACCTTCATCTTCGCCGTTTCATACAGCGGCATGCTGTCGGGCAGGTCGCGGTACACCCCGCCCGGGCGATAGTAGGCGGCGTGCAGGCGCGCACCCGACACCGCCTCGTAGACGTCCATCAGGTCTTCGCGCTCGCGGAAGGTGTAGAGGAAAATCGTCATCGCGCCGATGTCCAGACCGTGCGCGCCCAGCCACAGCAGGTGGTTGAGGATGCGGGTGATCTCGTCGAACATGACGCGGATGTACTGGGCGCGGATCGGCACCTGGATGCCGAGCAGCTTTTCGGTCGCCATCACGTAGGCGTGCTCGTTGCACATCATCGACACGTAGTCGAGGCGATCCATGTAGGGCATCGCCTGGAGGAAAGTCTTGTGTTCGGCGAGCTTCTCGGTGGCGCGGTGCAGCAGGCCGATGTGCGGATCGGCGCGCTTCACCACCTCGCCGTCCAGTTCCAGCACCATGCGCAGCACGCCGTGTGCAGCCGGATGCTGCGGCCCGAAATTCAATGTGTAGTTACGAATGTCAGCCACCGTAGTTCTCCTCGCGCACGATGCGCGGCGTCAGCTCGCGCGGCTCGATACTCACCGGCTGGTAGATCACGCGGCGCTGCTCCGGGTCGTAGCGCATCTCGACGTTGCCGGAAAGCGGGAAATCCTTGCGGAAGGGGTGGCCGATGAAGCCGTAATCGCTGAGGATGCGGCGCAGGTCGGGGTGCCCGGTAAAGATGATGCCGTACAGGTCGAAGGCCTCGCGCTCGAACCAGTTGGCGCCCGGCCAGATTTCGGCTGCCGAATCCACCACCGGAAAATCATCGTCGCCGGCGAACATTTTTACTCGCACCCGGCAGTTGTTGCTGACCGAAAGCAGGTGCACGACCACGCAAAAACGCCGGCCCTGCCAGCGGCCGTCGCCATAGGCGCTGTAATCCACGCCGCACAGGTCGATCAGCTGCTCGAAACGCAACTCGGGATGGTCGCGCAGGGTGCGCGCCGCTTCCAGCCAGTGTTCCGGCCTGATTTCTATCGCCAGCTGGCCGGCATGCTCGGCAAACCCGACTACCTTGTCGGCCAGCACGGCTTGCAGATTTTGTTTGAGGGTTTCCAGTTTCATCGACGTTCAGCGGGCAATGGTATGGGTGCGCCTGATCTTTTTCTGCAACTGGATCAGGCCATAGAGCAAGGCTTCCGCCGTGGGCGGGCAACCGGGCACGTAAACGTCCACCGGCACGATACGGTCGCAGCCGCGCACCACCGAGTAGGAATAATGGTAATAGCCGCCGCCGTTGGCGCAGGAGCCCATCGACAACACCCAACGCGGCTCGGCCATCTGGTCGTAAACCTTGCGCAATGCGGGCGCCATCTTGTTGGTCAGGGTGCCGGCCACGATCATCACGTCGGACTGGCGGGGACTGGGGCGGAACACGATGCCGAAGCGGTCCAGGTCGTAGCGCGAAGCGCCGGCCTGCATCATCTCCACGGCACAGCAGGCGAGGCCGAAAGTCATCGGCCACATCGAGCCGGTGCTGGCCCAGTTGAATACCGTGTCGAGCGAAGTGGTGACGAACCCCTTCTCAAGGACGCCTTCAATGCCCATGCGGCACCTCCATTACCATCCGGCTACCGTTCCGAACACCATGCCAATTCAGGCATTCAACGGCAATCGCGGTCGGTCGCATCCCCGCTGCGCGGGGCCCCTGCTTCCTGCTCATGCCGTTACTCCCATTCCAACGCCCCTTTCATCCACTCGTAAACGAAGCCGACCACCAGGATGGCAAGGAAAATCATCATGGCGAAGAAACCGAACAGGCCGATTTCCTGCAGCACGACTGCCCAGGGGAAGAGAAAAGCGATTTCAAGGTCGAACAGAATGAACAGAATGGCGACCAGATAGTAGCGCACATCGAATTTCATGCGCGCATCTTCGAAGGCTTCGAAGCCGCATTCGTAGGGAGAATTTTTTTTGTCGTCGGGACGATGCGGCGCAAGCAGGCCACCCATCACCATCGGCATGACCCCAACCGCGAGGCCAACCATGATAAACAGCAAGATCGGAAAATAATTTTCCAGCATGCAGCCCCTCTCCCTCTGAGTCAGGCCGGACGCCCCATCATGGCAAACGCCCAAGCGATGCATCAGTTATTTATTATTTACTGATTTAATTATAACCGCCCCCAACCAAAAGGCGAGCTATTTTTCAGAAGATCTGGTGCCGATGAGCAGACTCGAACTGCTACGGCTTGCGCCACCGCCCCCTCAAGACGGCGTGTCTACCAATTTCACCACATCGGCATTCAAAAACAGGGGTATTACTTAGGGATTTCTCCCGCCTTCGATCCAGCAGCATCAGCCGGGGCTGGCACAACTGGCACTACTTGCTTGGCAGCATCAGCCGGAACGGCAGGCTGTACCAGGCTATGCGACTCCATCACGCCCACCGGCTTGCTCTTGTGGCTGGAAAAATAGGTCAATCCCAGACTGGTCAAGAAGAAAACCGTGGCAAAAATCGCCGTGGCGCGGCTCAGGAAATTAGCCGATCCGGAGGAACCAAACAGGCTGCCGGATGCGCCGCTACCGAACGCAGCGCCCATATCCGCACCCTTGCCGTGCTGCATCAGCACCAGGCCGATGGTGCCCAGCGCCGCAATGATATGTATAACCCAAACCAGTGTTTCCATTATTACCTCGTGTACAGTTTAGCGCTTTGCCGCGTGGCAAATCGCCAGGAATTCCTGCGCATCCAGGGAAGCGCCGCCAATCAGGCCGCCGTCGATATCCGGCATGCCGAACAACTCAGCTGCATTCGACCCTTTGACGCTACCCCCGTACTGAATGACCAGCCCGTCTGCAACATCCTTGCTCTGGGTCGCAATCTTGCCGCGTATGAAGGCATGTACCGCCTGCGCCTGCTCCGGTGAGGCGGTCTTGCCGGTGCCGATCGCCCAGACCGGTTCATAGGCCACCACCGCTTTGGACAAAGCGGCCACGCCGAACTTCCCGGTCACCGCGTCGAGCTGACGCCCCACCACGGCTTCGGTCACGCCGGATTCGCGCTCCTGCAGGGTTTCACCTACGCACAGGATCGGCGTCAGACCGGCCTTCTGAGCCGCCTCGAATTTCAGCGCCACCGTGGCATCGTCCTCGCCGTAAATGGCGCGACGCTCGGAATGGCCTACCAGCACGTACTTGCAGCCGAAATCCAGCAGCATCGCGGAGGAAACCTCGCCGGTAAATGCGCCCTTGTCGTGCTGGCTCAGGTTCTGCGCACCCCAGGCGATTGCGGTATCCTTCAACAAGGATTGTGCCTGAAACAGATACGGATAAGGCACGCACACCGCGCAACCCATACCCCGCACGCCGGTCATGCCAGCGATGACAGCCTCCAGCAGCGCCTTGTTCTGCGCCAGGCCGCCGTTCATCTTCCAGTTACCCGCAACCAACTTTTCCCGCATGGCTGTTTTTCTCGTTTTTGCAAAGCGGGTCATGATACTGTTTCAGGCCGGCCCGGTCAATCCTGGTTAAGAGACCGCAACTCACCATGAGTTCTTGTTATTTTTCCGGCAGCGAAGTAAATTCTACAAATAATCCAACCGAATCCGGACCATGCCAAAAAAATCCGACTCTCAACCCGATTCCGCCGAACAGGAGCCGGGTGACAAGACTGAAGAGGAGGCGCTTGAGCTCAACGCCTTCGCGTTGACCCCGAAAAAGAACAGGAGGAAACGCGCGGCATGATCGAGCGGCTCAAGCGTGGCGAACGGGTACCGCCCTGCGAAACTTGGCGCCGCACCAAGGACGGCCGCGAGATCAAGGTTAGTCGACGACCTCGGTGTTGCTGGACGAATCCGGCAATCCCGCTTCCATCGCCACCACCGATAAGGAGATATGATGGCCGACGACCATGAAGCGCTGAGCAAATCGCAGCTAATCGGCCTGCTCGATCAGTGTCAGACAGATCAGGCAGATTCGAAGACCAACCTCATGCAAAGCGAAGCGCACCTGCTGCAGGAGCTGCAGATCCACCAGATCGAACTGGAAATGCAGAACCGCGAGCTGCGGGAAGTGCAGGAGCGGCTGGAAGAGGCGCGCGACCGCTATGCCGACCTGTACGATTTCGCCCCGATGGGCTACCTCATGCTGGACGAAACCGGGCGCATCCTGGAAATCAACCTGACCGGGGCGGCGATGCTGGGCGACGAGCGCACCAACATCATCGGCAAACCCTTTTCCGCCCGCCTGGCCCTCAACGACAGCCAGCTGTTCTTTCTTTACCTGAATCGGGTATTCCATTCTAGCGGCAGCAGCAATATCGTCACCGAGGTGAAAATCCAGCGCGACGATGCCGAGCACGACGTCCGCCTGGAAAGCGCCCCCATGAAGGACGCAGTCGGCCGAAGCCGCGCCTGCCGCATGGTCATGACCGACATCAGCGAACAGAAGCGCACGGCGGGGGCGCTGCAACAGATGCTCTCGGCGCAGGAGGCGCTGCTCGGCACGATTCCGGCCATGGTGTTCTTCAAGGATACGGATCTGCGCTACACCGCCGTCAGCCAGGTGACTGCTGATTTCTTCGGCCGCCCAATGGCGGACATTCTGGGCAGGACGAATTTCGACCTGATCCCGCGCGAGCAGGCCGAGGGGTTCCAGCGGATTGACCGCTCCGTTCTGCTTTCCGGCAAGCCGCTCAGGAATAGGGAACAAATGGCATCCGATGCCAAGGGCAATCTGCTCATCCTCTCCACCTCGCTCGCCCCTTATTTCGACCCGGACGGCAAAACAGCCGGCCTGGTGGGAGTCGGCGTCGACATCACCGCGATCAGGGAAGCGGAACAGCGCTCGCAAGACCTGCTGCAGCAGAACCGCCTGCTCACGCAGCGCCTGTTCAGCCTGCAGGAATCGGAACGGCGCCACCTCGCCCGGGAACTGCACGATGAGCTCGGCCAATGGCTGACCGCGATCCAGGCTGAAGCCGAGGCGATTTGCAGCAGTCCCAGCCCCGAACTGGGGCCGGAAATTTTTGCCAACGCCCAGGCCATCCACCAGAGCGCTGCCGAGGTCCAAAGCGTGATTCGCCGAATATTGCGCCGCCTGCGCCCCAGCCTGCTCGACGAGCTCGGCTTGGCCGAAAGCCTGCAGGAGCTGGCAATGCAGTGGCGCCAGCACCACCCGAAAATTGTTTGCGATCTGGAACTGGAAGGCAATCTCGACGGCTTGCCGGAATCCTTCGATATCACCCTGTACCGCCTCGTGCAGGAAGCGCTCACCAACATCGCCAACCATGCCCAGGCCAGCCATGTTAAGGTGTCGCTGCGCCGCGTACCGGGCGAGGCGTCCGCCCCGGAGCATCTGCTGTTGACGGTGCAGGATGACGGCATAGGCATGGATCCCAGACTGCCGGTCAAGGGCCTGGGAATGCTGGGAATGCGGGAACGGGTGATCGCGTCAGGAGGTGAATTCATGTCGCACAGTACGCCGGGGCAAGGTGTCCGCATCGAAATTCGGCTACCGCTGGTTGCGCAGGAGGAGGAAAAACATGGATAACCAGCCCACACCCCCGAAGTCGATTACGGTCATGCTGGTGGACGACCACCCCGTGGTGCGGGACGGCTATCGCCACCTGCTGGAAAACACCCCGGATATCCGGGTAGTGGCGGAAGCCAACGACGGCGAAGAGGCCTGCGCGCTTTATCCGCAACACTCGCCCGACGTGGTGGTTCTCGACCTCAGCATGCCCGGCATCGGCGGCCTGGAAACCCTGCGCCGCATCAAGGCCAAAGATCCAGCGATAAATGTCCTGGTATTCAGCATGCATGACAGCGAAACCCTGGTGCTGCGCTCGCTGGAGGCAGGCGCCACCGGCTACCTCACCAAGCAGGGCGGCGTGGCACAAATGGTGGAAGCGGTACGCCAGGTGGCGCAGGGAAAATTGTTCGTTGATGCCAAGTATGTCCCGGACCTGATACACCACCGCCTTTTCCCCTCGGAAGACCCCTTGCAGGCGCTTTCCACACGCGAATTTCAAATTTTCCAGTTGTTGGCGGAAGGACACTCGGTATCCGACATCGGCGTCTTGCTTTCGATCAGCCCCAAAACCGTCGGCGTACACCACGCCCATATCATGCGGAAACTCAGGCTGCAAAACGCCGCCCAACTGGTCCGGCTGGCAATCCGTTGCAACGTCGTCAAGGCCTGATGCCCTTGTGGGAGCGCCGCCCTCGGCGCGAATGCGGTCGCAAATCGCGGCGAGGGCGCCGCTCCCACAACAGCGTTTTGGCTCTTACATGGGCAATCCCGGTTAAAACAGTTTGCCGTCCGTAATAATTCTGTAATATTCCTCCCCTATCATGGCGATCAGCCAACAGGGGAAACGCCCTGTTTTCTTTGACCCGACTTAGGAGAACATCGATGAAATTCAAACATGGCCTGAAACTGGCCGCCTCCGCAGCACTGGCCCTGGGTTTGAGCTCTGCTGTCTTTGCCGTAAACATTACCGGCGCCGGCGCTACCTTCCCCTACCCGATCTATGCCAAATGGGCGGAGGCCTACAAAGCCAAAACCGGCACCAGCTTCAACTACCAGTCCATCGGCTCGGGCGGCGGCATCAAGCAGATTCAGGCCAAGACCGTGGATTTCGGCGCTTCCGACAAGCCGCTCAAACCCGAAGAACTGGACAAGCATGGCTTGATGCAATTCCCGGCGGTGATGGGCGGCGTGGTGCCGGTCATCAACCTGGCCGGCATTACCGCCGGTCAAATCAAGCTGAGCGGGACGGTGCTGGCCGACATCTTCCTGGGCAAGATCAAGAAGTGGAACGACCCCGCCATCGTCGCCCTGAACAAGGACGCCAAGCTGCCTGATGACCTGATTACCGTGGTGCACCGTTCCGACGGTTCCGGCACCACCTTCATCTTCACCAACTACCTGTCCAAGGTCAGCCCGGAATGGAAGACCAAGGTGGGCGAGGAAGCCTCGGTTTCCTGGCCAGCCGGTGTGGGCGGCAAGGGCAATGAGGGTGTGGCGTCCTACGTGAAGCA
The DNA here is from genome assembly GCA_031426955.1 of Sulfuricella sp. GTDB lineage: Bacteria > Pseudomonadota > Gammaproteobacteria > Burkholderiales > Sulfuricellaceae > Sulfuricella. Next base: position 27,030 of record JASJPA010000011.1, read on the forward strand.
GATCAAGGGCTCGATCGGTTACGTCGAATTCGCCTACGCCCTGCAGAGCAAGATGACCTATACCCAGCTGCAGAACAGGGACGGCCAGTTCGTCAAACCCGATGAGGACTCCTTCAAGGCTGCCGCCGCCAATGCCCACTGGGACAAGGCACCGGGCTTCTACGAAATCCTCACCGACGAACCCGGCAAACAAAGCTGGCCGATCACCGGCGCCACCTTCATCCTGATGCACAAGGTCCAGAGCAAGCCGGAAAACGCCGCAGAAGTCCTGAAATTCTTCGACTGGGCCTACACCAGCGGCGGCAAGATGGCGCTGGACATGGACTACATCCCGATGCCCGACAGCGTCGTGAAACTGGTCAAGGGCGCATGGAAAGCCCAGATCAAGGATGCCAGCGGCAAGGCAATGTGGAACTGATCTTAAGTGCCCTGACAATCAAACCCCGCGGTAACGCGGGGTTTTTTTGTGAGGACATTCCCGCCCAAGTCACTCCGTTTTCAAGGACCCCAGATGAATATCCATGAAATAATCCACACCCAGCTCGAAGCGGCCATTGCCGGTTTGTCCCGCGCCCGTGACAGCATCGCCGGCATGAAACCCGACCAGACTCGGGAAATTGGCCGGCAAATCGAGTCAGCCGCTTTCTACCTGGAGGATATCCAGTATAATTGGGCATCCCTGGAGCGAAGCCGTGCCGCCCGGCCCACACTCACCAAGCCCACTTCGGAGGCTTTATGAACAACCTGAAGAAAATCGAGAAACGCATTCTGAAAACCCCGGACGAGCCCACTTCGCAGGTTTTCAGGGAACTGGTCAAGGCACTCGACCAGAAGCTGGACTTCAATTTGGCGACGATTTACGATCTCGATTATGATGACTTCCAGCTGGCACTGGATGTTTTGAAGGATTGGCGACTTGACCGCTACGCAAAAACCCGGAAGCGCCTGAAAGCGCTTCCTGATATACAGGAATAAAAAAGGCGCCCGGACTGAATATTGCCTCAACGCTCTCCCCAGAGAATGCCGGACACGCGAAACGGCCGGGCAACCTGAACCTGTTATAATTCATCCCCATGTCCAAATTATTCTCCGACACACGCCTGAAACGACAGCACCTGCTGGACCTGGCCTTCCGCAACACCACGCGATTCTTCGCCTTTCTGGTGTTCGCCATCCTGGCCGGGATCGTGGTGACCCTGCTGATCGGCAGTCTTCCCGCCATCAAGGCGTTCGGCTTCAAATTCCTGGTCAGCTCGGAATGGAACCCGGTGACGGACCAATTCGGTGCGCTGGTGCCTATCGTCGGCACCCTGGCTACCTCGATTATCGCCCTGCTGATCGGCATCCCGGTCAGTTTCGGCATCGCCCTGTTCATCACCGAGATGTCGCCGCGCTGGCTCAAGCGCCCGCTCGGCATCGCGGTGGAACTGCTGGCGGGCATCCCGAGCATCATCTACGGCATGTGGGGCCTGTTCGTCTTCGCCCCGGCCTTCGCCAAAATCGAACCCTGGCTCACCGACCACCTCGGCAATGCAGCCCTGATCGGCCCGCTATTCCAGGGGCCGCCGATGGGCATCGGCATGCTCACCGCCGGCCTGATCCTGGCGATCATGGTGATCCCCTTCATCGCTTCGGTGATGCGCGACGTGTTCGAGATCGTACCGCCGATGCTCAAGGAATCGGCTTACGGCCTCGGCGCCACCACCTGGGAAGTGGTGTGGCACGTGGTTCTCCCCTATACCAAGATCGGCGTGGTCGGCGGCATCATGCTCGGCCTCGGTCGCGCGCTGGGCGAAACCATGGCGGTGACCTTCGTCATCGGCAACGCCCACGAGCTCAGCGCTTCCCTGCTGATGCCGGGCAACAGCATTTCCTCGGCACTCGCCAACGAATTCACCGAGGCGGTCGGCCCCCTTTACACCTCGGCATTGATCGAACTGGGCCTGATCCTGTTCCTGATCACCTTCATCGTGCTCTCGCTGTCCAAGCTGCTGCTGATGCAGCTGACCAAGCGCGAAGGCAAGCAGTCCTAGGACCCTCACCATGCTCTCCCTCTACGCACGCAGACGCCTGATCAACAACTTCAATCTGGCCATTTCCCTGCTCGCCATGGCATTCGGGCTGTTCTGGCTGGTCTGGATACTCTGGACGCTGGTCGCGCAAGGCTTTCACGGCCTGAGTATCGCCATGTTCACCCAGATGACGCCGCCGCCGGGCAGCGACGGCGGTTTGCTCAACGCCATCGCCGGCAGCTTCGTGATGACCATGATCGCCACCCTGATCGGCACTCCGATCGGCATACTCGCCGGCACCTACCTGGCGGAATTCGGCCAGCGAGGCTGGCTCGCACCGACCACGCGCTTCGTCAACGACATCCTGCTGTCCGCGCCCTCTATCGTGATTGGTTTGTTTGTCTACGAAATCTATGTGGTGAGCGTGGGCCACTTCTCCGGCTGGGCGGGCTCGCTCGCGCTGGCCCTGATCGTCATCCCGGTGGTGGTGCGCACCACCGAGAACATGCTGCGGCTGGTGCCGAACAGCCTGCGCGAGGCGGCGGCCGCCCTCGGCGCGCCGCAGTGGAAAGTCATCATGCTGGTCACCCTGCGGGCATCCACGACTGGCATCCTGACCGGCATCCTGCTGGCGGTGGCGCGCATCAGCGGTGAAACTGCGCCGCTGTTGTTCACCGCCCTGAACAATCAGTTCTGGAGCAGCAACATGAACCAGCCGATGGCCAACCTGCCGGTGGTGATCTTCCAGTTCGCCATGAGCCCCTACGAGGATTGGCAGCGCCTGGCCTGGGCAGGTGCCTTGCTGATCACTTTCATGGTGCTGACACTGAACATTCTGGCGCGCATTTTTTTCCGCCAGAAGGCTCCATCGCATTAAACGCCGCTTAACCGGTTAACAGGACCCGATAATGAACGAAGCCGTGATTACCAACCCCAAGATCATCCTCAAGGACCTGAATTTTTATTACGGCGATTACCAAGCCCTGAAATCCGTCAACCTGAGCATTCCGGAAAAGAAAGTCACCGCCTTCATCGGTCCGTCCGGCTGCGGCAAGTCCACCCTGCTGCGCACCTTCAACCGCATGTACGAGCTTTACCCCAAGCAGAAAGCCACGGGCGAGATCATTCTGGATGGCGAGAACATCCTCGATGCCCAGCAGGACCTGAACCGACTGCGTGCCAAGGTGGGCATGGTATTCCAGAAACCGACGCCGTTCCCGATGTCGATTTTCGACAACATCACCTTCGGCGTGAAGCTCTATGAAACTCTGAGCAAGCGCGACATGGCGGATCGCGTCGAATGGGCGCTGCGCAAGGCCGCGCTGTGGAACGAGGTAAAGGACAAACTCAAGCAGAACGGCAACAGCCTGTCCGGCGGCCAGCAGCAGCGACTGTGCATCGCCCGCGCCATCGCCGTGAGACCCGAAGTGGTGCTGCTCGACGAACCGGCCTCGGCGCTGGACCCGATCTCCACCGCCCACATCGAAGAGCTGATCCACGAACTGAAGAAAGACTACACGATCATCATCGTCACCCACAACATGCAGCAGGCGGCACGCGTATCCGACTACACCGCTTACATGTACCTGGGTGAACTGATCGAGTTCGGCAATACCGACATGATTTTCACCACGCCGAAAAAGACCGCGACGGAAGACTACATTACAGGGAAGTTCGGCTGATCTTCATAGCCAAGAAAAGACACAAAACCTAAAAACGCTGATTCACCGCAGAGGACGCGGAGGACGCTGAGGAATTCAAATTCTTGACGTAAAAAACGCACACACCTAACGGATGACTCTGCATAACTTAGCAATGCCTTGTTTTTCCTCTGCGTCCTCCGCGTCCTCTGCGGTTCAATAGCTTTTTCTAGAATGAAACCAATATTGCTTTTCTTGCTTGTGCTTTTTGTACCTCTTTGAGGCCAAGCCTTACCCCGCCGCCTGACGCACCGTATCGGCGATCGCTTCGGCCCAGTGCTGGACCTTCTGACCGGACTTGCCTTCCACCATCACCCGCAATACCGGCTCCGTGCCTGAGGCACGCAGCAACACCCGGCCGAAGCCATCCAGATACTGTTCAGCCTCCGCCAACCTTGCCTGAACCTGTGGGCTGTCGCGGAAATCGAATCCCTTGCGCACCGGCACATTGATCAGCACCTGGGGATACAGCGTCAGGTCCCGGGTAAAATCGCCCAGCGTGGCCTTTGCCACGCGCAGGGCGTGCAACACCTGCAGCGCGGAAACGATGCCATCGCCGGTACTGTGCCGGTCGAGGCAGAGAATATGGCCTGACCCCTCGCCACCCACCTGCCAGCCGCGCTCGTCCAGCATTTCCAGGACGTAGCGATCGCCCACCTGGGCGCGGGCGAAAGGAATCTTCAACTTCTCCAGGGCATGCTCCATGCCGAGGTTGGTCATCAGGGTACCCACCACGCCGCCCTTGAGCAGACCATGCTGGTGACGGTACTTGGCGATCACGTAAAGCAGCCGGTCGCCATCGAACACTTCGCTGGAGGCATCCACCATCATGACGCGGTCACCGTCGCCGTCCAGGGCAATGCCGAGGTCGGCGCGGTGCTGTTTCACCGCATCCTGAAGGGCCTGCAAATGGGTAGCGCCGCATTCATGGTTGATATTCAGGCCGTCGGGCTGATTGCCGATGCTGATCACTTCGGCGCCGAGTTCGTGAAACACCGGCGGCGCGACGTGATAAGTGGCGCCGTGGGCGCAATCCACGACGATTCTCAGCCCACGCAAATCGAGTTCGGTGGGAAAGGTGCTCTTGCAGAATTCGATGTAGCGCCCGGCTGCGTCGTTGAGCCGGCGCGCCTTGCCCAGCTGCGCAGATGGCATGGTTTGCATCGGGTCTTCCAGCGCCTTCTCGATGGCGCGCTCGGTCTTGTCCGGCAGTTTGGTGCCGGCCGCCGAAAAGAACTTGATACCGTTATCCTCGAACGGGTTGTGCGAGGCACTGATGACGATTCCGGCCTGGGCGCGCAGGGCGCGGGTGAGATAGGCCACCGCCGGGGTCGGCATCGGCCCGGTCAGCAGCACGTCCACCCCGGCGGCGGAAAGCCCTGCCTGCAGGGCGGATTCCAGCATGTAGCCGGAGATGCGGGTGTCCTTGCCGATCAGCACAGACGGATGCTCCCCCTTGGGCAAGCCCTTCTCCGAAGCAGTCAGCACCTTGCCGGCAGCATAGCCCAGACGCATCACGAAATCCGGGGTGATCGGCGCTTCGCCGACCTTGCCGCGCACCCCGTCGGTGCCGAAATATTTTCTAGTCATTGTTTTCCTTGATCCTTAAACAAAACAATTTAACCGCAGAGGCGCAGAGGCGCGGAGGAAAAACAATGCGTTATAGTAGCGTGCGGCTTCACACATTTGGAGTGTCAGGAACTTGTTGCGATCCATTTATTTCTCTGCGTCTCCGCGCCTCTGCGGTTAAGCAATTGCCGCTTTTAGGTTGATGGCATTCACGATCTGCAAGGCTTCCTTGCTGGCCTTTACGTCGTGCACGCGGATAATTCTAGCACCCTTCATGGCCGCAATCACTGCCGCAGCGACGCTGGGAATCAGCCGCGCATCCACATCCAGACCGGTGATCTGACCGAGCATGGACTTGCGCGACAGGCCTGCCAGCAGCGGCACCCCCAGTGCCTGGAAGCGGTCGAGCTGGCGCAGCAGGGTGAGATTATGTTCCAGCGACTTGCCGAAGCCAAAGCCGGGATCGACCACCAGCCGCTCGCGGCCGATGCCGGCGGCCTGTACCGCGGCCATTCTCGCCTCCAGAAAAGCCATGACATCCGCCACGACATCGCCGTAGCGGGGAGCAAGCTGCATGGTTTGCGGCGTGCCCAGCTTGTGCATCAGGCAAATTGCCACATTCGAGCCAGCCACCGCTTCCAGCGCACCCTCGCCTTGCAGCGCATTGATGTCGTTGATCATGTCTGCACCGGCATCGATGGCGGCGCGCATCACCTCGGTTTTGCAGGTATCCACCGACAACGGCACGTTGCTGCCCTGCAATGCCTCGATGATCGGCAGCACCCGCCGCAGTTCCTCGTCGATCCCGACGGGCTGCGCGCCGGGGCGCGACGATTCGCCGCCGATATCGAGGATGTCCGCTCCTTCTTCCAGCAGCCGAAAGGCGTGTGTTATCCCGGCAGCGGCGGACGCATGGCGACCGCCATCGGAGAACGAGTCGGGCGTGACGTTGACGATGCCCATGATCAACGGGCGATCGAGAGGGAGGGTGAAGCGGCCGCAGTGGAGCATTCGGGTAATGTGAAATGGGTGATGAGTGATGGGTTTTTCATTCCCCATCACTCATCACCCATTATTGCTCTCAGGTTTCCTGAGCCGGATGGGGGGTAGGCGTTGCCGGTGCAGTCGGTGCACTATCCGAAGGCGGATTCGGCTTGCTCTGGCTCGGCTTGGGCGGGCGTGGCGCCCCGCCTTCCATGATGTCGTTGATCTGGTCGGCATCGATGGTTTCCCATTCCAGCAGCGTCTTCGCCATCAACTCGATCTTGTCGCGGTTTTCCTCGATGAGTTTTCGGGCAATACTGTACTGCGCGTCTACAATGCGGCGAATTTCGGCGTCCACCTTCTGCATGGTGGCCTCGGATACGTTCTTGTGGGTGGTGACGGAGCGGCCAAGAAATACCTCGCCATCATTCTCGCCATAGACCATCGGCCCCAAGGCATCGCTCATCCCCCACTGCGTCACCATGCGCCGTGCCATTTCGGTGGCGCGCTCAAAGTCGTTGCTGGCGCCGGTGGTCATCTGCCCCATAAACACTTCCTCGGCAATGCGACCGCCAAACAGCACCGCGATATTTTGCAAAATGGTTTCGCGGTCCATACTGTAGCGGTCTTCCGTCGGCAGCTGCATGGTCACACCCAAGGCGCGGCCGCGCGGAATGATGGTGACCTTGTGCACCGGGTCGGTTTTCGGCAGCAGCCTCGCCACCACCGTGTGCCCGGCCTCGTGGTAGGCCGTGTTCATGCGCTCGTGCTCGGGCATGACGATGGAGCGGCGCTCCGCGCCCATGATGATCTTGTCCTTGGCGCGCTCGAAGTCTTCCATGTCGACCAGGCGCTTGTTGCCGCGTGCGGCGAACAGCGCCGCCTCGTTCACCAGGTTAGCGAGATCGGCACCCGACATGCCAGGCGTACCACGTGCCAGAATATCCGCTTTCACGTCCGGCGCCATCGGCACCTTGCGCATGTGCACCATGAGAATCTGCTCGCGGCCGCGAATATCCGGCAGGGGCACTACCACCTGGCGGTCGAAGCGACCGGGGCGCAGCAGCGCCGGGTCGAGTACGTCGGGACGGTTGGTGGCAGCGACCACGATCACGCCGGCGGTGCCTTCGAAGCCGTCCATTTCCACCAGCAGCTGGTTCAGGGTCTGTTCGCGCTCGTCGTTGCCGCCGCCCAGGCCGGCGCCACGCTGGCGGCCGACTGCGTCGATCTCGTCGATGAAGATGATGCAGGGGGCATTTTTCTTGGCCTGCTCGAACATGTCACGCACCCGCGCCGCGCCGACGCCGACGAACATTTCGACGAAATCTGAGCCGGAAATGCTGAAGAACGGCACCTTGGCCTCGCCGGCAATCGCGCGGGCCAGCAGGGTCTTGCCGGTACCGGGGTTGCCGACCATCAGCACGCCGCGCGGAATACGGCCGCCCAGCTTCTGGAACTTGCTCGGGTCACGCAGGAACTCGACCAGTTCGGACACTTCCTCCTTGGCCTCGTCGCAGCCGGCCACATCGGCGAAGGTCACGGTGTTGGTGGTCTCATCGAGCATGCGCGCCTTGCTCTTGCCGAAGGAGAACGCACCGCCCTTGCCGCCGCCCTGCATCTGGCGCATGAAGAAAACCCACACGCCGATCAGGAGCAGCATCGGGAACCAGGAAATGAACAGGTTCATCAGGAAGGAGGGTTCTTCTTCCGGCTTGGCTTCCACCACCACGCCGTTCTTGAGCAGGTCGCTCACCATCCAGGGGTCGGACGGCGCATAAGTGACAAAGCGCTTGCCGTCAGCCCTCACGCCCTTCAGCACGTGGCCTTCGATCGACACCTTGGCGATCTGGCCCTGCTTCACTTCTTCCAGAAACTGGGAATATTCCAGCGGCGCCTGGACAGCCTGGCGCTGGCCGAATTGATTGAACACCATCATCAGCACCAGCGCGATCACCAGCCAGACTGCAATATTTTTCATCAAATTATTCAAAACCGCTCCTCAAGCCCACTATATACATACAGGTAAATTCTAAACCCTTTATTCGGCTCGTGTCAGATCTTTTGCGAGCAGAAAAGTTTCATTGGTTCGACCGCGCGAGGCTTTCGGCTTGCGCGTCGCCACCTGCCTGAAATGTCCGCGCATTGTCCGGATGTACTCATCGAAGCCATCGCCTTGGAATACTTTGACCAGGAAACTGCCGCCCGGTTTCAAATGCTGCAAGGCAAATTCCAGCGCCAACTCGGCAAGGTGCATCGCCCGTGCCTGGTCAACGAGTCCGACACCACTGAGATTGGGGGCCATATCGGAAATAACAAGGTCCACCGGACGGCCATCCAGCGCTTTGACCAGCTCGGCCAGCACGGCATCTTCTCGGAAATCACCCTGGATGAAGGTCACGCCAGCCAGGGGCACCATTTCCAGTAGGTCGAGTGCGATCACCTTCCCTTGACCCGCCAGCTTCTGCGCCACCACCTGCGACCAACCCCCAGGCGTTGCGCCCAGGTCAACCACCCTCATGCCGGGCTTGAGCAGGTGGTCGCGCTCGATAATTTCCAGCAGTTTATACGAGGCGCGCGAACGGTAACCTTCGTGCCTCGCCAGTTGGACGTAGGGGTCGGTAACGTGCTCCATCATCCAGGCCTTGCTGGTTTTAGTGCGCTTCATCGGGTAAACTGCGAACCTTTCCAAGGATGCTAAATATGATGCTATCACTCACTCCGGAGCAAAGGCGCTTTCTTCGCGCCCAGGCTCACAACCTGAATCCCGTGGTGACGATCGGCGACGCCGGCCTCACCGAGGCGGTCATGAAGGAACTCGAGCGCAGCATCGCCAGCCATGAGCTGATCAAGGTCAAATCGCACAGCCGCGACAAGGCGACGCGCGACAGCCAGCTAACTGAAATCTGTGAAACCTTGAACGCCGCATCGGTACAGCACATCGGCAAGATTCTGATCGTTTACAAGCCGGCCGAAAAACCCAAACTAGTTCTGCCTAAGGACTAAGAAGGGTTGTAGGTCAGGCTTCAGCCTGACATGTCGGCATGAATGCCGACCTACAGTTTCGCATTCCAACATGACCGCCTAACTAGCCTCTACGCGGCGCCAGGACCAGGACCAGACCGAGCAGGCTTTCGATCAGGTAACCGATGCTGGATATCCCGTGCCAGCGGGCGAAGCGATCGCGGAACATGCTTTCCATCACTTCCTTAGGCAATGCCTGCTCTTTCAGGCCCGCCAGTATCGGCTGGATGCCGAAGTGAATGGCTGCGGTAAGCAGCAACATCACCATCACAGCCCAGAAAAACCCCTGCTTCAGTGCACTGCCACCAAACACCGTCAAGCGGTGAATCAACAGGTAAACACCGCATCCCATGCCGACATAGGCGATCCAGGTAAACATCTTGCCCGCCAGCATGCCGGCCAACATTTTGTCGCCCAGCGAGGCAAACAGCACCGGTGCGGCCAGGTAACCGATGGCCCACAGGCCACCCACCCACAGGGTGATGGCGATTAGCGCAAGCTTGTCGGCGAAGCGATTCATTTAAATGTACTTCACATCCAGCACTTCATATTCGCGCACTCCACCCGGCGCCTGCACCTCGGCGACATCACCGGCATATTTGCCGATCAGTGCGCGGGCAATCGGTGAACCAATGGAAATCTTGCCCTGCTTGATGTCGGCCTCATCGTCGCCGACGATCTGGTAAGTCACGGCTTCACCGCTTTCCAGATCCTCCAGATCGACGGTGGCTCCGAACACGCAACGGCCTTCAGCATCGAGCTGCCTGGGATCGATGATCTGGGCATTGGACAGCTTGAACTCGACCTCGGCAATGCGCCCCTCGACAAAGCTCTGGCGTTCCTTGGCCGCATCGTACTCGGCGTTCTCGGACAAGTCGCCGTGCGACCGGGCCTCGGCAATGGCCGCGATCACGCTCGGACGCTCGACGGTCTTCAGGTGATGCAGTTCGGCGCGCAGCAATTCGGCGCCGTGTATTGTCAATGGAACCTTGCTCATTTTTCCCTCGGATTTCTTGGATAACCGGTTTGAACCTAGAAAAACCCTTAACCACGAATTTACACGAATGAAGCACGAATGCTCACGAATAAATCAGTGGTTAGCAGGCTAGTCTGATTCACCTGTTTAGCGACACGATGCTTATCTCAAGCCATTCGTGTTTATTCGTGAACATTCGTGTCATTCGTGGTTAATCGCCATTTCTTGTTTGAAGCCAAGCGGCCTGATTACGCCTTTGGCAGTCTGGCGTGCAGGCCCTGCAGGTCGTACACCTGCAGCTCCTGCATGTGCTGAATGCCGGCACAGGCGGCGCGGGCGCCTGCCAGCGTGGTGTAGTAGGTGATCTTGTTCTGCAAGGCGGCGTTGCGCATGACGTAGGAATCATGCACGCCACGCTTGTCCTCCACGGTATTGACGATCAGGTTGATGTCGCCGTTCTTGATCATGTCCACGATGTGGGGGCGGCCTTCATGCACCTTGTTCACCGGCGTCACCGCCAGGCCCGCTGCGGAAAGGGCCGCCGCCGTGCCGCGCGTGGCGACCAGGTTAAAGCCCTGCTCCGCCAGGATCCTGGCAATATCCAGGACTTTGTCCTTGTCGCTGCCGCGCACACTGATGAAGGCGCGGCCGCTGGAGGGCAGCTTCACCCCGGTAGCGAGCTGCGACTTGACGAAGGCCTCGGCAAAAGTCGCGCCTACCCCCATCACCTCGCCGGTGGATTTCATCTCCGGGCCGAGGATGGTATCCACGCCCGGGAACTTGATGAACGGGAACACGGCTTCCTTGACGGAATAGTAAGGCGGCACCACTTCGCGGGTGATGCCCTGCTCCTTGAGGGAGCGCCCGGCCATGCAGCGCGCCGCAATCTTCGCCAGTTGCAAGCCGGCGGCCTTGGACACGAACGGCACGGTGCGCGAGGCACGCGGATTGACTTCGAGCACGTACACCGTCTCGCCCTGGATGGCGAACTGCACGTTCATCAGGCCGACCACCTTGAGCGCCTTGGCCATCAGCACGGTCTGGCGCCGCATTTCGTCCTGGATTTCCGGCGACAGGCTATACGGCGGCAGCGAGCAGGCGGAATCGCCGGAATGCACGCCGGCCTCCTCGATGTGCTCCATCAATCCGCCGATCAGCACGTCGGTTCCATCGCTGATCGCATCCACGTCCACTTCGGTGGCATCGTTGAGGAAGCGGTCGAGCAGCACCGGCGAATCGTTGGAAACCTTCACCGCCTCGCGCATGTAGCGTTCCAGGTCGGCCTGCTGGTGAACGATTTCCATGGCGCGCCCGCCCAGCACGTAGGATGGCCGCACCACCAGCGGATAGCCGATTTCCACGGCCAGCCGGATCGCTTCTTCCGGTGTCCGGGCCGTGCGGTTGGGCGGCTGTTTCAGGCCCAGTTCGTGCAGTATCTTCTGGAAGCGTTCGCGGTCCTCGGCGGCGTCGATCATGTCCGGGCTGGTGCCGATGATCGGCACGCCGTTGGCTTCGAGGTCGCGCGCCAGTTTCAGCGGAGTCTGGCCGCCATACTGGACGATCACGCCGACCGGCTTCTCCACCGCGACCACTTCGAGTACGTCCTCCAGGGTCAGCGGCTCGAAATACAGACGATCGGAAGTGTCGTAGTCGGTCGAGACGGTTTCCGGATTGCAGTTGACCATGATGGTCTCGTAGCCGTCCTCGCGCATTGCCAGCGCGGCATGCACGCAGCAGTAGTCGAATTCGATGCCCTGGCCGATGCGGTTCGGCCCGCCGCCCAGCACCATGATCTTTTTCTTGTTCGTCGGCTCCGCCTCGCACTCCTCCTCGTAGGTGGAATACATGTAGGCGGTGTCGGTGGCGAATTCGGCAGCGCAGGTATCCACGCGCTTGTAGACCGGGCGCACGCCCAGTGCGTGGCGCAGGGCGCGCACCGCATGCTGGTCGGTGGCGAGCAGCCGGGCCAGGCGCCGGTCGGAAAAGCCGCGACGCTTGAGTTCGCGCATTTCGCCGGCGTCGATGGAATCCAGGCCGCGCCCTTTCAGCGCCTGCTCGCGCGCCACCAGGTCTTCCATCTGCGCCAGGAACCACGGATCGATGTGGGTCAGGCTGAATATCTCGGCCTGGCTCATGCCGGCGCGCATGGCATCAGCAATGTACCAGATGCGATCCGGGCCGGGGTCACCCAGCTCGATTTCTATGGTTTCGCGGTCTGTGGTCTTTTCGTCCAGCCCGTCGCTGCCGACTTCCAGCCCGCGCAGCGCCTTTTGCAGCGATTCCTGGAAGGTGCGCCCGATCGCCATCACCTCGCCCACCGACTTCATCTGGGTGGTGAGGCGGCTGTTGGCGCGCGGGAATTTCTCGAAGGCGAAGCGAGGAATCTTGGTGACGACGTAATCGATCGAGGGCTCGAACGAAGCCGGCGTCCGTCCGCCGGTGATGTCGTTCTGCAGCTCGTCCAGGGTGTAGCCGATGGCCAGCTTGGCCGCCACCTTGGCGATCGGGAAGCCGGTCGCTTTCGATGCCAGGGCGGAGGAGCGCGACACCCGCGGGTTCATCTCGATCACCACCATGCGCCCGTCGCTCGGGTTGATGCCGAACTGCACATTCGACCCGCCGGTTTCCACGCCGATCTCGCGCAGCACCGCCAGCGAGGCGTTGCGCATGATCTGGTATTCGCGGTCGGTGAGCGTCTGCGCCGGCGCCACGGTGATCGAGTCGCCGGTGTGCACGCCCATCGCATCGAAATTTTCGATCGAGCAGATGATGATGCAGTTGTCTTTCTTGTCGCGCACCACCTCCATCTCGAACTCGTTCCAGCCGATGACGGATTCCTCGATCAGCAGTTCCTTGGTCGGCGAAGCGTCCAGGCCGCGCTCGCATATCTCGAGAAATTCCTCGCGGTTGTAGGCGATGCCGCCGCCGCTGCCGCCCATGGTGAAGGAAGGCCGGATGATGGTGGGGTAGCCCACCATCGCCTGCACCTGAAGGGCTTCTTCCAGGCTGTGGGCGATGGCCGCGCGCGGACAGGCCAGGCCGATCTTCTCCATCGCCTTCTTGAATTTCTCGCGGTCTTCGGCCTTGTCAATGGCCTCCTTGGTGGCGCCGATCATCTCCACGCCGTACTTTTCCAGCACGCCGTGGCGGGCCAGATCGAGCGCGCAGTTCAGCGCGGTCTGTCCGCCCATGGTGGGCAGCAGCGCGTCGGGACGCTCGATGGCGATGATTTTCTCCACCACCTGCCAGGTGATCGGCTCGATGTAGGTGACATCCGCCATCTCCGGATCGGTCATGATGGTGGCGGGATTAGAGTTGACCAGGATGACCTTGTAGCCCTCCTCGCGCAGCGCCTTGCAGGCCTGCGCACCGGAGTAGTCGAACTCGCACGCCTGGCCGATGACGATCGGGCCGGCGCCGATGATCAGGATGGATTTAATGTCGGTACGTTTTGGCATTTCGCATTAACCGCAGAGGCGCAGAGACGCGGAGGTTTTTGAGGTTTCAATCTCAGCGCCTCTGCGTCTCTGCGGTTCAATTCAAAGTTTTATGTTGTTCCATCAACCGAATAAATCGGTCGAACAAGTAATCCACGTCGTGCGGACCCGGGCTCGCCTCGGGGTGTCCCTGGAAGCTGAAGGCCGGCACGTCGGTGCGAGTGATGCCCTGGTTGCTGCCGTCGAACAGCGACTTGTGCGTCACGCGCAGGTTGGCCGGCAACGTTGCCTCGTCCACCGCGAAGCCATGGTTCTGGCTGGTGATCATGACGCGACCGCTGTCGAGATCCTGCACCGGGTGGTTGGCACCGTGGTGGCCGAATTTCATCTTGCGGGTCCTGGCGCCGGAGGCCAGCGCCAGCAATTGGTGGCCGAGGCAGATGCCGAAGGTGGGAATACCCTTGCCGAGCACTTCCTTGATCGCATTAATCGCGTAATCGCAAGGCTCGGGGTCGCCCGGGCCGTTGGACAGGAACACGCCATCAGGCTTGAGCCTGAACACTTCCTCGACCGGCGTCTGGGCGGGCAGAACGGTCACCTTGCAGCCACGCTCGGCCAGCATGCGCAGGATGTTGCGCTTGATGCCGTAATCGTAGGCGACCACATGAAACCGGGGGTTATCCTGGAGCGTGAAGCCGCTGCCCAGCTTCCACTCGCCCTCCTGCCAAGTATAAGGCTGGCTGCTGCTCACCACCTTGGCCAGATCCATGCCGGCCAAGCCGGGGAAGCCGCGCGCCAGTTCGATGGCCCTGGCCTCGTCAATATCGCCGGCCATCAGGCAGCCGCTCTGCGCGCCCTTTTCGCGCAGCAGGCGCGTCAGCTTGCGGGTGTCGATATCGGCGATGGCGACCACATTATGACGCTGCAGATAAGCGCCCAGATCTTCGCTGCTGCGCCAGTTGCTGGACTGGATCGGCAAATCGCGGATCACCAGACCGGCAGCATGAATCTGCGTCGATTCGGCATCTTCGGGATTGGTGCCGACATTGCCGATATGCGGGTAAGTCAGGGTGACGATCTGGCGGCAATAGGAAGGATCGGTAAGAATTTCCTGATACCCGGTCATCGCGGTATTGAACACTACCTCGCCGATGGCGTGGCCGGCAGCGCCGATGGAAATGCCGCGAAATACTGTCCCATCAGCAAGCGCGAGAATGGCGGTCTGGTGGTGCGGCACGGAGGCTCCTTGAGATTAAAGCGGATATGCAAAGCGGGGTAGGCTCACGCCCTCCCCCGCTCTTCAAACTGTTGGGATTATACCGGATTACGCCGCTGCGATCAACGTAGGCCAAGCACGTCCTGCATGTCAAACAACCCCTTGCCGCGCTGCGCGAGGAAGCGCGCGGCGCGCAGCGCACCCAGCGCAAAGGTGGCGCGACTGCTGGCCTTGTGGGTGATCTCGATACGTTCGCCGGTGCCGGCAAACAGCACGGTGTGGTCGCCGACGATATCGCCGCCGCGCACCGTGGCGAAGCCGATAGTCGAAGGGGAACGCTCGCCGGTGACGCCTTCGCGGCCATACACCGCGCATTCCGCCAGATTCCTGCCGAGTGCATTGGCCACCACCTCACCCATGCGCAGCGCAGTGCCGGAAGGCGCGTCGACCTTGTGGCGATGGTGCGCCTCGACGATCTCGATATCGTAGCCCTCATTCAGGACCCGTGCCGCCATGTCGAGCAGCTTGAGGCTGAGGTTTACGCCGACGCTCATGTTGGGAGCGAATACCACGCCGATATCACGGCCGGCGTCGGCAATCAGTTCTTTCTGCTCGGGCGTAAAACCGGTGGTGCCGATGACAATATTGATGCCCAGTTCGCGGCAGGTCTTCAGATGACCCAGCGTCGCCTCGGGGCGGGTGAAATCGATCAGCGCATGGCACCCCGCGAGCGCGATCGCCGTATCTTCGCTGATGGAAACACCGCATGGCGCGCCGAAAAGTTCGCCCGCATCCTTGCCGACGAACGGACTGCCCTTCCGCTCCAGGGCGGCTGCAAGCCGCATGTCCGGCGCTTGCCCCACCGCCTCGAGCAGGGCACGGCCCATCCGGCCCGAGCTGCCCGCAATCGCGATATTCAGTGTACCCATGTTCAGAATCCTATTTTTTCGATCATGCTGCCGAAAAAGCCCTTTTCTTCCTTCGCCGGCGCCGTGTCCTGCGCCGGTTGCTCCGGCGCCTTCTTCTCTTCCGTTGCCGGGCTGGCGGCTACCACGTCCCCTTCGACGCGTTGCAGCAATTCCTGATCGAAGAACAGCGCCAGCTTCCGCTCTTCCGTCAGCTTGCCGGCTTTCTGAAAGCGGTAGACATAATCCCATCGATTGGCGTGGAATGCGTCCGTGATGAGCGGCGTGCCCATGACAAATCGCACCTGGGCCCTGGTCATGCCGGGCTTGAGTTTCGCCACCATTTCCTGGGTGACGACATTGCCCTGCTGGATGTCGATTTTGTAAGGCGTAAGCTTTTCGCCAACCTTGTCGGTCACGGAACAGGCGGCAAGAAGCAGAATGGAGATGGCAGCAAGTGCCCGCAGAACGGATTTCATAAAAATCCCGGCAAAAAACAATAAAGTGGCGGCATTATAACATCCCCGGAAGCGCTGGAAAGCGAAGGGTAAACATTATATGATTAAACCCGGAAAAAGCTTTTAACCCCGAACTACCACGATTAAATCATTAGGATCGACTCATGGGCGACTCGCAAGACCTGAAAAATGCCGGGCTCAAGGCCACCACCCCGCGCCTGAAAATCCTCAACCTGTTCGAGACCAGCGACGTACGCCACCTCACCGCCGAGGACGTGTACAAAATCCTGCTGGCGGACAACGAGGACGTGGGCCTGGCCACGGTATATCGGGTGCTGACCCAGTTCGAGCAGGCGGGGCTGCTGATCCGCCACCACTTCGAGGGCGACAAGGCGGTGTTCGAACTCAACCAGGGCAAGCATCACGACCACCTGGTCTGCCTGCAGTGCGGCAAGGTGGAAGAGTTTTACGACCCGGACATCGAGAAACGCCAGGACAGGGTTGCCAAGGAGCGCGGCTTCATTGTCCGCGAGCACTCGCTATACCTGTTCGCCGACTGCACCAAGCCGAACTGCCCGAACAAGACCTGATCCCAATTTACCAAGAGATCAAGGGCATTAACCGCAAAGGACGCAAAGGATCACAAGGGAAGAACTGAGATATTTAGCATGGAAGCCTGATTGCTTTTCCTTCGCGTTCCTTCGCGTTCCTTTGCGGTGAAAGATTTTAAGATCGGGTTCAAACCATTTTTCCAAACGCCCCGTGTCCCTGACAAGCACCCGCACCGAGCAGGACCCGATCGAAGGCCGCATCCCCGGCAATAAGGGGATCTGGGCCGGAATCCTGAGCGAGATGACCGAATTCGCGCTGCTGTTCGGCGACCGCCTCACCAAGTTGACGACGCTGTAAAGCGTTTAAATCCCTAACATCTCCGCCGCGTGTTTGCGGGTAGTTTCGGTCACTTCGACCCCGCCCAGCATGCGCGCAACCTCGTCGATGCGCGCTGCCGGTTCCAGCACCTGGATGCGGCTGACCACGCCACCGGCCTGGCTGGATTTGCTGATCTGCCAATGATGATCGCCCTGCGCCGCCACTTGGGGCAGGTGAGTGACGCACAATACCTGGCGCTCGGCGCCGAGCTGCTTGAGCAACTGGCCGACGATTTCCGCCACGCCGCCGCCGATGCCGACATCGACCTCGTCGAAGATCAGGGTCGGCACCAGCGATACCTTGCTGGTGATCACCTGGATGGCGAGGCTGATGCGCGACAGTTCGCCGCCGGAAGCGACCTTGGCCAAGGATTTGGGCGGCAGGCCGCTGTGGGCGCTGACCAGGAACTCGATCTCCTCGAGGCCATGGGCATTTCCTTCAAATTCGGTCAGCGCAATTTCGAAGCGCCCGCCCGCCATGGCGAGGGACTGCATCGCGGCGCTGACCTTCCCGCCCAGCTCCTGCGCCGCCTCTTTCCTGGCTGCGCTCAGCTTGCCGGCCAGATCGAGATATTGCGCCTGGGCCTTCTCTTCGCGCTGAGCCTCGTCGCCGCCGCTGTCGTAGCCGCGCAACTCGTCCAGGCGAGCGCTCTTCTCGGCCAGCAGCTCAGGCAGCTGATCCGGTCCGACGCGGTATTTGCGCGCGGCATCATGCACCTCCCCCAGCCGTTGCTCGCACTGGGCGAGCCGTTCCGGGTCGAGATCCAGGCGCTGCAAATAATGGCGCAGGCTGTAAGCGGCCTCGCGCAGTTGCACTTCGGCCGGCTCCAGTAAATCCAGTATTTCCTTCAGTCCGGTGTCGTACTCGACCAGATTGTTGAGGCGCGCAATCACGCCATTGACCTGCGCCAGGCAAGCCACGTCATTTTCCGACAAGACTTCCAGACCGTACTGCGCACCCTCCATCAGGCTGGCGGCGTGGGTCAGCCGGGCGTGTTCGGCCTGCAATTCTTCCCATTCCGGGGCGGAAAAATTCAGAGCTGCAAGCTCTTTCACCTGCCATTCCAGGCGTTCCAGCTCATCGGCGTAGGCGGCAGCATTCTTCTCCCGCTCCAGCCGCGCCTTCTTCAACGCCTGCCATTCCTTCCAGGCTGCCGCAGTTTCCCTAGCCTGGCGCCCCAGGCCGGCGTAGGCGTCGAGCAGCTCGCGCTGGGCGGCCGCCTTGAGCAGGGATTGATGGGCGTGCTGGCCGTGTATGTCCACCAGGAATTCGCCGGTCTCGCGCAACTGCTGCAACGTGGCGGAACGGCCGTTGATGAAAGCGCGCGAGCGGCCGCCGCCATCCACCACGCGGCGCATCAGGCACACGCCGGGATCGCCGCCGAGCTCGTGCTCGTCCAGCCAGGATTGAAGCTGGGGAAGGGTGCGGGTATCGAACTCGGCCTCGATCTCGGCGCGCTCCGCACCGGCGCGCACCACGCCGGCATCGGCACGCTCGCCCAATGCCAGCGACAGGGCGTCGATCAGGATGGATTTTCCTGCCCCGGTCTCGCCGGTAAGCACAGTGAAGCCGGGCTGAAATTCCAGCTCGAGGCGGTCTACGATGACGAAATCACGGATGTTGAGGGTCAGGAGCATGATGATCGTGGCATGGGTAATGGGTAATGGGTGACGGGGGAAAACCAGCTTCCCATTACCCTCCTCTCATCGCTCCTCACAGCTTTTCCCCCCAGTGCAGCTTCTGGCGCAGCATGTCGTAGTAGCTGTGGCCGAAGGGGTGGAGCAGGCGCACCATCTGCTTGGATCGGCGCACGATCACCCAGTCGTTTTCCTGCAAATCGAAATGGCGCTGGCCGTCGAAATGCACGCGCGCGTCGTCGGCATGGAGCAACAGGAGTTCGATGGTGCTTTCGCTGTTCACCGCGATCGGCCGGTTGCTCAGGGTATGCGGGCAGATCGGCACCAGCACCACCGCTTCCAGCGTGGGATGCAGGATCGGCCCGCCGGAAGACAGCGCATAAGCCGTGGAGCCGGTCGGGGTGGAAATGATCATGCCGTCGGAACGCTGGCTGTAAACGAACTGGCCGTCGACGAACACTTCCAGCTCGATCAGGCGCGCCGTCGCACCCTTGCTCACTACCGCATCGTTAAAGGCGCAGGCTTCGTGGACGTTCTCCCCCTGGCGGCGGACGGTCACATCAAGCAGGAAGCGCGCTTCGCTGAGGTAGTCGCCAGCGAGGATTTCGGCCATGGTTTCCAGCATGGTATCGACCGAAACGTCGGTAAGAAAGCCGAGCCGGCCCTGGTTGATGCCGACCAGCGGCACGCCGAAGGTATACAGGGAACGGGCGATATTCAGCATGGTGCCGTCGCCGCCGAGCACCACGGCCAGATCGGCCTGCTCCCCGATCTCTTCCAGGTCCGCCAGGGGATAGTCGGTCACACCGGTGCTTGCGGCGGTCTGCCGCTCCACCAGCACGGTGTGTTCCTGTTCGACGAGGAATTTGGCCAGGCGCAGCAGCGAATCGCCGATCTCCGGGCTATTGTATTTGCCAATCAGGGCAATGGTTTTGAAGAGCTGACTCATGCCGTGAATTAAACCATAATAAAACTTTTGATGGTACTATGACTCGAAGTGCTTAACACATAACGCACATCACGAACATATGATCGACAAACGCGCGCAAATCCTGCTTAAAACCCTGGTGGAACGCTATATCAGCGAAGGCCAGCCCATCGGCTCACGAACCCTGTCGAAGTTCTCCGGCCTGGACCTCAGCCCGGCCACCATCCGGAACATCATGGCCGACCTGGAAGAAATGGGCTACATCATCAGCCCGCACACCTCTGCCGGCCGCATACCCACTCCGCTCGGCTATCGCTTCTTCGTTGACTCCCTGCTCACCGTGCAACCGCTGGATGCGGTCGAGGTGCACCAGCTGGAAAACCAGCTTCATCCCAGCGATCCGCAGAAGCTGATCGCTTCCGCCTCGCAACTGCTGTCCGACCTGACCCAGTTCGCCGGCATCGTGATGGCGCCGAAGCGCCGCAGCATCGCCTTCCGCCATATCGAATTCGTGAATCTTTCCGAGAAACGCATCCTTTTGATCCTGGTCACTACCGACGACAATGTGCAGAACCGCATCATCGTCAGCGAGAAATCCTATTCCGCCTCGGAGCTGACCCAGGCGGCCAACTTCATCAACCAGCACTACGCCGGCTGCACCCTGGAAGAAGTACGCGGCAGAATGCAGGTCGAACTGAAACAGTTGCACCACGACATGACCGCGCTCATGGCCGTGGCGCTGGAGGCCGGCAGCGAGGCGATGAACGAAGGCGCCGACAGCTACGTACTCTCTGGCGAGCGCAAGCTGCTGCATGTACGGGACCTGTCTTCCAACATGGCGTCCTTGCGCAGGCTGTTCGACGCCTTCGATCAGAAAACCACCCTGCTCCAGCTTCTGGATGTCAGCCAGCACGCCCAGGGCGTACAGATATTCATCGGCGGCGAATCCGGCCGCATGCCGCTCGACGAATGCAGCCTGGTGACCGCCCCCTACGAGGTGGACGGCCAGATCGTCGGCACTGTCGGCGTGATCGGTCCGACCCGGATGGCCTACGAACGCATCATCCCGATCGTGGACGTCACCGCCAAGTTGCTGTCCAGCGCGCTATCCTACCACTAAGGGCTCGTTAATGATTAACTTGGACCTACGTTGCCGCGTATTCGGGATGGCCGCAAGGCACAAGGTGCGGGCAATGGTTGTTCCATTGCCAAGCCTTGTAACGCCGCGGACGCCCGAATACGCGGCAACCCTTCGGGCTGGCTCTGCTTGGGGCGCATTCCGGTGTCACAAGCCGCTTGTTGTGAATGACACAACCGCGCGTCTCGTTCCTAGGACTGCGCCCCAAGCAGAGCCAGCGTATGTCCAAGTTAATCATTAGCGAGCCCTAATCGTGTCTTACCGCACCGAACCGGCTTACCGCCATGGCACACCCAGCCGCACCGGCATCCTCCTGATCAACCTCGGCACGCCCGACGCGCCCACCGCCGCCGCGGTGAAGCCTTATCTGCGGGAATTCCTCGGCGACCCGCGCGTGGTGGAAATTCCTCGCGCGCTGTGGTGGCTGATTCTGAACGGCATCATCCTGAATACACGGCCGAAGAAATCGGCGGAGAAATACGCCCAGATCTGGACTAGGGAAGGCTCTCCGCTGCTGGTTCATACCCAGCGGCAGGCCAGGATGCTGCGGGGCTACCTGGGCGAAATCCTGAAAACGTCCTCCGCACAAACCCTCACCCCAACCCTCTCCCAAGGGGAGAGGGGGCAATCGGCTATCCCCCCGGAAAACGGAGGGATAGGCTCTGTTTTAATCGAATTTGCCATGCGCTACGGCAATCCTTCGGTCGCATCGGCGCTGGGAAAACTCAAGCAGCAGAACTGCGGGCGCATCCTGATACTGCCGCTCTACCCGCAGTATGCCGCCAGCTCGACGGCCTCAGCCATGGACGCGGTGTTCGACGCCTTGCGCAAGATGCGCAACATGCCGGAAATCCGCACCGTCCGGAGCTTTCACGATCACCCCGGCTACATCGCGGCATTGGCGCAGAGCGTGCGCGACGACTGGATGCGGAATGGCCGCCCCGACGTGCTGGTGATGAGCTTTCACGGCGTGCCGCGCTACACCCTGGACAAAGGCGACCCCTACCACTGCGAATGCCAGAAAACCGGGCGGCTGCTGGCAGAGGCGCTGGAACTGAAACAGGATCAATACCGGATCAGCTTCCAGTCGCGCTTCGGCCGTGCTGAATGGCTCAAGCCATACACCACGGCCACCCTGGAAGAACTCGGCAAGCAGGGCATAAAGCGGGTGGATGTCATCTGCCCGGGCTTCGTCGGCGACTGCCTCGAAACCCTGGAGGAGATTGCGCTGGAAGGCAAAGCCTCCTTCCTTGGCGCCGGAGGCAGGGAGTTCCATTACATTCCCTGCCTGAATGAACGCGATGACTGGATTCGCGCCCTGAGTCATATCGTCTCCGCAAACCTGCAAGGCTGGATAGCGACGGAAGAGAAAGAAGCCTGCGCCACTTCCCGCAACCGCGCGCTGGCGATGGGCGCAAAAGACTAAAAACCTTCACTTTTCAATCACCCTTAATTATATTGCGCGGGTTCAAGCCACCCCACAGGACCCGGCCAGGCACTGCTCCATTGGGCAAGGCTTGTGAATGCCATAACCCTGAGCGTAATCCACGCCAAGCTCTCGCAGCTTCTCCAGGATGGCGTCGTTTTCCACGTACTCGGCAATGGTCTTGATCCCCATGACGTGGCCGACCGTATTGATCGCCTGCACCATGGCGTAATCCACCGGGTCATCCACCATGTCCTTGACGAAGGCGCCATCAATCTTCAGGTAATCCACCGGCAGCAGCTTCAGGTACATGAAGGAGGACAAGCCGCTGCCAAAGTCATCCAGGGCGAAGCGGCAGCCCTCGGCCTTGAGACCCTTGATAAGTGTTGCAGCCTGATCGAGGTTGGCTACCGCGGCGGTTTCGGTGATCTCGAAGCAAATCAGGTGCGGCGGCACCTGATGCAGGGCGAGTTGTTCACTGATGAAACGCTCGAGGTTTTCCTCACCCAGTGAAGCTCCGGACAAATTGATGCAAAAAACCTCGCCAGGCTGACCCGGATGCTCGCGCAGATGCTGCCCGATGATAGCCAGGCCATGGTGGATCACCCAGCGATCAATGGCCGGCATCAGGTTGTAACGCTCCGCGGCGGGGATGAAGTCCAGCGGCGGCACCAGTTTGCCTTCCTCGTCCAGCAGTCGCAGCAGAATTTCGCAGTGCCGCTCTTGCATTTCGTCCAGCGGGGCAATCGTCTGACAATACAGGACAAAGCGGTTCTCCTCCAGCGCCTGGCTGATGCGCGACACCCACTGCATTTCACCGTGGCGCCGGGCCAGTTCCAGGTTGCCGGGCCGGAATATCTGCACCCGGTTGCGCCCCTTTTCCTTGGCGGCATAGCAGGCGGCGTCGGCCTCGCTCATGACCTCCTCGATGCTGACACTGTCGGCGTCGATGAGAACCAAACCGATGCTCGCCCCCAGATCGAAGGGGTGCCCCTCCCAGCTGAAACGGAAATCCTTGACCACCTGGCGCAGGCTTTCCGCGATTTTCAGCGCCCGGTCGAGCGGGCAATTCTCCAGCAGCACGCCGAACTCATCCCCGCCCAGGCGCGCCAGGGTGTCGGACTCGCGCATGCCTTCCTGCAACAGATAGGTGAGCTGGCGCAGCAGCTTGTCGCCCACCGCATGGCCACAGGTATCGTTGATCACCTTGAACTGGTCCAGATCGATGTAGCAAAAGGCATGTTCCTGACCGAGATTCTTGGCGCGCACCAGCAGGTCGGCCAGGCGCCGCTCGAACTCGCGCCGGTTGACCAGGCCGGTGAGCGCATCGTGAGTGGCGTGATAAGACAGCAGGTGCGACGAGTGGCGCATCTGCGTCACATCATAGAACACCATCACCGCGCCGACGATGTTGCCTTCCCGGTCGCGGATCGGCGCCGCCGAATCCTCGATGAGGTATTCCTTGCCATCCCGCGCCACCAGCACAATGTTGCTCGCCAGCCCCACCACCTGCCGTTCGCGCAGGCAGCGCTCCACCGGGTTGGGCTCCGGTTCGCGCGTCACCCCGTCGATCAGCACGCACACTTCGGCCAGCGGTTTGCCGTGGGCATCCTGCGTCTTCCAGCCGGTCAGCTGCTCGGCCACCGGGTTGAGGTATTCCACCCGTGCGGCACCATCGGTGGTGATCACCGCGTCGCCGATGGAATGCAGCGTCACCTCGGCGAGTTCCTTCTGCCTGAACAGCGAGTTGGCGCTTTGACGCACCTTGGTCATGCTCCAGACAACCAACACCAGGGCCACGATCAGCATGACGGCGTGGCGCAACATGCGCGCCTCGGTCTCGCGCATGGCCTGCGCCGCAAACTCGTCGGCAACCAGGCTCACGGCGCCGGCAATGGTCAGGATGGAATTGATCGCTTCGGTCGAGGCTGCCATCCACTGGCCGCCGCTTTGGGAATAGGCGCCGGTATTGGCCTCCTGATAGGCTTGGCGGCGCACCGCATCGAAGCGGCCAAGGAAGATTTGCTCCATCTCCTTCACTGCCTGAACGATGCGGGGATCGGTACTCTTCAGTTCGGCGACCACCTGGATATCGAAAATACTGCGATCGACCACGCCGCGGTTCGCCTTCAGTTCATCCAGCACGGCTGGCGGCACAGGCAGCCGGGCGCTGATATGGTAACCCAGCATGGCGCGTTCGCGCCCGGCGTGCTCGCTCGCCAGCCACACCCAGCGCTTCAGCGCGAGGTTGAGCTGAGCCACGTAGCGCGGCGTATCCAGCGGCAGGAACGCCGCCTCGCGCAGGCGCGACGAAACCCCGATGAAGCGACTCACGGCTTTTATCCATTCCGCCGCCGTATAGGCGCAGGTTTCACCCTTCAGGCACGAGTCGGCTCGGGCGCGTGCCTGGATCAAGTTCGCATATTCTCGGTCTGCCTGCCGGATGGCATCAACAAACTCGGAATCCGGAGCCCCGCGTGCGGCCAGGTCGCGCGCCAGACCGAGCGCCTTGTTCCAGCCGGCATCGCCTTTTTCGCGCAGCCCGGCAATGCTCTTCAGGGCCACCGGAGATGCCGGAACAGGGCTGCCCAGTGCGCTGGCGGTCAGGCCGCGTTCCACCGCCTCGATGCTGGCAGCCTCGATCAGGTGATCCGCCATTGCATTGGTCTGATCCATGTCACGCACGGCGCGGTAGTCGGTATAGGACTCCCAGGCCACCTCCCCGGTAAGCACCAGGATGAAGAAGGCCAGCACGATGAGGGAAAAGTTGATGATTTTGTAGTGCGAAAAACCACGGGTCATGACTTTAGCCTATTTGATAAATAGCAACATACGACCCCCAGACATGACATCGGTTTTTTCTGCACGATGCCATAGAAACCCAATGGTTGCAACAGAACCAAGACACCGGCGATACAAACCCGGCCATTCAACCATAGACCATAAATCGCTATGGTTGCAACCGAACCAGTCCACCAGCGATATACACCCTGCCTCTCAGGACACCGCCACAAAAAAACCTCTCCGCCCATCTCTTGAAAAAAAAACATTGCACCCAATATGGTTTTGCATCGTTATCAGGAGGACGTCATGCAACCCGAAGATCAAAAGAACAAAGTCGAGCAGGAAGAGTTTCTGGAAAAGCTGGATGAAGCTTCAGCCGTGAGTGCAGCCTTCCAGGCGGGTGTCGAAGGCGAAGCGGCCGAAGTCATGCCCAGCCTGGAGGAAATGCTCAGGCAGGCCGAGCTAACTGCGCAGGAACACCACGATGCCTGGCTGCGCGCCAAGGCCGATGCGGACAACATCCGCAAGCGCACCCAGGTGGAAATCGCCAATGCCCACAAATTTGCCGTCGAGGGTTTCTCGTCCGAGCTGCTGGCCGTCAAGGACAGCCTGGAAGCCGCCATCAAGGTGGAAACCGCCGATCTGGCCAGCATGAAAAGCGGTGTCGAGCTGACCCTCAGGCAACTGGTATCGGTATTCGAGAAATTCAATCTGAGTGAAATTCATCCGATGGGCGAAAAATTCGATCCCCACAAGCACCAGGCAATCAGCATGGTGGAAGCCGACGCCGCTCCCAATACGGTAGTCAGCGTCCTGCAAAAAGGTTATCTGCTGCACGACCGGGTGCTGCGCCCGGCGCTGGTGATGGTGGCCAAGGCCAAAGAGTCTTGAAATAGCCGCTAGCATCCCCATCTGGGAAACAAGGTTAATTCTTAAATCATTCGTTACAAAGGAAGAAACATGGGAAAGATCATTGGTATTGACTTGGGCACCACCAACTCGTGCGTGGCGGTGATGGAAAACGGCCAGCCCAAGGTGATCGAGAATGCCGAGGGCGCGCGCACCACGCCATCCATCGTCGCTTACGCCGAAGACGGCGAGATCCTGTGCGGCGCGCCGGCCAAGCGCCAGGCAGTGACCAACCCGAAAAACACCCTGTACGCGGTGAAGCGCCTGATCGGCCGCCGTTTCGAGGAAAAGGAAGTGCAGAAGGACATCAACCTGATGCCCTACAAGATCCTCAAGGCCGACAACGGCGACGCCTGGGTCGAAGCGCGCGACAAGAAGATGGCGCCGCCACAGGTTTCCGCCGAAGTGCTGCGCAAGATGAAAAAGACCGCCGAAGACTACCTCGGCGAGGAAGTCACCGAAGCCGTGATCACCGTGCCGGCCTACTTCAACGACAGCCAGCGCCAGGCCACCAAGGACGCCGGCCGCATCGCCGGTCTGGAAGTCAAGCGCATCATCAACGAGCCGACCGCGGCCGCGCTCGCCTTCGGCATGGACAAGAAGGAAGGCGACCGCAAGATCGCGGTGTTCGACCTGGGCGGCGGCACCTTTGACATCTCCATCATCGAGATCGCCGAGATCGAGGGCGAGCACCAGTTCGAGGTGCTCTCGACCAACGGCGACACCTTCCTCGGCGGCGAAGACTTCGACCAGCGCCTGATGGACTACCTGGTGGACGAATTCAAGAAGGAAAACGGCATCGACCTGAAGAACGACGTGCTCGCCCTGCAGCGCCTGAAAGACGCTGCGGAAAAAGCCAAGATCGAGCTGTCCTCTTCGCAGCAGACCGAAGTCAACCTGCCCTACATCACTGCCGACGCTGCCGGCCCGAAACACTTGGCCGTGAAAATCACGCGCGCCAAGTTCGAGTCTCTGGTCGAGGAGCTGATCGAGCGCACCATCGAGCCCTGCCGCATGGCCATCAAGGATGCCGGCGTCAAGCTCGACGACATCGCCGACGTGATCCTGGTCGGCGGCCAGAGCCGCATGCCCAAGGTGCAGGAGAAGGTGAAAGAGATTTTCGGCAAGGAACCGCGCAAGGACGTCAACCCGGACGAAGCCGTCGCCATCGGCGCAGCGATCCAGGGCGGCGTGCTGCAGGGCGAAGTCAAGGACGTGCTGCTGCTCGACGTGACCCCCCTGTCCCTGGGCATTGAGACCATGGGCGGCGTGATGACCAAGCTGATCCAGAAGAACACCACCATCCCGACCAAGGCGAGCCAAGTGTTCTCCACCGCCGAGGATAACCAGAACGCAGTGACCATCCACGTGCTGCAGGGTGAACGCGACGTAGCATCCGGCAACAAGAGCCTGGGCCAGTTCAACCTCTCCGACATCCCGCCGGCGTCGCGCGGCATGCCGCAGATTGAGGTCACTTTCGACATCGACGCCAACGGCATCCTGCATGTTTCCGCCAAGGACAAGGCCACCGGCAAGGAGAACAAGATCAAGATCCAGGCCAGCTCCGGCCTGTCCGAAGAGGAAATCCGCCGCATGGAGCAGGACGCGGCCGCCCACGCCGAGGATGACCGCAAGACGCTGGAGCTGGTCAACGCCCGCAACCAGTGCGACGCCATGGTGCACTCGGTGAAGAAATCCCTGACCGACTACGGCGACAAGATCAGCGCCGACGAAAAGTCCGCGATCGAGGCCGCGCTGAAAGAAGCCGAGGAAGCGCTCAAGGGCAACGACAAGGACACCATCGAAGCCAAGACCAAGGCGCTGGGAGAAGCTTCCCACAAGCTGGCCGAGAAGATGTACGCCGAACAGGCTCAGCCAGAAGCGGGCGGACATGAAGCCGGCAAGAAAGAGGCTGACGACAACGTGGTGGATGCCGAGTTCGAAGAAGTGAAGACTGAGAAGAAGTAATTTTCCATGAACCGCAGAGACGCGGAGGCGCAGAGAAACCAAACACGGGATTCTTTGCCTTACTCCGCGTCTCTGCGTCTCTGCGGTTAAAACAATTATGTCAAAACGCGACTTTTATGAAGTCCTAGGCGTCAACAAGGACGCCAACGACGACGAAATCAAGAAGGCCTACCGCAAGCTGGCGATGAAGTTCCATCCGGATCGCAACCCGGATAATCCGAAGGCGGAGGAGCATTTCAAGGAAGCCAAGGAGGCTTACGAGATCCTGTCCGACGCGAGCAAGCGTTCCGCCTACGACCAGTACGGCCATGCCGGTGTCGACCAGCAGGCCGGCATGGGCGGCGCGGGAGGATTCGGCGGCGGTTTCGCCGACGCCTTCGGCGACATCTTCGGCGACATCTTCGGCGGTGTCGGCGGGCGCGGAGGACGATCCAACGTCTACCGCGGCGCCGACCTGCGCTACAACCTGGAAATCTCGCTGGAAGAAGCGGCGCGCGGCACCGAAACCAAGATCCGCATCCCCACCATGGCAGAATGCGACACCTGCCACGGCAGCGGCGCCAAGGCCGGCTCCAGGCCGGAAACCTGCCCCACTTGCGCCGGCCACGGCCAGGTGCGGATGCAGCAGGGGTTCTTCTCGATCCAGCAGGCCTGCCCGAAATGCCACGGCAGCGGCAAGGTGATCGCCCACCCCTGCCCCACCTGTCAGGGCAGCGGGCGCGTCAAGCAGTACAAGACCCTGGCGGTAAAAATCCCCTCGGGTGTCGACGAAGGCGACCGCATCCGCCTCTCGGGCGAAGGCGAAGCCGGTGTCAACGGCGGTCCGCCGGGCGACCTCTACGTGGTCATCCAGATCAAGCCTCACTCGGTTTTCCAGCGCGACCACAACGACCTGCACTGCGAAATGCCGATCAGCTTCACCACGGCAGCGCTGGGCGGCGAAATCGAGATCCCGACGCTGGACGGCCACGCCAAAATCAAAATCCCACCGGAAACCCAGTCCGGCAAGGTATTCCGCCTGCGCGGCAAAGGCATCAAAGGGGTGCGCAGCAGCACTCACGGCGACCTGATGTGCCACATGGTGGTGGAAACGCCGGTCAGCCTGACCGAACGCCAGAAAGAACTGCTGCGCGAACTGGAGACGCTCAACGAGCAGGACGGCGCCCGGCACAACCCGCGCACCAAATCATGGATGGACAAGATGAAGCAGTTCTTCGGGCAGTAACCGGTTCAGTCTGGTGCGAACTCGAAGGTGTTCCCGCCCCGCTTCTTGGCAAGATACATGGCGCCATCCGCCCGCTTGACGAGCTGATCCGGCTCGGTTTCCGCCCCACCCGCATACAGGACGATGCCTATGCTGGTGCCGATGGTCACTTCGTGCCCGGTCAGATGAAACGGGGCGGCCAGGGCGGCGATGATTTTTTCCGCCACCAGCGCCCCACCCTCCGTCCCGCCGATTTCCTGCAGGATGACAGTGAATTCGTCCCCACCCAGCCGTGCCACGGTGTCGCTCTCCCGCAAGCACGCCTGCAGGCGTTGCGCCGCAGCTTGCAGCAGCAGATCGCCGACATGGTGGCCGAGGCTGTCGTTGACCTCCTTGAAACGATCCAGGTCGAGATACAGCAAGGCGAGACTGTCCCGCTTCCGCTTGGCTACCAGCATGGACTGCTGCAGCCGGTCGTAGAACAGCGCCCGGATGGGAAGATCGGTCAGCGCATCGTACTGGGCCATGTGCATGACGCGCTCCTCGGTGAGCTTCCTCACGGTGATGTCTTCCAGGATGGAAATGAAGTGGCTGATGCCGCCGCTCTCGTCGAAGATCGGGGTGATCGTTTGCTGCACGGTAACCAGGCTGCCATCCTTGCGCCGCTCGACGGTTTCCCGGCTCCAGCTCTCGCCGCCGCGGATTGTTTCCCACAGTACCCGGTAATATTCCTCATCCTGTTTGCCGGAATTCAGGATGCGCGGCGTCTGGCCGACAGCCTCGAGCGCGCCGTAGCCGGTGAGATGGGTGAAGGCGGCATTGACCCACTGGATGCGCCCGTCAAGGCCGGTGATGAAGACCGCGTTGCTCGTCGTTTCCAGCGCCGACCCCAACAGGCGCAACTGCTGCTGATCCATGGCCATTTCCAGGGCCACGCAGATGCGGCCGGCTATCCGGCTCAGGCGCTCCACGGTAGTGGAATGGCCAAAAAACTCGGGATCCGCGGAACAAAGGGTGAAAGCGCCGTAAATTTCGCCGCGGATAATCAGGGGAAAAGCACCGATAGCCTGGATATCGAGATCCTCTGCTGCTGCGCGCCACGGTTTGAAGCGGGGTTCTCCGGTCTTGACGAACTGTGGCTGCCCGGTGCGGATCGCCGCGCCAGAGGGGCCTTTCCCATGGTGGGAAGCATCCCACCTGATGCAAACCTTCCTGATGGTCTGTTCGTATTCAATCGCCTCGCCAGCGCAGGCAACGATACTCACCGAACCGTCCCTGCCCTTCTCGCCGATCCACGCGAATTTCAGGTCAAACAGCTTGACGATCTCGACGCAGATGGACTCGAGCAGATCGACCAGCGCTATCCCCTGCATCACCCGCTGGTTAAATTCCGACAGAAGTTTCTCTATCGCCTCGCTCTGCCGGAGTTCGGTCACATCGACGGAATAGGTGGCGAAGCGCGCCACTTTGCCGGCGGCATTAAAGACGGGGTAGATCGTGTGCTCGAAGCGTACGCCTTTGCGCCTGTCATCGAAACGCACCATTTGCCCGCTGCGGCCCACCTCGTCCAGCCACCACCGTCTCTCCTCGGCCACGGCCGGCGGAAAAAAATCGAAAACATTCTGGCCGAGCAATTCCTGCCGGCTTTTTTTCAGACGCCTGGCCGCGGTTTCGTTCAATGCCAGCAATTTCCCGTCCAAATCCAACAACATCACCGACTCGGGCGTGGCCTCGAAGAGGGCGCTGAAATTCCGCTCGCTCTCCTCGCGCGCCAGCTCGGCCAAATGCCGCTCCGTCACGTTGACCAGGCTCAGGACCAAGCCCGTCGCCCTGCCATCCTCTCCCTTCACCGGACTGAGCGCCCAATCCCAGTAGCTTGTTCCCCGTTCGGGGTGGTCGAGATACCTGAACGGCTTGGCATAGGCCAAAGAAGGTTGGCCCGTTTTTATCACCTTGCGGAAAGCGACCTCGTTTTCCGCATCGGGGTATAGATCGAAGTAGTTCTTGCCGATGAAAAATGCCGGCTCGCGCCCATCAGCTTCGGCATAGGGATGGTTGACGCGGACAAAATTGAAGTCCGCGTCGAGAAGGGCAATCAGCGCATGGACATTGGAGAATACGGCATCGAGCTGATCGTTGGCCTGGATCAATCGCTCCTCGTCAAATTTTCTCGCGCTGATATCCCGAACAATGGACAGCATCACGGGCTGTCCGTCGATCTCAATCAGAAGTCCGCTGATTTCAACTGGAATCTTGCGGCCATCCTTTGCGACGTGCACCCGCTCGAAAACAACGAGTTCGTGATCGCGAATGCGCTCCATCACTGCGGACATGTCGACATTGCTCGCAGGGTCATCAATATCGCAAGGAGACAGACGCAGTAGCTCGTCACGGCTGTAACCCAGCCTTCGACAAGCCGTATCATTGGCATCTACAAAGGTAGTGGGAAAGCCTTCCGGGTCAAACCCATGAAAAAGGATGGCATCGTTACTGCTATCGAATAGCAGTCGATAAAACGCCTCCCGTTCGCTTGAAGGCTCCCGCACCGGCGAACAGCCTTGCCCCGCCGCTGTTTCAGCCGAGCTGGCATTCTGATGTTTTGTGCCACCGACCAGTTGAAGCTCGGGCTTACCCTTTTCCATGCCAGAAATACAAGGAAGTGGATGATGTACACAGGTTACGCCAAAATCAACCCCGCCGCCAGACCGTGCCCTGCGGCGTATCCTCCAGCACGATGCCGGCATCCAGCAATTCCTTGCGGATGCGGTCGGCGGCGGTATAATCCCTGGCATTTTTCGCGGCATTCCGTTCGGCGATGCGCTGTTCGATCTGTTCCGGCGCAAAGGCCGACTCCCCCGCGCCGCCCTGCAAAAATTCGCTCGGGTCGCGCTGCAATAATCCCAGCACCCCGCCCAATGCCCTGAGCAGGCCGGCAAGTTGCGCATCGTGGGTCTTGTTGGCCTCGTTGGCCAGGTCGAACAACACCGCGACCGCCTCCGCCGTGTTGAAGTCGTCCTCCATCGCTTCCTTGAAGGCTGCCGCATAGGGGTCGTGCCAATCGATGGCGACACCGTGAGGGGAAACGTTTTTCAGGGCGGTGTAGAGCCGGGTCAGCGCGCCCCTGGCATCGTCCAGATGTTGGTCGGAGTAGTTAAGCGGGCTACGGTAGTGGGCGCGCAGAATGAAGAAGCGCACCACCTCGGCATCATAGCGCTCCAGCACCTCGCGGATGGTGAAGAAGTTGCCCAGCGATTTCGACATCTTCTCGTTGTCCACCCGCACGAAGCCGTTGTGGATCCAGTAGTTGACGTGCTGGTGGCCGTGAGTTCCCTCGGACTGGGCGATCTCGTTCTCGTGGTGGGGAAACTGCAAATCCGCGCCGCCGCCGTGGATGTCGAAATGCTCGCCGAGCAGGGCATCGCTCATCACCGAGCACTCGATGTGCCAGCCGGGGCGGCCCTGCCCCCAGGGAGAATCCCACTGCGGCTCGCCGGGCTTGGCCGATTTCCACAGCACGAAGTCGAGCGGGTCGTCCTTGCCCACAGCGACCTCCACCCGCTCGCCGGCGCGCAGGTCGTCCAGCGACTTGCCGGAAAGCTTGCCGTAACCGGGAAACTTGTGCACCGAATAGCACACGTCGCCGCTCTTCGCCACATAAGCCAGGCCATTGTCCATCAGGGCCTGGATCATGGCGATCATGCCCGGCACATACTGGGTGGCGCGCGGCTCGTAGGCGGGCTTCTCCACGCCAAGCCGGGCGGCGTCCTCATCCATCGCCGCGATGAAGCGGCCAGTCAGGGCGTCGATAGTCTCGTGGTTCTCGGCCGCGCGCCTGATGATCTTGTCATCGATGTCGGTGATGTTGCGCACGTAGGTGACGTCGAAACCATCGGCCCTGAGCCAGCGGTTGATCATGTCGAACACCACCAGCACCCGCGCATGGCCGAGGTGGCAGTAGTCGTACACCGTCATGCCGCAGACGTACATGCGGACCTTGCCGGGCTCGATGGGGATGAAGTCCTGCTTGGAACGGGAAAGGGAATTGTAAATTTTCAGCATCGTATAAAACCTTCTAACCGCAGAGGCGCAGAGACGCAGAGATTCCAGTTATCTGTTTTTCTCAGCGCCTCCGCGCCTCTGCGGTATAAAAATCAGCCTTGTTCCTTAGTCCACGAATCCTTCAGCGTCACCGTGCGGTTGAACACCAGCTTGCCGCCGGGCTGGTGGTCGCGGCGGTCGGCGCAGAAGTAACCCAGACGCTCGAACTGGTAGCGGGTCTCGGGCGCGGCATCGTTCACACAGGCTTCCACCCAGCCCTGCACCACGGCCAGTGACTCGGGGTTGATAAATTCGCGGAAATCGCGCGCCTTGTCGCTGTCCGGCTCGGCTACGGTGAACAGGCGGTCGTAGAGCCGGATTTCCGCCGCCAGGGCGTGTTCGGCGGAAAGCCAGTGGATCACGCCCTTGACCTTGCGCCCCTGCGGGTTCTTGCCGAGGGTATCGGGGTCGATCGAGCAGCGCAGTTCAACCACGTTGCCGGCGGCATCCTTGATCGCTTCGTCGCACTTGATCACATAGCTGTAGCGTAACCGCACCTCGCCGCCCGGCACCAGGCGCTGCCAGCCTTGCGGCGGGGTTTCGGCGAAGTCGTCGGCCTCGATCCAGATTTCACGCGCAAACGGCACGACCCTGTTGCCGAACTCGGGATGGTTGGGGTGGAAGCCCGCCTCGCGCGACTGCGTTTCGCCTTCGACGAAGTTGGTGATCACGACCTTCAGCGGCTTGATCACCGCCATCACGCGCGGCACGCGCACTTCCATGTCCTCGCGGATGCAGCCTTCGAGCACGCTCATGTCGACCACGTTGTCGCTCTTGGAGATGCCGATGCGCCGCGCGAACTCGCGGATGCCCTCGGGCGTGTAGCCGCGCCGCCTCATGCCGATGAGGGTGGGCATGCGCGGATCGTCCCAGCCCGAAACCCGCTTTTCCGTCACCAGCTGGTTCAGCTTGCGCTTGCTGGTCAGGGTGTACTGCAGCTCCAGGCGGGAGAACTCGATTTGCTGCGGATGGCACGGCACCGGCAGCTGGTCCAGCACCCAGTCGTAGAGCGGGCGGTGGTCCTCGAACTCGAGCGTGCACAGGGAATGGGTGATGTTCTCCAGCGCGTCGGAAATGCAGTGGGTGTAGTCGTACATCGGGTAGATGCACCACTTGTCGCCGGTGCGGATGTGATGGGCGCGGCGGATGCGGTAGATCGCCGGGTCGCGCAGATTGATGTTGGGCGAGGCCATGTCGATCTTGGCGCGCAGCACCTTGCTGCCGTCGGGAAATTCGCCGGCGCGCATCTTGGCGAACAAATCCAGGTTTTCCTCCACGCTGCGCTCGCGGTACGGGCTGTTCCTGCCCGGCGCCGTGAGCGTGCCGCGGTATTCGCGCATCTCCTCTGGGCTGAGGTCGCACACGTAAGCCTTGCCCTGCCTGATCAGCTCGACCGCGTAACCGTACAGCGCCTCGAAGTAGTCCGACGCCCAGCGCACCGGGCCGTCCCACTGGAAGCCGAGCCAGCGCACGTCATCCTGAATCGACTGGGCATATTCCTCGCTTTCCTTCTCCGGGTTGGTGTCGTCGAAGCGCAGGTTGCACTTGCCTTGGTAGTCCAGCGCCAGGCCGAAATTCAGGCAGATCGACTTGGCGTGGCCGACGTGGAGGTAGCCGTTGGGCTCGGGCGGAAAGCGGGTGACAATAGTCTTGTGCTTGCCGCTGGCCAGATCGGCCTCGATGATGTTGCGGATGAAATGGGGAACGGGTGCGTTATCGCTGCTGCTCATAAACTTGGGTCATTCTGAAAAGATTCAAAGCAATAGGGTTTGGTGAAAAGGGCGGTTCTTGTTAGAATTCAGCCTGTTTGCAAATAGTGAAAAGTATACTACCAATGAGTCGTTTCCGCATTGCCGCGTTCTTGGTCTCCCTGTCCTGCGCCCTGTTCTTCGCCTTCGGCCAGCCTGCACGCGCCGATGAGCTGCAAGACATCAACAAGCTCTACAAACAGGGGCAGAACGACAAGGCCCTGGAACGCCTCGAAAGCTACCTCGCCAGCCGCCCCAAGGACGCCCAGGGACCGAAAATCGCCCAGGGCCGTTTCCTCAAGGGGCTGATTCTGGCAGAGCAGGGCAAGAATGCGGAAGCGATCCAGATATTCACCCGGCTTACCGAGGAATACCCCGAACTGCCCGAACCCTACAACAACCTGGCGGTACTGTATGCCTCCCAGGGTCAGCTCGATAAGGCCCGCCAGGCTCTTGAAATGGCGATCAGCACCCACCCCGGCTATGCCACAGCGCACGAGAATCTGGGCGACATCTACGCCAGGATGGCGAGCCAGGCCTATGACAAGGCGCTGCAACTGGACAAGGGCAATGTCACTGCACAAACCAAGCTGACGCTGCTGAAAGAATTGTTTTCCGTTACCGGCGGGGTGAACCGCGCGCCGGCAAAAGGCATCGCGCCTGCCGCCCCGGCGGCCGAAGCCCAACCCCGGCCCGCCCCCGCCGCGCGCTGATATGCGCAAGCACCAGCACTGGGAACTTGAAGACAACCGATGGAAAATTGTCTGCGAGGATATAGCATGAAATTACGCCTGATTCTGCTGATGGCGGGGATGTTCATCAGCTGCGCTGCGCTGGCCGCCAATCCGCTGGTAAACATGCGGACCAGCCAGGGCGATATCGTGCTCGAACTGTATCCCGACAAGGCGCCGAAAACCGTCGCCAACTTCCTGCACTATGTCGGCAGCGGCCATTACAATGGCACCCTGTTCCACCGTACCATCCAGAAATTCGTCATCCAGGGCGGTGGCTTCACCCCGGATTTCCAGTACAAGCCGACCCTGGCCCCGGTTCCCAACGAAGCCGCCAACGGCCTCAGGAACGAGCCCGGCACGCTCGCCATGGCGCGTGCCTATGACCCGGACTCTGCCACCGCGCAGTTCTTCATCAACCTCGATGACAACAAGTTTCTCAACCACCACCGCCCCCATCCCGATTACTACGGCTATTGCGTCTTCGGCAAAGTGGTCAAAGGCATGGATATCGCGAAAAAAATCGGCGCCCTGCCCACGGCGGCCGGCGGGCCGTTTGCCGCCGACGTCCCGGTTGATCCGGTGGTCATCGAGGAAATGGTGCTGGCTACAGAATCCGCAACGGTCGCGGAAGCGGCCAAACCGGTAAAATCCCGCAAGAAAACCCCACAGAGCAAAAAGGAAAAGACCCATGGTTAAACTCCATACCAATTTCGGCGACATCACCCTCGAACTGGATGCCGAAAAAGCACCAAAGACCGTTGCCAACTTCCTGAAGTACGCGGAAAAAGGCTTTTACGACGGCACGATATTCCATCGCGTTATCGATGGCTTCATGATCCAGGGCGGCGGTTTCATGTCCGGCTTGATCCAGAAGGAAACCATGGGTGAGATCGAGAATGAAGCCGCCAATGGCCTGAAGAACGAAACCTACACCATCGCCATGGCGCGCACCCCCAATCCCCATTCGGCCTCCAGCCAGTTTTTCATCAACACGGCGAACAACAGCTTCCTCAACTACACTGCATCAACCCCGCAGGGCTTCGGCTATTGCGTGTTCGGCAAGGTCACCGCAGGCAAGGAAGTCGTGGATCGCATCGGCAAGGTCAAGACCGGCAACCAGTCCGGCTACCAGGATGTGCCTCTTGAAGATGTGGTGATCGAGAGCGTCGAAATCTGCTGAGTCATGGGTGATGGGTGATGAGCAATGGGCCATCCCCATCGCTCATCACCCATCGCTCATCACCCCTATGACCCACAGCCTGTTCGTCGCCGACCTGCACCTCAGCCCAGAACGCCCGCAGACCACGCGAATATTTGAAGAGTTCGCGCGTCGCACCGCATCCCAAGCCGAGGCGCTGTACATCCTGGGCGACCTGTTCGAGTACTGGGCAGGCGACGACGACTTGGCCGACCCCCATCACGCTGCGGTCGCAAACACCCTGGCGGAATTGAGCCGGAGCGGCACGGCAGTTTTCATCATGCACGGCAACCGCGATTTCCTCATGGCCGAGGATTTCGCGCGCGCAGCCCACGCCCGCCTGCTTCCCGACCCCACCCTGATCGACCTTTACGGCACACCGACCCTGCTGATGCACGGCGACACCCTTTGTACCGGCGACACGGCTTATCTCTCCTTCCGCGCCAGGGTCAGGCAACCTGCATGGAAAATGGAGTTTCTCTCCCGCCCCCTGGCGGAGCGCAAGGCCGAGATCGAGGCACTGCGCCAGCGCAGCGAAACCGACAAGCAGCTGAAATCGATCGTGGAGATGGATGTCCATCCGGACGCGGTCGCCGCAGCCTTGTGCGAACACGGCTACCCCCGTTTGATCCACGGACACACCCACCGCCCTGCCCGTCACCTGCACCGGGTCGATGGCCGCGACTGCGAACGCTGGGTACTGGATAGCTGGTATGATCATGGCAGCTATCTGCGCTGCGACGCAGCCGGTTGCACCGCCATTCAAATCTGAAATCTGGAGCACCCATCATGATCCTGATCCTTTCCCCCGACGCCCAGCCCGACAGCGCCGAATACCGCCAACTGCTCGACCACCTTGGCCAACTGCCCAAGATCAAGACCCGCATCCACCAGGAAAAAGGCGCCCAGCAGACCCTGACGGAAATCTACCTGATCGGCGACACCGCCTCGCTCTCGCTGGAAAACATGGAAAGCCTGCCCGGTGTCGAGCGCGTGGTGCGTATTTCCGAAGAATACCGGGTGCTGGGGCGGCACAAGGACGACCATCGCCCCACCCACTTCGAGTACAACGGCGTGCGCTTCGGCCAGGACAACCTCAACGTCTTCGCCGGTCTGTGCGCGGTGGACACGCCGGAACATGTCGAAATGATGATGAAAGCGTGTCGCGATCACGGCCAAGTCTGTACCCGGATGGGCGCCTACAAGCCGCGCACCAGCCCCTACGCCTTCCAGGGCCACGGCAAGGCCTGCCTGCCCTGGGTGTTCGAACTGGCCGGCAAGTACGGCATCAAGGTGATTGCCATGGAAATCACCCATGAATCCCATGTCGACGAGATCCGCGAAGCGCTGAAGCAGACCGGCAACCCCACCGGGGTCATGCTGCAGATCGGCACCCGCAACACCCAGAATTTCGAACTGCTGAAAATTGTCGGTCGCCAGCGCGAATTCCCGGTGCTGCTCAAACGCGGCTTCGGCATCACCCTGGACGAATCCCTCAACGCCGCCGAATACCTGGCCTCGGAAGGCAACCGCAACGTGGTGTTCGGCCTCAGAGGAATGAAAACCAACATGGGCGACCCGCACCGCAACCTGGTCGATTTCGCCCATGTGCCCGTGGTCAGACGCCTGACCCGGATGCCGGTATGCGTCGACCCGTCGCACTCGGTCGGCACCCGCAACCGCGCCCCGGACGGCCTCCTGGAAATCTTCCACGCCACCCTGCAAGGCGTGATCGCCGGCGCCAACATGATCCTGGTGGACTTCCACCCCGCACCCACCAAGGCATTGGTGGATGGGCCGCAGGCGCTGCTGATGGAGGAGTTGCCGTTGTTCCTGGAGTGTGTGAGGAATGCGCGGGATGCTTATGAGAAGAATGTCAGCTTGCTGGCTTTAGCAAGCAAGTAATGTTTTGAGTGCGCTACGCGCATTTTTTGAGGTGCCGGGGCTGCCCGGCATGCAGATTACTTTTCTTGCTTCGCCAAGAAAGAGTAATCAAAAGAAGGCGACCCTGCCGCGCCGGCCCTTTGGGCTACCTTCGGTTTGACGGCCAAATTGGGCGGCTGCGCAACTCGCCCTAGCGGGGTGCATACCCCGCACCCCACCGCGGAGCTCGAACAGTGCTCGCCTTCATCCCAATTTGGCCGTCAAACCGAAGCGGCGCAGAAGGGGATTTGGGTCTTGTGGGCGAAGCCCGTGTTTTGGGTGCTCTTCCCGCTGGGAAGAGCGGGGTTAGGTTGGTTTTTCGGTCCCCTTGGGCCGCCGCCGAGTAGCGCAGACAAGTCGGGGGATTTCGGCGAGGACTAATGTCTGAGCGCAAAGCGCGAGTTCCGCAGCAGCCCGGCTTGGCGAGCAACGCAGGGAACCCGTAGCGTAGCGAAGGGCGGTGGATAGGGGCGGCTTTCTTTGGTTACTTTCTTTAGCCGTTTAAAGAAAGCAACCAGCCCGCCGGGCTGCCCCCGGCACCTAATCACCCGCGCAAAGCGCGACCCATCAAACCTTCAGCCCCCGCGCCAAATCCCCCTGAATATCCGAAACCGCCTCCAGCCCAACCCCCACCCGCAGCAAACCATCGCCTATCCCCGCCGCCGCACGCTGCTCCGGAGTGATACGACAGTGGGTAGTGGTAGCAGGATGGGTCAGCGTGGTTTTGGTATCCCCCAGGTTGGCGGTGATGGAAATCATGCGGGTGGCGTCCACTACGCGCCAGGCTGCGTCCTTGCCGCCCTTGACCTCGAATGCGACGATGCCACCGCCGGTCTTCTGCTGCTGCTTGGCGAGGGCGTACTGCGGGTGTGATGGCAGGCCCGGATAGAAGACCCGCTCCACCTGCGGCTGCTGTTCCAGCCACAAGGCCAGTTCGAGGGCGCTGCGTGAATGGGCTTCCATGCGGAGCGACAGTGTTTCCAGCCCCTTCAGGAAGATCCAGGCATTGAAGGCGCTCATGGTCGGGCCGGCGGTGCGCAGGAAGGTATACACCGGATCGATGACTTCCTTGCGGCCCAGCACCGCGCCGCCCAGCACCCTGCCCTGCCCGTCCAGATACTTGGTGGCGGAGTGAATGACGAGGTCGGCGCCCAAGTCCAGCGGGCGTTGCAGGATCGGGGTGCAGAAGCAGTTGTCGACCGCCAGCAAAGCGCCGGCCTGTTTGGCAACCTGGCTCAGGGCGGCGATGTCGCAAATCTCGGTGAGCGGGTTGGAAGGGGTTTCGGCAAACAGCAGCTTGGTGTTGGGCTGTACCGCCGCGCGCCAGGCCGCCACGTCAGTCTGGGAAACGAAGGTGGTTGCTATGCCGAAGCGCTTCATGATGTTGCCGAACAGCTGCACGGTGGCGCCGAACAGGCTCTGCGAGGCAACGATGTGGTCGCCGGCGGAAAGCAGCCCCATCACGGTGGCCAGGATCGCGGACATGCCGGAGGAGGTGGCGACGCAGCTTTCCGCCCCTTCCAGCACGGCCAGCCGTTCCTGGAAGGCGGTGACGGTGGGGTTGGTGAAGCGCGCGTAGATGTTGCCCGGCTCTTGGCCGGAAAAGCGCGCAGCGGCTTCGGCCGCACTGCCGAAGACGAAGCTGGAGGTCAGATAGAGCGCCTCGGAATGCTCTCTGAACTGGCTGCGCTCGATGCCGGCGCGCACCGCCAGGGTTTCCAGTTGGTAGTCTTGTTCGTTCATTCTGTCCTCGCCAGGTTCAGATCCAGCTGCTTGCTCGATGAAGAGTCGCTCGACGGCCGTGGGCTGTTGCGTGCATGTTCGATCTTGGCCAGATACTCCGGGGTGATGTCGCCGGTAATGTAACGGCCGTCGAAGCACGAAGTGTCGAAACAGGTAATCGCCGGGTTGACCATCCGCACGGCGCGCTCCAGCGCATCGAGGTTCTGGTAGATCAGCGCGTCGGCACCGATCTCGCGGGCGATCTCTTCATCGTTGCGTCCGGTGGCAAGCAGTTCCTGCAGCGTCGGCATGTCGATGCCGTAGACGTTGGGGTAGCGCACCGGCGGCGCGGCCGAGGCGAAGAACACCTGGGCGGCGCCGGCATCCCGCGCCATCTGCACGATTTGCTGGCTGGTCGTGCCGCGCACGATGGAATCGTCGACCAGCAGCACGTTCTTGCCCTGGAATTCGATGCCGATGGCGTTGAGCTTCTGGCGTACCGACTTCTTGCGCATCGCCTGGCCCGGCATGATGAAGGTGCGGCCGATGTAGCGGTTCTTGATGAAGCCCTCGCGGTAGGGCACTCCCAGCGCGTTCGCCAGTTGCAGTGCGCTGGGGCGGCTGGTGTCGGGGATCGGGATCACCACGTCGATTTTCAGGTGGCCGAAGTCGGTACGG
The DNA here is from genome assembly GCA_031426955.1 of Sulfuricella sp. GTDB lineage: Bacteria > Pseudomonadota > Gammaproteobacteria > Burkholderiales > Sulfuricellaceae > Sulfuricella. Next base: position 68,333 of record JASJPA010000011.1, read on the forward strand.
ATTTTCTCGGCCAGGCTCTCGCCCATGCGCAGCCGGCTTTCGTACACCGAAACGCCGTCGATCACCGAATCCGGCCGCGCCAGGTAAACGTATTCGAAAATGCACGGATTGAGGGAAGCATTGGCGGCGCACTGCTGGCTGTGGAACTTGCCCTCCACCTCAACCAGGATCGCCTCGCCCGGCGCCACGTCGCGCAGCAGCTTGAAGCCCAGCACATCGAGCGCGACGGATTCCGATGCCACCAGATACTCGCGCCCCTGCTCGATATCGCAATAGCCGATCACCAGCGGGCGGATGCCGTAGGGGTCGCGGAAAGCGATCAGCCCGTAGCCGGCAATCAACGCCACCACCGCATAGGCGCCACGGCAGCGCCGATGCACCCCGGCCACCGCGGCAAAAACGGCGGCGGGGTCGAGCCGGTGATTGGAAACCTTTTCCTGCAGTTCGTGCGCCAGGACGTTGAGCAGAACCTCGGAGTCGGAGCTGGTGTTGACGTGGCGCAGATCCTGGCGGAACAGGTCTTCCTGCAGCTGCTCGGTGTTGGTGAGATTGCCGTTGTGGCCGAGGACGATACCGAACGGCGAGTTGACGTAGAACGGCTGCGCCTCGGCGGAGGAAGAGGCGCTCCCTGCCGTGGGATAGCGCACATGGGCGATCCCCATGTTGCCGAGCAGATTGCGCATGTCGCGGGTGCGGAACACGTCTCGCACCAGGCCGTTGGCCTTGTGCATGTGGAAGGTGTTCCCCTCGCCGGTGACTATCCCCGCCGCATCCTGACCGCGGTGCTGCAGGACTTGCAGACCGTCATAGAGCAGCTGGTTGACCGGACTTTTCGCCACTATTCCTAAAATTCCGCACATGGTTCAATCCTTTAATTGGTGAGCGGCAAGCGGTGAGCAGTGAGCGGTAAATCCACTCCGCTCGCCGTTTACTGCTTACTGCTCACCACTCACTCATAACTGATTCGTTTAGACAAGCCTTCAGGCAGCCACGGCTTCACATCCACCGCGAACGCCTCCAGCGGCGCACTGAACATGGCATTGCGCCAGACCTCCTGGCGCGGCAGGCTGGTCATCCCCGCCAGCAGCACCAGCGTAAGGACGATTAGCCCCCCCCGCAGCAAACCGAACAGCGCGCCCAGCCCTCTGTTGTAGCCGCCCAGTTTCAGGGTTTTCACCAATTCCGCCAGCGCAATCGTCACCAGGCTCATCAGCAACAGCGCGCCGAGAAACAGCAGAACAAAAGCGGCGAAAAAGCGCACCGACTCGGTCGGGACCGCCTCCGGCAGCAAGGGCGCGATTTCCACCGTATAGGCATTGGCCACCCAGAAAGCCGCCACCCACGCCAGCAGGTTGAGCGCTTCGCGCACCAGCCCGCGCAACACGCCGAGGAGGATGGAGATGCCGACAACCGCCAGCACCGTGTAATCGAAAAGCATCATCCCAATAACAGCAATTGCTTAACCGCAAAGGCGCAGAGGCGCTGAGGAATAAATGGGTTACAACAATTTTCTGTCTCTCCAAATGGATGAGATCGTGCAATATCATAACTCATTGTTTTTTCTCTGCGCCTCCGCGCCTCTGCGGTTCAACTGAGTTTTTTAGGGTCATTTCTTTTCCGCAACCACGCCATCCTGGATACCCGCCGCCTTGAGTTTCGCCTGCACCCGCTCTGCTTCCTGGCGGGTGGCGTAAGGGCCGGCGCGCACGCGCAGTTTGTCGCCGCTCGGCGTTTTCACCGTTTCCGTATAAAACTTGACCTTCAGCGCCGTCAGCCTGGACTGGCGCTCCTTGGCATTGGCCAGGTTGGCGAACGCGCCCAGATGAATCACGAATGGCACACTTTCCTGCCTGGGGGTAGCAATAGCGGATTTCTCGTCCTTGTGTTTCGGCTGGGAAGCCGGTTCCTTGGCTGCCGGGGCCGGCTCGGCGGAAGCTGCTGCCGCAGGCGCTTTGGCGGGTTCTTCGGCCCTGGCGGGCGGGACAGGGGGCGCAACTTGCGGGGTTTGCGCTTCGGCTGAGACCTGCGCCTGCACTGCGTTTTCGGTTCGCGGATCAGGCGAAGCAGGGGCTGACTCCGCTTGCACGGGGGCGGGCACGGACCGGGAAGCAAAGTCCCCGCTCGAACCCGGTGATGGGATGTTGATGGCAATATCCTGGCCGGACTGTCTGGACTCGCCGTCCAGCACCATGGGCAGGACGACTACCATCACCGTGACCAGGGTGACCGCCCCGATCAGGCGCCGTCTTGCCCGCCGCCTGAGCTGGACTTCCTCGTCCCTCATCGCATGATTCGCCATAAACCCGTCATCCCCCTGTCATCGCTTCCGCGACGGTGTAAAAAGAACCAAAGACGAGAATTTTATCATCTTCGGCCGCCTTGGCACAGGCATGGCGATAAGCTTCCGCCACCGACGGGAACGCCTCGGCGCGTTGAGACCAACCCTCCTGTTCCATGACCCGCAGCATTTCCTCGGCGCTCGCGCCGCGCGGCTGGCCGATCCCGGCGACCAGCCACAGGTCCACCTGTCCCTGCATCGCCCGCACGACCCCGGCGATATCCTTGTCGCGCAACATGGCGAAAACGGCGAAGATCTTCCCCGTCGGTGGCATGGCACGAAGATTTTCGGCCAGCGCCTTCGCCGCATGGGGATTATGGGCCACATCGAAAATCCGCTGCGGCCGACCCGGCAGCACCTGAAAGCGCCCCGGCACTACCGCTTCCAGCAAGCCGCGACGAATGTCGTCGTGGGCCACCGGCAGCCGAGCCCTGAGCTGTTCCAGCGCGGCCAGGCAGGTCGAGGCGTTGCCCAGTTGATAGGCGCCGCGCAAGGCGGGATAAGGCAACGACAGGCGCAGCCCGTCCCTGCTCGTAAAACGCCACTGGTTCGGCTCCAGGCCGTCATACCCGAAATCGGGGCCGATCCGGCGCAGGTCCGCGCCGATTTTCTCGGCATGGGCCAATACACTGTAAGGCACGTCAAACTCGCCGCAAACAGCCGGCTTGCCGGCGCGGAAAATTCCAGCCTTTTCATAACCGATCGCCAAGCGGCTGTCACCGAGATAATCCATGTGGTCAAAGTCCACGCTGGTCAGCACCGCGCAATCGGTGTCGAAAGCATTAACCGCGTCCAGCCTGCCTCCCAGACCAACTTCGAGTATCACCGCATCCAGTCCGGCGCGGGAAAACAGCCATACCGCGGCCAGGGTACCGAACTCGAAATAGGTCAGCGAAACCTCTCCGCGCGCCTGCTCGACTGCGGCGAATGCTTCGCACAAGGCTGCATCGCTCGCCTCTTCGCCATTAATCCGCACCCGCTCGTTATAGCGCAACAGGTGCGGCGAAGTGTACAGGCCGACACGGTAGCCTGCGGCCAGCAGGATCGCCTCCAGCATGGCGCAGGTCGAGCCTTTGCCGTTAGTGCCGGCGACAGTGATGACGGGGAATGAGGGGTTAAGGTCGAGGCGATGCCTGACCTCGGCCACCCGATCGAGGCTGAGATCGATGGTTTTGGGGTGCAGCCGTTCGAGGTAGCCCAACCACTCGGCCAGGCTGTGTAGGTCGGGCACGCCGTGCCCGACGTTATTTGAAGTCATGCAGATTGCCATCATGTTGGGCTCGGAGAGCCCAAACTACGAAATATCACGCCGTCGCCGGCGGCAGCCGCATCATCATGGTAATCAGGTTGGCCAGCCGCTCGCGCAGTTCGCGTCGATCCACGATCATGTCAACCGCGCCATGCTCAAGCAGGAATTCGGAACGCTGGAAGCCTTCAGGTAATGTTTCGCGCACCGTCTGCTCGATCACGCGCGGGCCGGCGAAACCGATCAGTGCATTGGGTTCGGCAATGATGGTGTCGCCGAGCATGGCAAAGCTGGCGGAAACGCCACCCATGGTGGGATCAGTCAGCACCGAGATGAACGGCAGCCTGGCTTTGGCGAGCTGGGTCAGCGCAGCGCTGGTCTTGGCCATCTGCATCAGCGAGGTCAGGCCTTCCTGCATGCGCGCACCGCCGCTGGCGGCAAAGCACACGAACGGCAGATTCTGCTCGATGCAGACCTGAACGCCGCGCACGAAGCGTTCGCCCACCACCGACCCCATCGAGCCGCCCATGAACTTGAACTCGAACGCCGCCACCACCAGGGGCAAGGTTTTAATACTGCCCTGCATCACCACCAACGCATCGGATTCGCTGGTATCACGCTGCGCTTCAGTCAGACGGTCGGTGTAACGCTTGCTGTCCTTGAATTTGAGAAAATCCACCGGCTGCAGTTCCGCGCCGATTTCGAAACGGCCTTCCGGATCGAGCAGCAGATCGAGCCGCGTCCGCGCCGACAGGCGGTTGTGATAGCTGCACTTTGGGCACACCTCCATGTTTTTCTCGAGGTCGGCGCGGTACAGCACGGCCTCGCAGGAAGGGCATTTGCTCCACAAGCCCTCGGGCATGCTTTTCTTGGCGCCCTCTACCTTGCGCTTGATCTTGGGGGGTAACAGTTTCTGGAACCAGCTCATTATCTATTCCTTAAATGCGAACATCGCGAAGCGATACTTCATCACTCTCCCCCTCTGGGGGAGAGGTAGGAGAGAGGGAACGGACACGGCGAGAAACGATGCTCATCATTCGGGGCGGCGCTTCTCGCCATGTCCGTTATTTGTTGCCATCCATGGCATCCCGGAAGCTCTTCACCAGGGTGTAAACATTGTCCAGCAAGGATACCGCCGTCGAATTCTCGATTTCCTCCACGATGCGGCTGCCGATCACCACGGCATCGGCCATTTGCGACATGGTTCTTGCAGTCTGACCATCCCGAATGCCGAAACCGATCCCCACAGGCAGGTTGGCGGCCGCCCGGATCTGCGGAATTTTCCTCGCCACTTCGGCGGTGTCAAGCGTGGCCGCACCCGTCACTCCCTTGAGCGAGACGTAGTAGATAAAGCCGCGCGCCAGCTTGCCCACCTGCGCCATGCGCGCTTCCGGCGTGGTCGGCGACAGCAGGTAGATCGGATCGATGCCATGGCGGCCAAGGTGTTCCACAAAGGTAGCGCTCTCCTCCGGAGGATAGTCCACCGTCAGAACACCGTCCACGCCGGCCGCTGCAGCAGCGGCTGCGAACGGCTCGTAGCCCATCGCCTCGATCGGATTGGCATAACCCATCAGCACCACCGGAGTAGCCGTATCCTTCTTGCGAAACTCGACCACCATGGCAAGCACATCGCGAAGACTGACGCCATGCTTGAGCGCCCGCTCGGACGCGCGCTGGATGGTCGGGCCATCCGCCATCGGGTCGGAAAAAGGCACCCCCAACTCGATGATGTTCGCCCCCGCCTCCACCAACCGGTGCATCAGCGGCACCGTTTTGTCCGGCCCCGGATCACCGGCAGTGATGAAGGGGATCAGGGCTTTTTTGCCCTGCGTTTTAAGTGTGCTGAAAGTGGCTGCAATGCGTGACATAGCTGTTCCTAGAACTTGATTCCCGACAACTCCGCCACCGTGTTCATGTCCTTGTCGCCGCGACCGGACAGGTTGACCAGCAGAATCTTGTCGCGCGGCAGGGTGGGGGCGAGCTTGGCGGCGTAGGCCAGCGCATGGCTGGATTCCAGCGCCGGGATGATGCCCTCGAAGCGGCACAGGTCGTGGAAGGCCTGCAATGCCTCGGCATCGGTCACTGCGACGTATTCGGCACGACCGCTGTCCTTGAGCCAGCAATGCTCGGGGCCGACGCCGGGATAATCCAGGCCGGCGGAGATGGAATGGGTTTCGATGATCTGGCCGTTCTCGTCCTGCATCAAGTAGACACGGTTGCCGTGCAGCACGCCGGGCCTGCCGGCATTCAAGGGGGCCGCGTGCTTGCCGGTTTCGAGGCCGAGACCGGCCGCTTCCACGCCGATCAGCTTGACGCTGTCGTCGGTGATGTAAGGGTAGAACAGGCCGATGGCGTTGGAACCGCCGCCGACGCAGGCAATCACCGCATCCGGCTGGCGCCCGGTCATTTCCGGCATCTGTTTTTTGGCTTCCTCGCCGATGACCGACTGGAAGTCGCGCACCATCATGGGGTAGGGATGCGGGCCGGCAGCGGTGCCGAACACGTAAAAGGTGCTTTCGACGTTGGTGACCCAGTCGCGGATCGCCTCGTTGCAGGCATCCTTGAGGGTTTTCGAGCCGGATTCAACCGGGACCACGGTAGCGCCCAGCAACTTCATGCGGTAAACGTTGGGCGCCTGGCGCTTGATGTCCTCGCTGCCCATGTAGACCACGCATTCCAGACCGTAGCGCGCCGCCACGGTGGCGGTCGCGACGCCGTGCATGCCGGCGCCGGTCTCGGCGATAACGCGCTTCTTGCCCATGCGGCGGGCGAGCAGGGCCTGGCCGATGGCGTTGTTGATCTTGTGCGCGCCAGTGTGGTTAAGATCCTCGCGCTTGAGGTAGATTTGCGCGCCACCGAGGCGTTCCGTCCAGTTCTTGGCATGATAGATCGAACTGGGACGACCGACATAATGTTTGAGTTCGTAGGCAAATTCGGCCTTGAACTCCGGATCGTCGCGATAGCGCAGATATTGCTGGCGCAACTCCTCGACAGCCGTCATCAGCGTTTCCGCCATGAAAATTCCGCCGTAAGGCCCGAAATGGCCGGTCTGATCCGGCAAATCATACATCTGCACTTATTTACACTCCTTGGGGTTTACACCCCTTGCGCACCCCTTCGATGAACGCGGCGATCTTCGCCGCATCCTTGATTCCTTTTGACGCCTCCACCCCGCTCGACACGTCCACCGCCCACGGCCTCACCCGGCGAATCGCATCCGCCACGTTGGCAGGCTCCAATCCCCCGGACAAAATCACCGGTAGCGGCAATCCAGCCGGTATCAGTTCCCAGTCAAAGGACTGGCCGGTGCCGCCCGGCGTGCCTTCGACATAGGCATCCAGCAGCAAGCCTTGGGCTTCCTGATAACGAATTGCACATTGTACCAAATCCACCCCGGCTTTGACGCGAATTGCCTTCAGATAAGGCACACCGAAGCCGGCGCAGAACTCCGGCGGCTCGTCGCCGTGGAATTGCAGCACATCGAGACGCACCTCGTTAAGCACCGCTTCCACCTGCCCCGCCGCAGGGTTGACGAACAGGCCGACGGTGGTGACGAAAGGCGGCAGGGCACGGGCAATCGCCGCTGCCTGCGCCGCTGCAATGTGGCGCGGGCTGGGCGGATAGAACACCAGTCCGATGGCATCGGCGCCGGCTTGGGCGCAGACCAGCGCATCCTCGCTCCGGGTGATGCCGCATATCTTGATTCGGGTCATGCTTTGACTTCAGCCTATAGAAAGCTATTGAACCACCAAGAGTATCGTCTTGTTGGAAACAATATTACATTAATTCGGATAATCCATTAGCGTAAAACTTGCTATTTTAAGCGCTAACCTACAGCATCCACATTCCCTCCCCATTTTAGGGGGAGGGCTAGGGTGGGGGTTGGATGTTTCGCCAGAGAGTCAGCATTTTAACCCCCATCCCAACCTTCCCCCTGCGAGGGGGAAGGGGCAATGGCGGAAGGCGCTTGTTTTTATTTGCAGCTCAGCCAAACGCAAAATTCGGCATTCTCGAAAGATCGGGAATATCCCATTTCGGATCGTAACCGATGCCCGCCAGGTACAAACCATCCGGCGCGAAGGTGGGCGCGGAATGGATACGGTTCCGGTTTTCCAACAGTTCCAGCATCCAGGCCGGCGGGTGCTTGCCCTTGCCGACATAGACCAGACTGCCGACCAGGTTGCGCACCATGTGGTGGAGAAAGGCATTGGCGGTGAAGTCGAACAGAATATAGTCGCCGCTGGTTGCTATCCCGATTTTCCGCAGATCTTTGATCGGCGACTTGGCCTGGCACTGGGCGGCGCGGAAAGCGGAGAAGTCATGCTCGCCCAACAGGAACCGGGCTCCCTGCCGCATCGCCTCCACATCCAGCGGCTGGTGAAACCAGCCTGCCTTGCCGGAAAGCAGCGCGGGGCGCACCGGGTGGTTGAGCAGCAAATAGCGGTAACTCCGGGATACCGCGCTGAAACGGGCATGGAACTCATCGCTCACCGGCCGCGCCCACAGCACGCCGACACTGTCCGGCAGCAGGGCATTGACGCCGCGCACCCAGGCACTGTCCGGCCTGGCTACGTCGGTATCGAAATGAACGACCTGATGCAGCGCATGCACGCCAGTGTCGGTGCGCCCCGCCGTCACCACCCGGATAAATTCCCCGGCGATGCTGGAAAGAGCACGCTCCAGGCTATCCTGCACGCCACAGCCGGAAAGCTGGCTTTGCCAGCCGCAGAAGCGGCTGCCGTCATACTCCACGCCGAGCGCGATTCTCAAGTCGCCCCCCGCGCCAGCAGCAGCCCGAGCACCAGGACTGCGCACAATAATGCCGCGTAATCCGACCGGGATAAACGCCCGATTTCCAGTTCGATGCCAGTCGTTTCATGCCCGGAGCCATGCAGCGCCGCTTGCAATCGTTCGCGCCATTCGCCGGATCGGCTCGGCCCGGCCTGCTCCGCCTTCTCCGCATAGTGCAGGGTTAGCCAGATGCGCGCCGCAACCCGGTCGACATCCACCCCGATCAAGGCGAAAGGCCGCAGCAGAAAATACAGGCCCGCCAAGATCCGGTCGCGGGGAGTCGTCGCCAGCAACAGCGCCAGCGCAGCCAGCAGAGAAATCAGGCGCAGCGCCTGGAGGCCGCCCGACAGCAAGCCCTCCCGGCTGGGGCTGTAAGCCCCCAGGGCGGAAATCGCCGCTGCGCCGGGCGTAACGAAGGCATACACCAGAACCAGGGAAATCAGCAGCCAACGGCTACGGCGCAACAATTTGAGGTACTGGGCGGAGCGCCGCAGCAGCAGCGGCAGGAAAAACAGGAAAACGATCGCCGACAGTTCGGCGGGTCGCAGCCAGGGAACGCAAAAAGCAAAGGCCAGCCAGATCAGAATCAGGCTGGCCGGATGCAGGCAATTCATAACAAGCGCCTTTTACCATTGCCCCCTCTCCCGCAAGCGGGAGAGGGTTGGGGTGAGGGAAGCCCGCTTGCGAAACTGGATCACCTCAGTTCAGCGAGCAGCTTCCGTGCTTCTTCCTGTTGCTCGGTTGCGCCTTCTTTCAGCACTTCCTGCAGGATATCCCGCGCACCTTCCGCATCGCCCATGTCGACGTAAGCTCTCGCCAGATCCAGCTTGGTCGAAACTTCCTGACTGCCGAAATCCTCCGGAAAATCGGCGGGTGCCGCCTTTGCCGAATCGGGCTCGCTCATATCCAGGCTGATACCGGAAAAGTCCAGATCCGGAGCAGCCGCTCCTTTTACTTCGGCGGGCGCAGGGGTTTCTTCCTGATCCAGGTTGAAATCGAAATCCAGCGCAGGCTCTTCAACGGGAAGCGCGGCAAGCTCGATGGATTCCATCTCTTCACCCGCAGATGCAGCTTCTTCGCCAAAGGAGAAATCGGGCATATCCAGTTTGCCCCCGGCTTCCGCCATCTCATCCTCAGTGCCGGGTGCCGCTGTCAATCCGCCGACATCGAGCCCCATCACTTCATCTTTCCAGCTATCGGCGCTGATCAGTTCCTCGGCAGGTGCGGCAGGAGCCGCCTGAGTCAGCGCGCCAAGATCGAACTCCAGCGCGTTCTCATTCGACTCCATGGTTGCCGCAGCCGGCTCTGGTACAGCTTCAACCACAGTGGGAGCACCCAGATCCAGGTTGAAATCCAGTCCCATGTCGACATTTTCTGTCTCGACTGCCGGCGCAGCCGCAGCTTGAGCACCCGCTCCAGTCAGTGCAGCCAGATCGAGGTCGAACCCAAGATCGCCAGCCGCTTCCTCAACGGGCAGGCTCTCCTCGGCTGGCTCCGGCAGCAGAAGATCAGGACCGGCTTCGGCCGTCGGCGCCGCGATGTCGAGGTTGAAATCCAGGCCCGACTCAGCGGATTCCGTAATCTCCGGACCACCCAGATCAAGGGTGACGCCATGCTCTGACGCCGCGGCCAGACCCGCGGTGCCGCCCGCCACAATCATGGTCTTTTCGAAGATACCCTCATCACCGATGGCGGCAGGCTCAGGCGCAGCCGCTGCTTTCGATTTCTCGCCATAGAGCGGGTTCTGCGGATCCAGCGCACGCCCCATTTCGGCCGCCTTGTCCCAGACCGGGCTGGCCTTCCCGCCAAGCGCGGCATATATTTCTCCTGCCACGGCTTCGAAGGCATTCAGATTCTTGCGCCCGGCATAGATTTCCAGCAGCTTGAGGCGAATCTCGTGACGGCCGGGATCCTTGCTCAGCGCTTCCTTGAGGATTTCTTCCGCCTGTGCATCGCGACCGTAGGCCATGTAGACCTCGGCCTCGGCGATGGGATCAACTTCGTTGGTATCGATCGACCCCAGTCCGGTTTGGCTGAAATCGGTCAAAAACGAGGTATCGCTGGTGTCGACCCTGCCGCCGCCGGTACCGCCCAGGACCGTGTTGGCCTTGAGATCGCCATGGGTCATTATGCTGTCTTCGAAGCTGGCGGCGTTTTTCCTGCGTCTAGCCACAACCGCTTTCGCACCCAGCAGGCCCAGCAGCAGGATTGTCGCTGCGCCGCCACCCAGGTAGAGCGGGTTTTCCATCGCCTCATCGAGGAAGGATGCTTCCGGCTCCTTCTGCTCAGCGAGCACCGGTTCGGGTTTCTTCGGCTTGGCCGCCGGCTTTTCGCCATCCACGGGCGCTTTCTCGGCAGCCGTAGCGGGAACGACAGACTTTTCTTCGGGCTTCATTGCTGGCGCAGCGGGGGCGGGCACAACCGATGGCGCCGTCTTGGCTACGGCCGCCTGTTTCTGCAGATCCGCCAGGTTCTGGTTTTTCAGCTCCAGCAACTTCTGCATTTCCTTGATATTCTTTTCCAGGGCGGAGATACGCTGGTTGGCCTCCTTGATCGCCTTTTCCTTGGCCGTGGCTTCTTCCTGCATGGCCTGGATCTGCCCCTTCATCGCCTGCATGTCCTTGCCGGCGCCAACCAGGCCTTCACTCTTGGACAGCTTGAGAACATCCGTGGCGGATTCTTTCGCTGCGGCAGCCCTGTCTTCCACCGCGGTGGTGATCTTGCCGCTCACCGCCTGCCTGGCCGCGTCTTCCTGCGCCGGCTTGGCCTCGGCTACGGCCGCCGCCAGCTTCTGACGGTAAGCATGCCAGTCGGCGGAATGGGCTTTCACCTGTTTGGCTGCCTCGTTCGTTTTCACCTCTTCGGCTTGCCCGGCCTCAGGCACACGCAGAATCTGGCCGGCCTTCAACCGGTTCATGTTGTTGCCGGCAAACGACTGCTTGTTGGACTGGAACAATGCGACCAGCATCTGCTCCAGGCTGACACCCTCCGGTTTCAGAGCAGAGGCGATACCCGCCAGATTCTCGCCTTTCCTGACCGGACCATAGGTTTCCCGGGCAGGTTTGCTCTCTCCGGCAACTTCCGGCTTTGCCGCACCATTCGGCGCATCGGCCGGCTGAGCCGAAACTGTCGCCGCCTGTGCGGGTACAGCCGAAACAGGTTTGACCACCGGCGCAACCGCTGTCTGCTGCTCGCCATAACCGGGAGGGTCGAGCAGGATGGTGTATTCACGTACCAGACGACCGGAGGGCCAATCGAGCTCGATCAGCATGTCCAGGAAGGGTTCGTCCACCGGTTTTGAGGAGGTAATCTTGAGATAGGGATCGCCGTTCTTTTTCTGTTCCACACTGAAGCGCATGGCGGAAAGCACGGGGGCACGCTCTATTTTCGCTTCCTTGAAAGCCTCGAAGGAGGCGAAACGGGCATGGATAGAGCCGAGGTCTTTCTTGTCCACCGCAAGCAGGTCGATTTCCCCCCTGAACGGTTGTCCCAGGGTCGACGTCACTGTCAGCTTGCCAAGCCCGGCCGCAAAAGCGGAAAAAGATGCCATCAGCATCAAGCCGGCAGCCAGCCAAGCTGTTTTCTTATAATATTTTCGATCCATGCCACCCTCGAGATTTTTTTGGCTAGGTTAACTAAATTAACATCATGGAGTTAGGGATGCAAGCCAATCTTGCTTGTTACATTAGGCTGTAAGTGGGTAGATTAATTACAAGTTTGTAACCATGCCACGGCGAAATCGACAGGAAAAAAACGAAGCCCTGACCGGTACGGCTATCATCGTACCGGTCAGGGCTTAAGTACACTGATTTCAATCTTCGATCAGGATGCGCAGCATGCGGCGCAACGGCTCGGCAGCGCCCCACAGCAACTGGTCGCCGACGGTGAAAGCCGACAGGTACTGCGGCCCCATACTGAGCTTGCGCATGCGGCCTACGGGCACGGTCAGCATGCCGGTCACTGCCGCAGGTGTGAGCTCCTTCATGGTGATCTCGCGGTCGTTGGGCACCACTTTCACCCAGTCGTTGTGCGCGGCGATGATGGCGTGAATCTCGTCCAGCGGCACGTCCCCGGTCATCTTGATGGTCAGCGCCTGGCTGTGGCAGCGCATCGCGCCGATGCGCACGCACAGGCCGTCGATCGGGATCTGGTTGCTGCTGCGGCCGAGGATCTTGTTGCACTCCACCTGTGCCTTCCACTCCTCCTTGCTCTGGCCGGAGGGAAGCTGGACGTCGATCCAGGGAATGAGGGACCCGGCCAGCGGCACCGGCCAGGCGTCCACGGGATAGCGGTCGGAGCGGATGAAATCGGCCACTTTCCGGTCGATCTCCAGAATCGCCGAAGCCGGGTCGTTCACCAGCGCTTTCACTTCGCTATCGATCGCGCCCATCTGCTGGATCAGCTCGCGCATGTTGCGCGCGCCGGCACCGGAGGCCGCCTGGTAGGTCATCGGGCTGATCCACTCGATCAGGCCCTTGTCGAACAGGCCGCCGATCGCCATCAGCATCAGGGACACGGTGCAGTTGCCGCCGACGTAGGTCTTCACTCCCTTGGCCAGACCCTCCTTGATGACGTTCCTGTTGACCGGATCGAGGATAATGATGGCGTCGTCTTTCATGCGCAGGGTGGAGGCGGCATCGATCCAGTAGCCTTGCCAGCCGGCGGCACGCAAATCGCCATATACTTCCTTGGTGTAATCGCCGCCCTGGCAGGAGATGATGGCATCCATCGCCTTGAGTTCATCGATATTCCTGGCATCCTTCAGCGGAGGAACATCCTTGCCGATGTCCGGCCCCTTGCCGCCCGCATTGGAGGTGGTGAAGAACACCGGCTCAAAATGATCGAAATCCTTTTCCTCGCGCATCCGCTGCATCAGCACCGAACCCACCATGCCGCGCCAGCCAACCAGACCTACTTTCATCATCATTCAATTCCTCTAAAAAAACCAATATTCACCGCAGAGACGCAGAGGCGCAGAGATTATTTCGAATTTCTCCGCGCCTCTGCGCCTCTGCGGTTCAATCCAGAATCACAGAGCTGCCACCACCGCGTCGCCCATCTCGCTGCACGATACCTTGCGCGTCCCTTCGGTCCAGATGTCGGAGGTGCGCAAGCCGTTAGCCAGCACCTTCTTCACTGCGCCTTCGATGCGCTGCGCCATTTCCTCACGGTTGAAGGTGTAGCGCATCATCATCGCCGCCGAAAGAATGGTGGCGAGCGGATTGGCGATGTTCTGCCCGGCGATGTCCGGCGCGGAGCCGTGGCTGGGCTCGTACATGCCCTTGTTGTTGCTGTCCAGGGAAGCCGAAGGCAGCATGCCGATGGAGCCGGTCAGCATGGAGGCCTCGTCGGACAGGATGTCGCCGAAAATGTTGCCGGTGACGATCACGTCGAACTGCTTGGGCGCGCGCACCAGCTGCATCGCCGCGTTGTCCACATACATGTGGGAAAGCTCGACATCCGGGTAGTCCTTTGCCACTTCGATCATGATCTGGCGCCACAGTTCAGTGGTTTCCAGCACGTTGGCCTTGTCCACCGAGCAAACCTTGCGATTGCGCTTGCTGGCAATACCGAAAGCGACATGCCCGATGCGGCGGATTTCCGACTCCGAGTAGCGCATCGTATTGAAGCCCTCGCGCTCGCCCTTTTCATTGACATGGATGCCGCGCGGCTGGCCGAAGTAGATATCGCCTGTAAGCTCGCGCACGATCATGATGTCGAGGCCGGACACCACTTCCGGCTTGAGACTGGAAGCGTCGGCCAGTTCAGGATAAAGCAGTGCCGGGCGCAGGTTGGCGAACAAATTGAGTTCCTTTCGGATGCGCAGCAGCCCCTGCTCCGGACGCATCGGCCTTGGCAGGGCATCGTACTTCCAGCCGCCGACCGCGCCCAGCAACACGGCATCGGCGTCCTGCGCCAGCTTCAGCGTCGCCGCCGGCAGCGGATCGCCCGCCGCGTCATAGCCTGCGCCGCCGATCGGCGCTTCTTCCATCTCGATTTTTATGCCGTCGCTGGACAGCGCCTTGAGCACCTTCACTGCCTGCGCGACGATTTCCGGCCCGATGCCGTCACCCGGCAAAACTGCGATTTTCATTTAATTATTCCCAAGTTCAAAACCTTCTTGAACCGCAGAGGCGCGGAGGCGCAGA
>JASJPA010000012.1:0-140562 GCA_031426955.1 Sulfuricella sp.
TTTAAGACAACAGATATCGCCTATTAGTTCCATTAATTACGAAGCACTACACTAGATTGTCTATTGGAATGATCGTGCATGTAGGAGCGCCGCCCCCGGCGCGAATGTGGCCGAAAATCGCGGCCAACCCCCATCCCAACCTTCCCCCGCAAGCGGGGGAAGGGGCGATCGTCTCCCCTCCCGCTTGCGGGAGGGGATTGAGGGGAGGGTTGGCGCCGCTCCCACAACGGTGTTTTGGCTCTAATGGATAATCTGGGTTCATTGCACTGGAATGGTTTTGCCCCGCCCCTTAGTGCGGACAGTGAGGATCATGTTCAGGCCGAACAGCACGATTGCACCGTAGGTAAGCACTCCCCCGGCCATCACCAGCATGTCGCGCCAGCCCAGCCAGCCGGCGATCATCAGCGGCAGGCCAGCGTTGGCGCAGTACAGTTGCCAGTCGGCCATCTGTTCGGAATACAGGGGGAAGCCGCCGAAGCGCGGCAAAACGTGCAGGGCAATGCCGTAAATCATCATCAGGATGAAGCCGAGCAGCATGATGTGACCGTGCATGCGCGGCACATTGCCGGGAATCAGGCTCGGATCGACCAGCCGGACGATAGCAATCAGGCCACCTAACAGGCCATAGACCAGGGCGATGGAGACAAACAGCCGGTTGCGTTTATGCATGTGACGCTCCTCAGGAACGCAGAATTATCGGGGGGGTTAAATTGACGTGCATTGATGTATGTCAAATTCCACCTATAATTTGCCCATGGCTTTAACCCAACAGTACATCGAACAAATCAGGCAATGCACACTTTTTGCGTCACTCACTGATGCGGAGTTGAATCGGGTCGCCAGTCATGGGCAGGTGGTTGAATGGGGTGCGGGCCAAACTGTTTTTTCCCAGGGTGAGCCCTGCCACCAGTTCTACCTGGTGCAGCGCGGCATGATCAAGCTCTATCGGATCTCGGTGGACGGCACGGAAAAGGTCATGGATCTGGCCGGGCCGAATCAGTCGTTTGCCGAATCGGCGATGTTCGATGGTAAATATCCGCTGCATGCCACGGCGATCGAGCCATCGACGGTATTCGCTTTCGATTGCAAGGACTTCATGACGCAGATGCATGACAACGTCGAACTGTGCTTCCGTCTGATGTTGAGCATGAGCCAGCGTTTGCATGGAATGATCAACGAGATCGACCGGCTCACCCTGCACAGCGGCACGCAGCGCCTTGCCGAATATCTGCTTGAACAGGTGCCCGAAGGGGTGATGCAATCACCCTGCATACGCCTGTTGGTGCCGAAGCTGGTGATTGCCTCCCGTCTCGGCATTCAGCCCGAGACTTTTTCGCGCATCATGGCGCGCCTGCGCAGCGACGGCATGATCGAAACGCATAACGACACCATATTGCTGAAGGATCTTGGCGCATTGCGCTGTCTCGCCGCCTGCACGGGATAGGTATGAGATTATCCTAAAAACCACAGCCAGCCACGGATTAACACGGATTTACACAGATTATCAATGAATTGCATTTCTCACCTGGTGCGATTTTTTGGGGAATAGAAAATCGGCTGCAACACATCGTTTTATCTGTGTAAATCCGTGTTAATCCGTGGCTGAACTGCTTTTCTAGGGTTATTCCACCGTCCCACCCTGTTCCAGCCCCAGTTCCTGGATCTTGCGCGTCAGCGTGTTGCGTCCCAGGCCCAGTAGAGTGGCGGCTTCGATGCGCCTGCCGGCGGTGTGCTTCAGCGCGCAGGTGATCAATATTTTCTCGAAGTCGCGGGAGAACTTGTCCATCACGCCCTGCTCGCCGCGATTGAACTCCTTGTCCGCTTCGCGTCCCAATGCTTCTTGCCAGCTTCTCTCGGCGGATGCTGCCTGATCTTCGCGCAGATCCGGCGGCAGGTCGGCGATTTCGATGTTCTGCCCCGGCGCCATGACCGTCAGCCAGTGGCAGACGTTCTCCAGCTGGCGCACGTTGCCGCTCCAGCTCAGCGTGCCGAGATAGCGCATCGCGGCCGGCGACAGTCTTTTCGGTTCCACCCCCAGTTCGCGCGCGCTTTTCTGCAGAAAATACTTGGCCAGGAGCGGAATGTCCTCGCCGCGTTCGCGCAAGGGGGGCAGGCGCAGACGGATGACATTCAGGCGGTGGAACAGATCTTCGCGGAACAGCCCCTGCCTGACGTGCTGCTCCAGGTTCTGGTGGGTGGCGGCGATGACGCGCACGTTGACCTTGATCGGCTGGTGGCCGCCGACACGGTAAAACTGGCCGTCGGAGAGTACGCGCAGTAACCGGGTCTGCAAATCGGGCGGCATGTCGCCGATTTCGTCGAGGAACAAGGTGCCGCCGTCGGCCTGTTCGAAGCGCCCGCGACGCAGAGCCTGCGCACCGGTAAAGGCGCCGCGTTCATGGCCGAACAGTTCCGATTCGAGCAGATCCT
This sequence comes from Sulfuricella sp., assembly GCA_031426955.1. GTDB lineage: Bacteria > Pseudomonadota > Gammaproteobacteria > Burkholderiales > Sulfuricellaceae > Sulfuricella. The sequence goes on from JASJPA010000012.1 coordinate 2,431, forward strand.
TCGGAATGGCGGCGGTGTTGAGGGCGATGAACGGCATGTCGGCACGCGGGCTGTGGCGGTGCAGGGCGCGCGCCACCAGTTCCTTGCCGGTGCCCGATTCGCCGTTGATCAGCACGGTGACATGCGATTGGGACAAGCGGCCGATGGCGCGGAAAATCTCCTGCATCGCCGGCGCCTGGCCGAGGATTTCGGTGACGGATTCCGCAGCTTCCGGCTTGGCCGCCTGGCGAACGCTCTCGTCCAAGGCGCGACGAACCAGCGTCACGGCATGGTCGACATCGAAGGGTTTGGGCAAGTAATCGAAGGCGCCGCCCTGGAAGGCCGAAACTGCACTGTCCAGATCGGAGTAGGCAGTCATGATGATCACCGGCACATCCGGCAGGCGTTCCTTCATCTGTTGCAGCAGATCCAGCCCGGATGTGCCGGGCATGCGGATGTCGCTCACCACCACTTGCGGGGTATCGGTTTCCAGCGCGGACAGGGCATCCTGGGCGGTGGAGAAGGAGCGGAACTCGATTTGTTCCCGCGCCAGCGCCTTTTCGAACACCCATCTGATGGAGTGGTCGTCGTCGATGATCCAGACGGCTTTCATTTGTGTGCTCCTTCGGTCTCAGTTAGCGGCAGCAGCAGAGTAAAGCAGGTATGCCCGGGCCGGCTGTCGCATTCGATCGTGCCCTGGTGCTGGTTGATCAGGGTTTGCGCCAGGGTCAGCCCCATGCCGCTGCCTCCCTCCCGTCCGGAAACCAGGGGATAAAAGATTTTTTCGCGGATGGCATCGGGAATGCCGGGGCCGTTGTCGATGATTTGCACCTTGATTGTCTGGCGGTAACGTTTTTTCGCCAGCGTGACCTGGCGCGCGATGCGGGTGCGCAGGATGATTTCTCCCTTGCCCTGCATGGATTGCACCGCGTTGCGCACGATATTGAGCACCGCCTGGATCAGTTGTTCCGGGTCCGCCACGAGATCCGGCAGGCTGGTGTCGTAGTCGCGCCGGATGGTGATGCCTTTGGGCGTTTCCGCTAGGGTGAGGCTGCGCACCCGTTCCAGCACCTCGTGGATGTTGGTGGCGCGCAGGTGCGGCAGATGGCTGGGGGTGAGCAGCCGGTCCATCAGCTTCTGCAGGCGGTCGGCTTCCTGAATGATCACCTGGGTGTATTCGCGCAGGCCGGTACGGGGCAGCTCGTGCTCCAGGAGCTGCGCCGCGCCGCGCAGGCCGCCCAGCGGGTTCTTGATTTCGTGGGCGAGATTGCGCAACAGCTCCCGGTTGGCCTGCTGCTGCACCTGCATGCGCTCTTCGCGGGCGATTTTCAGCTGCTTGTCGATCTGGTGGAATTCCAGGATCAGGCGGATGGAGCCGACGTCCACCGGAGTGACGGTGCAGCTGACGGACAGGCTGTGGTTGCCGGGCGTGTTCAGGAGAATCTCATGCTCGGTGAAGCTGGCCTGGGTGAGCAGAGCCGACTCGACGGCCTTGGGGAGCGTCTCGGCGTCGCCAAAAACCTGCTGCAGAGGCATCCCGGCAACATGCTTGCGGCTGAGCTTGAACAGGTTTTCCGCGGACGGGTTGAGATACGCGACCCGCAGATCCTGATCGAGCAGGATCACGGCGGTGGTCAGGTGTTCCAGTCCGGCAAAGAGTTTGGTCGTCACGAGTGCATCATCCCTGGGTGGTTGGCTACGAGTGTAGCAAGAGTCGCGCCAGGGGTTGAATCTATAAAAAGCAGTTAACCGCCGATAAACGCAGATGTACGCAGATGATTCATGCGTTACAAGGAATTTTCCACTCACCTTTTGGGTGATGATGGGAATGTCAATAACACCCTATTTTATCGGCGTTTATCGGCGTGCATCGGCGGTTAATCGCTGTTTTCAGGCTGAAGGAGGTTACCTTACGCCGGCCAGTTCCTTGTTCAGCGCCTCGACATTCTTCTCGTGCCGAGTGACATTGTCCTTCAGGCCCTGCACCCGATCCAGGTATTTCTGGTAGTTGCGCTCGTCGCCCAGGCGCGTGGCCTCGCCTTCGGCCAGCGTTTTCCTGGCCTCATCCAGCAAGATCCGCTCCGCAGCCAACTCCTGCTCCAGAATGCTGCGGCGCGTTCCATCGCGCTGTTTCTGGGTTTCGCCGTCAACGCGGGGGAAGCCTGGCGGTGTTGCAGTCTGGGCTCGGGGCTTGGGGGCGGCCATCAAGGAAGGCGGATCGAGATCGAGCTTCTTGGCGCCCTTTTTGGGGAAGTTGGTATAGGTTTTTCGGCCGTTTTCATCCACTGACATGTAGATGTCGGCATGGGCGGCCTGGCCCAAGAATAGCGAAATAAAAATCAGCAGCGTGGTTTTCATGAGGCGATTTATCCATGGAAAGCCCTCTCCCCAACCCTCTCCCGCAAGCGGGAGAGGGAGCAAACGTGAAGGGCGCTTGTTTTGATCTGGTTCAGATTAAGGGATTGGCCAAATTTTATCAACGTTTCAGCGATGAGTGAGCTGACAGGCAAATAAAAAAGGGCGGGTTACCCCGCCCTTTTGAGCTGCTGCGCCCGAAATTACAGGCTGTAATACATGGCGAACTCGACCGGATGAGTGGTCATGCGGAAGCGGGTAACTTCTTCCATTTTCAGTTCGATGAAGGCATCGATCCAGTCGTTGGAGAATACGCCGCCACGGGTCAGGAACTCGCGATCCTTGTCCAGGTAGTCCAGCGCCTGATCCAGGGACGAGCACACGGTCGGAATCAGCTTCTCTTCTTCCGGCGGCAGGTCGTAGAGGTTTTTGTCCATGGCCTCGCCCGGGTGGATCTTGTTCTGGATGCCGTCCAGACCGGCCATCAACAGAGCGGAGAAGCACAGGTATGGGTTGGCGGAAGGATCCGGGAAGCGGGTCTCGATGCGGCGGCCCTTAGGATTGGCCACGTGCGGAATGCGGATCGAGGCGGAGCGGTTCTTGGCGGAGTAGGCCAGCATCACCGGAGCTTCGAAGCCGGGCACCAGACGCTTGTAGGAGTTGGTGCCGGGGTTGGTGATCGCATTCAGGGCGCGGGCATGCTTGATGATGCCGCCGATGTAGAACAGAGCCGTTTCGGACAGGCCGCCGTAGCCGTTGCCGGCGAACAGGTTCTGGCCGTCTTTCCAGATCGACTGGTGCACGTGCATGCCGGAGCCGTTGTCGCCGACGATGGGCTTGGGCATGAAGGTCGCGGTCTTGCCGTAGGCATGGGCCACGTTGAACACCACGTATTTCAGGATCTGGGTCCAGTCGGCGCGTTTTACCAGGGTGCTGAATCGGGTGCCGATTTCGCACTGGCCGGCGGTCGCCACTTCATGGTGATGCACTTCGACCGGCACGCCCATTTCTTCCAGCGCCAGACACATGGCGGAACGGATGTCCTGGAAGGAATCGACCGGAGGAACCGGGAAGTAGCCGCCCTTGATGCCGGGGCGATGGCCGATGTTGCCGCCTTCGAAGGCTTCTTCGGAGGACCAGGCTGCTTCTTCGGATTCGATCTTGACCGAGGAGCCGGACATGTCGGCGTGCCAGGTGACGGAGTCAAAAATGAAGAATTCGGGCTCAGGACCGAAGTAGGCGGTGTCGCCGATGCCGGTGGATTTCAGGTAGGCTTCAGCGCGCTTGGCGATGGAACGCGGGCAGCGGTCATAGCCCTTGCCGTCGGAAGGCTCCACCACGTCGCAGGACAGGATCAGGGTGGATTCGTCGAAGAACGGGTCCATGTTGGCGGTATCCGGATCGGCCATCAGCTGCATGTCGGAAGCCTGAATGCCTTTCCAGCCGGCGATGGAGGAACCGTCGAAGGCGTGACCGGCTTCGAACCAGTCTTCGTCCACCACGTGGGCGGGAATGGAAACGTGCTGTTCCTTGCCGCGGGTGTCGGTAAAGCGCAGGTCAACGAACTTAACGTCGTTGTCCTTGATCATTTTCAAAACGTCGGCGACCGCCATGTTTATCTCCTAACTATCTAAAAGTTTGCAAAAAAATTAATTCGAATTCCGGGTTTTTGCTACTGGGAGGCAACTCAGCATGAAACATGCCAGGCAAAAACAGAAAAAAAGCATTGTGCCATAACTGCCAGTCAAAACAAACGTCCTTCACGTTTGCTCCCTCTCCCGCAAGCGGGAGAGGGTTGGGGTGAGGGAAGCCCATCGTGAGGGAGCCACCCTCATCCCAACCTTCTCCCAAAGGGAGAAGGGGCAAACGTGAAAGGCGCTTGCTTTGACTTGCACCGGAATTGTGCAAAAAGGGTGCGACATGCACCATTATGGTGCATGTCGCTGGTGCAGATGAATGGCGGCAAAAAATGGGTCATCCTGAAGCAGGTCGGCGATTGTTGTTTTGAGTGCGGTGACCTGTTCGCGGCTGACATCGCTGGCGAGGAAGATTTCGGCTTCCACTTTTCCATCCAGATAATGCAACACCACTTTTTCATGGCGGGGTAGCGCCTGCCCTAGCCGCTGTTCCAGATAGGCAGTTAGCATTTCGCGATTGGGCAGGTGCTGGTTGAGCTTGGTCGATGAATCATCCTCCGGGTCGATGTGCACCATGACATCGAGCGCATGGTGCTGCTTGAGTACGCGGGCACGCGCGCTTTCGGCAATATAGTGCCCTTCCGAGACGCTGATGCGCGGGTTTACCAGCACATGTGCGTCCACCAGTGCGCGGTCGCCCATGCGGCGGGTGCGCAATTCGTGCACGCCCTGCACGCCGGAGGTGGCGAGCAGGGTGGCGCGTATCGCTTCCACTTCGTTCTTGTCCAGGCTGGTGTCGATCAATTCGGAAATCGCCTGGGAGGCCTGTTTCCAGCCCATGCGCATGATCATGACCGCAACCAGGACCGCAGCCAGGATGTCCATCGAAGTGAAGCCGAGCAGGTTGCCGCCGATGCCCGCCACCACCACCAGCGACGAGGCGGCGTCGGAGCGGGCGTGCCAGGCATTGGCTTCGAGCATCTGCGAGCGCAGCTTGCGCGCGACATGCAGCATGTAGCGGAACAACGCTTCCTTGCCGACCAGGGTCAGGATGGCGATCCACAGCGTGGCGACGTGGACTTTTTGCAGCGCGGCGGGGTCTTGCAAGCGCACCACGGCACCCCAGAACAGGGCGCCGCCGACGCCGAGCAAAATCAGCCCGAGCGCCAGGGTGGTGGCGGTTTCGATGCGGGCATGGCCGTAGGGATGCTCCTCGTCCGCGTCGCGCGCGCCATGGCGGTTGGCGAACAGCACCAGGAAATCGCAGAGCAGGTCGGACAGGGAATGCAAGCCGTCGGCGACCAGTGCCTGGGATTTTCCGAACAGGCCGACCACGATCTGCAACACGGTCAGCACCACGTTCACCGCGACGCTGATCCAGGTCACTTTCTGCGCAGCCTGAAAGCGCCCGATCCGGTCGGGGTGGGGTTCAGCGTGCGGTTTGGCGGGGTGGTGGGGCATCGGGAATATTCAGATTAAGAAGCAAGAGGTTCGGGACGTTATGATACGCAAATCATGGCGCTTTTGCCTTATAATTCGGCGTCCTTAAAACGTGAAACACACCATGACCGATCGTTACGCCGTTGTCGGCAACCCCATCGCCCACAGCAAGTCCCCGCTGATCCACGCCGAATTTGCCCGCCAGACCGGCCAGGACATGGCGTACGCTGCGCTGCTGGCGCCGCTGGAAGACTTTGCCGGCACGGTGAAGAAGTTTCGGGCGGAAGGCGGCAAGGGGCTGAACGTGACGGTGCCGTTCAAGCAGGAAGCCTGGAAACTGGCCACCACCTTGACCGATCGCGCGCGTCTGGCGGAAGCGGTAAATACCCTGAAGTTCGAGCCGGACGGCACGATACTCGGCGACAACACCGATGGCGCCGGACTGACGCGGGACATTCGGGAAAACCTGGGCATTTCCTTCGCGGGCAAGCGCGTGCTGCTGATGGGTGCCGGCGGCGCGGCCCGCGGCGTGCTGCTGCCCTTGCTGCTGCAGAAGCCGGAACGGCTGGTGATCGCCAACCGCACACCGGAAAAGGCCGTCGAGCTCGAGCGGCACTTCGCCGCTTACGGCCGGGTCGAGGGCGGCGATTATGCGCGGCTGGCGGGAAGCCTGTTCGATATCGTGATCAATGCCACTTCCAGCAGCCTGAGCGATGCCCTGCCGCCCTTGCCGCAGGGCGTATTCGCGCCGGGCGCTCTGGCCTACGACATGATGTACGGCAAGGGGCTCACTCCCTTTCTGCGTTTCGCTCGGGATAACGGCGCGGCTCATCTGGCCGACGGTCTCGGCATGCTGGTCGAGCAGGCGGCGGAATCGTTTTTCCTGTGGCGCGGCGTGCGGCCGCAGACACAATCCGTCATCAGCCTTTTGAAATCATGCTGAGCTTTTTGTGGCGCTGGCTGTGGCGCGGCGTGGCCCTGTTCGTTGCCGTGGTGCTGCTGTACCAGCTGTGGATTTTCGCCCACATCTGGTGGTGGGTCGACCACAACCCCTCCGCCAGCGCCTTCATGGAGCAGCGGCTGGAAGTTCTGCAAAGCAGGAGGCCCGATGCCGAGCTGCGCCACCGGTGGGTGCCGTACAACCGCATCTCCAACAACCTCAAGCGCGCCCTGATCGCTGCCGAAGACTCCAAATTTCTCGACCATGAAGGCTTCGACTGGGAGGGCATCCAGAAGGCCTACGAAAAGAACCTGAAAAAGGGCAAGATCGTCGCCGGTGGTTCCACCATCAGCCAGCAGCTGGCCAAGAATCTGTTTCTCTCCTCCCGGAAGGTATTCTGGCGCAAGGCCGAGGAGGCCGTGATCACGGTGATGCTGGAAAAGATGATGAGCAAGCGCCGCATTCTCGAGATCTACCTTAATGTCATCGAATGGGGCAACGGCGTGTTTGGCGCCGAAGCGGCGGCGCGCCATTACTACCAGACCAGTGCTTCCAGCCTGTCCGCCGAGCAGGCGGCCCGACTCGCTTCGATGGTGCCCAATCCGCGCTATTACGACAGCCACCCCAATGCGCGCGGCCTGGAAAGAAAAACCGGCATCATCCTGGCGCGGATGAACCAGGTGCAGGCACCGTAGTAGGTCGGGCTTCAGCCCGACATGTCGGGTTAAAACCCGACCTACGATAGCGACATTTTATATTGACAGGCTGCTAGCCGCTCTATCCAGGGCGAACGGCGATTCCTTGATAGAGTGACAAGAGTTAATCCGGAGCGCACGAGATGAACCTGAATTTCGCTTTGATTCATCGCAAGCGCTGGCAGCTGTTTGTTCAGGTGCTGGGGGTCATGATTCTGGCCGAAGGCCTGATGTTCCTGGCGATGCACTGGCTGCTCCCCGCTTTCGGTCATGCCTACACTCCCGGCCACATTGTCGCCGATGTCGGCCTGATGAGCCTGATCTGCGCACCGATCCTGTGGTGGGCCATCGTCGGCCCGCTTTTCCATGCGCACCGGCAGGCCGACGACAAATTTCGCAGCGTGGTGGAACAATCGCTGGCGGGCATCTACATCTACCAGGGAGGCCGGTTGATTTATGCCAATCCCAAGCTGGCCGAAATCTTCGGTTACGCCTGCGAAGAAATGGAACGAATTTCTCCACTCGATCTGGTAGCGCCGCAGGATCGTGCCAAGGTGACCGAGAATCTGCGCCGGCGCCTCGATGGCGAGGTGGAGGACATCGCCTATTCCTTCCAGGGTCGGCGCAAGGACGGCTCAGCCATCGAAGTCTCCGTCCATGGACGGCGTGCCGTCATTATGGGCAAACCGGCGATTGTTGGCGTGCTTCTGGATGTGACCGAACAGCATCATGCCATCGCCGCCTTGCGCGACAGTGAGACCATGCTGCGCGAAATCACCACGGTGATGGGGGAGGCGGTCTATGCGCTCGACAGGGACGGCCATGTGATCTTCATCAACCCCGCGGCGGAACAGCTGCTGGGGTGGAGCAAGGAGGAGCTGCTCGGGCGCTACGGCCACGAAACCTTTCATCACAAGAAGCCGGACGGCTCCCCCTTCCCGCGCCAGGAGTGCCCGGTATTCAAGACCATCCACTCCGGTCGCACCTATCGCAGCGAAGAGGATTTCATGGTGCGCAAGGACGGCAGTTTTTTGCCGGTAACCATTGTTTCCACCCCGCTGCTGCGCGAGGGCGAGATCGTCGGCTCGGTGGCGGCTTTTCACGACATCACCGAGCGCAGGCAGGCGATGGAGCGCATTCAGTACCTCGCCCATTACGACGCGCTCACCGGCCTGCCCAACCGCCGTCTGCTGGAAGATCGGCTGGAGCAGGCGCTAGTGCGCGCCAAGCGCAACCATCGGTCGCTGGCGGTCATGTTTCTCGATCTGGACCGCTTCAAACAGGTCAATGACACGCTCGGCCATGACCAGGGCGATGAATTGCTGAAAGCGGTGGCACAACGCCTGACGGCCGCCGTCCGCCGGGAAGATACCGTGTCACGCCTTGGCGGTGACGAGTTCGTGGTGGTGCTGCCGGAAATCGCCAGTGCCGGAGATGCCGAAATCGCCGCGCAAAAAATTGTCGAAGCGATGCGCTCCCCGGTGAAGCTGGAGAGCCAGGAGCTGCATGTCACCACCAGCGTCGGTCTGGCGGTTTACCCGCAGGACGGCGGGGACGTCGTCAGCCTGATGAAGAATGCCGACAGCGAGATGTATCGGGCAAAAGAAGGCGGACGCGATCGTTACTGTATTGCCCGTACCTCCAGCCTTTAATTGACAGCAAAAGCCCGCCAGGATTACAATTACGCCGTTTTCATAGCTAGGGTTTTCACCTTGGACAGTCATAGTTGTAGCAGTTTCGCAGCAAACTTTTTGTTCTAGCGGTTACCCCTTCAGCGCTCCTTCGGCCCTGACGGTTTTTCCGCTGGAAAACAGCGGAAAAAAACGGGCACAAGAGCGGTCTCGCCGATTTCGGTCGGCACCCTCGATCCAACCCCATTTTTCCTGAATAACAGCCAGCTGTCAGCGATCGGCTTTGGCCGTTGTGCGCGCGAGCCGCGCAGTTTTTGCTGACCACTGACAGCCCAGCGCCAAAGGGGCAACGGCATGTTGGAAACAGAACCAACCAAAGTGCAGGAAAGTCTGCAGGAGATACTGCAGCAGGTCATCGAGCTGCTGAGCAGGCATCAGCTGGTGGAAGGGCTCGTCCACAAGCAGGACATGCCGCGCCATGATCTGGTCGAGATCCTGGTGCACAAGCAGCATCTGGCCGAATTGCAGAAAAAGCTCGACGAGCTTCACTCCGCCGATATTGCCTACATCCTCGAAGCCTTGCCGCTGGAGCAGCGCCTGCTGGTCTGGGACCTGGTCAAGGTCGAGCGGGACGGCGACATCCTGCTGGAAGTTTCCGATGCGGTGCGGGAATCCCTGATCGCCAGCATGGACAGCGAGGAACTCCTTGCCGCCGCCGAACAGCTCGATACCGACGAAATCGCCGACCTCGCCCCCGACCTGCCGCATGACGTGATGCAGGAGCTGCTCGAATCGCTCGACAGCCAGAACCGCGCCCGCCTGCAGTCGGCCATGTCCTACCCGGAGGATACGGTCGGTTCGCTGATGGATTTCGACATGGTTTCCATCCGCGACGATATCAGCCTGGAAGTGGTGTTGCGCTACCTGCGCCGGCTGGGCGAATTGCCGGGCCATACCGACAAACTGTTCGTGGTCGACCGCAACGACAACTTCAGAGGGGTGCTGTCCCTCAAGCGGCTGCTGGTCCATGATCCCGAGGCGAGCGTGGCGGCGGTGATAGCCGAGGATGCGGTGACCTTCCATCCCGACTCCGAAGCCGGCGAAGCCGCTTCGGCGTTCGAGCGCTATGACCTGGTTTCCGCCCCGGTGGTGGACCGGAACAACAAGCTGGTGGGACGCCTGACGGTGGACGTGATGATGGACTTCATCCGCGAAGAGACCGACAGCGAAATGCTGTCCATGGCCGGCTTGCGCGAAGAGGAAGATCTGTTCGCCACGGTGTGGAAAAGTATCCAGAACCGCTGGACCTGGCTGGCCCTCAACCTGGTGACGGCATTCATCGCCTCGCGCGTGATCGGCGTATTCGAAGGATCGATCGAGAAGATCGTCGCGCTGGCGGCGCTGATGCCGATCGTTGCCGGGATCGGCGGTAACTCCGGCAACCAGACCACGACCATGATCGTCCGCGCCCTGGCGCTGGGGCAGATTCGTGGCAGCGGCATCCGCAAGCTGTTCCTCAAGGAACTCGGGGTCAGCCTGGTCAACGGGCTGATCTGGGGCGGCATCATCGGCCTGGTCGCCTGGCTCCTCTACCGCAACGCCGCGCTGGGCGTGGTGATGACCGGCGCGATGATGCTCAACCTCGTGCTGGCGGCGCTGATGGGCGTGCTGATCCCGATGCTCATGCACAAGCTCGGGCGCGATCCGGCGGTGGGTTCCAGCGTGATGATCACCGCCGTGACCGACAGCGGCGGTTTTTTCATTTTTCTCGGCCTGGCCACGCTTTTCCTGCTTTAATGAAAGGGTGCTGTTGGTTTACCGGTAAAAAACGGCAATTGCTTAACCGCAGAGGCGCAGAGGCGCAGAGAAAAAACAAGAGTTACAATATTGTGCGACACCACCCATTTGGAGAGGCAGACAATTGCTGTAGCCCATGATTTCTCTGCGTCTCCGCGCCTCTGCGGTTCAACTGGGTTTTTAAGGGTAAATAGGCTCATGCCGTTTTCGCCTTTCTATTTAGCGCTGCTTCTGGTCGCGCTCGGCCTGCTGGCCGTCTTTGTCCAGGTCGGCGCCCTGACCCTGGCCTTCGACAAGCTCGGCCTGTCTCCCCATTCCGCCACGTTGTTGCTGTCCGTCTCGCTGCTCGGCAGTCTGATCAACCTGCCGCTGTTCAGCGTCAAGGCAGAGGGGCCGCCGCCCCCCATGCCGCAACCGTTCCGCAGCCTGCTCAGGCTGCCGCCGATGGCGTTTACCGGCAAGACCGTGGTTGCGGTCAACGTCGGCGGCTGCCTGGTGCCGCTGGCTTTTTCTGCCTACTTGCTGCAGCACACCCTGCTCAGTCTGTGGAGCGTGATCGGGACGGTGGCGCTGGTATCCATGGTGTGCCGGCTGGCAAGCCGCCCGGTGCCGGGCGTGGGGATCGGCATTCCCATATTTGTCGCACCGCTGGTCGCGGCGATGGTCTCCCTTATCATCGACCCTCAGAACAGCGCACCACTCGCCTACATCAGCGGCACTCTTGGCGTCTTGATCGGGGCCGATATTTCCCGCATCAAGGACATCCGCAAAATGGGAGCGCCCTTCGCCTCGATCGGCGGGGCAGGGACCTTCGACGGAATTTTCCTCAGCGGCATCGTCGCCGTACTGCTGACCTGAAAAATTTTTTTAGACGCTGGGAATAAATGGTTGTTCCGGGGTGTTTACCTGAGTGTAATTCCCTTCAATTGAATCAACAGGAGCAAACCATGAACAAGAAACCCCATTCTTTCGCTGCCGCCGTACTGCTTTCCCTTTCCGCCGCTGCTTTCGCCGGACCGGCTGACGATGCCAACGCCCACTTCAAGGCGATCGCCGCCGGCAATGTCGAGCAGATCATGCAAGGTTACGCTGACAATGCCAGTTTCCAATGGGTAGGCGGGCCGCTCGATGGCGCTTATGCCGGCAGCGACAAGATCCGTGAAACCTGGGAAAAGTTCGCCAAGGCCAACGCGCCGCTCGAAGTGACCGTGGCGAAGCTGGAAGAAAGCGCCAACCCCAAGGGCAGCACCGTCACCGCCAATGTCGAATTCAAGGGCAAGGCCGCGATCAAGGTGCGCTACGTGCTGGTTTACCGCGAAGGCAAACTGGTGAACGAGGTGTGGCAGATTGACCCGAAGCTCACGCTGGGTTATTAAGGCCAAGTGGAAAAGTTTGACCGCCTGATCGAGGAACATATCCCCCGCCTGCGCCGCTATGCCCGGGCACTGGCGGGGGATCGCGCGCGCGCCGACGATCTGGTGCAGGATACGTTGGAGCGTGCCTGGGGCAAGTTTCATTTGTGGCGGCGTGGCAGCGACCTGCGTGCCTGGCTGTTTTCCATCATGCACAATGTGTATGTGAACGGCGTCAGGAAAGGCAGCGCAGTACCCATGCTGCTGCCGCTGGAGGAGGATGCGCTGGATGTGCCGGTGCGTGCCGCCCAGGAGGACGGGCTCCAGGTCCGGGATGTGCATGCTGCGCTCGCCTGCCTGCCGCAAGAGCAGCGCGAAGTCTTGCTGCTGGTCGGGCTGGAGGAAATGCGTTACGAGGAAGTGGCGAAAGTGCTGGATGTGCCGCTGGGAACGGTGATGTCGCGCCTGTCGCGCGGACGCGAGCGTCTGCGCCAGATCATGGCGGGCGGCGCCGTGCCGGCATTGAGGGTGGTGAAATGAGCGAGCCGATGCAGACCGCGAACGAGGACGAATTGCAGGCCTATGCCGATGGCCAGCTGGATGAACCGCGCCGTACGGAGGTGGCTGCCTGGCTGGCGAGCCATCCTGCCGAGGCCGGGCGGGTGGAGGATTACCGGCGCCAGAATGCGGCCTTGCACGCCCTGTTCGATCCGGTGCTGGACGAGCCGGTGCCGCCGCGCCTGCAACGGCCGCAGCCGGCTCCCTGGCATAGCCTGCCCTTGCTGCGCCATACTGCGGTAGTGGCGTGGCTGGCCATCGGCGGTACGCTCGGCTGGTTCCTGCACGGCGCGCAGGATACGCGTTCCGGCACCAGCATGGGCTTTGTCCGTCAGGCGGCCGTGGCCCATGTGGTGTATACCCCGGAAGTGCGCCACCCGGTCGAAGTGGGCGCGGAGCAGGAAGCCCACCTGGCGGCCTGGCTGTCGAAGCGGCTGGGCGTTTCAGTCAGGGTGCCGCACCTGAGCGAGGCCGGCTATGACTTGGTCGGTGGCCGGCTATTGCCGGGCGCCAGCGGTCCGGCGGCACAGTTCATGTACCAGGACGGGCGCGGCCAGCGTCTCACCCTGTACGTGCGGACGGATGGCGGCGGCAGCCGGGAAACCGCATTCCGCTATGCACGTGAAAACAACATCGGCGTGTTCTACTGGATCGACGGGCCACTCGGCTATGCGCTATCCGGCGACCTGGAAAAGCCCGAACTGCTGAAAGTGGCGCAAGCCGTTTACCACCAGCTTAATCCATAGAAGCTATTTCAATAAATATCATGACCACCATGATCGTCCGCGCCTTGGCGTTGAGGCAGATTCGTGGTAGCGGCATTCGCAAGCTGTTCCTCAAGGAATTCGGGGGCTGCCTGGTCAACGGGTTGAATCTGGGGCGGTATCATCGGCCTGGTCGCTTGGCTCCTTTATAACAACGCCGCGCTGGGCGTGGTGATGACCGGCGCGATGATGCTCAACCTCCTGCTGGCGGCGCTGATGGGGGGGGCTGATTCCGATGCTCATGAACAAGCTCGGGCGCGATCCGCGCAGTGGGTTCCAGTGTGATGATTACCTCCGTGACCGACAGTGGCGGGTTTTTCATTTTTCTCGGCCTGGCCACGCTTTTCCTGCTTTAATGAGAGGGTCGTGCCCCCCCTTTTTATCAAATTATTCTTCCAGGTCAGGTTAGAAGGACTGCCGGACTAAGCGCACTATCGGTTAATGAACTCATCTGGCGTTATGGTGTACTGAGTCATTACGATATCCCGCACTGTTTCAACAATGCCCACCACGGTATGTAAAGTATTTCCTTTAGGGTTGTTGATCCAGTCTAGAAACTCAGAAATATTGTTGCCCATCAACAGATTAATCCGAGCCATTATTTCAGAGTGAATCAACGGTCGGTCTAGGTCGTTGTCCCAAATATGACCCACACATTTATTGCGGAAAGCAATTACACCTTTTTGTTTGATCTCGCGCACAAGGCCTTTACATGTCTTTCGGTGTTCGGAGGGAATAATCTTGTGGAACCGCTCATAAAACTCAACGAACTTGCACAAGCCAAGAACCAAATGGGACAAGCAGATTTTCTGCACATTAACCATAAGTATTTTGGGCACGTGTCCACCCTTAAACTGGGTTTCCCATTCCCGAAAAAGCATGACGCCGCTTACAAAATCCCCGACGAAATCGTTCAAAGTATCAACTGCGTGAACTGCGTCATCCCGTGGTGAAGTCGGCATTTCGTTAGCTCAGAAAAAAGTCGCTGGCCGAACAATCGGCATCATGAAGATACGAGTAAATAGTCATGTCATTCGTGACAAAGATCCAGATATTCTTTCAACTCGGGCAAAATTTCGTTGAACTCGCTTATATCCGGATCGGCGCCGCGCCAGTACAGCAAGCGCTCTTTACCGTCGAATTCGGGCGTCAATCTTCCAATACGATGAAACTCTTCACCGTGTATTGAAAGTTTGATCATTGGAATCTGTTTAGCAAGGGTTGCTAGTAACATCGAGAATGTATTCATTATCGGATTACAAGAGACTGCATAACGAAAAGATACCGGCTCTTATTTCTTTCCATATCGACTGGAACCGTTGCGCAGGACAACATGTAGATTTGAGCACCTACTTTTGTAAGAACGTTAATGGAGCTTACCGGAATGGTTAAGTCCAACGATTCATAGGTACTTGCATCCTCGTAATATATGGCGGGTCTGTTTCCAACTTTCGTCACCCGGAAATCAGAGATTTTCATTTCTGTTCCTTTTTGCCTTGCCCCGTTAATGATATCTTGTTTCGTGGTCTGTCGTACCATGTCTTCCGCAGAAATGCTCGCTACTTGAGGTGGCAAGGGGAGTGTCGTCAACATACAAGTTCCGGTTCCTTTTGGGTCACCAACCTTGACCCGGAACGCATTCGTTCGCTGCGGTTCGATAGACCATGTTTTAGGGTAGTTAAACGATACCCCATCGCTCTTATCCGTAAATAGTTTCCAATCTGACTCGGCATGAAGATTCTTGGATGAAACGGTAAGTGAAAGAAGGCATCCGATTAAGGCTGTGGATAATAATATTTTCATGGCAGAGCATCTCTTAGTGCTACGTTGATGGGGCTAGAAGCAACCTACATTACCTTGCTGCGTAGGGGCGTAGTGATATTCTCCCGTGGGCTCGATGGAAGCGGAGGATTCACCGCCGCGCATGCAAATGCTGCAATCTTTTCACCTATCGTATCCGGGGCATTTTCCTGCCACTTCTGCTCATTCAAAGGAACTGAGATTTCGCTGATGGGCATTCCACCGCCTTCCGGGTATAGCCATCTGTGAACTTCTTGTGTCGATAGGTCATTGCAGCGAACCCGCTTCAGTAGCAAGCGGTAGCCGACTTTTTGGCCTTTCACTTCTGGAGGCGGTTCGGAAACCTCCTTCTGGTAAAACTTAATCGTTGATCCCTCTCTTGTTACGCGAGATGGGTCTATGTAATGGAAGAGTTGTCGCCCATAGAAGT
The DNA here is from genome assembly GCA_031426955.1 of Sulfuricella sp. Lineage (GTDB taxonomy): Bacteria > Pseudomonadota > Gammaproteobacteria > Burkholderiales > Sulfuricellaceae > Sulfuricella. The sequence goes on from JASJPA010000012.1 coordinate 17,809, forward strand.
CATGAGAGGCAACGGGAAGTCATTCGGCATGACCAATTGAGTATAACAATGAGAATAAAAGTGCGATGGACCAACGGTGAAGTGCTCGCATAAAGTGGACTCCTCAGATAAAGTCGATCAATGACTTTTTTTCGGCCAGTGCATTACAAAGGGGGGGGGGCGGAGTTATTGAAAAGAGCAACAGAGTCAGTTCTAACATTCCAGCATTATTCACGCTGCCGACTCGCTGTTATATGTGGCGCACCCTGAATTGCCACCGATTTTTATGACAACTGGGCAACTATAGGCCTTTGTTCGGGTGGTTACAAGCGGTGTTGGGATTTGTGTGCGCTATGCGCAGATATTCAGGTGCCGGGGCTGCCCGGCGGGCAAGTTACTTTCTTGCTTCGCCAAGAAAAGCTAACCAAAAGAAGGCGACCCACCCGCACCGGCCCTTCGGGCTACCCTCGGTTTTCCGGGTGGTTTGCATAGTGAGTCGATTCCCTCCTCTTCAAGGGGCGGACTACGAAGTTAAAAAATCCACGTATCCAACTTCAGGCGGCTGCCCGCATGGCAAAGTCGAAACGAATTTCATCGAACGGGCAGATGATTTTTCCTGAATCTGTTTTTTCCACCAGACCAAACTCCAGCAGTGCGTGAATGTCTGTATGCACGCCCTTTACATCCCGTTCCACCCGCCGCGCCAGCTCGCGCAAGCTCATTTCACCTGCCCCCTGCATCTTGTGCAAAATCTCCAGGCGCTTGGGCGTCAGTCGCTTGAATAACAGCTCGGGCGTCTCAAAACTACGGTAACGCCCCTGAGACTCCCCTGTTTCCATGGCGCGGATGGCGCGTGCCGCCGATTCTTCCAGGCTGGATACCTCAATGATCACAGTATTCATGTTCATTCCTTCCATTTTCTTACGTCGCTCATAAAATCCGCCAGCAGTTGCGGCACGGAGGCGAATTCATAGGGGATTTCTCTCTTTCCGACGTGCTTGTGATCGCCCTTGCCCGCTTCATTGTCATAGCGCAGCACGCACGCGCCATTCACAACATAGGCGAAACGGTATTTGTACCCATGCGTGCTACCCTGCACAGGACTGGGAACAGCCCATACCACCATCTCGACGAATCCGCCTGATTCTATGTCCTTGATGTCTTCATAAATCAGCGTCGCTTTCATGTTGTAAATCATAGCAACACTTAATTGTGTTGTAAACAATTACAACATCTGGTGTAAGGCGTCAATAAGCGAAGCGCCTTGTGCCGTACATGAACTTCTTTCTGGCGAGTCAGCAGATCTTCACCACGATGTCGTGCAGGGTATTGGCGCAGTGCGCCATGTTGTGGGCGGCGTTGGAGAGGTGGCGATAGATTTCACGGCGCTTGAACATGTTGATGTAGTCGTCGCCCTTGAACAATTCGGCCAGGGCGATGCGATATAGTCTTTCGACCCGTCGTTGCGCCTTGCGCGCAATATCGGCATCGTCCGCCGCCGACAGGGGGTCTGTTCCCAGCTTGCCGAAGCCTGCGACCAGAGCGTCTACCCCTTCTTTAAGCAGTTTGGATTTTTCCAGGATGAAGGTGTCCGGCGTCACCCCGAGGACATCCATTTCGCTGACGGTGGTTTTGCAGTAGGTCACGATCCGGTCGAGGTCGGCGATCGCCCGGTAGATGTCTTCCCGGTCGATCGGGGTGGAAAAGGCCTCGTTCAGAATATGGAGGTTGCGCATCTTGATGAGGTCGGCTTCATGTTCATCCTGCTTGATTTGCTTTCCCAGAGCTTCGTCGCCGGTTTTCAGAAATTCGACCAGGTCGTCAACCGAATGGCTGACCTGAAGGCATTGTTCGGTCAGCAGCTTGAAGAAGTCGGGCGCTTTGGGAAAAACATGGTCAAGGATAGTGGCCAAAATGAATTTGGATTTTTCGCGCATGATGTTCATCCTGTTGATTTCATTGCCAGCTGTACCATGAAATAGCACGCGACCGCCACCATCGCCGCGCCGGGAATGGTGATCAACCACGTTACCGAGATTTCTTCGGCTTTTGCCCAGCGCACCGCCTTGGGACGTTCCGAAGCGCCGATGCCCATGATCGAAGTGGCGACGACATGGGTGGTGGATACCGGCGCGCCGATCAGGGAAGCGGCGAAAATCACCCCTGCAGAAGTGAGCTGGGAATCCAGCGCATGCAACGGACGCACCTTGTAGATGGCGAAGCCCAGGGTGCGCACGATGCGCCAGCCGCCGGACAGGATCCCCAGCGTGATTGCCGTGGCGCAGGCCATCATCACCCAGAACGGCACGACGAATTCGTGAATGAAGCCACCCAGCAGCAGCACCAGGGTGAGGATGCCCATGCTTTTCTGTGCATCGTTGGCGCCGTGGGAAAAGGCCAGGCCGGCGGCGGTGAAGAACTGGGCGCGGCGCAGGTTCCGGTTGATTGTCGGCTTTGCGCTGCGCAGCAGGAGCAGCATCAGGCGATGCAGGAAGAATCCGGCCCAGAAGCCGACCAGCGGCGACAGCACCAGGGCCAGCAGCACCTTGGTGATCCCGGTGAAGTGGCCGTTCTGGAACAGTTCGCCGAATCCCCATGCCACATGGTCGGCGCCGACGGCAACCACCACCGCGCCGGCCAGGCCGCCCACCAGTGCATGCGAGGAGGAGGAAGGGATGCCGCGCCACCAGGTCAGCAAATTCCAGACGATGGCGCCCACTAGCCCGCACAGGATGATGGTGAGCGATACCGCGGCTTCCAGGTCGTCCAGGGGGATGAACTTGCCGATGGTGTTGGCGACCGCCGTGCCGCCCAGCAGCGGGCCGAGAAATTCAAAAAAGCCGACAATCATTACCGCTTGCGCCGGTGTCATGGCACGCGAGGCGATTACCGTGGCGACGATATTGGCGGCGTCGTGAAAGCCGTTGGTGTAATCGAACAGCAGCACGATCAGCACCGCAACGACTGCCAGAATCAGGATGGCATCCATGGTTGGCGGGAGAAAATGGGTGAACTTTAGGCTACCATCGTTCGGCGCGGACGTGTGTGTTTTTTAGGGCCATCAGGGCTAATCCAGCGTCTTGCGGTAGCGCTTCAATCCGATCGCCACCACCGTCAGCAGGAACAGTCCGATGGCCCACAGGTGTGGCAGGGTTTCCATCAGGCCGTTGCCCTTCAGCAGGATGCCGCGCACCATGCGCAAAAAATGGGTCAGCGGCAGCAGGCTACCGACGTTCTGCGCCCATTCCGGCATGCCGCGGAACGGGAACATGAAGCCGGAGAGCAGCATCGACGGCAGGAAGAAAAAGAAGGTCATCTGCATCGCCTGCATCTGGTTCTTCGCTATGGTGGAGAACATCAGGCCGACCGAAAGGTTGGCGGCGATGAAGAGCAGTACCACCGCATACAGCAGCACGACGCTGCCGAGTATCGGCACGCCGAAGATCAGTCGCGCCGTCAGCAGGATCAGCGTCACCTGGATGTAGCCGACCATGATGTAGGGCACGATTTTCCCGGCCATCACCTCGAACGGCCGCACCGGCGTGGCGAGCAGGTTTTCCATGGTGCCGCGCTCGCGCTCGCGGGTCATGGCGAGGCCGGTCTGCATGATCATGGTCATGGTCAGGATCACGCCCATCAACCCCGGCACGATGTTGTACTGGGTGATGCCTTCCGGGTTGTAGCGGCGGTGGATTTGCACGTCGAAAGGCGCCGGCTTGCCTTGCAGCGGCTGCAATGCGCCTTGCAGGTCGCGATTGAGGGCGGTCTGGGCCAGCTGGCTCAGCGCGCCCACTGCGTTGCCGACGGCGGTGGGGTCGGTGGCGTCGGCCTCGACCAGGATCGCCGGGCGTTCGCCGCGCACCAGCTTGCGCGCGAAATTCTCCGGGATGCTCACCACGAACTGGGCGTCGCCTTCGGCGATCAGCCGCTCGGCTTCGACCTCGTTGCGCGGCTGCGCGATCACCTTGAAATAGCCGCTGTTTTCCAGGGCGCGCACGAAGCTGCGCGAGAACTCGCTGTGGTCGGCCACCAGCACCGCCGTCGGCAATTGCTTGGGGTCGGCGTTGATGGCGAAGCCGAACAGGATCAACTGGATCATCGGGATGCCGACCATCATGGCGAAGGTCAGGCGATCGCGCCGCATCTGGATGAATTCCTTGGTGGCCACGGCGAGGAAGCGGTGCCAGGCAAAGCGCTCAGACATTGTTTTTGGCCTTTTCCATCATCTGGATGAAGACATCCTCCAGTCCCGGCGAAGTTTGCGTCCAGCGGCATCCGGACTGATCCTTGAAAGGACCGATGGACTGCTCCAGCAATGCCGCATCGGTGCCGCTGACATGGAGAACATTGCCGAATGGCACCACCTGGCTCACCCCGGGCAACCCACGCAGTTGCGCGCCCAGCGCATAAAGGTCGGCGCACTCCACCACCCAGGTGACGATACCGGAATTTTTCACCACTTCCGCCACCGTGCCCTGAGCCAGCAAAGAGCCATAGGCAATGTAGGCGAGGCGGTGGCAGCGTTCCGCCTCGTCCATGTAGTGGGTGCTCACCAGCACGGTGATGCCCTCGCCGGCGAGGCGGTGAATTTCGTCCCAGAAATCGCGCCGCGCCTTGGGATCCACCCCGGCGGTGGGCTCGTCGAGGAGCAGGAGCTGCGGCTCGTGCAGCATGCAGGCGGCCAGCGCCAGGCGCTGCTTCCAGCCGCCGGACAGGGTGCCAGCCAGCTGCTTCTGACGATCGGCCAGGCCAAGCCGTTCCAGTGCCCGCTCAACCGCCTCGTTCCGGTTGGCCATGCCGTAGATGCGGGCGGTGAAATCCAGGTTCTCGCGGATGGTGAGGTCTTCGTACAGGCTGAAACGCTGCGTCATGTAACCGACCTGGCGCTTGATCTGGCGTGTTTCGCGGATCACGTCGTAGCCCAGGCAGGTGCCGCGCCCGCCGTCGGGCGTAAGCAGGCCGCACAGCATGCGGATGGTGGTGGTCTTGCCGCTGCCGTTGGGGCCGAGGAAGCCGTAGATTTCGCCGCGCCGTACCTGCAGGGCGAGGTCGTTCACCGCCACCAGGTCGCCGAAGCGCTTGACCAGCCCGGCGACGTCGATGGCAAAATCGGAAGTCATGCGCCCCCTTCTCCCGCAGGCGGGAGAAGGGCTGGGGATGAGGGTGTTCGCTGTCCGAGAACCAGGTAAATTTTTTCAAGAACACTTTCTACTTGTTGCAACACCTCGTTGTTCCAGAAGCGCAGCACCAGGATGCCACAACTTTCCAGTTGGGCGGTTCGTTGCTGGTCGTAATGCCGCTGTTCGGCGTGTTGACCGCCATCCAGTTCGACCGCCAGCTTCGCCTCGTGACAATAAAAATCGAGAATATAAGGGTTAATCGGGTATTGGCGACGAAATTTCGAGCCGAGTAGACGCCGGTTTCTCAATAATCCCCACAGCAAATTTTCTGCATCTGTTTGACGTACGCGAAGCTCGCGGGCAAAGGCGCGAAGGTCGGCGGGAAGTTTTTGAGCTGGATTGGGAACGTAATCGTGACCCTCACCCCAGCCCTCTCCCGCCTGCGGGAGAGGGAGTTCATCTATTTCCATGGGGTCTGCTGGGTTTCGCATTATCAATTCAGCCTGACGTCCATCGGCTGGCCGGGGCGCAGTTTTGCGGCATCGGCCGGGGCCGGGCGGGCTTCGATCAGGTACACCAGCTTGCCGCGGTTTTCCCGGCTGTAGATCACCGGCGGGGTGTATTCGGCTTGGGGCGAGATGTAGCTGATCGCGGCGGAAATCGGCGCGGCGCAGCCGTCGCAGGACAGCGTGACGGCCTGCCCGGTTTTCAAGGAGCCGATCCGGGTTTCCGGCACGAAGAAGCGTACCTTGATGTTATGTGGCGGCAGCAGCGACACCACCGGGCTGCCGGCGGGCACCCATTCGCCCTGGACGTAAAGCGTATCCTGCACCAGGCCGGCAACCGGCGCCGTCACGCTTTTCTGGGCGAGCGACCAGTCGGCACGGGCGAGGGTGGCGCGCGCGGCGGCCACTGCCGCCACGGCGGCGCGAATTTCATCGACCCGAGCCGCCAGCTTGGCGGTGGCGAGCTGGGCTTCCAGTTCTTTCAGACGTTCGCTGTTACGCTGTAGGGCGGTGCGGTCGGCATCCAGCTTTTGGCTGGAAATGAATCCCGCTTTCGCGAGTTTCTCGTCGCGCGCGAAATCGGCTTCGGACAGTTTCAGGGCGGCCCGCGCCTGCTCCCGTTGGGCGACGATGGCGTCCAGTTCGGCGGGGCGCTTGCCCTTCTTCAGGTTTTCCAGTTGCGCCTCGGCGCGCTTCAGTCCTTGTGCCGCCTCGTCACGCGCCGCTTTTTCGTTGTCCTGCTCCAGCGCGAACAGGGGCGCGCCGGCCCCGACCTGCACGCCGCGCTGCACTGCCAGGGTGGTCAAGGACCCGGCGTAGGGAGCCGCCACGCGCACGTACTCGCCCTCGGCATAGCCCTGGTAAAGCGGCGGTGCTTCACGCGAACAACTTGCCAACGCAGCCGTGGCGATCAGCAATCCCGGCAGTGTCCAACGCATCGTTTGTGCTCCTTTATTCCCCCGCTGTGCGGGGATGCCGGGTTTGCCAGCGCAGCAAGCCACCCTCAACCAGCGAGTACACCGCCGGCACCACCACCAGGGTGAGCAGGGTCGAGGTGATCATGCCGCCGATCACCGCCACCGCCAGCGGGCCGTTGGTTTCCGCGCCGGCTCCCAGCCCCAGCGCTGCCGGCAGCAGCGCCAGGATCACCGTCAGCGAGGTCATCAGCACCGGCCGCATCCGGATCGGGCAGGCCTCGGAGAGCGCCGCGTCGATGCCCTTGCCCTCCGAGCGCCGCTGGTTGGTGAGATCCACCAGCAGGATCGAGTTCTTCGCCACCAGGCCGATCAGCAGCACCAGGCCGATCATCGAGTAGATGTTGAGAGTGTGGTTGAACAGCCACAAGGCCATCACCCCGCCGATGATCGCCAGCGGCTGCGCCACCATGATGATGAAGGGCTGGATGAAGGAGTTGAACTGGCTCGCCAGCACCATGTAGAGCAGGACCATCGCCAGGGAGAAGGCGAAGATCATGTACTGCACGGTCTTGCCGAATTCTTCCGCTTGGCCGATCATCTTCACTGTATAGCCTATCGGCAGCATCTCCGCAGTGGCGGCTTTCACCTTGTTCACCGCATCGCCGAGCGGGATCGTGGGTGTGCCATAGAAGGTGGCGGCATATTGCAGGTCGAAGCGTCCGATCACTGCCGGTCCCAGTGTCTGCTTCACGTTCGCCACGGTGTCCAGGCGCACCAGCGAGCCATCGCGGGAACGCAGGTAAACCTTGTTCAGATCGGAAGGCTGCCTGAATTCGCCGTCCCTGGCCTTGACCCGGATATCGTAGCGCTGGCCGTCGCCCGGCACGTCGTTGAATTTGGCGATGTCCACGCCGCCGGAGAGCATGTTGAGCGCCAGTGCCACGTCCTGGGTCGTCAGCCCCGCAGAAGCAATCCGGGTGCGGTCGGGATCGAGGACGAGTTGCGGCAGGTCGAGCTGCAAATCTAGGTCCATGCGCCCCAGGCCGGGATCCGCCGAAAGGGTTTGCTGCAGCGTCTTGGCCAGGCGTCCCACTTCATCGAGATTGGGACCGTTGATCACGAACTGCAGGGGCTCGCCCCGCTGGCCGCCGACCATCGGGTAGGGTGCGGCGAAAGCGCGCGCACCGGGGATTTGCGCCAGCTCCTTGCGGATCACGGGGATGACGTCCTGCTGCTTGATTTTCCGCTCGCCGCGCGGCGCCATGCGCACCACCACCATCGCCTGGTTGACCTGTCCCGCACTGCCGAGACCGATCAGGGCAAATTCGGTGACGATTTCCTTGTGGCGGAACAGCAGTTCCTCGACCATGCGCAAACGGGTGTCGGTGTATTCGATGCTGGAACCGAGCGGGGTACGCAGGTTCACCAGGAAGCGGCCTTCGTCCTCTTCAGGGACGAAAGTTTTGCCCACGTTGATGAAGAAATAGCTGCTCGCCACCACGGTCGCCAGGGTCAATACCACCACCTTCCAGCGGTGGCGCAGCGCCTTGTCGAGCAGGTAGCGGTAGAGGTTGTCCATGCCGTGAAAGAAACGATCCAGGACGTAGTACAGGCGTCCGTGCTGCTTTTCCACCTTGAGGTAGCGCGAGCACAGCATCGGCGTCAGCGTCAGCGACACGAACAGGGATACCAGCACGCCGAAGGTCACCACCACCGCGAAGGATTTGAAGAACTGTCCGATGATGCCGCCGAGAAACATCACCGGCGCGAAAATCGACACTAGGGACAGCGTTGCGGCGATCACCGCGAACATCACTTCGCGGCTGCCGTTGACCGCGGCGGTGACCGGGTCGGCGTCGATTTCCTCGCGGTGGCGGAAGATGTTTTCCAGCACCACGATGGCGTCGTCCACCACCACGCCGATCAGCAGCAGCAGGGCGAGCATGGTGAGCGAATTGAGGGTGTAGCCGAAAAAGTAGATCACCGCCACCGCGCCCATCAGCGACACCGGGATGGCCGTGGCGATGATCAGGGTGGAGCGCATGCTGCGCAGGAACAGCCAGACGATGAGAGACGCCAGCAGCGTGCCTTCGATCAGGTGTTCCTTCAGCGAATCGACGATTTCCTGAATGAAGATCGCGTCGTTGGAGACGATGTCCAGCGTCATGCCCGGCGGCAGTTGCGGGATGATCTCGGTTTCCAGGCGCTGCTTGATCGCGTCGACAATCGCCACGGTGTTGGTGTTGGTGACCTTGACGATGCCCAGGCCGATGGTAGTCTTGCCCATGAAGCGCGCGAGCTGCCGGTAATCGGCCAGGGCATCCTCGACTTCGGCGATATCTTTAAGGCGCACCGGCGAGCCGTCGCGGTAGGCGACGATCATTTTTGCCAGATCGTCGAGGCGGTGGAATTCCAGGTCGAGCTTGATCAGGTTTTCGGTCTTCTGCCCCACCAGGAAACCGCCGGCAAGCTGGACATGCTCATTGGCAAAGGCGGTGTTGATATCCTGGGCGGTGACCTTGAACGCGGTCATTTTCGCCGGCAGCAGGTTGACCCGGATGGTGCGGTCGCGCCTTCCGCCCAGGCGCACCTCGCCCACGCCGTTGATGGTTTCCAGGCGCTTCTTGATGGTGTTGAGGGCGTACTGGTTGAGCTGCTGCTGAGTGCGGTCGCCACGCAGCGCCAGCCACATGATCGGCATGGCGTTGGTCTCGACCTTGGCAACGACGGGGGGGTCGGCATCCTTGGGCAAGCGGCGCAAGACCTGGTTGACCTTGGCCTGCACCTCGTTGAAGGCGACATCGACTTTCTTGTCCAGGCTGAAGGTGATGTTGATCACCGACACGCCGGGCGAGGAGGTGGACTGGATGTGTTCGATGCCGGGCACGCTGTTGATCGACGTCTCGATCACGTTGGTGACGCTGGCATCGACGATGTTAGGGTTGGCGCCCTTCAGCGTGGTGGAGATCGAGACAATGGGAAACTCGATAAGGGGAAAGCGATCCATGCCGATGCGCTGGTAGCTGATGTAGCCGAACAGCACCAGCACGGCGGACAGCATGAACGCCAGCACGTGGCGTTTGATGGAAAGTTCGGGCAAGGTCATTTCTGCTCGCCTTTTTTGCCGTTCGCTACCTTCACGCTGACCGCAGCCTTGTCAGTGAGGAAGCCCGCGCCGTCCACGGCTACCGTTGCACCCGATCTTATGCCTTGTAAAATTTCCACCTGACCGTTCTGGGTGACGCCGGTGGTGACGACATGCTGAACGGCCTTGCCATTCTCGATCACGTAGACCACCTTGCCGGCAGGCCGCAGCACCACGCTTACTTCCGGCACGCTGACTGCTTCTGCGTGCTCCTCGACGACGACTGCCCCGTTGACCGAAGCGCCGGGTTTCCAGCCGCCCGGATTCTTCACTTCCACCACGGCGTCGAAGGCGCGATTGGTGCTGCCCACCATCGGCCGCACCTGTTCGATCTTGCCGGTCACGGTAGCATCCGGTGCGGTCGGCGTGGAAAGGTTAACCACCTGGCCAACCTTGATGCGCTGCGCTGCGGTTTCAGGGAACGGCAAGCGGATGCGCAGGTTTTCGCTGGTGGAGAGCTGGAACACCGGCTTGCCGAGATCGATCCAGTCGCCCACCGAAACCATGCGGTTGTCGACCCGGCCATCCACCGGCGACACGATGCGGGTGCGGGAAAGATTTTTGGCGGCACGGGCGTACTGTTCGCGCGCGGCGACGTTCTGGGCTTCGTAACCTTCCAGCAGGGAGGGCGAAACAAAGCCCTTCCCGGCCAATTCGCGATAGCGTTCGGTCAGCTTGCGCTGGCTGGTTGCCTGGGCTTCCAGGCGCTTCTCGTCGGCGGAAAAATCGGTGGCATCGATTTCGGCCAGCAGTTGCCCCTTCCTGACCGGGTCGCCGATTTCCACATGGACTTTGATGATGCGCCCCGCCACTTCGGCGCCCACCTTGGGCGCGGTGGAACTGTCCGCCTCGCCGACCGACTGCTCCAGTACCTGCATGGTGCGTGATTGTGCCTGGGTGACGGTGATGATCGCTGCCGGTGGGCCTTTCTTCTGCTCTTCGGGCTTCTTGGTGCACCCCGGCAGCAGCAGTGCTGCACCAAGCAGGCAGGGGATCAGGATCGATGGGGTTGTTCGCATGTTGTTAGTCCAGGGGTTCATCAGGGTTGGGGCAGAATGCCGCGTAGCAGAATATCGACCAGCATTGCACTGTAACTTTCCGGGGTGTCGGTGAAGCTGACGTCCGGGAAATGGCGCAGCACCTCGCGCGACTGGAAAAAGAACACGTCGGCGCCGATCAGCAGGGTGGCCAGCATGGCGGGATCGATGCCTTTGCGCAGTTCATCTTTTTTCTGGCCGGTGCGCAGGATCTCCACCAGGCGCGCGAAATTCTGGCCGAACACCTGCTCGGCGAATTCCTTGCCGCGTTGCGGGCCGTTTTCCAGCAAGTCGCGCTGGATCAGCCGGGAGATTTTTTCGTCACGCAGGATGTTGGCCAGGTGCGATTGCGAGAAGTCGCGCAGGCGTTCGACCAAGGTGCCAGAGCCGCTGCCGAGTTGATCGATCTGACTGCCGGATTCGCTGCAGGCGGTTTTCAGCACTTCGAGATAAAGCGCGTTCTTCGATTTGAAGTGATGAAAGACATTGGCTTTGCTGACCCCGGCGTGCTCCGCGATGGCATTCATCGATACCGCGTTGAAGCCGGATTCGGCAAACAGATCCTTGGCTGCGGCCAGGATACGCTCGACCGCATCCGGGCCCGTCTCAGACAAGTTGGGGATGGGTTCAACCAGAGGCACAGCCGGTCTCGCTAAGTCAGGAAAACAAAAGACAAATTAGCACTGACTGACCGGTCGGTCAATATTGCGGGGGAATGTTCTTTGAGCGGAGGGAGAATCTTGATGGGGAAAAATAAAGCATAACGGCGGGGTTAAAGCCCGCCGTTATGCTGATCTAGAGTTGACTACTTCCCCGCGGCGGCGGCTGCGGGTTTGGCGGCAGTTTTTTTAGCTGCAGGCTTGGCTGCGGGTTTGGCTGCAACTTTTTTCGCAGGTGCTTTTGTGGTTGGCGCTTTTTTTGCTGCAGTAGTCTTGGTTGGGGTTGCCTTTTTAGCTGCTGGTTTTGCAGCGGCTGTTTTGGCTACGGTTTTGGTGGCAGCGGCCTTGGTTGCTGTTTTCTTGGCGGCTGGTTTTGCAGCGGCGGCTTTTTTAGCCGGCGCTTTTGTTGCTGCAGTAGCTTTGGTTGTGGTTGCTTTTTTGACTGCCGTTGCAGGTTTCTTGGCGGCAGCAGCGGCGGGTTTTTTTGCTGCTGGTTTTGCTACGGTTTTGGTGGCAGCGGCCTTGGGTGCTGGTTTTGCAGCGGCGGCTTTTTTAACCGGTGCTTTTTTAGCTGCGGTGGCCTTGGTTGCTGTTGCGGGTTTGGCGGCGGTTTTTGCTGCGGCAGCCGGTGCGGCCTTGGCTACAGGTTTGGTTGCGGTCGCTTTGGCAGGTGCCTTGGCGGGAGACTTGGTCGCTTTCTTTGTTGCCATTTGCTGACTCCTTATTGTAGAAAGTTATCTCGAGTACATTTTTATTTTGGATTTGTGAAAAGCACCAAAATAAAGCGGCAGCACTGAACAACTGATTGCATAACCTTGTTGTTCCTCCCGTTAGGACTGCATGACCGAGAGCATGTTTCCGCCTTGCGCTTAAATTCTATTCCAATTATTTGAAAATACACAACAGATAAAATGGCATTGCGAAAAGAAAATCATTGGAAATAGACGGGCTTACGAGAGGCCGGCCTGAGTTTATTTCGGGCGAGATGTGGCGGGTATTGAAATGACAATGGCCTACACCGGCCATGGGCAATGATTATAGCCCATGTTTTTTCTGGTGCGGTGATGTGTGGAGCATGAAAAACACTCAGGGGAGCAGCCGTTCCAGCGCGAATAATTGTGAAATTTTTTCTCGTTCGCGAATCAAATGCGTGTTGTTTTTCTGCACCATGATTTCGGCAGCGCGTGGTCGAGTGTTGTAGTTGGAGCTCATGCTCATGCCATATGCCCCTGCCGACATCACCGCCAGCAGGTCGCCTTCGGCGAGGTGCAGGTGGCGGTCATGGCCGAGAAAGTCGCCGCTCTCGCATACCGGACCGACGATTTCATAGCGCTGCGTAACGCCGGTGTTTTCCTTGACGGGAAGGATCGCGTGATAGGCATCGTAGAGCGCGGGCCGCATCAGGTCGTTCATCGCGGCATCGACGAGGGCGAAATTTTTTGTTTCGCCATGCTTGAGATATTCCACTTTGGTGAGCAGCAGACCGGCGTTGCCAACCAAGGCGCGGCCAGGTTCGAGCAGGATCCTGAAGTTGCGGTCGGCGAGTTTTTCCAGCAGCGTGTCTGCGTAGTCGGTCACTGGCGGCGGTGTTTCGTCGCTGTAGCAAATTCCCAGGCCGCCGCCGAGGTCGAGGTGATGAATCGTTATGCCTTCTTTTTCCAATGCATCGACCAGCAGCAGGATTTTGTCGAGGGCATCGGCAAAGGGCATCACCTCGGTGATCTGCGAGCCGATATGACAGTCGATGCCGACCACATCCAGATGCGGCAGGTCGCGCGCCTTGCAGTAAAGTCTGACGGCATCGGTGTAGGCGATGCCGAATTTGTTGCCCTTGAGCCCGGTGGAAATATAGGGATGGGTTTTCGGGTCGACGTCGGGGTTGACGCGAAAACTGACCGGTGCGCGCCGGCCCATTTCGCCGGCAATTTTGTCGAGGCGTTCCAGCTCGCTTTCCGATTCGACGTTGAAGCACAGGATGCCTGCTTCGAGCGCCTGGCGCATTTCATCCGCGGTTTTTCCGACGCCGGAAAACACCACTTTTTTTGCATCGCCGCCGGCCGCCAGAACGCGCGCCAGCTCGCCGCCGGAAACGATGTCGAATCCCGCGCCGAGGCGCGCGAAAAGATTGAGAATGGCGAGGCTGGAGTTGGCCTTCACCGCGTAGCAGATCAGATGGTCGCGCTCGGCGAAGGCCGAATCGAAACTCTGATAGGCTGCGGTTAACGCGGCATGGGAATAGACATAACAGGGTGTGCCGAATTCTTCGGCAATGCGGGAAAGAGGAACGGATTCGACGCACAATTCGGCATCATGGCGGGAGAAGAATTTCATGGTTTTTTCTCCTCGGCGGCAGGTTGGGGCGCTGCCGGAGTCTTGGCGGCAGACGTCTGACCAGGGGTGGGCAGATAGAGCGGGCCTTTGTGGCCGCAACCCTGGAGCAGGGCTACAAGCAGAACTGGCAAAAAAACGAAGCGCATATTATTCTCGGAAGACTAGTAAATTTGCGCATCATCTTATCACAAGGAAAACTCGAAATGACCGAGAGCGAATTCAACAAACTGGCGGATGAAACACTGGCCAGAATCGAGCAGTCACTGGACGATTGCGACACGGATATCGACTACGAGATGAACGGCGGGGTTCTGGAGCTGAGCTTCGAGAATGGCAGCAAGATCATCGTCAACCGCCAGACGGCGGCGCGGGAAATCTGGGTGGCGGCGAAATCGGGGGGGTATCATTTTTTGTGGAAGGATGGGGCGTGGCGTGATACGCGGGATGGGGGGGAGTTGTTTGCGGCGTTGGGGAGGTATGCGAGTGAGCAGGCGGGGGAGGTGGTGAGTTTTTGATTGGCGAGCAAGGGGTTGATTTCCTGCGGCGCAATGCACAGCGAGAGGGTTTTCCTGAATCGGGTTAATCCGACCTTGGTCCCTTTAAATCATCGGTGAGACCAAGGCCAGGATGAAAGCAATAGTTAATAGCCAAAGCATCAATTTATTATTGGGTTCCTTATCTTGGAGTAAGGCCAACTTTTTGCCTGCGACATTTCCCAAAACTGTAGGAGGAATGATAACAGTTGCAAGAATTACAGGTTCAAATGGCAAAAGCTGGTGATTGACAGGGGAAATATGGGGAAATATTAATGTGAACATGACCTCCGTCATCCATCCAAATAAAACCCCCAACCCTGTCGCGCCAAAAAAACGTGGTCCGTTCCTGGAAACCCCCAGAGCCCCCTCCGATAAAAGCACAATAAGCGCCATCCACAATAAGGAGCTACCTTCCAGATCACTCGAAGAGATGATCGAAGAGATGAAATTATTCCAATACCAAATCACTCCGATCAAGAAAGCGCTTAACACATGTCGAGATGGTGCCAGAGTTAGAGGTCGCTCTGTCGCTTGGCGTTCGGGAATCCCGGGCGAGGAACTCACAAAGGGCGCGATCGATGTCCAAATTGCGAACGCCACCACTCCAATGGTACAAAGACCCGCCAAGACGTTGACAACCCAACTGCCGGGATCGATTCCCATCCAGGTAAATAAGAGGGAAACCAAGGTGAAGGTGGCTAGAGCAAGCACTGGAGCGAGAATGACGACGAGAATTACTTTCCCTAAGGAATTCACGGAGAATGTCGTCCCAGTGGGGCCGGCGGGTATTTCGGTCGCCGTCGCCTCACTTGGCGTCCGTCCGGAAGCATTGGGTTCGTCGAGTTTTTCCCTGTCGATACGCGGGCGTTCCACTTGCACCCCTTCCGCAACAGGCGCAATCCCAGATTCTTTAGCAAGCACATTGGGAATGCTCGTCCCACACCAGACGCAGGTGGAGTGGTCAGCTGATGCATCAACGATCACCGTGGCGCCACATTTCGGGCATTTGCATTTGATGATCGATGCAGTCATGACAAAATGCTCAATAGAACCGTTAGCAGGACGCAGGACGCAGGACGCTGGGGTCAGGACGCTGGGGTCAAGTCTTGACATCGCGCTTTCGCTGCTCCCACTTGTTCGCTGTAGAATGGCAACCGCGATGTCAAGACTAGACCCCTTGCCTTGCCACGAAGACTTGACCCCTTGCCACGCACTGCCTCGTTCAGTCGAGCGCCGCCAGTGCCGCCTCGGGTGCTTTGTCTAACACCTTGAGCAGGGCCTTGGCAGCACCGGTCGGGCAGCGTTTGCCTTGTTCCCAGTTGCGGATGGTGTCGAGCGAGACATCAATCCGCTGTGAAAACTCTGCCTGGCTCAGTCCAAGACGTTTTCTGACTCGGCGAGCGAACTTCGCTGCGTCCTGCATGGCTTCGGCTTCGTCGGCGGCTTGGTGTGCGGCGATGTCCTCCTCGGTGGTGGCGTCCACACGAGCAGGGTCGATGCGTCCCAAAGCCAGGGAGGCAGGGACGGCAGGATTAATCGTCACGCGTACTGTCTTCATAGTGTCTGACCTCTCGTTGATTGGCTTTGCGTGCCGAGATGATTCGCATGGCGTCATGACGCGAGGTGTAGACCACCACGAACAGACGCTGTTCGATCATGCCCATCAGCTGGTAGCGCTCCTCGCCATAGCTGAGCCTGGTGTCGGCATGCACGATTCGGTTGGGATCAAAAAACGCCAGTGCCGCGTAGGCGAAATCAAACCCGCGCTGGGTAAAGCACGCCTCGCTTTTGGCTTCGTCCCATTCGAAATTCATGGGACAAGTGTAGTTCATTGGCCGACATCTATCAAGGCTGGAGGCGCGCGATGCGCACGGCTTCCCAACAGGGGAAGCTCACACAAGACAGGGCTTCCAAATCCAAACCAGAAATTACAACCCGGCGTCTGCCTTAAGCGCTTCCGCCTTGTCTGTCGCTTCCCAGGTGAACTCCGGCTCTTCCCGGCCGAAGTGGCCGTAAGCGGCGGTCTTGGTGTAGATCGGGCGGAGCAGGTTGAGCGACTGGATGATGGCTTTCGGGCGCAGGTCGAAGTGGGCTTCGATCAGCTTGACGATTTTTTCGTCGGCGATCTTGCCGGTGCCGAAGGTGTTGACCATCATGCTCACCGGCCTGGCGACGCCGATGGCGTAGGCGACCTGTACTTCGCATTTCGATGCCAGGCCTGCGGCGACGATGTTCTTCGCCACATAGCGACCCGCGTAGGCAGCGGAACGGTCGACCTTGGACGGGTCCTTGCCGGAGAAGGCGCCGCCGCCGTGGTGCGCGGCACCGCCGTAGGTGTCGACGATGATCTTGCGGCCGGTCAGGCCGCAGTCGCCCATCGGGCCGCCGACGACGAAGCGGCCGGTGGGGTTGATCAGGTAACGGATATCGCCGGCACGCATGCTTTCCGGGATGATCGGTTTGACGATTTCCTCGATCACCGCTTCGGACAGTTCGGCGTGGGAAATGTCGGGGTGGTGCTGGGTGGAGAGCACCACGGTGTCGACATGCACCGGCCTGCCTTCCACATAGCGGATGGTCACCTGGGACTTGGCGTCGGGGCGCAGCCAGGGCAGACGGCCGTCCTTGCGCAGTTCGGCCTGGCGCTGCATCAGCCGATGCGCGTAATGGATCGGCATCGGCATCAGCTGCGGGGTTTCGTCGCAGGCGTAGCCGAACATCAGGCCCTGGTCGCCGGCGCCCTGATCCATCTCTTCTTCCGGGGAGCGGTTCACGCCCTGGGCGATGTCGGGCGACTGCCGGTTGATCGCGGTGAGTACGGCGCAGGTGTAGTAGTCGAAACCGATTTCCGAGCTGTTGTAGCCGATGCGCTTGACCGCTTCGCGCGCGACGTCGATGTAGTTGACTGCCGCATGGGTGGTGATTTCGCCGGAGATAACCACCAGTCCGGTGCTGACCAGGGTTTCGCAGGCTACCCGTCCTTTGGGGTCATGCGCTAGAATGGCGTCGAGGACGGAATCGGAGATCTGGTCGGCGACCTTGTCGGGATGGCCTTCGGAAACGGATTCGGAAGTAAAGAGGTGTTCGTGTAACATTTCTGCTCCTGGATTAGGTGTTTCCCCGTGATGCGCTGGCGAGGCCGGCTCTGGGGTAAGAAGCAGACGACGCTTTAGCCGTATTTATATCCCGCCCGCAAGTTGTCTTTAACACGGCGGCAAGTTAATTCTATATTTTTAAAAGGCGTTTAGTCAAACCTTGTCCATAATGGCCTACCTGCTTCGTGTCCTTGCTTATCTGCCGCTTTGGCTGCTGCACTTTCTGGGTGCGGCAGCAGGCTGGGCGACCTATCTGGGTTCCCGGCGCTATGCCGCGAGGATGCGGGAAAATCTGGCGGCCAGCGGAGTATGCGCGCCGGGCGCATGCGGCAAAGTATTGCGCCGGGCGGTGGCCGAAGCGGGCAAGAGCGTGCTGGAACTGCCTGCCGTCTGGTTGCGCCCGGAACAGCAGGCATTGCAGTTGCTGAAGCAGTGCCATGGCTGGGAGCATGTCGAGGCAGCACTTCTGCGCGGCAAGGGGCTGGTTTTTCTGACGCCGCACATGGGGTGTTTCGAGATCACCAGCCTGTATTACGCCGCCCGCCACCCGATCACCGTGCTCTACCGCCCGCCCAAGCTGAAGTGGCTGCAGCCCTTGATCGAGGCCGGGCGTGTCCGTGGCCAGGTGACGCTGGCACCCACCGACCTGGGCGGGGTGCGGGCATTGATCAAAGCGCTGCGGCGCGGTGAGGCCATCGGCATCCTGCCCGACCAGGTGCCGAGCCAGGGCGAAGGGGTGTGGGTGGATTTCCTCGGGCGCCCCGCCTATACCATGACGCTGGTGTCGCGCCTGGCCCGTTCCACCGACGCGGCAATCGTTTTCGCCTACGCCGAGCGCCTGCCGCATGGGGCGGGCTACGAGTTATGGCTGGAGCCGCTGTCCGAAGATCTGCCCGAAGACCCTGCCGCGGCCGCAGAGGCGATCAACCGGGCGGTGGAAGGCCTGATCCGCAAAAAGCCCGAGCAGTACCTGTGGAGCTATAACCGCTATAAAGTGCCCAAGGGCGTGATGGGTAATGAGTGATGAGCAAGCCGTTTTCATTCATCACCCATTACTCATTACTCATTACTGATTTGCAATGGCTCGCTTAGGCATTTTCCTCATCTGGCTGCTGCATTTCCTGCCGCTAGTCGTGCTCGCACGTTTCGGCGCGGGCTTCGGTTTTCTGCTCTACGCATTCGCGCCCGAGCGCCGGCGGGTGGCGCGCATCAACCTGCGGCTGTGCTTTCCGGAGATGGCCGATGCGGAAAGGGAACGGCTGGTGCGGCGCCATTTTCGCGCCTTCGGCCGGAGCGTGCTGGAGCGCGGCATTCTGTGGTGGTCTTCGAAGTCGCGCATCCAGAAGCTGATCCGCATCGAAGGGCTGGAGCACTGGCAGGCGGTGGCCGACAGGCCGGTGATCTGGCTCGCCCCCCACTTTGTCGGGCTGGACATGGGTGGGGTCAGGCTGACCACGGACTACCCCCTGGTTTCGATGTACAGCAAGCAGAAAAACCCGCTGTTCGACGCCCTGCTGCTACACTCCCGCACCCGCTTCGGCAACTCCCCGATGGCGTCGCGCCAGGACGGGCTCAAGCCGGTGGTGCGGGCGATGCGCAAGGGCTTGCCGTTCTATTATCTGCCGGACATGGATTTCGGTGCGCGCGACGCCGTTTTCGTGCCGTTTTTCGGCGTGCCTGCCGCCACTATCACCGGGCTGTCGCGCGTGGCGAAAATCACCGGTGCTGCGGTGGTGCCTTGCGTCACCCGCCAGCTTCCCGGCGGTGCAGGCTATGTGCTGAAGTTCTATCCCGCCTGGGAGGGGTTTCCCGGCGCGGATGTCGAAAGCGATACCCGGCGCATGAACGCCTTCATCGAGGAGCGTGTCCGGGAAATGCCGGAGCAGTATTTCTGGCTGCACAAGCGTTTCAAGAGTCGCCCGTCGGGGGAAAAGAAATTTTACGAATGAGATTGAAAGACATTTACCGCAGAGGACGCGGAGGGCGCAGAGGAAAAACAAGTGCCAAGAGGACGTTGGGTTCATTACTTGGAGGCGGCGAGGTGTTGCCCTGCAAATCGCTTCCCTCTGCGTCCTCCGCGTCCTCTGCGGTTCGATTGCTTTGATTGGGGGAATTTGTGAGTTTCCAGAATCCGGACGATGAGTCCATCCGCGCCTTGTTGAAAAGGGCTAAGAATATCGCCGTGCTCGGGCTGTCGCCCAAGCCTGATCGTCCCAGCTACTTTGTCGCCAGGGCGATGCAGGGTTTCGGCTTCAACATCATCCCGGTGCGCCCCGCCACGGCGGAGGTTCTGGGGCAAAAGGCCTACGCCTCCTTGCGCGACGTTCCGGGTCCGGTCGATCTGGTGGACGTGTTTCGTGCCGTAGAACATCTGGATGCTATTGTTGACGAATGTATTGCCTTACAATTGCCGGCAATCTGGATCCAGGAAGGCATCGTCAACGAGGCCGCTGCAGAACGGGCTCGCGCCGCCGGCATGGCGGTGGTGATGGATCGCTGCATCTACAAGGATTATGTAGCGTTATGTCAATGAGAGCTAATTTATTAACCGCAGAGGCGCGGAGGCGCGGAGAAAACCAACTCTCACAAAAACTCTGCGCCTCCGCGCCTCTGCGGTGGATGTTGGGTTGCTGCCATGCGGCTTAAATTCACTAAAATGCACGGCCTCGGCAACGATTTCGTGGTGTTCGACGCGATTTCGCAAAGCGTGAATTTGACCCCGGCCCAGTTCCAGTTCATCGCCGATCGCCATTTCGGCATCGGTTGCGACCAGATCTTGCTGGTGGAACGCGCCACCCGGCCCGACGCGGATTTCCGCTACCGCATCTTTAACGCCGACGGCGGCGAGGTCGAGCAGTGCGGCAACGGCGCGCGCTGCTTCGTGCGCTTCGTGCACGATAAAGGGCTGAGCCCGAAAACAGAGATTCGTGTCGAAACGGCTTCCGGCATCATCGTGCCGCGTCTCGAGCCGAACGGCCAGGTGACGGTGAACATGGGCGTGCCGCGCTTCGAGCCGGCGGAGATCCCGTTTGTCGCCGAAAAACGTGCGCTTACCTATATGCTCGGCCTGGAGGGCAAGCTCGCCGAAGTCAGCGTGCTGTCCATGGGCAACCCTCATGCGGTACAGTGGGTGGAAGATGCGGACAGCGCGCCGGTTGCCGTGGAAGGGCCGCAGATTGAAAGCCACCCGAGCTTTCCTGCTCGCGTCAACGCCGGCTTCATGCAGGTGCTCGACCGCGGTCGCATCAAGCTGCGGGTGTACGAGCGCGGCGCCGGCGAAACCCTGGCTTGCGGCACCGGCGCCTGTGCCGCAGCGGTGGCGGGGATCATGCGCGGACTGCTGGATGACGAGGTGCGGGTGACGACCCGGGGCGGTGAGCTGATCATCCGCTGGGAAGGCGAGGGTCACCCGGTCAGGATGACCGGCCCGGCGGTGACGGTATTCGAAGGCGAAATCACGATGAACGAAGGGAGATCAACAGAATGAATTCGGAAGCGGTCGCGCAGTATTTGCATGAAAATCCGGAGTTTTTCGAACAACATTCCGCGTTGCTGGCAGAAGTATTTATCCCCCACCCCCACGGGGGCCGGGCGATATCCATCGCCGAGCGCCAGCAGCTGGCGCTGCGCGACAAGAACCGGTTGCTGGAAACCAAGCTGCGCGAGCTGATCCAGTTCGGCGAGGAAAACGATGCCATCAGCGAAAAAATGCACCGCCTCAGCCTGTCGCTGCTCGGCGCGCGCGATCTGGACAGTGCGCTGAACACCGCCTATTTCAACCTGCGCGAGGATTTCGACGTGCCTCACGTGGCGATCCGCATCTGGGCCGGCGCGGATCTGCCGGCACGGCCGGAGTTCATGAGGGCGACGATCGAAATGTGCGCTTTCGCCGACGATCTGATCACGCCGAAATGCGGCCCGCAGTTGCTGGAGGAAGCGCCTTCCTGGTTCGGCGAGGCCGGCCCGAATCTACGTTCCTTCGCCTATGTGGCGATGCGCTCGGAGCAGTCCTTCGGCCTCTTGGCCTTGGCCAGCGAAGATGCGCAGCGCTTCTACCCGGAGATGGGCACGCTCTACCTGAAACGGCTGGGCGAGCTGGTCAGTGCCGCGCTGCTGCGCTATCTGAAGTAGGAAACGGCGTTTTACCGCAGAGGACGCGGAGGACGCAGAGGAATTCAAAGGCGTACATGCCGATGTGTGCTCACCAAGAGGGACGTTCGGCGTAAGCTCCTAGTCCTGTTTTTGCGAGTTGGGCGATAAAGCCGCCCATCCCTGCTTACCCCGTTTCCTCTGCGTCCTCCGCGTCCTCCGCGGTTCAATAGCTTTTTTGAGGGAGACCCAATGAGCCCAGGCGCGACTTATCTGCAAGGCTTTCTCGGCCATCTCGCCAGCGAGCGCCGCCTGTCCCCCCTGACCTGTACCCACTACGGCCGCGACGTGGCCGAGCTGCTGAGGCTGGCGGGCGAGATTCCCCTCGATCAGCTGCAAGTCCACCAGCTTCGGCGCTTCGTCGCGCAACTGCACGGCCACGGCCTGGGCGGCAAAACGCTGGCGCGTATGCTCTCCGCCTGGCGGGGTTTCTATGCTTATCTTGCGCGTGACCACGGTTTTACCAGCAATCCCTGTGCCGGCATGCGCGCCCCGAAATCCGTTAAGGCCCTGCCGCAGGCGCTGTCGCCGGACGAGGCCGTCCGCCTGATGGAAATCCCCGCAGAAGGCGACCCCCTCGCCTTGCGCGACAAGGCAATGTTCGAGCTGTTCTATTCATCCGGCCTGCGCCTCTCCGAGCTCGTCAATCTGCCGCTAAGTCAGCTCGATCTCGCCGCCGGCATGGTGCGGGTCACCGGCAAGGGCGGCAAGACCCGCGAAGTGCCGGTGGGCCGTTTCGCCCTGGAGGCGGTGCGGAGCTGGCTGCCGGAGCGGGGAAAGCTCGCCAGGCCAGAAGAATACACCTTGTTTGTCGGCAAAAACGGCACTCGCCTGACGCCGCGCGCCGTGCAGTACCGCGTCAAGCAATGGGCTCTCAAACTGGGCATTTCGGCGGACGTGCATCCGCACGTGCTGCGCCATTCCTTTGCCAGCCATGTGTTGCAGTCCAGCGGCGACCTGCGCGCGGTGCAGGAAATGCTTGGCCATGCGAATATTTCGACGACGCAGGTGTATACGCACCTGGATTTTCAGCATCTGGCGAAGGTTTATGACGCTGCGCATCCGCGTGCGAAAAAGAAACCTTGATTCTAAAAAATGGCGTTTCACCGCAGAGGACGCGGAGGACGCAGAGGAAACGGGGTAAGCAGGGATGGGCGGCTTTATCGCCCAACTCGCAAAAACAAGGCATTAGGAAATTACACTGAACTCTTCTCTTGATGAACATACATCGGCATGTACGCCTTTGAATTCCCCTGCGTCCTCCGCGTCCTCTGCGGTTCAATAGCTTTTTGTATAAAGTTGACACTTTCATTTGCTTGCGTGATGATAAAAAAATGAATTCGCGCCTGTTATTTCCCCTGTGGCTCGCCTTTGTCCTGCTCTTCGCCCAGCAGGGCGCGGCGCTGCACGCCCTGTCGCACTTCGCGGACGGCGTACCGGCTCAGTCGCAGCAGGAAAAGCACCTGCCCCACTCGCCGGCCTGCGACAAGTGCGTAGTTTATGCCGGCATCGGCAGCGCGGCGCCGTCCTCGCCGCCAGTGTTCGGCATTCAGCAAACGACCGCCATCCTTGCCGCGGTGCTGTTTCTCCTGTTCTTTTCCGCGCCGTTTTATTCCTATCTTTCCCGCGCCCCACCTCGTCTGAATTAATCATGCCCTGTTCCGGCAACCGGCCTGAAGCCGGTTGCCGCTCCCCGCTTGAGTCATGCGGGGACAAGCTTTGATTTTTTCACGAGGTCATTATGTCATTCAAACGCAAAACCCTTGCGGCGGGCATCGCGCTCGCCCTCGCCGCGCCGCTGAGCGCACAGGCAGCGGACAACGCCGAGCTGGCGCAAATCCGCGAGCAGATCAAACAGATGAAGGAAAGCTACGAGTCGCGCATCCAGTCCCTGGAAAAACGCCTGCAACAGGCCGAGGAAAAGGCAGTCGTGAGTGCTGAGGTGAAAGTCCTGAGCCACCCTTCCGACGCTCATAGCTCAGCACTCAGCACTCAGCACTCAGCACTTGCGAGCGGCGCCTTCAACCCCGAGATGTCGTTGATACTCTCCGGCACTTACGCCAACTTGTCGCAAGACCCGGCTAATTACCGGATCGCAGGCTTCCTGCCGAACGGCGGGGAAATCGGGCCGGGGCAGCGCGGCTTCGGCCTGGGCGAGTCCGAACTGGTCGTCGCCGCCAACATCGACCCTTACCTGCGCGGCCAGTTCACGCTCGCCGTCACGCCGGAAGATACCGTGGAAGTGGAAGAAGCCTTCGTGCAGAGCCTGGGTCTGGGCAAAGGTTTCACCCTCAAGGGCGGGCGCTTCCTCTCAGGCGTCGGCTACCTCAACGAGCAGCATGCCCACACCTGGGATTTCGTCGATGCGCCGCTTGCCTACCAGGCGTTCTTCGGCGGCCAGTTCAAGGACGAGGGCGTCCAGCTGAAATGGCTGGCGCCGACGGAAACCTTCGTCGAACTCGGCGCCGAAGTCGGGCGGGGCAGGAACTTCCCCGCCAGTGATCGCGCCAAGAATGGCTTCGGTTCGGCCGCGCTGTTCGCCCATCTCGGCGGCGATGTCGGTGCCAGCCACAGCTGGCGCGCCGGACTCTCGATGTTGCGCACTTCGCCCCAGGATCGGGCCTACGACGATATTGACAGCACTGGCACCGGCGTCACCAACAGCTTCAGCGGCAACAGCCGGCTGGAGATCGCCGACTTGGTGTGGAAATGGGCGCCCAACGGCAACCCGGTCTACACCAACTTCAAGGTGCAGGGCGAATATTTCCGCCGCCACGAAGACGGCGACCTGACCTACGACGTGAATACGACCAATAACACCGACCGCTATGCTGCGTCGCAATCCGGCGGGTACTTGCAGGGCGTCTATCAGTTCATGCCGCGCTGGCGGGTGGGGCTGCGGCGCGACCAGCTGTACGGTGGCAGCGTCGATTACGCTGCCAACAATGCCGCGCTGGGGCAGGCAGCGTACAAGCCGTCGAAGAACAGCCTGATGTTCGACTACAGCACTAGCGAGTTTTCCCGCTTCCGCCTGCAATTCGCGCAGGACAAGTCCCGCCCGGAAGTCACCGACAACCAGATGTTCCTGCAATACCAGATGAGCCTGGGCGCCCACGGCGCGCACAAATATTAACCATGTAGGTCGGGCACTCCGTGCCCGACAAATGATTTCGGATGATTGTGATTTTGGTTTTGTCGGGCACGGGGTGCCTGACCTACCCAACTTTTGGAGCTATTCATGATAAATGTCCTTCGTTTTTTTCTGGCCTGCGCGATGGCGCTTGCCGCTATCCCCGCCTTCGCCGCCCTCAATATCCTCGCCTGCGAGCCTGAATGGGGCGCGCTGGCGCAGGAGCTGGGCGGCGACAAGGTGTCCGTGTACAACGCCACCAACGCGCTGCAGGATCCGCACCGCATCGAAGCCAAGCCCAGCCTGATGGCGCGCGCCCGAAGCGCCGATCTGCTGGCTTGCACCGGGGCGGAGCTGGAGGTCGGCTGGCTGCCTATCCTGTTGCGCCAAACCGGCAATCCGAAAATCCAGCCGGGGCAGCCCGGCTATTTCGAGGCAGCGCAATACGTGCGCATGCTGGAAATCCCCGTCCGCCTCGACCGCGCCGAGGGTGACGTGCATCCGGGCGGCAATCCGCACATCCAGACCGATCCGCGCAACATCGCGCTGGTGGCGGATGCGCTGGCAAAACGCCTGGCCGAGATCGATGCCGCAAACGCCGATTATTACCGGCAGCGCCATACCCAGTTCGCAGCACGCTGGAAAACGGCCATCGCCAACTGGGAAAAGCTGGCTGCACCCCTCAGGGGAACCCCTATCGTCGTCCAGCACAAAGGGTTTCCCTATCTGGAGAACTGGCTGGGGCTGAAGCAGGTGGCCGCGCTGGAGCCGAAGCCCGGCGTCGAGCCGAGCAGTGCCTATCTGTCGGGGTTGCTCGGGCAGCTGCAGCGGCAGCCGGCAAAAATGGTGATACGCGCCGCTTACAACGACGCGCGCGCCTCCGAGTGGCTGACGGAGCGGGCGAAAATCCCGGCAGTGGCGCTGCCATTTACCGTTGGCGGTTCGGAGCGGGCGAAGGATTTGTTCGGGTTGTTCGACGACACGGTGCAGAGGCTTTTGGCGGCATTAAAATAAAGGGCTTTCACCGCAGAGGCGCGGAGGCGCAGAGGAATAAATGGGTTACAACAATTTTCGGCCTCTTCAAATGGGTGAGGCCGCACAATTCTATAATTTATTGTTTTTACTCAGCGCCTCCGCGTCTCTGCGGTTCAATTGATTTTTTAAGGATGATTGGGTACTTATGAACTTCGATGCTCTCAG
The DNA here is from genome assembly GCA_031426955.1 of Sulfuricella sp. Lineage (GTDB taxonomy): Bacteria > Pseudomonadota > Gammaproteobacteria > Burkholderiales > Sulfuricellaceae > Sulfuricella. Next base: position 43,613 of record JASJPA010000012.1, read on the forward strand.
TCTTTCCATCCTTCTCCCGGCCTTTCTCGCCGGCCTGCTGGTGCTGGCAACCCATGTGCCGATGGGGATGCAGGTGCTGTCCCGCGGTATCGTGTTCATCGACCTGGCGATTGCCCAGATCGCCACCCTTGGCGTCATCGCGGCGGACCGAATGGGCTTCGAGCCGGAAGGCTGGGTGGCGCAGGTTGCCGCGGTGGCGGCCGCCCTGCTCGGGGCGTTGCTGCTGACCTGGACGGAAAGGCGCTGGCCGGACGTGCAGGAGGCGCTGATCGGTGTGTTGTTCGTGCTGGCCGCCAGTGGCGGAATGTTGCTGGTGGCCAATAATCCGCATGGCGGCGAACATCTCCGGGATTTGCTGGCAGGCCAGATTCTGTGGGTGAGCTACGCGCAACTGCTGCCGGTGGCCGCCCTGGTAGCCGCCATCCTGGCCCTGTGGTTCGGATTCAGGGATAGTCTCGGACGCTTCGGCTTCTACGGCTTGTTCGCCTTCGCCGTCACCGCCTCGGTGCAGTTGGTCGGCGTGTACCTGGTGTTCGCCAGCCTGATTGTTCCGGCACTGGCTTGCCGTCTTTATCCGCCCCGCATCCGGCTGGCGGTGGGTTATGCTGTCGGTGCAGCGGGCTACATCCTGGGGCTGGGGCTTTCGGTGTTGTTCGACTTGCCCTCCGGCGCAGTGGTGGTGTGGACTTTGGCGCTGGTCGGAATTGCAACCTACAGTTTGGGTCCCGGCTCATCCAGGAGCCTTGCCAAATAGTATTTTCACTTATGTTGGCAACAGTATTTTCCCTTGTTGCCCATTAGGGGTGAGCGGCCTTATAATGTAAATTGAATTTAAATATAAACTGGTTGACCTGCAGTGGTGTTTTCATTTTTTCGCAAGAATCCAGAAGAGACGTCGCAGGCCAAGCCTCGTGCGCCTGCTGTCGCCAAACCTGCTGCTGCTAACGCAGCCACTTCCCGCCCGCAGGTAATCCCGCCTGCAACCCCGGCCGCGCAGCCCGTGCCGCCCAAGATGGCTGTTTCGGCGCCGCAATCGGCAATTGCGCCCAATCCGACGGCAGTTCCTTCGCCCCCGCAGCCTCAAACCGAAAAGAATACGATATGGGGCGAGGGAGTTGTAGACGCCGCGGGAATGTATTCGGCGGTGGAGGAGGCGGCGATTCTCTATGCCAGCGACCATCCCGATCAAGCCGCCGCGCTGCTGCTGGACTTTATCAAGAACAATGCTGAAAGGAAAGAACTCCAGCCCTGGATGATGTTGTTCGATATTTACCAGATCCAGGGCAAGAAGCCACAGTTCGAAGAGCTTGCGCTGGAGTTTGTGGTTAAATTCGAGCGCAGCGCGCCGATCTGGAGTGATGCCAAGGTGCCGGGTGTCCAGACCGAAAAACCCAAAGCGGGAAGAGGGGCTGCCGTTGAAGGTTATGTTGCTCTTTCCGGCATTTTGCAGGGGGACAAGGATTCCCTGTTCCAGAACCTGGAGCAGGTTGCGCAGAAGGGCGCCGGTTTGCGGCTGGACTTTGCCCGGCTGGAGGGGCTGGATGCCTCGGGCAGTCGCCGCCTGGTGGAAACCATGCAGAGTTTGAAAAAGAGCGGAAAGAAAATCACGCCGATCAGCGTTCCGCACGTAACGGATCTGCTCAAGAGCATGCTCGGGCAGGGTGGCGAGGATGAGCAGGCCCACTGGCAGCTGTTGCTCAGCCTCTACCAATGCCAGGGAATGCAGGCCGAATTCGAGGATTTGGCGGTGGAGTACGCCATTACTTTCGAGGTATCCCCGCCATCCTGGGAGGCCATGCCGCTATGCCGGCAGCCGGTTGCAGTGGTAACGGTCAATGCTCCAGATGAACAATCGCACGACGAGAATACGTTCTTCATGAGCGGCGTGATTTCCTCCGCCAGCGGCCCGCAATTGCAGGAACTGGCGAACTTTTCCGCCTCGCACAGCGAGGTTTACCTGGATATGAGCGATGTGTCCCGCGTGGACTTCGTCAGTATCGGCGATTTCGTTGGCGTGCTGGTCGGATTGAACAGCAGTGGCAAGAAATTGCTGGTCCGTAATGCCAATGAAATGATCCGCGCCCTGTTCGGAGTCATGGGCGTCGACCAGTTTGCCGCCATCCTGAAAAGAAAAATCGGCTGATTCCCGCTGCCCGCCAGGCATCCCCGCATAAACTTATGTCATCCCCGTTTTTTCGGTGCGGCCCGGCGCAGGGAGCGGCAGCGCCTCGGCATGCATCATCTTCTCCCGCTGAAACACCAGCACCGAGGCGATGCGCAGGCTCCCCAGCACGAACAGCAGCGCGCTCAGGGCATAAATTTCCTCGATGGCAATCTGGTGCTCGAACAGCTTGATCATGATCTCCCGCAGCACGAATACGATTCCGGCATCCACGATGAAGGTCATGCGCAGGCGGTGGGCGCTGAAATAGTCCACCAGCGAGCGGGACAGCTCGATCAGGATGAACAGGGTCAGCACCTCCGAGATGATGAGCATGTACTGGCGGGTGATGTCGTCGTTGATCAGCAGGTTGCCGAGATTGAGAAACAGGCGCGCCACCCCCACCACGATCCCGATGGTGATGAAGACCAGCATGAGCCCGAACACCATGCAGATCACGCGGTCGAACAGGGCAATCATGTTCAGCTTGGCCGTGGCGCGGCGCAGTTTGGGGAATAAGCTTGTTTTCATGTCTTATAGTTTAGCGCAAACTGGTGACAGTATAATGACAGTATTGAACTGTGAGCCGGCATAGCCGGTTGAGGGAGAATCCATGGAACAATTTCGCGGCACCACCATTCTTTCAGTGCGGCGCGGCAATCGAGTCGCGCTCGGCGGCGACGGGCAGGTGACCCTCGGCAACATCGTGGTCAAGGCCAGCGCGCGCAAGGTGCGCCGCATCCACCATGACAAGATTCTGGCCGGGTTCGCCGGCGGCACGGCGGACGCCTTCACCCTGTTCGAGCGCTTCGAGGCCAAGCTCGACAAGCACCAGGGCCATCTGCTGCGCTCCGCCGTGGAGCTCGCCAAGGACTGGCGTACCGACCGCATCCTGCGCCGGCTCGAAGCCATGCTGGCGGTGGCCGACCATGAAAGCTCGCTGATCATCACCGGCAACGGCGATGTGCTGGAGCCGGAACATGGCCTGGTCGCCATCGGCAGCGGCGGCCCTTATGCCCAGAGCGCAGCGCGCGCCCTGCTCGACTACACCGACCTGCCGCCGGCAGAGATCGTCAAGAAAGCGCTGACCATCGCCGCCGATCTGTGCATCTATACTAACCAGAACCATGTGATTGAGGTGCTGGATTAGTGAGCAGCAAGCGGTGAGCGGTAAACTGGCCAACCGTTCGCTGCTTTGCACGCGTTACTGCTAACCGCAAACTGTTTACTGCTTACCAAAATGACCCCAATGACCCCCCAGGAAATCGTCCACGAGCTGGACAAGCACATCGTCGGCCAGCATGCTGCCAAGCGCGCCGTGGCCATCGCCCTCAGGAACCGCTGGCGCAGGCAGCAGGTGGCCGAGCCGTTGCGCCACGAAATCACGCCGAAGAACATCCTGATGATCGGCCCGACCGGCGTCGGCAAGACCGAGATCGCGCGCCGCCTGGCCAAGCTTGCCAACGCGCCGTTCATCAAGGTCGAGGCGACCAAGTTCACCGAGGTCGGCTATGTCGGCCGCGACGTGGATTCGATCATCCGCGACCTGGTGGAAATGGCCATCAAGCAGACCCGCGAGCAGGAAACCCGCAAGGTGCGTCACCGCGCCGAGGACCATGCCGAGGAGCGCATCCTCGACGCGCTCCTGCCGCCGGCCCGCGACGTCGTGGCGGAGGCGGGCGAGGAAAACGCCACGCGCCAGAAATTTCGCAAAATGCTGCGTGAGGGCAAGCTCGACGACAAGGAGATCGAGATCGAAGTCGCCGCCGCCCAGGCGCACATGGAAATCCTCGCCCCGCCCGGCATGGAAGAAATGACCTCGCAGATCCAGGGCCTGTTCCAGAACATCGGCGCCGGCCGGCGCAAGCTGCGCAAGATGAAGGTAGGCGAAGCGATGAAGCTTCTCACCGAAGAAGAGGCCATGAAGCTGGTCAACGACGAGGAGCTGAAAATCCAGGCGGTGCAGAACGTCGAACAGAACGGCATCGTGTTCCTCGACGAAATCGACAAAATCACCAGCCGCTCCGAATCTTCCGGCGCTGACGTGTCGCGCCAGGGCGTGCAGCGCGACCTGCTGCCGCTGGTTGAAGGCACCACCGTCTCCACCAAGTACGGCATGATCAAGACCGACCATATCCTGTTCATCGCCAGCGGCGCCTTCCACCTCGCCAAGCCCTCCGACCTCATCCCCGAACTGCAAGGCCGGCTGCCCATCCGGGTCGAGCTCGATTCCCTGAGCGTGGACGACTTCGAGCAGATACTCACCAACACCGATGCCTGCCTCACCAAACAGTACGAAGCCCTGCTCGGCACCGAAGCGGTGAAACTTGATTTCAAGCCCGACGCCATCCGGCGCCTGGCCGAAATCGCTTTCGAGGTCAACGAAAGAACCGAGAACATCGGCGCGCGGCGGCTCTACACCGTGATGGAAAAACTGCTCGAGGAAATCTCCTTCGAAGCCGGGCGCAAGGCTGAAGAAAGCATCGTCATCGATGCCGCCTATGTCGACGGCAAACTGAAGGAACTGGCCAAGAGCGAGGATCTGGCGAGGTACGTGCTGTAAACCTTTCATCACGACAATGCAGATTGAAATGAAATTCCACGATTTGGCCATCGGCCAGCGCTTCGAACTAGAGGGCGCGGTTTACGTCAAAACCAGCCCGGTGCTGGCGAGCCAGGAGAAAAGCAGGGAAACCAAGTTCATGGCCCGGTCTGCTGCGGTCAAGCCGCTGGATGGCGCGGAACACCGGTCCCGATCGGCGCAGGAGCGGTTGCTGCGGGCGGAGGCGGTGCTTGCCGCTTTCGATGCTTTTCACGCACGCTGCAGGGATGAGCTGGCGCAATTGTCGGGCGACATCCCCGCTGACAAGCTGGATGCGCTCACGGGGGTGGTGGAAGAAGGACGTAAAGTTTTCCTCGATACCCTTTCGAAGCAGTAATGAAAGTCATCATCGCACCGGATTCCTTCAAAGGCAGCCTGGGCGCGCTTCAGGTGGCGCAGGCACTGGCGCTTGGTGTGCGGCGGGTGTGGCCGGTTGCCGACATTCGTTTGTTCCCCATGGCCGATGGCGGCGAGGGTACGTTGGAGGCGGTGCTGGCGGCAGCCGGCGGCAAGCGTCTTGATGCCTGCGTCACCGGCGCGCATGGCAAGCCGCTCGCGGCGGACTACGGTGTGCTGGCGAATGGCGCTGCGGTGGTCGAGGTGGCACAGGTGGTGGGCATTGTCCTGCCCGGTATGCGCGAGGTGCCGGTGGCCGACCGCACCACTCAAGGGCTGGGCGAGCTGGTGCGCCATTGTCTGGATAGTGGGGTGCGCCGCTTCATGGTCGGCTTGGGCGGCAGCGCGACCAACGAAGGCGGGGCGGGCATGCTGGCGGCGCTGGGCGCACGTTTTTTCGATGCCGCAGGCAATCCCGTTGCGCCAACGCTGCAATGCTTGGCAAAGCTGGCGGAAGCGGATTTTTCCCGGCTCGATGAGCGACTGCGGGAGAGCGAAATCACCATACTCTCCGATGTCGACAACCCGCTTTGCGGAGAGTCGGGCGCCACCACCGTGTTCGGCCCGCAGAAGGGGGTGGCGCCCAACGATGCGCAGCGATACGACAATATCCTGCGCCGTTTCGCCGGGCTGTGCGACGGTTGGGCGGGCGTGGCGCTGTCGCGGCAGCCGGGCAGCGGCGCGGCGGGCGGGCTGGGTTACGCCTTCAGGCTGTTGGGCGGGCGGCTGCAAAGCGGGGCCGAGGCGGTTTGCGCCATGATGGGGATCGACGCCGCCTTGCAGCGCGCCGACTGGGCGATTACCGGGGAGGGGGGCGCAGCGATGCCCAGACCTTGCAGGGCAAGGCGCCCTTCGTCGTGGCGCAGCACGCAAAGCGGCATGGCGTGCCGGCGACGCTGATTTCCGGCGGCATCGAGGCGGATTCATTGGCACGGCTGTCGGAGCATTTCGACGACTGTTACTCCCTGACTTCCGCAGCGGTTTCTGTGTCCCAAGCGATGCGCGATGCGGCGGACCTGCTGGCGGACCGCGCCGAGCTGGCGGCCCGGTCACGGATTACTCCCGCGCAGTAATTTTTAAGACACTTCCAAGAATTGGTTTTCCTTCGCGTACCTTGGCGTCCTTAGCGGTAAAACGCTCAGTTATCAAACCGCTTCCTCCAGCGCCATTTCCAGCTCCAGCCAGCTTTCCTCCAGCTCCGCAGCTTTGGCTTCCAGGCTCTCGCGCCGGGCATTCAGACTGCCGATTTCGTCGCCGGTACATTCGGCATAGGTAGCCGGGTCGGCCAGCCGGCGGTTGATTTCGGAAAGTTCCGCCTGGATTGTCGCCAGCTCGGCTTCGAGCTTGCCTTGCCTGGATAGCAGCGCCTTCTTCTTCGGCTTGGGCGCGGTTTCCTGGCGGGGTTTCTCCGGCGTTGCAACCGCCTCGCGCGGGCGGCGGGTTTCGATCCAGCTTTTGTAGTCTTCCAGATCGCCGTCGAACAGCTTCGCTTCGCCGTCGGCAATCAGCCACAACTCGTCGGCCACGGCGCGGATCAGGCTGCGGTCGTGGGAAACCAGCACCACTGCGCCGGTGTATTCCTCCAGCGCCAGGGTGAGAGCGTCGCGCATGTCCAGATCGAGATGGTTGGTGGGCTCGTCGAGCAGCAGCAGGTGCGGTTTTTGCCAGGCCAGCAGGGCCAGCGCCAGGCGGCTTTTTTCGCCGCCGGAAAAACTTTCCACCGGCCGGTCCTCGCTGTTTCCGGCCAGGCCGAAGCGGCCGAGGAAGGTGCGCAGCGCCAGCGTGGTTTCCTTGGGCGCCAGCCGTTCCATGTGTTGCAGCGGCGTGGCTGCGCTGTCCAGATTTTCCAGTTGATGCTGGGCGAAGTAGCCGATGCGGATGTCCGGGGTGATTTCCAGCTTGCCCGAGGTGGGATCGAGTTCGCCCACCAGCAGCTTGATCAGGGTGGATTTGCCGGCGCCGTTCGGCCCCAGCAGGGCGATGCGCGCGCCGGCACGCAGCGTCAGATCGACGTTCTCGAACAGGTTCTTGTCGCCATAGGCGAAGCCCATGCTTTCGGCGCGCAGTAACAGGTCGGGGCCGCGCTCCGGCGCCTCGATCTCCAGCTCGAAATGGCCGTCGGTGACATGCGCCGGGGCGATGCGCGTGAGCCGTTCCAGCGCCTTGACGCGGCTTTGCGCCTGCTTGGCCTTGGTGGCCTTGGCGCGGAAACGGCGGACGAAATCCTCGAGGTGGGCGATCTTTGCCTGTTGCGTCTGGAAGGCCTGGTTCTGCTGGGCGATTTTTTCGGCGCGGGCGCGCTCGAAGTCGTCGTAGTCGCCGGCGTAGCTGTCGATGACGCAGTCGTGGACGTGGGCGATGCGGTTGACGGTGGCGTTGAGAAATTCCCTGTCGTGCGAGACCAGCAGGATGCTGCCGGGGTAGCGCGCCAGGTACTGTTCGAGCCACAGGATGGCTTCGAGGTCCAGATGGTTGGTGGGCTCGTCGAGCAGCAGCAGATCGGCCCGGTGCATCAGCGCGCGGGCGAGGTTGAGCCGCATGCGCCAGCCGCCGGAGAAGCTCGTTACCGGGCGTTCCAGTGCATCATTGGCGAACCCCAGCCCGTTCAGGAGCTGTGCTGCGCGGGCCTTGGCGGCATAGCCGTCGATGGCCTCGAAGCGGTGCTGCGCGTCGAACCAGGCGGCGTCGTGCTTTTCCCGCGCCAGGGTTTTTTCCAGCTGGCGCAGCTGGACGTCGCCGTCGAGCACGAATTCCAGCGCGGGTTGCGTGGAATTGGCGATTTCCTGTTCGACATAGGCCAGCGTCTTGCCGGATTGCAGGGAGATTTCGCCGCTGTCGGGCTTGAGTTCGCCGCGGATCAGGCGGAACAGGGTGGATTTGCCGCAGCCGTTCTTGCCCACCAGGCCGATGCGCTGGTTGGAGTAGGCCTGCAAATTCACCTGCTGGAACAGCGGTATGCCGCCTTGAAGGTAGGTCAGATTCTGGATGTTGAGCATGGCGCTATGATACCAGATGCGCCATGCTCATCAGACGTGCTTCAGGCGCTCGTATATCTCCGTCACGCGGGGCAGCGCCCGGTGCAGGGCTGCTACCACGGCCGGATCGAAGTGCTTGCCTGCATCGTTGTCGATGGTCTCCAGGGCTTTTTCCATCGGCCACGCTTCCTTGTAGGGGCGTTTCGAGGTGAGGGCATCCAGCACATCGGCTACGGCGATGATGCGCGCCGCGAGGGGGATGGCTTCGCCTTCCAGGCCATCAGGATAGCCGCTGCCGTCAAATTTCTCGTGGTGGCCTTCGGCGATCTCGATCCCGATCTGGAAGATGCTGTGGCCGAGGGCATTCATTTGCTCCTCGCTACGGCGCAATACCTGTCCGCCAATGACTGGGTGGCGCTCCATCTCGGTACGCTCGTCCGCGTCCAGGCGCCCCGGCTTGAGCAGGATGTCGTCGCGGATGCCGACTTTGCCGATGTCGTGCATCGGGGCGAAACGGAACACGTCCCGCACGTAGGCTGGCGTGATGCGTTCGCGGTGAACGCTATCCTTGCCCAGCTCTTCGGCGAGGATGGCGGAATAAAGGCTCATCCGGACCAGATGGTCGCCGGTTTCCGGGTCGCGGCTTTCCGCCAGTTTTGCCAGGCCCTCCACTGCGGCCACGATCAATCCTTCCATGACGATGGTTTTTTCCAGGATATGGGCAATCTGGGCGGCGAGGTTGGTGAGAAATTCCACATGCTCCGGGGTATAGGCACCCGCCTGGGAAGAAGCGAACACCAGTACCGCTTCGCCTCCACCGCCTTGCTTCAAGGGGACAAACAGGGCCGAGCGTTTGCCATCGCGCGCCAGTTTGGCAGACAGGAACGCAGGGCTTTTGTCGCTGGAGAAGGCGTCCAGGTCGTCGACAGCCAGGGCGTTCCCTTTGGCCAGCGCGGCTTCCGGTGCGCCGAGCGCAAATTCGAAATGGTCGTTTTCCCGCAGGCTACTGGGGGATTCGCTGTAGAGCCGTTCCAGTGCAACCTGGCGGCGGTCCGGGGTGAGCAGCAGCACGCCTACCCATTCCACCGGCAGGAAGGTGCGAAACTCCTCGCAGATGAACTTGAGCGCATCGTGCAGGTTGGTACCCCGGCTGATGCGGTCGGTGAGGCGAAACAGGCCGCGCATCCGGTCAGAAAGCCGGTTGAAGGCCTGCGTCATGCGGCCAATCTCGTTATCCACCACCAGAGGCACCTGATAGCCCAAGTCGCCGTTGGCCACTCGGGAAAATCCCTCTACGGTGAGGGTGAGCGGGCGCAGTATCTTGCGGTATACCAGGATGGCAATCAATGCGGTCAGCAAAGCGGTGGCAATGAAGGCCAGCTGGTTGAAGAGGCGAATAGTGGCGAGTTTTCCTTCCATCATGTGCTGGAAAGCGCGGCTCAAGTTATCTGAGGAGCGGGCCAGTTCTTCGCCGTGTTGAACTGCGTAGCGGGCGGCGGCAATGTCGGGGCGGGATGGGTTGGCGTCGAGCGCGAGCTGCACGCCACTGCGAAAATTTTCCCATGCTGCCGCGCTGATATCCAACTGATTGCGGGAGTGCTGATCCCAGCTGCACGTCAGCGGCTCGGCAAGTCCGGTGATTTCCGGGTCCAGGCGGCGGTTGCGGAAGCCGCTGATGATTTTGTCGTAGAGCGCCATGCTCTGCTGCAGATTCCGGGAGTAGAGACCGGCGTCGCGCTGGCTGGTTAAGGCGATGATCGCATTCTCTTTCAGGTAGTTGCGCGACTGGTGCGCCATGGTATGGCTAATGACCCGTGTCTGCCCGGCGAGGTTGAGGATCTCGTAGTCATGTTTGCGCAGATCCACTTCATACAGGGTGAAGCCAGCGGTGCCTGCCTGGAGGGCGAAGAGAACGAACAGAGCGAGGCTTACCCGGAAGCGGATGGTGTTGTACCAGGGAAATTGCGGCATAAAAACTCCTTCTTGTTCTTGTAAGTCGCCGCGCCATGCCTGAAAGCATTTTCCGATGCGGCCAGGTCATGGCGCGAGGTTGAACTTACTGGTACAACGCGGGGAATCGTTTGTGCAATTGCTCCAGCTTCGGCTTGTCGTGGATGACGATATAAGGCTGGTTGGGATGCAAGGCCAGATAGTTCTGGTGGTATTCCTCGGCGGGATAGAACTGCTGCAGCGGCACGACTTGCGTGACGATGGGCCTGGAAAAAGTGCGCGCGGCGGTGAGTTGCTGGATAGTGCTTTGCGCCATTTTCTGCTGCTCGCTGCTGGTGTGGAAAATTGCCGAGCGGTATTGGCTGCCGACATCCGGGCCTTGGCGGTTGAGCTGGGTGGGATCGTGCGCCACGCTGAAAAACACTTGCAGCAGCTGCTGATAGGAAACCTGCTCCGGATTGAACTGGATGCGCACCGCTTCGGCATGTCCGGTATTTCCCTTGCTGACCTGTTCGTAACGCGCCGTGGCCGCGCTGCCGCCCACATAACCGGACACTACTTCCGACACGCCCTTGACGTGCTTGAACACCGCATCCACACCCCAGAAACAGCCGCCAGCAAAGACGGCTGTTTGCTCGGCAGCTGCGGCCGTGGCGTTGGGCAGCGCAGCCAGGCTGAGCATGAGGCACAGGCTGCCGAGTAAATGTTTGATGGTTGGCATGATGGCACTCCTTATTCGTTCTTAACATTACAAAGATGGTTTTGTAGGAGCGACCTCCCGGTCGCGAATTCGGTGGTTCGCGACCGGGAGGTCGCTCCTACAGATCCTCGTTTCATGTTGACTGCCTGTTAGCCGAAGGTAAAGGCATAAGCCTCCAGTCCCGGTGAGTCTGACTGGATTTCCAGCACACCATTCTTCGGCATTTTCTGGTCGATCAGTTCGTAGAGGGTGTTGCGCTCGATGGTCACCACGCCGCCGGGGGCATCCTTGCCGGCATTCGGGCCGACGGCCTCGCCATTCAGCCGGATGGAGACGCGGATCGGCTTGCCGGTGGACGTGCCCAGCACCAGGAACACCTTGCGCGCATTGAAGTCGAGGCGCAGCGCCACGCCCTTTTCGACCGCAGTGATCTTCTGAGTATCCACTCTCCATTTGCCGTTCAGCGCCCATTCGTCTTCGGCAAGCTCATCCGGAAAGCGGTAGGCCCTTTCCGCGTCATGCACCACCGGCTTGTCGCCCCCGAAGCTGTCTGCCCGGGCATAGCCGAGATAGGTTTCCGGCGTCTGGTCGGGGTTGAAGGCGGGCGCCTCAGCCTTGACGGGCTCGCCGCCGTTCTTCAGCCCCAGCAGGTAGCGGATGTTGTTTTCCGTGACATCGTATTGGCCCTCGCCGAAATGCGTGTAGACCACTTTGCCATCCCGGTCGATGAGGTAATGCGCAGGCCAGTAGCGGTTGTTGAAGTTCACCCAGGTGGAGAGATTGTTGTCCAGCGCCACCGGGTAGCGGATGCCGTGCTGCGCAATCGCGGCCTTGACGTTGTCGAGCTTTTTCTCGAATTCGAACTCCGGCGAGTGCACGCCGACGATCACCAGCCCCTGATCGCGATATTTACTGTCCCAGTCGGTGATGTAAGGCAGCGTGCGCACGCAGTTGATGCAGGAATAGGTCCAGAAGTCGATCAGCACGACCTTGCCTTTCAGGCCCTGCATGGTGAGCGGGTTTGCATTGATCCAGGCCTCGATGCCCGCAAATTCCGGCGCGGCGTAGGGCGTGCCCAGGCCTTCCCGCAATACCAGCTCGCCGGCAGGCTGTTGGGCTTTCGCGCTGCGGGTCGTCAGCAGGGATTGCGCATCCACGCCGGAGGCAATATAGGCGACGGACAGCAGGATCAGCACCCCGAACCCGCGCCGCACCGCTTCGGCATGGCGGGAGAGGAACCCCAGTTTGTTCATGACTTTTCTCCCGGTCAGGGCAATGATGAGCATCGGCACGCCGGCGCCGATAGCGAATGAAACGATGATCAGGTTGCCGGCGAGTTCGGTCTGCTGGCGGATCACCTGCACCAGCACAGCGGCCAGGATAGGCCCCGCGCAGGGAGTCCACACCAGGCCGATCAGCGAGCCAATCGCGATACCGCTGAGCAGTCCCTCGCCGCCGCGTGAGGCAAGCTGGTTGCCGAAGTTGGCCGCGCCTTGCGTAGCCGCGCTGAATTTATCCGACAGCCTGGATGACAGCAGCACCAGGCCGAACAATGCGAGCAGCACCAGGGAAGCGTTCTTGATGATATCGAGATCGACGCCCAGCGCCAGGACGATCTGGCGCGATACCAGCGCAAACAGGCTGAACGCCAGCACAAAACCGATAATGATGCCGTAAGGCCTGCGCCTGCCGCCCTCGACCGATGCCGCCAGCACCAGCGGCAAAACAGGCAGGATGCAGGGCGAGACGATCAGCGCCAGACCTTCGAGAAATGCCAATCCGATATCAATGATCATGTGTTTATCCTGAAAAAATCAGTTGAACCGCAGAGGACGCGGAGGACGCGGAGGAAGATCAAGGTCTAGCCATTCCATTTGCCAAACCCCTGTAGGAGCGACCTCCTGGTCGCGATATTCGGTGAATCGCGACCAGGAGGTCGCTCCTACAAATTCACCTTATGGTTTTGAATTCCTCCACGTCCTCTGCGGTGAATCGCTTTTCTCGGATTTTTTATGCCTTGTCCGCGATAAATTTCAATACCACGCCGTTATTGCAGTACCTCAGCCCGGTGGGCGCTGGCCCATCCTTGAACACATGGCCGTGGTGGCCGCCGCAGCGCGCGCAGTGGTATTCGGTGCGAGGCAGCACCAGCTTGTAGTCGGTTGTGGTCTCGACATGGCCGGGCAGCACATCGTAAAAGCTCGGCCAGCCGGTGCCGCTGTCGAACTTGAATTTCGAAGGGAAGAGCGGCAGATCGCAGGCCACGCAGGCATACATGCCGTCGCGCTTTTCCATGTTGAGCGGGCTGGTGAACGGCGCCTCGGTGCCTTCCCGGCGCAGCACGTCGTACTGCGCCGGCGTAAGCAGCTTCTTCCACTCAGCGTCGGTTTTGCTGATTTTTGCTATGCGCTCTGCCGCCATGGCCTGAGCCATGAAGAATTGCGGCACGGCCAGAATGCCTGCTCCGCCGGCCGCCAGCTTGATAAACATCCGTCTGTCCATGATCTTCCACCTCGTCGTGTGTGTTGATAAAGCGATGGCAAGCCATCTTTGCTGAGGTATTCGGAGCGTAGCGGGAAAAGGTTACATCTTCAACGAGGAGAAAGCCGACTTTTTTGGAAAGTGTTCATAAGGTCGCTTAGGTGCCAGAACCAGTCATTCAGCAACACAAATCCTTAGCACGGCCATAGTTGACCAGTCAAAACAAGCGCATAATGCAAAATGAATAGACGGGGAATCGGGCGTCAGCTTTTTCACTCATTAATAAGCGGACAGAGAGTGAAGTATCCAGTTAATTATCAAAAGCATATGATTACATCGTGGGCGCCCGTATTATTAAAAAACGTATGGATCGGTGGGTCCGTCTAATCACTGTTCGCTGATCAGGACTGAAAACTATGGAAACTGAAATTACAGTCGCTTTATTCGCCCTTGGAGGAACAGTTCTGGGAGCCCTGATTGGTGCGGGGGTCAGTGTCTGGATAACTAAACAACAATTATCGTTATCGTTTCAACAGCATAAACTGGAGATTCTTCAGGGCCAAATTGCACATTTGCAAAATGCTCTCGACCAAATTTCAGGAGTATCAACCGACGTCAAGGATCAGAATTTAACATTAGATCAGATTCATTCCCGATTGACCGACACCTTCCTCCGTCGTGCGGGGCTCTTCCTTACCTTCTCGCATCTATTCCCTAGAGAGTTCGAAGAGAAAGTCACTGGGCTTTCATCAGAGATAAACCAGTTCATCTACCATACCAAAATTGGTCAGCCAATAGATGAGGATGCAGCACGCATTGCCGTTGAGAAAATCCCAGTGATCGATAAGGAAATATTCATGCTGCTCCGGCAGAGGTTAAGATTGCTTCAATCAGAAGTCGACAGGATGACTACATCTTTGGGATAAGTCTAAAGGGGTCAGCTTCGCCTTTTTTCTCACCCGTCTTCGACACACCCAACTTCCTGAAGCGACTAATCGGGTAATTTATTGCGCAGCTCGTTGCGGTCAAACCACCATGAGTCACCGACGATGGAGCATAACGGGGTCAGTTCTCACATTCCAACAAAGTGTTGGTGTGCTGGAACTGAACCCCGTAATTCTTTAACACTTCTTGCGCAAATACGGCAATGACGTATAATATATATTATGCATACCGTTGCCGAAACCGATATTTTCCAGCGCTACGCAGCCTCTGTCTGATCGGATATGGAGCGTGTCGAGTTCATCGACTGGATCGCGGCCAACCCGCTCGCGGGCGATGTGATTCCGGGTTCCGGCGGTTGCCGCAAAGTGCGCTGGAGCCGATCAGGCATGGGTAAGCGTGGCGGTGCGAGAGTAATTTATTTCAATTGCGAGGATGGCCGCGTCTGGTTGCTGATTGCCTATACCAAGGCAAAGTTTGACAACCTGCCGACTGAGTTTCTCGCCAAACTTAAACGTGAGGTTGAGCATGGATAAGGAAATGGAGCAGTTTCAAAACGATTTGCTGGCGTCGGTTCGCCAGATGAAGACCGGCAAAGCAGCGCGTGAAACCAGTGTCGTGGTTTCTGCTATTGCTGAAGTGCGAACCCGCTCCGGGCTGACGCAATCGCAATTCGCATCCCTGCTGGGGGTATCTCCACGCACCTTGCAAGAGTGGGAGCAGGGGCGGCGCGCCCCTTCCGGTGCGGCGAAAACGCTGCTGCGCGTGGCACAGGCGCACCCCGAGGTGTTGCGTGAGTTGGCAGCATGAGTTTCTTGGGTATCGTCCATTCGCAGCTAAAGCTTCGCTTTTTTCCTGGCCGTCCTCGACCCCAACGACCGTAAGCGACTAATCGGGTAATTTGTCGCGGAGCTCATCACGGTCAAACCACCATGAGTCGCCGACGATGGCATTAACCACCTGACTCAGCCGGGGCAGAAATACCTGCGGGTCGCGCAAGCCCAGCTTGTCCATCCACGCATCAAGAGCCTGTTGATCCTGTATATTGCTATGCCGTGCGGCAACGCGGGCGATGAGATTATTGGCCAGCAGGCTCCAGTCCCCGTGCTTTGCATCGTCAGCGCGCAGGTCGATCACATAGCGCGTCGTGACGGCAGCGAGCGCTGCGCCATCCGAATGGCCGGGCGTTTCGGTGACTACATGGTCGAGCATGGCATAGGTGAGTTCAGGCGCAACCGGGAAGGTAACCGCAAGCCAGACGCCCATGCCCAGAGCAGGAATCGAGGCGGCCTGTTCGGTCTGGTACAGCACGTTGCACGCCTCTACGGCGTCTTGCCATGATTCGTTTTTCAATGAGGTATCGAAGGCCGAACGCGCCAAATTCCAGGCTTCTTCCTTGCGCTCCAGCAATACCAGAATTTCGGCGATATCCAGTTGCAGCCGGGCGCGTTCCAGCGTGTCAGCGCCTGAACAACGCGCCAGCTGAAGATTCTTTTCGCTCAACTGTTGTTCGAATTCGGCCCTCTCTGTTTCGGTCAAACCGTCTTGCAGCTCGGCCATATAGGCGTAGGGGTCGGTATCTGGATTGTTTTCGCTCATGCTTGCACTTCGTATTCGTTATCGGAAAGCGTGATTTTAAGGCATTTTACCCGTGCGGATTGCGCAGTCGGCGCAGGAATCACGCAAAATCCGCTATACTTGCATTGCAAATGCAACGCAATAATAGGAGCCCGACCATGAAAACCGCCACTATCCCATCGCTGCGTGTTGATCCCGAACTCCGGCACGCAGCAGAAAGCGTCCTTCAGGACGGAGAAACCTTGTCCGGCTTCGTGGAGCAATCCCTGCGAAGCAACATTGAACGCCGGCGCTTCCAGCAGGAATTTGTCGCGCGTGGGCTGGCCTCGCGCGAGCAAGCGCGGCTTACCGGTGAATACTACCCTGCCGAGGATGTGCAGCGCGAACTGGAGGCTATGTTGACCCAAGCTGAAACCAAGGCCGGTGTATGAGCTATCGCGTCCGCTACACCCAGGCGGCAAGGGAGGATTTGCGGCGCTTGTATGCATTCCTTCTCGAACACGATCTAAAAGCCGCGCGCAGGGCGCTTGACGCGATTGGCAAAGGCATTGAACTTCTGCAGGAGTTCCCTTTCACCTGCCGGAAGGCGGCGCCTGACAACCCATTCTTGCGAGAGCTGGTCATTTCGTTTGGCGCAGCGGGTTACATTGTCTTGTTCGAAATAGAGGATGACGAAACTGTCACCATCCTGGCGGTTCGCCACCAACGTGAAGACGATTATTTCTGACAAGTCCGTGCAGGGCAGGGCCGGCAAGTTCACAGCGAACATTTGAAGCTCTTCACAGAACGAGGCACAATGGGCATCTTAAAGATTTTTTACCGCGCACTTCGATTGCGTTGAAGCGCGCCGGGTCGATAGCTGGCGATGAATTCCGAAGACTTGCAGCTCCTGGTTACCCGCGTCATGCCTTACGGCAAGTACAAGGGCCACCTGATTGCTGATCTGCCGGGACGTTACCTCAACTGGTTTGCCCGCGAAGGCTTTCCCTCCGGCGAAATCGGCCGTCTGTTGGCGCTGATGCAGGAGCTGGATCATAATGGTCTATCTTCTTTGCTAGACCCTTTACGAAAGCGATAATTCACTCAGACGTTGAGTGATGATGGGATATGCCGCCATGAATGAACAGCAACCGATTTCCCCTCGTCGTCGCCAGCAAGAGCTTCTGGCAATCCCGGAACGGCTGCGGACCGACGCCCAGTGGGATGAGCTCAACGAACTGGAGATTGCTCTGGCTTCCGCGAATCGAGCAGAAACTCGTGAGCCAGTCGCGCGCCGGAACGCCCCCGCATCCGCCGATAAGCCCAGATCCGCAAGACAGCCTAGACCAGTCGGTCAGCCCAAGCCCGGCGCTGGCGAGCAGGGCAAAAGACCGCCCAAGAAATTCCATAAGCGACCGCCCAAGGAATCCACACCCTAAAGGCCACTCTCGATCCGTGTTGGGCGCAATGCCCCCCGGCTATTGCGCCCTACATGCTGCATTTTCCAAGTTTAATGGCAGATAAAACGGAAAATCTGGAAGCGCTGATGAAGCTGTCCCTGGGCGGGGACCAGCGGGCCTATGCGGTTCTGTTGCAGGAAACCGCACGCTTGCTGCGGCCGTTTCTGGCGAGGCGCCTGAATTCCGGCAGCGAGGTGGACGACCTGTTGCAGGAAATCCTGATTTCCATCCACAAGGCGCGGCACACCTACGATGGCGAGCGGCCTTACAAGCCCTGGGTCTATGCGATCGCCAAGTTCCGTTTGCAGGATCATTTGCGCGCGCATTATGCCGACCACCTGCGCCATGCCGTCGATCTGTCCGAGGTGGAAAATGATTTGCAGGAGCCTGTAACCAAATCCGACATCAGCTACGAATCTATCAGTGGGGAAGTCGAAAAACTTCCGCCCAAGCAGGCCGCCATCCTGCAGATGATGCACCAGGAAGGTTATACCGCCAAGGAAGTGGCTGAGAAGATCGGCATGAAGGAGTCCGCGGTGAAGGTTGCCGCGCACCGCGCCTACAAGATATTGAGAAAGATACTGGAAAGATAATGGCAAACATCGAAGAACTGGTTGATCGCCTGGCCCGGGATGCCGCTCCGGTGAAGCCGGCCCCCCATCCGCTCATGCTGAGCCTGACATGGGTGGCGGGGGCGGTGGTCTATCTCGCGGTGTCTTTGTGGATTTCCGGCCTGCGCCCGGACCTGATGCAAAAGCTCCATGAGCCGTGGTTCGTTACCGAGCTGGTCTCCCTCGCCCTGATCTTCATCGCCACGTCGCTGAGTGCCGCAGTGCTGGCGTTTCCCGATCTGCACCAGATGCGCAAGGCGGCCCTGGCTCCGGCCGGCCTGTTTGCCCTCTTCGTGGCCATCCTGTTTTTTGCCTGGCGCGCCGACGTGCCGCCAGCGCCGCTGCCCGTGCACGACTTCGAATGCACTGCCAGCATCACCCTGTTCTCGCTCTTGCCGGCCGCCTGGACGTTCCTTGCCATGCGCCGATTCGCCAGCACCCATTACCGGTGGGCGGGCAGTGTCGCGCTGCTTTCCGCCTTCAGCGTCGGGGCGTTGTGGCTGCTGCTGCATGAGCTGAACGACTCGGTCATCCACGTCATCCAGTGGCATTACCTGCCCATGCTGGGCATCGGCCTTGTCGGCTGGTGGCTGGGGAAAAGCTTGTTGAAATGGTAGTGCCTGCCGAGCGGGGGTGATTGGCTGAACTACCCAACCGGGCCGATTCCTCGCCATCTTGAATTGCCCGTCTTTTCCCCTATATTTAAGTCAGTGGCAAGGAACTGCCGATTTTTCAGTGACTTCAGATATAAAGGAGAACGATGATGGCGAACATTACCCGTTACGACCCGTTTGACGTGGCTTTAGATCCCTTTGACGACCTCTTCCGGGGCTTTCTCCGCCCGGTTCGCTTCGAGGGTCAGCCCCAGCCGATGCAGATCAAGATGGACGTGAAGGAGGACGACAAGAATTATAATGTCCATGCTGAGATTCCCGGCGTGAAGAAGGAGGACATCCACGTCACCATCGAGGGCAACCAAGTCAGCATCAGTGCCGAGATTAAGAAGGAAAAAGAGGAAAAGGAAGGCGGGAAAGTGTTGCGCAGCGAACGCTACTACGGCAAGGTGTTCCGCAGCTTCACCCTTGGTCAGGATGTGGACGATACCAAGGCAACGGCCAAGTACAACGAGGGTGTGCTTAATTTGACCCTGCCGAAGAAGGCCACGTCCAGCGCGAAGAAGCTGGCCATCCAGTAATTCCGGCAACCCCCGAAAAAAGGCGGCGCTGTGCCGCCTTTTTCATTTCCTGGCCAGGGTGCCCAGTTTTTCGACGGCGATTTCCCGCATGCGGAATTTCTGCAGCTTGCCGGTCACGGTGGTGGGAAACTCGTCGACGAACCAGAGGTATTTCGGAATCTTGAAGTGGGCGAGCTTGTCTTTGCAGAACTCGCGGATTTCCGGTTCCGTGACGGTCTGGGAGGCGTGCAGCTGGATCCAGGCCATCACCTCTTCGCCGTAGAATTCGTCGGGAACGCCGAACACCGCCACCTGCGCCACTTTCGGGTGGGTAAACAGGACTTCCTCGATTTCCCGCGGATAGATGTTCTCCCCGCCGCGGATGATCATGTCCTTGAGCCGGCCGGTGATGCGTACGTAGCCGTCGGCATCCATGGTGCCCAGGTCTCCGGAATGCAGCCAGCCATTTTCGTCGATGGTTTTGCGCGTGGCTTCCGGGTCGCCGTAATAGCCGCGCATGATGTGGTAGCCGCGGAAGCAGATTTCGCCCACCTCCCCGATCGCCACCGTCCGCCCGCTGTCCAGGTTCACCACCTTGACCTCCTGGTGCGGCAGGTTGGTGCCGACGGTCTCGATGCGGCGTGTGATGCTGTCGTCGCGCGTGGTCAGGTGGGTGAGCGGCGAGGCCTCGGTTTCGCCGTAGCCGATCAGGATCTCCGCGCAGTGCATCTCGCCCATCACCCGCTGCATCAATGCCGGCGGGCAGGGCGCGCCGGCCATGATGCCGGTACGCAAGGAAGTGAGGTCGAACTCCGCAAACCTGGCGTGCTCCAGTTCGGCGATGAACATCGTCGGCACGCCGTGGATGGCGGTACAGCGCTCCTGTGCCACTGCCTGCAGCACCGCCAGCGGGTCGAAGTGCTCGCACGGAATGACGAGGCAGGCCCCCGCCGACAGGCACAAGAGATTCGCCAGCACCATGCCGAAGCAATGGTAGAACGGCACCGGCACGGCCAGTTTGTCGGCTTCGGTGAAGTGCATCGCCCGGGCGGCGAACCAGGCGTTGTTGAGGAGGTTGTGGTGGGACAGCACCACCGCCTTGGGAAAGCCGGTGGTGCCCGAGGTGTACTGGATGTTGATGGCCTCGTCCATGTCGAGCGAGGCGGTGATCTCGTCCAGTTTTTCCTGGGGTACGCTGTCGGCTGCAGCCATCACCTCCTGCCACAGGGTAAAGCCGGAATGCGGCCGCAGGGTTGCCGCCGGGCTGGCCGGATCATACAGCACCACGCGCCGCAGCGACCGGAACACGTCGCTGCGCAGGGCGGCCGGGCCGCCGGCCAGTTCCGGCATCAGCTCCAGCAGCATGGCGACATAGTCGCTGCTGCGGAAGGAGGGAATGACGAACAGGCCGTGGATTTCGGATTTGGTCAGGGCATAGTCCAGCTCGCGCACCCGGTAGGCGGGGTTGATGTTGACCAGCACGGCGCCGATGCGGGCGGTGGCCATCTGCAGCAGCAGCCATTCGATGTTGTTGGTGGACCAGACGCCAATGCGCTCCCCCTTGGCGAAGCCCATGCCGAGCAGGCCGCGGGCGAGGCGGTCGACCGATTGCGCCAGCTCGCCGTAAGTCAGGCGGCGCTGCTGCGGCAGCGACACCACGGCCTCACGCCCGGCATGCTGCTTCGCCACCGCGGCAAAATGCTCGGGGATGGTGGCGCCCAGCAGGGGAACATCCCCGCCCCGATGGCAGTAGCTTCTAGCCATGAGCGGTCTCCACCTCGCGCCAGTAGGCATCCACCCTGGCCTGGATTTCCGCCAGCAGCGCGTCGTTGCGCGTCGGATGGAACAGGTGGGCGAAGCGCCCCTGTTTGCTCAGGTACTCCTCCACCGGCAGGCGTGCAGAGGGAATCTTGGTGTGGCTGACCTGGCCATTCTCGTATTCCTTCAGCGGCCAGATGCCGGTCTTGACCGCCAGCCGGCCGATTTCGCCGGTTTCCATGGGGTCGAAATCCCATCCTGTCGGGCAGGGGGAAAGGGCGAGGATCAGGCGCGGCCCTTTCAGGTTTTTCGCTTTCTCGATTTTGCGCGCCAGGTCGAGCGGCTCGCTGCCGATCACGGTGGCGACATAGGCCGGACGGTGCGCGGCCCAGATGGCGAACAGGTCCTTCTTGTGGCCGGGGTGGCCGAGTGGGCTGGTCGAGGTTCTCGCCCCGTGCGGCGTGGCCGGCGAGGATTGCTGGCCGGTGTTGCCGTAGCCTTCGTTGTCATAGCAGATGTAGATGAAATCCAGGCCGCGCTCGATCGCACTCGAAGTGGCGGAAAGACCCATGCCGTAGGCGGCGCCGTCGCCGGTCAGCACCACTACATCGAGGTTCTCCTCGGGCCGGATAAGACCTTTCGCCAGCCGCAGGTCGAGCGCATCGCGCACCCCCTGTGCGCCGGCCGGCGCCGAGGCCATGGAGGTATACAGCCAGGAACCCGGGAAGGGCGTGTAGGGGTAGGTGGTGAGCAGGGTCATGCAGCCGGCGGCGTTGACGATCACGGTTTTCGCGCCGAGGATGTCGTAGATCTGGTGCAGGGCCTGCAAGCCGCCGCAGCCGGCGCACATCGGCGTGCCGGTGCCGAGCAGACGGGTGGAAGGCAGTTCCTTGATGCTCTTGAACATGGTTTCGCTCATAGCTGTCCCTCCTTGCGTTCGGCATGGGCGATGGCCTGCAGCTTGCGCATCTGGCGCAGCTCGCTGTCGCTGTACAGCAGCCGCGGTTTCGGTGTCATGCCCTGTTCTGCGGCGCGGCGGGTCTCGGCGGCGATTTCATAGAACTCTTCCGGGCTGATGTCGCGGCCGCCGAGGCCGCCGATGAAGCTGGCCAGGATCGCCGGGGAACCGGCCTGGCCGTAGAGCGCCGAGGCCAGTTCCGCGTGCAGTATGCCGCCCTTGCCCAGGGACAGGTTCTGGTCGATCACCGCCACGCCTTTCTTGCCGGCCAGCGCCTGGCACAGATCGTCGGCCGGGAACGGGCGCAGCAGGCGCGGCCTGACCAGGCCGATGCGCCAGCCTGCTTCGCGCAGGCGGTCTACCGCATCCTTGGCCTTGGTGGAGAAGGAGCCGATCATCACGAAGACATACTCCGCATCCTCGCTGCGGTAGGTTTCCACCGCACGGTAATGTCGGCCGAATTCCTGACTGAAGGCCTGTGCCGCCTCGACATAGGCGGGGAGCGCCTGGAGTGCGGCGAGGTGCGCCTCATAGCGGAAGTAGGAATACTGCGAGCTGCCCAGCACGATCACCGCCTGGCTCACCGGATGGCCGGCGCTGAAAAAAGTGGTTTCTGGGTCGAAGCGCGGCAGGAAACGGTCAACGGCGGCCTGGTCCGGGATTTCGACCGGCTCGCGGGTGAAAGACAGATAGAAGCCGTCCATGTTGACGATCACCGGCAGCCGCACGCGCGCATCCTCGGCCAGGCGGTAGGCGATCAGCGTGCTGTCCAGCACTTCCTGGCAGGTGGCGCAGTGGATCTGCAAAAAGCCGCTGTCGCGGGCGGCGAGGATGTCGTTATGGTCGGATTCGAGCGTGGTCGGCGTGGCGATGCCGCGCGACACGTTGACCAGCACGAAGGGTGCGCGCATGCCCGACACGGCGTAAAGCATCTCCATGGCGTAGAGCAGCCCCTGGCTGGAAGTGGCGGTGAATACCCGCACTCCGCTGGCGGCCGCGGCGCCCGCCGCGGTGATCATGGAGTGCTCGGATTCCATCATCACCATGCGGCAGTCCATTTCCCCGTCGGCTATCCAGGCGGCGAGGTTTTCGATGATCTCGGTCTGGGGGGTGATGGGGAAGGCCGGCAGGTAGTCGGCGCGGGCCAGGCGCGCTCCCCAAGCCGCCGCCGCGTTGCCGGTGAGCAGCTTGCGCGTCATGTCTGGTTTTCCTTCTGTTCCGGTACGGCCTGGATCGCATGTGCCGGGCATTGTGCCACGCAGACCAGGCAGCCCTTGCAGTGGTCGTAGTCGATTTGCGGATAGCGCTGGGCATCCACGATGATGGCGCTGTCCGGGCAGAATTCGCTGCATATCCACCAGCAGCGGTTGCAGCGGCTGTAGTCGATCACCGGTCGCACGGTGCGCCACAGCCCGGTTCTGACTTCGACGCTGGTCAGGCCGGCGTGGATCGCCGGGGCCGCCTGGTCGGCGTTGTCCACCGGCAGGTCGATCCACTGCGGAGACTGGTAGCGGTCTGCCGCCACCTGTACGCCTTCCTGCACGCAGCCGGCATGCGCTGCCATCCGGTCGAATGCGGCCAGCGCCTTGACCAGGTTGTGCGCCACGACTTCCTCGCCAAGTTCGCCGAGCTCGTCGCGGATGGCCTGGGCCAGCGCTTCGCGCGGGATGACCCCGACCAGGCAGGCCGCCGCACCGGCGCAGGCGGCGCCGATGAAGCGCAGCTCGGCGCGTTCGGCGGTTTCGACCGGCAGGGTCAGCAACAGGCCGTGCAGGTTGAGGCGGTGCTGCCAGACTGCGGCGGGATCGCTGCTGCCGATCAGCAGCACGCTGCGCTCGCCGACTCCTTCCAGCACACCGGCTGCGGGGAGCCCGACCAAGCTGTCGTCGGCGACGATGACCAAGTCGGGCTGGTGGATGGCGCCGCGTTCATTGATCGCTACACGGGCGGCGCGCACATAGGCGAAGATCGGTGCGCCCCGCCGCTCCGCGCCGTAGCGCGGGGCATCCTGCACCTCGAAGCCGGCGGCGAAAAACGCGCTGCCCAGGATGCGGCTCGCTGTTTTCATGCCCTGGCCGCCGCGGCCGTGGAAGCGGATGCGATACATCTCAGTAAGCGCCCCAGCGCCGGGTATCCATGGCGCGCTTCACCCGGGTGATCGCCATTTCCAGGGCGGCGTCGCGCGGCAGCATGCCGCACTGTTTCACCTGTGCCAGCACTTCACCGGTGTTGTGGCGGATTTTTTCCGCGATGGTGGCGAGCGCCGCCGTTTCGCTGGCACCGTGGTATTCCATCGCCGCGCAAATCACGCCGCCGGCATTGGCAATGAAATCCGGCAGGCACAGCACGCCGCGCTGGTGGAGAATTTTTTCTGCACCCGGAGTGATCGGGATGTTGGCTCCCTCGATCACCAGGCGAGTGTTGAGGCGATCGACGTTGTCCTCGTGGACCACGTCGGGCCGTGCCGCGGGGATCCAGATGTCGCACTCCAGTCCGATCACCGCGTCCCGCTCCAGCTTCTGGCCATGGGGGTGGTCGCACACCTTGCCGCCGGCTTCCTTCAACGCGATCAGGGCGTCGACATCCAGGCCGTTCGGGTCATGGATCGTTCCGCCGGAATCCGCTGCACCCACCAGCACCGCACCCTGGCACGCCAGGAAGCGGGCGGCATGCTTGCCCACCGCGCCGAAGCCCTGGATCACCACCCGTGCGCCGGCCATCTTGAAGCCGCAGTAGGGTAGCGCCACTTCCGCTGCATGGCAGATGCCCCAGCCGGTGGCGCCGATCTCGTCGAGCGGGATGCCGCCCACTTCGCGCGGCAGCCCCACCGAGCGGCCGATCTCATCCTTGACCCAAGCCATGCAGGCCTCGTCGGTGCCCATGTCCGGCCCGAAAATGTAATCGTGCTCGTCGCGCAGGGCGCAGGCCAGGGCGCGGATCAGTTTTTCCTTGTCGGCGCGCGGCATCTTCGGATCGCCGTACAGCACTGCCTTGCCGCCGCCATGGGCCAGGCCGGCCGAGGCGTTTTTCAGCGTCATCGCGCGTGCCAGCCTGGCGCACTCCACGGTGCTGACGTCGGGCGCCATGCGTACGCCGCCGATGGATGGACCGGCGGCGACATTGTCGACTACCAGCACCGCTTTCAAGCCGGTGCGGGGCTCGTGGATATGAATGACTTTGGCCGGGCCGAGTTCGTCGGCGAACTGAAATCCTGTTTCCATGGTCATCCTTCCCGTACGTTCCACTTTAAGGATAGGCAGCCCGGCCGGAATTGCCAAATCCCTGAATGGCATCCATTTTTGTTTGCTCGTGCTTGGAGTAAAATAGCACCCAATCTCGCAACCATTCCCAAGGCAAAGCCATGTCACTGAGCACATCCACTGCAAAAGAAAAAGCCGCGATTCTCGCCGAAGCGCTACCCTACATCCAGCGTTTTCACGGCAAGACCATCGTGATCAAGTACGGCGGCAACGCCATGACCGAAGAGTCCCTGAAACAGGGCTTCGCCAGGGACGTGGTGCTGCTCAAGCTGGTCGGCCTGAATCCGGTGATCGTCCATGGCGGCGGACCGCAGATCAACGATCTGCTGAAGCGGGTCGGCAAGCAGGGCGAATTCATCCAGGGCATGCGCGTCACCGACCGGGAGACCATGGATATCGTCGAAATGGTGCTGGGGGGGCTGGTCAACAAGGACATCGTCAACCTGATCAACCATCACGGCGGCCGAGCAGTCGGCCTGACCGGCAAGGACGGCGAGTTCATCCAGGCAAAAAAACTGAAGGTAAAGCACGCCGAGAAGGCCGGCGAGTACATCGATATCGGCCAGGTCGGCGAAGTGGTGAGCATCGACCCGGAACTGGTGGCGCTGCTTGACTCGCACGACTTCATCCCGGTGATCGCGCCGATCGGCGTGGGCGAAGATGGCGAAGCCTACAACATCAACGCCGACCTGGTGGCAGGCAAGCTGGCGGAAACCCTCAAGGCCGAGAAGCTGATCCTGCTCACCAACACCGCCGGCGTGCTCGACAAGGAAGGCAAACTGCTCACCGGTCTGACGGCCGCCAGGGTGGATGAACTGATTGCCGACGGCACGATCAGCGGCGGCATGATCCCGAAAATCTCCATGGCGCTGGAGGCGGTGAAGAACGGGGTCAAGACCAGCCACATCATCGACGGCCGGGTGGAGCACGCACTGCTGCTGGAGATTCTTACCGATGAGGGCGTGGGTACCCTGATCCGGGCGAACGATTGAAATCGTCCAGGACCTGGGTGTTCGATCTCGATAACACCCTGCACAATGCCGGAGTGCACATTTTCCCGCACATGAACCGGGCCATGACGCGGTATCTGCAAGACTATCTCGACCTCGACGAGGCGGGCGCGAACGAGCTGCGCGAGCGCTACTGGCTGCGCTACGGCGCGACCCTGCAAGGTTTGATGCGGCATCATGGCACCGATCCCGATCATTTTCTCTGGCACACCCACCAGTTCCCAGTGCTGCATCAGATGGTGTTGCGCCAGCGCGGGCTGAGGGCGGCGTTGCAAAGGCTGCCTGGCCGCAAGCTGGTGTACTCCAATGCGCCGGCCCATTACATCCACAGGGTGCTGGAACTGCTCGGCATCGCCGACCTGTTCGAAGAAGTATTCACGATCGAGCATGCCGGCTACCGGCCGAAACCGGATGCTCACGGATTTCGTCGCCTGTTCCGTCGGATGCGGCTGAACCCGGAGAATTGCATCATGGTCGAAGATACGCTGGCCAATCTTAAAACCGCAAAAAGGCTAGGCATGAAGACGGTATTGGTGGGGGCGCTGCCGAAACGGCCGAGTTGTGTGGATCTGAGCGTGAAATCGGTGCTGGAACTGCCCCGGGCGCAGCGCCGTATCCGTTAATCCTGGAAAAAGCTATTGAACCGCAGAGGACGCGGAGGACGCAGAGGAAACGGGGTAAGCAGGGATGGGCGGCTTTATCGCCCAACTCGCAAAAACAAGACATTAGCAAGGTATTGGCAAGTTATGCCGGGCCACCCGCCAGGTGAATGCATTTTTATGTCAAGCTTTTGAATTCCTCCGCGTCCTCCGCGGTGAATCGCCTTTTTTAAGTTAAAAGGAGTTGCTGGTGAACATCAATAACCGTGTGCTGTTTCTCGGGGTATTCCTGGCCTGCTTCGGGCTGATGGGCTTCGGCATGGTACTGCAGCACGTCAAGCACCTGGAGCCCTGCCCGCTGTGCATTCTGCAGCGCATCGCCTTCATCGCCATCGGCGCTGCCGCGCTGGCGGCAGCCATTCACAATCCGAAACACCGCGGCTGGACCGTGTATGGCAGCATGCTGGCATTTTTTTCCGTGCTGGGGGGAGGTGTCGCTGCCTGGCAGGTGTATTTGCAGCATTTGCCGTCCGGCCAGGTACCGGAATGCGGGCCGGGTCTGGATTACATGCTCGAGGCCATGCCGCTGACCAAAATTTTGCCGCTGATTTTCAAGGGTTCGGGCGAGTGCGCCGAAGTGACCTGGACCTTCCTTGAGCTGTCCATCGCGCAATGGGCGCTGGGCTGGTTCGTCCTGTTCGCGCTAGTGGCGGTGGCGGTGCTTTTCCGCCGTCGTCGCTAATCGTTAAATAAGGGGCGCGCTTTAGCGCCGATGGCTCGAATGACGGGTTGGCTTGGCAACCAGGGGAAATTGGCTGGGGTTGCGAATTGATTCCACAGCCAGATCAACATCAATCAGAGGCCAGTAGAGATGGTTGGGGGTTGGCCATTCAACGGTAGTAATTTGTTCCAGAGTGGCCTGCTTGAACCAAGGAAACTCAGCGTAGGGGACAAAAAGTTCCTCGTTCTTCAAAAGCAACCAGAACCCCTTGTTTGACGCCAAGGAAACTTCAACCTCAGAAGTGGCTACGCCAAGCATGGGTGATCTCCTCATAATAATCCTGCACCAATGACGATGCTTCATGGAGCTGCTTTTTTGAAAGGCCTTGATTCATCGCTAACTCAATCTGGGGTTCTAACCAGAACTTGGCTTCTCCATCGGTATGCGCAACGTGAACATGCATACGCGGTTCTTCGCGTGAAAAGAAGAAAAAACGAAATGCGCCTTGACGGAATATGGTGGGAGCCATGCGCAAATCATAGCAGTTTTGGCACAGGGAAGTCTTGGACGGTCGAACATTCAAATTGAGGGTCGCGCCGTTTTTGGCGCGATCCGTTTGAACGAGAGGTCGGCCTGCTCTCGACTACCCCATATTTGAGAAACATGCGGCGCAATGCGCTTCGCTTATTGGCGCCCTACGCCTTACGCGGGTTCACGATAAGCGAGGTGCCGCTCCCGGATTGCGCTGCGCTGCATCCGGGCTACAGCGCTATTGACTGGTTGAGGCAGCGAAGCTTGATTCACCCTCAATCGGTTCCGGCTTGAACCAGGCAAGCTTGTCCTGCAGTTTCACCACTTCGCCGACGATGATCAGGGTAGGCGGCTTCATTTTCGCATTGGCGGCGAGTTCGGGCAGGGTTGCCAGTGTGCCGGTGACGACCTTCTGCTGGTAGGTGGTGCCCTGTTGCACGATGGCGGCCGGTGTGGTGATCGGCAAGCCATGGGCAACCAGTTCCTTGCATAGCGTCGGCAGTCCCATCAACCCCATGTAGATAACGATGGTCTGGTTGGTTTTGGCGATGCCGGTGAGGTCGATGTTGACGCTGCCGTCCTTCAGATGCCCGGTGACGAACACGCAGGATTGCGCGTAATCGCGGTGGGTCAGCGGAATGCCGGCGTAGGATGAAACGCCGGTGGCGGCGGTGATGCCGGGTACGACCTGGAACGGGATGCCGTGAGCCGCCAGGGTTTCGATTTCCTCGCCGCCGCGGCCGAACACGAATGGATCGCCGCCTTTCAGCCGCACTACGCGCTTGCCTTCCTGGGCGAGCTTGACCAGCAGTTCGTTGATGTTCTCCTGGCGCATGGCGTGGTTGGCGCGCTCCTTGCCGACATAGATGCGTTCGGCATCGCGCCGCGCCAGTTCCAGTACCGCCGGGGAAACCAGGTTGTCGTAGACCACCACGTCGGCCTGCTGCATCAGGCGCAGGGCGCGGAAGGTGAGCAGGTCGGGGTTGCCGGGGCCGCCGCCGACCAGGTAGACCTCGCCGCGCGGCGGGGTGTCGTCGGAATCGGCTGCCAGCATTTTTTGCAGTGCGTCCTTCGCGGCCTGGTCTTGACCGGAAAGCACCATTTCGGCCACCGGACCCTGCAGGACTTTTTCCCAGAAAATGCGGCGCTTGGCGGGCAGAATGCGGTCTTTTACCTGGTCGCGGAAGCTCGCCGCAAAGTGCGCCAGCCGCCCGTAGGCTGCCGGGATGAAGGTTTCCAGCTTGGCTCGCATGACCCGTGCCAGTACCGGCGAAGTGCCGCCGCTGGAAATCGCGATGACCAGCGGCGAGCGGTCGATCACCGAGGGCATGATGAAGGAGCACAAATCCGGATTGTCCACCACGTTGACGGGAATCCGCAGCTTTTTCGCGGCCACGGAAACCTGTTCGTTGGCGGTGCGGTCATCGGTGGCGGCGATCACCAGAACGGCTTCGCCGAGGTGTTCGGGGCGGAATTTTTCCGCGACATGGGTGATTTTTCCCGCATCCGCCAGCTCTTTCAGGGTGCGGGTCAGCTCGGGTGCGACGATGGTGATGAGGCCGCCGGACTGCATCAGCATCCCCGCCTTGCGCGTTGCTACTTCGCCGCCGCCGACGACCAGGCAG
The DNA here is from genome assembly GCA_031426955.1 of Sulfuricella sp. Classification (GTDB taxonomy): domain Bacteria; phylum Pseudomonadota; class Gammaproteobacteria; order Burkholderiales; family Sulfuricellaceae; genus Sulfuricella. The sequence goes on from JASJPA010000012.1 coordinate 73,084, forward strand.
GGTTTGTTTTTGATGTCGAAAAATATCGGGAAAAAATCCATATCGTGATCCGTTAGTTGAGGTAAGGCGGTTAGTTGGTGAGCTGGCCGCTTTGGGTGCTGAATTTGTGCTCCACGGCGAAGACTGCCGCCTCAACGCGCGAACTCAGGTTGAGTTTGGCAAGAATGTGGCGCACGTGCAGCTTGACGGTATCGTGGCTGATGTCGAGCGCGCGGGCAATCACCTTGTTGCTTTCGCCCTGCGCCAGATGGGTGAGGATTTCGCGCTCGCGCTGGGTGAGCGAGTCGAGCATCGAAGCCGATGAGCTGGCTGGCTGGTCGTTTTGCAGCAGCTTGACCAGCTTCATGGTCATCGCGGGGGCCACTACGGTTTCGCCGCGGGAGGCGCGCAGGATCGCATCCACCACGTCGTCCGGCTCCATGTCCTTGAGCAGATAGCCGCGGGCGCCGGCACGCAATACGTTGGATAAATCCTCTTCGGCGTTGCTGACGGTGAGCATCAGGGTGGGGGTGGTAAAACCCTCCTGGCGTAACTGGCGGAACAGGGTCAGGCCGTCGAGCGGCGGCATGTGCAGGTCCATGATCAGCACGTCGGGCTGCTGCTCGGTCAAGAGGCGGCGCGCTTCGTCCGGATTGCCGGTGACGCCCACCACCTTGATGCTGCCGCGCTGCTCCAGCAATTCGGCCAGGCCCATGCGGAACAGGGTGTGGTCGTCTACCAGCACGACGCGAATCGGGTCGCTCATAGGTTGTCCTCCCTGTGTCCGGCGGAGACCGGGAAGCTAAGGGTTACCCGGGTGCCTGCCTTCTCTCCCGGGGTGATGGTCACTTCGGCATTCAGGTGTTTGGCCCGTTCGCGCATGATGTTGAGGCCGAGGTGCATGCCGCTGTCGGTGTCTAGCTTGCCGGTGATGCCGATACCGTTATCCTCGACGCTGATGACGTAGCGGCTTTGCCTGATCTCGACCGCCAGGCTGACGTGGTTGGCGCGGGAGTGCTTGGATACGTTGTTCAGCGCTTCCCGCACGATGTGGTAGACCTGGACTTCCTGGTCAGGGCTGAGGTTGATGTCGGGCGCGTGGTTGATGAAATCGATGGTGATGCCGGTCTTGTCGTAAAAATTGCCGACGATATCGTACAGTGCCGGCAGCAAGCCGCGCGGGTCCATCCGGTTGCGGAACTGGGTGAGAAGCTCGCGCAATTCGGCATAGGCGGAATCCAGCGCCTGGCCGAGATCGTTGACGTATTTGTTGGAGCGCGCCTCGTCGCGGTTCGCCACGGCGTCGCGCAACAGCGGCAGGCGCATTTTCATGTAGGCCATGGTTTGGGCGAGCGAGTCATGCAGTTCGTTGGCCAGCATCTGGCGCTCGTTGGTCAGGCTGATGCGCAGGTTTTCCCGCGTCAGCCTGGCATTTTCCAGCGCCATGCCGAGGTGTTCGCTGATCGAGTGAAACAGCAGCGATACGTCTTCAGGTACCGGGCTGTCCGAAGCCATGAACAGGTTGTACACCCCCAGCATCTTGCCCTGATAGCGCAATGGCACTGCCACTACGCGCAGGCATTGCTTGCCGAAGTAGTCGTGGGCAGTGCGCTCTTCGCAGGCTTTCAGGTTGGTGCTGTTGTGTGCGGTATGCGCGCGCGCGGCTTCGCCGCAGACGCCGCAATCGACCGGGATATAGCGCTCCTGTTCGAGCACCTCGGGAGGAAGCCCAAGTGCACCTACCAGACGCAAATACTGGCCGTCGGCGGTCAATACCCGCACTGCGCCGGCGTCCGCGCCGGCGAGCTTGACCATGGTGCCGAGAAAGCGCTCCAGCAACGAATCCAGATTATTGTCGCTGGACAGGCTGCTGGTGATTTCGGACAAAACCCGCAGCGCCGGGATCTTGTAGGTCCCGTGGACTGAGGCTTTGATCGCACTGGAGGGGGCGGTTTGAACGCCAACTTCCTGATTCATCGGGTTTCCTGAATAACGCGTGGGCTGCCTTGCAACCGGGGGGTCTATTGTAGAGAGCACGGGCGGTTGGCGCAATGACCGCAGGTTAGAGAACGAATCCGGGAACAGGTTCCGCGTTTCTTCGTGCCATTCTAAAGGGCGAATCGGTGCCGGAGCAACTTGAGAAAATCTGCTTTCCCGATATACTTTGGCGGGCATAATTAACGGAACTCAAAAATGGACTGGAAATCTGCCGGCACGTTCGTCGACATTCTCTACCACCAGGCGGAAGGAATCGCCAGAATCTCCATCAATCGCCCCGAGGTGCGCAATGCCTTCCGCCCCCAGACGGTGCGCGAGTTGATGGAAGCTTTTCTTCAGGCGCATATGGATCCCGAAATCGGCGCCATCATCCTGACCGGTGCCGGCGACCAGGCGTTCTGTTCCGGCGGCGACCAGAAGGTGCGCGGTGACGACGGCGGCTACCATGACGAGCAGGGGGTGCCCTATCTGAATATACTGGACCTGCAAAAGCAGATTCGCAGCCTGCCCAAGCCGGTGGTGGCGATGGTGGCGGGTTATGCCATCGGTGGCGGCCATGTGCTGCATCTGGTTTGCGACCTGACCATTGCCGCCGACAATGCCCGCTTCGGCCAGACCGGGCCGCGCGTGGGCAGCTTCGACGCTGGCCTGGGTGCGGGCTTGCTGGCGCGTGCGGTGGGCATCAAAAAGGCCAAGGAAATCTGGTTCCTGTGCCGCCAGTACGATGCCCAAGAGGCGCTGGCGATGGGGCTGATCAACGCCGTGGTACCTCTGGCAGAGCTGGAGAACGAGACGGTGAAGTGGTGCAAGGAAATGCTGCAGTTGAGCCCGACTGCGCTGCGCGTGCTCAAGGCCTCGTTCAATGCCGATACCGACGGCCTGGCCGGCATTCAGGAGCTGGCCGGCAATGCTACCGCGCTCTATTACATGACGCCGGAAGGCCAAGAGGGACGCAATGCCTGGCTGGAAAAGCGGACTCCCGATTTCGGCAAGTTTCCGCGCCGGCCTTGAAAACCCAACCACGAATGAGTCATGTAGGTTGGGGTGAACAACGTGAACCCCAACATTTCCTCGGTAGCGTTGTGTTGGGGTTCGCTACGCTCACCGCCAACCTACATGACTGGGCTTGTGGTTATTTTGACCCTATCGCCTCGACCAATGCATAACCCCAATCCTCTTGTTGTCTGGTGGCTGGCGATCCGCCCCAAGACTTTGAGCGTTTCGCTCGTGCCGGTGATGGTCGGCAGCAGCCTGGCCTATGCCGAGACCGGCGCTGTGCTATGGCTGCCCCTGCTGGTGGCGCTGCTGGCGGCGATGCTGATCCAGATCGGCACTAACCTGCATAACGATGTCAGTGACTTCGAGCGCGGTGCGGATGGCGCTGAGCGCGTCGGCCCGGCCCGCGCCACCGCCTCCGGCTGGCTCGCGCCCGCCGTCGTGCGGCGCGCTGCCTTGGCCTGCTTCGGCCTGGCTGTGCTGCTGGGGTTTTACCTGGTCTGGCATGGCGGCTGGCCGATCCTGCTGCTCGGGCTTTGCTCGATTGCCGCCGGCTGGGCCTATACCGGCGGGCCTCGCCCGATTGCCTACAGCGCCCTGGGGGAGCTGTTCGTCTGGCTGTTCTTCGGGCTCGGGGCGGTGATGGGCAGCTATTATCTGCAAACCCTTAGTCTGGGCTGGAGTGTTTTCGTCGCTGCATCCATGGTCGGTTTGTTAGCCGCTGCCGTAATTGCGGTGAACAATTACCGCGATCTCGACAGTGACCGGAAGATAGGCAAAAACACCCTGGCAGTGCGCATCGGACGCGGCGGCAGCCAGGCAGAATATGCGCTGCTGCTGTTTGCACCCTATTTGCTGCTGCCGCTGTTGGCCTGGCTGAGTCATTCCGGGTGGGGGGCCGGGCTGCCGCTGTTGTCGCTGCCTCTGGCGCTGTCATTGTGGCGGCGCTTCCGGCGCGAACAACCGGGGCCGGTATTCAACCTCATCCTGGCGCAGACGGCGCAACTGCAGTTGGGTTTCGGGATTCTGTTAAGCATTGGGTTATTGCTATGATCCCCGATTATCCATTAGAGCCAAAACACCGTTGTGGGAGCGGCGCCAGCCCTCCCCTCAATCCCCTCCCGCAAGCGGGAGGGGAGACGATCGCCCCTTCCCCCGCTTGCGGGGGAAGGTTGGGATGGGGGTTGGCCGCGATTTTTGTCCGCTTTCGCGCCGAGGGCGGCGCTCCTACATGCGAGGGCATTCCAATGGACAATCTGGGATGACTAGACTAATTTGTTTGTTTGCGCTGATGTTGGCCCTGATGGCTGGCGCGTCCGTTGCCGCCGAAATGGAATCCATGCCCTCCGCCGACCCGGTGTTTGCCGCCACGCTGGCCGATTTCGACGGCAAGCCGATGCCGCTGGCGGAACTGAAGGGGAAACTGGTGGTGTTGAACTTCTGGGCGACCTGGTGTGGGCCTTGCCGCACGGAGATACCGCACTTGATCGAAGCCCAGGAAAAGTATGGCCCGCGCGGCGTCGTGTTCATTGGCGCAGCGGTTGAGGACAACGCCGATTCGGTGCGTGATTTTGGCAAGGCCTATGGCATCAACTATCCCGTAGCCATGGCCGGCAAGGACCAGGGCATTGCCCTGTTGCGTGCCCTTGGCAACAAGATAGCAGGCCTGCCCTTCACTATCGTGCTTGACCGCCAGGGCAATATCGTTGCCGCCAAGCGCGGAATCATGACACCAGCACTCCTGCAGCAGATACTCGATCCTCTCCTGTAGTGCGTCTTACCCACTGCACTTTCGCGCCCTATCGCTTGCCGCTGCGTCAGCCGTGGGTCAGTGCGCGCGGTGGATTCGTCGTGCGCGAAGGCTGGTTGGTCAGGCTGGCGACCGACGCGGGACTGATCGGTTACGGCGATTGTGCTCCGCTGCCGCAAGCCGGCACGGAGAGCATGGACAGTGCAGCCGCTTGCCTGTCGGGCTGGGCTGCGACTCTACCCGGATTGCCGCTGGAAGCGGCGCTCGGCAGGATAACCGCTAGCGCAACCGGAGCGCCTGCGGCCTGCTGCGGCCTGGAAACGGCGCTGCTCGACTTGCTGGCGCAGCGAGCCGGGCTTCCCCTGGCGCGCTGGCTCAACCCGCGTTCATCCGCCGCCGTCAAAGTGAATGCTGTGCTCGGTGGCCTGGATCGGCAGGTGACTGAGCGTGCCTTGGCCGCAGTAGCGGAAGGCTATTCCGTGCTCAAGCTGAAAGTGGGGCTGGCGGCAGGGCATGAGGAAATCCCCTTGCTGCATGATCTGGTGCGTTGCCTGCCGGCGGGCGTTTCCTTGCGGCTGGACGCGAACTGCGCGTGGAATGAGGCGGAGGCGGAAGATTTTCTCGGTGCATTGGCCGGTCTGCCGGTGGAATCGGTCGAGGACCCCTTGGCCAGCCCGGATAGGGCGGGGTGGTTGCGTTTGCAGGCTAAAGTTCCTTTCCCGCTGGCGGCGGATGAATCCTTGCGGATCATGGGCACGGATGCGGCGTTCAATCAGCCGTCGGTGCGGCGTGTGGTGTTGAAGCCGATGGTGCTGGGCGGGCTGGTGTCTGCACTGGCACTGGCGCGCCGGGCGCGTGAGGCGGATGCGGAATGTGTGGTGACGACCACGGTTGACAGTGCTGTCGGGGTGACTGCAGCCCTGCACCTGGCCGCTGCAGTGGCGAACGATCTGGCGCACGGTTTGGCGACTTCGGCCTGGCTGTTGCGCGATGTTGGAGAGGCGCCGCTTGTGGCTGAAGGAGTTTTGCGGCTGGGGAGCGATCCTGGGCTGGGTTGTTGTCCGGTAACAGGAGAAAAAATATTTTTTAGTTGATCTGGATCAGATATGGAAGATAGTGTTATATTGCACACATTCGGGATAATTCTATCCTGATTGATTGAAGAATTAGGATGTCCGGCGTGGCTTGCCGGGATAGATGCAGAAAATTAAGATTTGCAACTTGATCTAAGTCAAAGATTAAAGATGTGCTATATATAAAACTATGTGTGTCAAATCGCACACCCTGGTTTTTGGTTGGCATGGGTTTAAGTTCTGGTTTTTTCTTTAAATGTTAAAAATGGGAGGCGTTTATGAAGCTCTTCACTAAGCAAACAGCCACGCTGGCATTAGCGGCGGGGATGGGTTTTGCCGCAGTGTCCAGTGCCTGGTCGGCGGAATCGCTGCAGGACGTAATGAAGCGTCGCGGCTTGTCGCAGCAGGATTTGCTGGCCGCGTCCAAAACTTATGTTCCGACCGGCAAGCGCGATGACTTCATCGCTTTCAGCTCCGGCGGCCAGAGCGGTCAGGTGATCGTGTACGGCATTCCGTCCATGCGCATCCTGAAATACATCGGCGTGTTTACACCCGAACCCTGGCAGGGCTACGGCTTCGACGAGAGCTCGAAGAAAGTGCTGGCCGGAGGCAACATCGACGGCAAGCAAATCACCTGGGGCGATACGCACCATCCGGCGATTTCCGAAACCAACGGCAAGTACGACGGCCAGTTCCTGTTCATCAACGACAAGGCCAATCCCCGTATGGCGGTGATCGACCTGCGCGACTTCGAAACCAAGCAGATCGTGGTCAACCCGATCTACAAGTCGGAACACGGCGGCGCCTTCGTGACCCCGAACACCGACTATGTGATCGAAGCTGCCCAGTACGCCACTCCGCTGTCGAACAAGAAGTTCGTCCCGCTCGAGCGTTTCAACGAGGAATACCGCGGCGGCGTGACCTACTGGAAGTTCGACCGCAAGGAAGGCCGCATCGACGTGAAGAAATCCTTCTCGCTCGAATTGCCGCCTTACAGCCAGGACTTGTCCGATGCCGGTAAAGGCCCGTCCGACGGCTGGTCCTTCACCAATTCGTTCTGTACCGAGCGTTATGTCGGCGGCATCGAGAAAGGCCGTCCTCCCTATGAGGCAGGCTGCTCGGCGAAAGACACCGACTACATGCACGTGATCAACTGGAAGAAAGCTGCCGAGCTGGTGGCTGCCGGCAAGGCCAAGAAGATCAACGGCCATGACGTGCTCATGATGGAAACCTCAATCAAGGAAGGCATCCTGTTCCTGATTCCGGAGCCGAAGAGCCCGCACGGCGTTGACGTAACGCCTGACGGCAAGCTCATTACGGTGGCCGGCAAGCTGGATACGCACGTTTCGGTGTACAGCTTCGAGAAAATCCAGGCTGCGATCAATGCCAAGAAGTTCGAAGGTAAAGACCCCTACGGCATTCCCGTGATCGCCATGCAGGACGCGCTGCACAAGCAGGTTCAGTTGGGCCTGGGTCCGCTGCACACTCAGTACGACTCGAAGAAGTGCGTAGCCTACACCTCGCTGTATGTGGATTCCCAGGTTGCCAAGTGGGACTACTGCGAAGGCAAGGTGCTGGACAAGATCTCCATTCACTACAACATCGGCCACTTGAACACCATGGAAGGTGACTCCATGGATCCGAAGGGCCGTTACCTGGTGGCGCTGAACAAGCTGGCGATCGATCGCTTCAACCCGGTCGGCCCGCTGCACCCGCAGAACCACCAGCTGATCGACATCGCCAACGACAAGATGCAGCTGTTGTATGACATGCCGCTGCCCCTGGGTGAACCGCACTACATGGTGTCGATCGATGCCAAGACCCTGAAGCCGGGCGTGCGTTACAAAGTGGGTACCGACAGCCGTACCGACAAGCCGCATCCGGGTATGGTGAGGGCGGGCGAAGAGAAGACCGTGAAGAAGGGTAACAAGGTCGAAGTGTTCGGTACTCTGATCCGCTCCCACATCACGCCGGAGACCATTGAGGTCGAAGTCGGCGATGAGGTGACCATTAACCTGACCAACCTCGAGCGTGCCCAGGACGAGACTCACGGCTTCACGGTAAGCACCTATAACGTGCATGCCTCTGTCGAGCCGGGCAAGACCGTACAGGTGAAGTTCAAGGCCGACAAGGAAGGCGTGTATCCGTACTACTGCACCGAGTTCTGCTCCGCGTTGCACCTGGAAATGCAGGGCTACTTGCTGGTCAAGCCGAAGGGCTACAAGGAAGTCAAGGTGGCCGCAGCCAAGGCTGAGTACACCAAGGCTGACTACGACAAGCAGGTGAAGAAGATCGCCGACACCCAGGCGGTAATCGACAGCGTGGTGGGCTACATCACCAGCGTCAACTATAAGGACTTCCCTGATGTGGTGGCGTTGGTGGAAGATGCGACCGACCAACTGGGCAAGATGCCGGCTGCCAAGGCCAAGCACGAAGAAGCTGCCAAGAAGGGCGATTGGCAGAATGCTACCCTGTGGGCCGAGCAGGTCTGGCAGTACCAGGTCAAAGCCGCCGATATCGGTCTGCGCGCCAAGACCTACCTGGAGCAGCATGGCGCCAAGAAGGTGGGTAAGTAAGCTGGCTTGACTGAGCTGTAGCATCAGAGGCGGGGAGCATGGAAATGCTCCCCGCTTTTTTGGCTGTAAATTATTAATACGAGATAAAGAGATATTGATATCTTTATTATTGGTTGATCTGCGTCAATATAGTGGTTATAATTTTTGCGCTGTGAAACGGCGTTGTTATTTCGATTAGGAGTCTAAATATGAAACTTTTACCAGTAGTTGCCACAATGTCCGCTGCTTTAATCTGCAGTTCTGCCTTTGCGGGCGATGGCGCCAAGTTGTTCGTGGAAAAAACCTGTACCGCTTGCCACGGCAAGGACGGCAAGAAACCGTTGATGCCCGATTACCCGAAGATCGCCGGCCAGAACGTCAAGTACATTGAAAAACAGATGGCTGATATCAAGAGTGGTGCTCGTTCTAACGGCAACAGCGCGGCCATGAAAGGTGTCATGGTTATCGTGAGTGATGCAGAAATCAAGGATATCGCGGAGTACGTTTCCAAGATGAAACCCTGATTCAAGGTTATCGCCGGAGCAGAAATCGCCCCTGGATTGATATAAATCAATGCGTTTTTTGCTGGTAATTTATATATTAAACTTATGTGCTGAGCAATCGCTCATAAGTCTTACCTGTTTTTGAATAGCGAAAGGAATGAGATGAAAAGAACTATAGTAATGGCGCTGTCCTTGGCCTTAGGTTCCACGATGGTTTTTGCCGGTCCTCCGGCAGTGCATAAAGGTGGTATTGAGGAAAAAGGCTATGTCTGGAATGCTCAGGAAGGCGAGAAGATCGAAGCCCTGAAGCTCAAGGGTAATGCAAAGGCTGGCAAGGAAGCTTATGAAGTCTGCGGCGCCTGTCACCTGCCTAGCGGCGCAGGTCGTCCCGACGGCACCTTCCCACAGTTGGCCGGACAGCATGCCACCGTGATCATCAAGCAGATCGCCGACATTCGCGAGGGTTTGCGTGATAACCCGACCATGTACCCGTTTGCCGTGACCCTGACCGACGCCCAGGAACTGGCTGACGTGTCCGCCTACATTCAGACTCTGTGCATTCCGCGCGAGCACGGCATGGGTTCGAAAGATCCTGCTATCCTGAAGCATGGCGAAGATCTGTACAAGAAAGAGTGCACCACTTGCCACGGTGTCAACGGCGAGGGCGACTCCAAGAAGTTCTATCCGGTTCTGGCTGGCCAGCACTACAAGTACATGCTGCGCCAGGTCACCGAGATTCGTGATGGCAAGCGCCGCAACGCCAACCCGGACATGGTTAAGATCGTGAAGAAATATAACGATCGGGATCTGGATGCGGTGGTGACCTATATGTCCACCCTGACCATGCCCGGCACAGTGTGCCCTGAGAAAAAAGGCGCTGGCAAGAAGAAGTAATGGTTTAGCGGTTGTCGGTAGTTCAAGAAAAACTATAGAAAGCAGGGAGACCTGCTTTCTATAGCATAAGAATATAAGTTTTTCAGTATATTAAGAATATCCTTGCCAGGACATGTCAGGCGATGTCTGTGGAGGAGGTTTTACGCCTAATTGGGCATGCACCCAAATTCAACATGGTGAGTTAATACGATGAATGTCGGAAAAAATCAGAATTTACTCGTCAGAGGGCTAACACTGGCCGCTTTGATACTTATGATTGTGTCCTATTTTACCCCGATCTGGTGGGTATCCCTGACTGCGCCGAACTACCCCAAGGAAGCCTTCCCGGACGGTATCCGCATCCACTTTCATTTCAATGGCGTGTTCAACGGCTGCAGGCCGGTCACCACCGGCCAGATGGCGCAGGAGACGGTGCAGGAGCTGGGCGAACGCGGGGCGGACGTGATCGGCGGGAAAACAGAGGCCGGCCTGGACTGCGTTCACGAAATGAACACTATCAACCACTATGTGGGGATGTACCCGATCGATACCGGCGCCCCGGTGGAGGTGCCGATGTCGAAGTTCTTCTTCGGGTTTTTTGCCGTGATGCTGCTGGGATTCATGGCGACCCAGCGCAAGCAGCAACTAATGATTCTGGGCGCGGGTTTCGCAGCGGTTACCACCTGGATGGTGGTTGACCAGATCATAATGGGCCATTTGAATGCGTTCGCCGACCATTACTACCATGAGGCGAGCACCTTCTTCAACCAGCCCGAGATATTGGAGCGCTGGACGGCCAATCTGAAGCTGGCGACCAAAGCGACCATGGCGGGGCTGGCTGTAGCGATGCTGATCGTCACGCTGGGAGTCTGGAAAATCCGCCAGTTTTCTCTGCTGTTGGCGCTGGTTCCCGCACTGCTTCCGGTTTTCTTCGTGCTGGATTACGCGGGCTGGCTGTGGTTCTTCGGGCATAACCTGCACCCCTGGGGCGCCTTCACCGTCAAACCCTTCATGCCGACCGTATTCGGCGAGGGCAAGGTGGCGCAGTTCAGCACCTATTCCTACCCCTACTATGGCTATGCCATTTTGCTGGCCGCGTCTGCCGCGCTGCTCCCGGCACTCCTGATTCGCCGCAAAATGATGCGGGAAGGACAGGCTTGAAGGGATAGAATGCGCAATTCCCCAGTCTAATTGGCTGGGGAATTCTTGCGGCCCTTAGAGGGTTAACCCAAATTAAAGTTGAGATTGTGATTAACTGTTTGCGAACAGCTTGTGCGTGGATATTGCTGGTGGTTCCATTTTCGGCCAGTGTTGCCGTTGAGCTTGGGAGCGGTGCCGACCTGAGCACCGCTCCTCGCGTGGACGTGGATAAACCCATAGTACTGATTCCACTCTACGAGCGCGACCCCCGCATCCATTCCTTGATCCCTTTCCAGAAGCTGGTTGATGCCACTCCCGCAGGCGGGACGCTCAAGCCCAAGCCCGGTCTTTATGCCGGGCCTGTGCTGGTGGATAAGCCCATCGTGATCGACGGCGGCGGCAAGGTCACTATCGATGGCGGCAGCAAGAGCACGGTGTTCGTGCTGCAAGCCAACAGTTCCACACTGCGCGGCCTGCATCTCACCGGGTCCGGTTCGTCGCACGATGCTGACGATGCCTGTCTGAACGTGCGCGGCAACAACAACTATATCGAATCCCTGGTTATCGACGATTGCCTGTTCGGCATCGACCTCAAGCAAGCGAACAACAACGTTGTTCGCAACAACAAAATCAAGTCCAAGCCTGTCGAACTGGGGGTGCGTGGAGATGCCATCCGGCTCTGGTACAGCATGAACAACCGGGTCGAATCCAATGACATTTCCGATTCGCGGGACACCGTGGTGTGGTATTCCAAAGGCAATGTGTTCTTGAAGAATAGGGCGGTCAGAAGCCGATATTCCCTGCACTTCATGTTCGCCAGCCAGAATGTGGTGGACAGCAACTACTATTACGACAATTCGGTGGGGATTTACCTGATGTACACCAATGACATGGTGGTGCGCAACAACGTGATCTCCCACTCCACCGGGTCGACCGGCATGGGCATCGGTTTCAAGGAGGCGAGCGGGGCGGTGGTCGAGAACAACGAGATCATCTACTGCGGCACAGGAATAAGCTCGGACCTTTCCCCCTTCCAGCCGGACTCGACGATCCGCATCGAGGGCAACCGTATTGCCTACAATGGCATAGGCGTGCTGTTCAACAGTGACCGGGAAGGCAATATCTTCAAAAGGAATGTTTTTGAGGGCAACCTGACCGACGTGGCGGTGGGGGGGGGCGGTTCGTCCAGGCGCAACGAGTGGCACGGCAATTACTGGGACGACTATCAGGGGTTCGACCGCAATAACGACCGCATCGGCGACACCCCTTACAAACTGTATGCCTACGCGGACCGGTTGTGGATGGAAATTCCTCACGCACGGTTTTTCAAGAATGCGCCGCTGATGGAAGCGCTCGATTTTCTTGAGCGGCTGGCGCCCTTCTCCAATCCGGAGTTGATCCTTCAGGACGATGCGCCGATGTTTAACAAACCAGGAAAGGCACGAAAGTGACAGCCGAAAAAAAACCGGCAGCCCCGAACACCGGGGTGGTCAACAAGCGCAAGCTTGAAGAACGCCGTCGATTCCTGCGCTCGATCATTCTGGGCGCGGCAGTACTGGGTATTTCCACACTGGGCTACATCCCAGTGGCGAGCGCATGGCGGATACGGATGAGGCCGCCGGGGGCGCTGGAAGAGTCGGATTTTCTTTCCTCCTGCATCAAGTGCGGGCAGTGTGTCCAGGTTTGCCCGGTGCAGGCGATCAAGCTCGACGACATCGACCATGGCTTCGGTGTCGGCGTACCCTATATCGATTCGCGTAGCCAGGCTTGCGATTTCTCCTGCGATGCCGTGCAATGCATACTGGCCTGTCCTACCGGCTCGCTGGTTTACAACAAACCCGGTTTCATGCCGACGCGCAGCGAGATGAAGGTGGCCAATCCGCCCATCCTGCTCGCCAAGGAAAAAGACCCCGAGCCGACCCTGAACCTGAAGGAGCGCACCGGTCTGGCGCGCCTGGCGCGCCCGGATGCCTGTCTTGCCGTTCAGGGCAAGGGCTTCAAGGGGCAGGCTCGCGGCGCCGATTTCAAGGGCACCATGCGCTTTATCGAGGTAGACCGCTGGAAGCCGATCCCTCTTCGGGATCATCCTTTCGATCTGGAGTTGTGCGACCTGTGCGTGCGCACCTGCCCGATCAAGGGCGCGATTTCGCTGCAAGAGGTGATGGACAAGAACGGCATCAAGCGCATGACGCCGACGGTGCATGAGCCGTGCCTGGGTTGCGGGGTGTGTGAAATGATTTGTCCGGTGGAACCTGCGGCAATCGTGGTGGATGCGCGCAAAGGGTGGGGTGCGTGATGGCGAATAAATATTGGGAATCGGTGCGGGTGATGCTGGGCGGCGAGCCGCGCAAGCCGGGGCCCGTCGACTACACCGAAGAAGCCAAGACCATTCATTTTTACAAGAAAAGCGAGAAGCAGGATTTCGACGCGCTCAAGCTGGAGGCCCGTGCGCATCAGAAAAGGGCATACTGGCTCAAGCGGCGCTGGATCACGCTGCTCGCGATCAACCTGCTGTTCACGTTGTCCTTCTGGCTCGACATCCAGATCCTGGAAGGCGCGATGACCGCCTCGCGCATGCTGGGCTTCCACCTGATCGACCTGAATTCCGCTTTGCAGGTGATGCTGGCGCACAAGCACATCATCGTCAACCTGTTTATCGGTACCGGCACGGTTTTCGTCCTGTGGCTGCTGCTGGGTGGACGCACCTTCTGTTCCTGGGCCTGTCCCTACCATTTCCTGGCGGAAAATGCGGAGCGGTTGCACGTGTACCTGGTGGAAAAGAAGAAGATTTCCGATCATGCCTTCCATCGCGGCGTGCGCACGGTGTTCTGGGTGTTGTTCGCCCTGATGGCAATCATCACCGGCTATACCGTGTTCGAAACCATTTCGCCAGTCGGCATCGTCAGCCGGGCGCTGATCTACGGTCCAGGGCTCGCGCTTGGGTGGGTGTTGCTGTTGCTGCTGTTTGAGGTATTCTACTCGCGGCGTGCCTGGTGCCGTTATGTCTGCCCGATCGGACTGACCTACGGCATGGTCGGGGTGTTTTCGCCCCTGCATGTGACTTACAAGCTGGCCAACTGCCACCATGAAGGCGAATGCCGTAGGGTCTGCGAGGTGCCTCACGTGCTGGACTGCGTCATCAAGGGTCGGGCGCCGACCGCCCAGTTGGACATCGGTGCGGACTGTACCCGCTGCGGCATGTGCATCGATGTCTGCCCAAGCGGTGCCTTGAAATTCGAGATCAAGGGCCTGAGAAAGATAATGTAGGAATTGAAGCAGAATACTAAAAATGATTAATTTTAATCACGTTTCAAAAACCTTCAAGCGCAACCAGGTTCTCGACAATATCGATCTGAAGATCGAGCTCGGCGAACGGATCGCGCTGGTCGGCTCCAACGGCGCCGGAAAAACCACCCTCATCCGCTGTCTGCTTGGCGAGTACGTCTACGCTGGCGAGGTCACGGTGAATGGGCTGGTGCCACGGCGCGAGCGCACCAAGGTGTTGCAAAAGATCGGCTTCGTGCCGCAGTTGCCGCCCCCTCTGAAAATGCCCGTCGGCCAGCTGGTCGGCTTTGCCGCTTCACTGTGCAACAGCGAGCGGAAACGCATGGAAGACGTTGCCCAACGTCTCGGCCTCGATCTCGGCAAGATTGCCCGCTTGCCCTTCGTCAAGCTGTCCGGCGGCATGAAGCAGAAACTCCTGATCTCCATTGCCATGGGGCGCGATACCAATATCCTGGTGATGGACGAGCCCGCTGCCAACCTCGACCCCGATGCGCGCCACATTTTTTTCGAATTGCTGGCGGAGCGGTTGCAAAATACCACCATGCTGATTTCCAGCCACCGTCTGGATGAAGTGGCTCCCCTGGTCAACCGCGTGCTGGAAATGGACCGCGGCAAGGTAGTGCTGGATGACCGCGTGGCGGAAGATTCCTCGCTTTCCGGCAAGCTGGCCTGCCGCCTGACCTTGCGCCGCCCCGAGGCGGCCATCGCCAAGGCGTTGACGGGCTGGAGCTTCCGCGATGCCGGCGACGGCACCGAGTGGGAAGGCATGATAGCCGGCCCGGACCGCCTGCGCTTCCTCGGCATGCTGTCGCGCTATGTCGGGCTGCTGACCAAAATTTCCCTGGATGAAACCGAACGGAGCACAGGGCAGTGATGCGCCTGCCGGCAAGGATTTTTTTGCTGGGTGCGGTGGCCTTGTTTCTGGCTGCCTGTTCGCGCGAGCCGGAAACCGGCCCGGTTGAACTCAAGTGGGACCGCGATACCTGCAAGCGCTGCAGCATGGCAATCAGCGACCGGCATTACGCCGCCCAGGTGCGCGGCGGGCCGAAAAAGCAGGTATTCAAATTCGACGATATCGGCTGCGCGGTGCACTGGCTCAAGGGTCAGCCCTGGGGCAACGATACTGCAATGGAAATCTGGGTCACCGATTTCCGCAGCGGCAAGTGGCTGGATGCCCGAGCCGCACGCTATGTGACCGGAAAACGCACGCCGATGGGCTACGGGTTCGGCGCCACGTCCGAGGCGGATGTCGGCAGCATCGATTTCGGCGAGGCCAGGAAGCGGCTGCTGGCACTGGATAAATAATCATAAAAGCCATGTAGGTTGGCGGTGAGCGTAGCGAACCTCAACGCAACGCCGCCGGAAATATCCGCCATGTCGCGATTCCGGCATGGAAGTGTTGGGGTTCACGTTGTTCACCCCAACCTACGTAGCTGACCACTAACAAGGATAAATATGAAGCATCTCTGGCTCACCGCAAAACTCGACATCGTGGAATCCCTGCGCGCGCGCTGGTTCATGATTTACTCTCTGGTGTTCGGCGGCATCGTTGCGCTGCTGTTCGCTTTCGGCCTGACCGAGTCGCGCGTGCTCGGCTTCATCGGGCTGTCCCGATTGTTGGTGACCTACATCCAGCTGTCCATGGCGATCCTGCCGATTTTCGTGCTGATCACTACCGTGCGGTCGGTGGCCGGTGACCGCGAAGCGGGCGTGTTCGAATACCTGCTGTCCCTGCCGGTTTCGCTTTCCGCCTGGTTCTGGGGCAAGATCGTCGGGCGCTACCTGGTGGTGTTCCTGCCGGTGTTCGCGGCGATGGCGGCCGCTGCCGGCTGGGCCATGATCAAGGAAGTCGAGGTGCCGTGGGAGATGTTCCTTTATTACACCGGGTTACTGGCCGCCATTTCCTGGTGCTTTCTCGGCATCGGCATGCTGATTTCCACGCTGGCGCGCTCGATCGACGTTGCCCAGGGTGCGGCTTTCCTGGTGTGGCTGACCATGCTGTTGTTCCTGGACTTGATCCTCCTCGGCATCATGATCCAGGGGCATATCTCGCCCGAAGTGGTCGTCGCCGTGGCCCTGGCCAACCCGCTGCAGGTGTTCCGCACCGCCGCGCTGATGCTGTTCGACCCGCAGCTGGTGGTGATTGGCCCGGCAGCCTACGTCATTTTTGATTACTTCGGCGGCCCGCTGTTCAAGATTTATGCCCTGATCTACCCGGTGGTGCTGGGCACGCTGGCGGCTACCGGCGGTTTCCTGCTGTTCCGCCGCGGCGATCTGCCCTGATTCGAGTTTTTAACCACAGAGGCACAGAGACACGGAGGATAGACAGAGACTGTTCCGGTTTTCTCTGTGCCTCTGTGTCTCTGTGGTGAAAAGATGTCTGACCTTTCCCGCACTTTCGGTTACCAGGACGTTGACCAGGACGAGCGGCGGCGCCGCATCCGCCGGGTGTTTGCCAGCGTCGCCCGCCGCTACGACCTGATGAACGACGCCATGAGTTTCGGCGTCCACCGCCTGTGGAAGCGTTCCCTGGCGCGCGCAGCCCATCCTTTGCCGGGACAAGTCATTGTCGACCTGGCAGGCGGCACCGGGGATGTGGCCAGATTGATGGCCGACGGCAACCGCCAGGTGATGGTGTGCGATCCGAGCTTGGCGATGATGGGCGTTGGCCGCGAGCGCGGTATCCCCCACGTTGTGTGGCTCGCCGGCAGCGGCGAGGGCATTCCGCTTGCCTCCTCTTCGGTGGACACCATCACCATCGCTTTCGGCATTCGTAACGTCACCAGTCTGGAACACGCGCTAAGAGAGGCGTTGCGCGTGCTCAAACCGGGCGGCCGTTTCCTTTGCCTGGAATTTTCCCGCCCCTGGGCTCCGATCAGACCCTTCTACGACCTGTTTTCGTTCACCGTGATTCCACGCCTCGGTGCATGGATTGCGCGCGAACCGGAAGCCTATACCTATCTGGTCGAGTCCATCCGCCGCTTCCCCGACCAGGAGGCGTTCAAGCATGCCATGGAGCAGGCCGGATTTGCCGACGTGCGCTACCGCAACCTGAGCTTCGGCATTGCCTGCCTCCATAGCGCGACGAAAGCTGAATAAACCACCTTGAACCTGCTCGCTTCCTGGGTCAATCGAGTGGCAGCCTCCCGCCCCGACGCGGCAGCGCTGATCCTGCCTGACGAAACCCTGAGCTACCGTCAATTGCTTGATCGTGCGCATACCCTGGCACAACAGCTTGAGTGCACGCAGGGAACCGTGCTGGCATTGCAAGCCGCGTCGATGGCCGAGGTGGCACTGTCCGCCCATGCCGCTTCCCGGCTTGGTCGTGCCATTTTTCCGCTTAATCCCGCACTTTCTCCACAGCGGCGCGAGGTGTTGCTGCAAGCAGCAGGCGGGCCGGTAGCGGATGAAATCGAATTGTTCATCGCGACCAGCGGTACCCAGGGCGAGCCGAAAGCCGTGATGCTGGGCGGTGCGAATCTGCAGGCCGGTGTGCTGGCCTCGCGCAGCCGCCTGCTGCTGCAAGCAGGGGACGCCTGGCTGGCCTGTCTGCCGCTCTACCACATCGGCGGCATGGCGATCCTCTACCGTTGCGCCGAGGCCGGCGCGGCAGTGGTGCTGCACGAGGGCTTCGACCCGCAGCGGGTCTGGAATGACCTCGAAAGATACCGCATCACCCATATTTCGCTGGTGCCGGCGATGCTGGCCCGGCTGCTGGATAACTGCCGCGACTCTCCGCCTCCGGCGCTCAAGGTTGCGCTGATCGGCGGCGGGCCGCTGTCCGTCGCGCTGGCGGAACGGGCCCGCGCTGCAGGCTGGCCGGTATGCGCCAGCTACGGCATGTCCGAGACCGGCTCCCAGGTGGCGACCCTGTGCGAGATGCCGCAAGGCTGGGTGCCCGGTCAGGTCGGCTCGCCCTTGCCGGGGTTCGAGGTGGAAGTGGTGGACGAAGATGGGCAGCCTACTTCCGGCATCGGCCGCATCCGCATCCGCGGGGCTGCGGTCATGACGGGTTACGCCAACCCGCAGCGGGAAACGGGGCTGGGGCTAGCTCAGGGCTGGTTTGCCAGCGGCGATCTGGGCTTTATCGACGCGCAGGGCAAACTGACCGTGCTTGGCCGCCATGACGACATGCTGGTGAGCGGCGGAACCAACGTTCATCCCCAGCAAGTGGAGGAAGTGCTGAAGCGCTGCCCGGGCGTCGCGGATGCCGCGCTGACCTCGGTAGCGGATGAAGTCTGGGGCGATTTTCTGGTGACGGTCGTGGTTGCCGAAGCGGACGACGAAGCACTGGAAAAATGGTGCCGCAACGAGTTGACCGGCGCCATGCGGCCGCGACGCTTTGTCCGCCTCCCCGCGCTGCCCCGCAATGCGCTCGGCAAGCTGGACCGGCAGGCGCTGCGCGATTTGGCCAGGCAAAAGTTGGGGTAGAATTAAGCTAGAAAAAACTATTGAACCGCAGAGGACGCGGAGGACGCAGAGGAAGACCAAAAGTAGGCGCCTCTAGGCGACAAGGTCTTGGCAAGTTATGCTGAACCGCACGCCAGGTGAGTGCGCTTCACGATAAGCATTTGAACTCCTCTGCGTCCTCCGCGTCCTCTGCGGTAAAACGCCGTTTTTAGGATCAAAAAATAATGGCACAACCGGCACACCGCACTCCTTCCTTGCTGCAAGCCCTGGAAACGCGCCTTGGCAGCTTGCTGCGCCAGCATGGCGGGGGCGGCGGATTGCTGAGCCTGACGCTGGAGACGCCGGAACTGGCCTTCGACCGATTGCCCGATGGCTTGCGCGATTGCAGCTACTGGGCCCGGCCTGCGGACGGTCGCTTCCTGCTCGGCCTGGGCGTGGCGGCCAGCGTCGAGGCAAAAGGCGAGGGGCGCTTCCGCGCCCTGGATGCGGCCTTTGCTGAATACCGCCGCCTGTGGCGGGCGGTGGATGCGGATGGGCTCGGTTTTCAGCCGGCCGCTCTGGCCGGCTTTGCCTTCGGCCAGGAAGGGGCGGGAGATGTGCCGAATTCTCGGCTGACGATTCCGACCCTGCTGGTGCAGCGGCGTGGTGAAATCTGTGCCATGACCTTCACCTGCGACCGGGGCGGATCACCGGATACGGTGCTGGCCAGCTGGATGGCGCTGGCCGGCGAGGTGGTGGCGGCCCTGGATCGGGATGCTCCCCCTCCGGCTACTTCTTTTCTGAAGCGGCTTTCCAGCCAGCCCGACGACGATGTCTGGCTCGCACGGGTGGCACGCGCAGTGACGGACATCCGTGCCGGCGAACTCGACAAGGTGGTGCTGGCGCGCAGCATCCGCGTTCGTTCAACGCAGCCGTTTGTTCCCGCCGCGCTGATGGCGGCGCTGGCGACGCGCTATCCCGGCTGCATTCATTTCACCCATTTCTTCCCGGGCGGCGGTGTGTTGCTCGGGGCCACGCCGGAGTCGCTGGTATCTCTTGCCGCCGGGCAAGTGGTGAGCGATGCACTGGCGGGCACCGACTGGCAGTCCGGGCGGCTGGACGACGAAAAAAGCCTGCACGAGCACCGTCTGGTAGTGAACGCGATTGTCCGCGCCCTTGAGCCGGTATGCGGATTCCTGCAAATTCCGGCCCGCCCGAAGGTGTTCGAACTGCAGGAGCTGCGTCACCTGCGCAGCGTGATCCGGGGCACTGCCGACTCGGGCGTGAGCTTGTTGAATCTGGTTGAGCGACTGCATCCGACGCCGGCGATAGGCGGCGCTCCCGCCCGGCGCGCGCTGGACTGGCTGGCGCGTCACGGCGAAACGCGGAGCGGCTGGTACAGCGGCGCCACCGGCTGGGTAGGCTACGACGGGGACGGCGAGTTCGCGGTGGCGCTGCGCTGCGCCTGGCTGGACGGAGATGAGGCCGAGCTGTATGCCGGAGCGGGCATCGTCGCCGGTTCCGATCCCCGCACCGAGCTGGAAGAAACCGAAGCCAAACTCAATGCCATGCTGCGTGTGCTGCATGTGCTGGAAGCGCAGGCATGAGCGACGTCGCCGCTGCCAACCTGCGCTGGGCGATGGCGCTGGTGGATGGCCTGGCTGCGGCGGGAGTGGGGCATGCCGTGATTTCTCCCGGCTCGCGCTCGACACCGCTGGCGCTGGCTTGCCTGCGCCATCCGCGCCTGCGCACCTGGATCCAGGTGGATGAGCGCAGTGCGGGGTTTTTTGCGCTCGGCCTGTCCAAGGCTGACCGCCGGCCCGTTGCGCTGGTCTGCACGTCCGGCTCGGCGCCGGCCAACTGGTTTCCCGCAGTGATCGAAGCCAATCACGGCTTGATCCCCTTGATTCTGCTGACCGCCGACCGCCCGCCGGAACTGCGCGACTGCGGCGCCAACCAGACCATCGACCAGGTCAGGCTGTTCGGCGGCCAGGTGCGCGCCAGCCACGAATTGCCGCCGGCGGAAACGACGGCAGTGCTGCAAAACCTGGGCTGGCTGGCGGCTCGCGCGGTGGACCAAAGCCGCTGGCCGCTGCCCGGCCCGGTGCATATCAATGTGCCGCTGCGCGAGCCGCTGGTGCCCTCGGGCGTCTTGCCGGAATATGAGGTGGCCGCCTTTCCGGCGGCGGTAAGCTACCCGGCCATGCTGCCGCCAGCGGATGAAATCGCCCGCTGGTCAACCGAGCTGTCCGGCAGGCCGGGGCTGATCGTGTGCGGCGATGGACTCTATCGGGATGGCTTCCCCGCTGCGCTGGCGCAACTCGCCGAGCAACTGGCCTGTCCGGTGCTGGCCGATCCGCTGTCCAATCTGCGCTTCGGTGCGCACGATCGCTCCCGCATTTTCAGCCGCTACGATGCCTTCCTGCGATGCCCTAACTTTACTCAAGCCCATCGTCCGGAATGGGTGCTGCGCTTCGGCGCCATGCCGGTGTCCAGGCAGTTGCAGAACTATCTGGCGGCCTGCACCGAGGCAAAGCATTTCCTGGTGGAATCGCACGGGCGCTGGCCCGATCCGCTGCATCTAACCACCCGCCTGCTGCGCGCCGACGCCGACGGGGTATGTGCCGCCCTGGTCGCGGCGCGGCCGCTTCCGGCACCGGCTGCATGGCTGGAGGATTTTGCCGCGGAGGAGCGTCGTGCAGCCGGGTTGGCGCAAGCCTCTGCGAAACCGATCGAGGCCGAGGTGGTGGAATCCCTGCTGCATCAACTTGCGGGGGGCTGTCTGTTCAGCGGCAATTCCATGGCGATCCGCGATCTTGACAACTTTGCCGCGGGTGGCGAGGCGCCGCTGCGCATCGTCGGCAACCGCGGCGCCAGCGGCATCGACGGCAATGTCTCAACCGCGCTGGGCTTGTGCGCCGCGCTGGGCAGGCCGGTGACGGCGCTGCTGGGGGACCTGGCTTTCTATCACGACATGAATGGTCTGCTGGCTGCGCGTGGATTGAATATCACTTTTGTCGTGTTGAACAACGGCGGAGGGGGAATTTTCAGTTATTTGCCCCAATCGGAGCTGGAGGATTTCGAGCGTGCCTGGCTGACGCCGACCGAACTGGATTTCTCCCATGCCGCCCGGATGTACGGCCTTGAATACCGGAAGGTGGAATGCGGCGAGGATTTCGATGCCGCATTCGCGGCGGCACTGGAGAACGACGGGCCGGATCTGATCGAGGTGACGGTTGATCGCGAGTTCAGCGTTGCCCGCCACAAGGCCTATTGGGCGGCGGTGTCCGGCGGCTGATTATCTGGCGGAACGCAGCCCGAAGCGAAACACGTCTTTCGAGCACACGTCGATGCAGCGCCCGCAGTTGGTGCAGTTGGGCGAGAGGATCGTCGGGCCGATATTCTGTTTCGCCCCCTTCAGCGCCGGCCTGATTACCTGCGGTTCGGGACAGACCGCGAAGCAGTCCATGCAGTCGTTGCACGCTTCGCGCTTGGCTGCGGAAACCCGCAGCGGGCTCCATTTGCCGAGCAGGCTGTAGAACGCGCCGACCGGGCAGACGTGGCCGCACCAGGCGTTGGCGCTGACGAACAGGTCGAGCAGGAAGACCGCCAGCACGATCGTCCAGGTCATGCCGATGCCGAAAATCAGGCCGCGGTGGAGCATCGATACCGGGTTGATCAGTTCCCAGGCGATGGTGCCGGTGACGGCCGCAACCGCCAGCGTCATACCCAACACCCAGTAGCGCAGCTTGCGCGAGATGTGCGCGCCGCCCTTGATATTGAAACGGCCGCGCAGCCAAGCCGCCGCATCGGTGACCATGTTGACCGGACAGACCCAGGAACAATAGACACGCCCCCCGACCAGGAAGTAGAAAGCCAGCACGATGGCGACGCCGATCAGCGCCATTTTTTCAGGGATGTGGCCGGCCAACAGCGATTGCAGCAGGACGTAGGGATCGGCCAGCGGCAGGGTGTTGAGCGTCAGGCTGTAGGCGAGGTTGCCCTTGACGATCCACAGACCGGCCAGCGGCCCGACCAGGAACACGGCGAGAATGGCGAGCTGCGAGATGCGCCGCAGGATCAGCCACTTGTGGCTGGCGAGCCAGCCCTTTTCGGCGAGGGCCTCGGCGCCGATCTTCTTGGCCGCGCTCAAAGTTTATCCCCCTGCAGTGCCTTGGGGATTCCGGGTTGCGCCCCCGGTGCTGCAGATTCACCGCTGCCGTCCGGGATCAGGCCGCGACCCTGCTCATACTTGTAGCCTTCCGGCAGGGTGTACTGGTGCTCGGTATCGGGCGCCACCAGACTCTCGCCGGCCTTCTTCTTCTCTTCCCAGCCCAGGCGGTAGTGGCCGCCGAGCTTGCCCTGGGCCAGCTTGACCGGTAAGACCTTGATCGCGGCTTCTTCCAGCACGCAGGACTTTTCGCACTTGCCGCAGCCGGTGCAGTGCTCGGAATGCACCGTCGGCAGGAACATGGCGTGTTTGCCGGTACGCAGGTTAGGGAGCATTTCCAGGGTGATGGCCTTGTCGATTACCGGGCACACCCGGTAGCAGACGTCGCAGCGCAGGCCGAGGAAGTTGAGGCAGGTTTCGTGGTCGATCAGCACAGCCAGGCCCATTTTCGACTTGTTGATGTCGGTGAGCTGATGGTCGAGCGCGCCGGTGGGGCAAGCCTTGATGCAGGGGATGTCCTCGCACATTTCGCAGGGCAGATTGCGCGCCACGAAATAAGGCGTGCCGGAGGCGACATTGTGCTCGGGCTTGGCCAGTTCCAGGATATGGTAGGGGCAGTCGCGCACGCACAGGCCGCAACGGATGCAGGCACCCTGGAAATCGGCTTCGGGCAAAGCGCCGGGCGGACGAATGGCGAGTGGCGGCAGTGCCTTCGCCTGCTTGGTATAGAGTGCCAGCCCGGTTCCCATCAGGCCGACGGTGCAGGCGGTTTTCGCCATGTCGATCAGGAACTGGCGCCGCGAAGCCTGCCTGGCGCCGGGTGTTTTGCCGTTGGTGTCTTTCATTTGCTTGAAACGCTACGCAGCTTCTTCGGTGTCCGGCTCGAAATGATGATAGACCATCGCTGTCGAGAGTATGCCGGGAATCCGGCTGATTTCTTCGAAAATATCTGCGGTTTCCCGGTCGCCGGGTTTTTCGATGGTGACGACCATCTTGCCTTCGGCGCTGGCGGCATGGACTTCCACGCCGGGGATTTTTTCCAGCTGGGTGCGAACCATATCGATTTTGTCCGGACTGGCATGAACCACGATGCCTGAAATGTTCATTGTTGACCTTTGCGATAATGACAAAATTAAATTCTAGCTGTTAGTAATCAGCTTGCGCCCAAGGTTTTTTTATCGCCTTGACGCAAATCAAAAAGCAGTAAATTCTCGAAAAAGAGCCGGATGCGTCCGCTCTGCTCTCTCTATAGTGAAAGCGCCGGGCTGGTCAAGGCGGCGCAGCAGAGGGTTCCGCTTAAAATTAGAAACTCTTGATATAGGTCAAGGTTGCCATATTTCAAGTAGGGGATTATTTGGCCATCGTGTTAAGCGCACGTGTACTGAATATTTTAGGTGTTTTCCAGAAGTGTGATATTTACTCGTCTGAAGGGGGTTTTGAGATGAAAATGTTTACCGTTTCCGCGCTGGCTTTGGCCATGGCCGGGGTTTTTAACGTGGCATATGCTGCCGATGAGCCGAGCTTGTCGGCGGAAGCCAAGGCCGCAAGCGCGAAGCTTTATTTCGAGCGTTGTGCAGGCTGCCACGGCATTTTGCGCAAGGGCGCCACCGGCAAGAACCTGGAGCCGGCCAACACCAAGAAGCTGGGTCAGAACCGTCTGGAGAAGATTACCTCCTACGGTACGGAAGGCGGCATGGTGAACTTCGACGATATCCTGACCAAGCAGGAAATCTCCGACATGGCCACCTATGTCCAGATGACGCCGGACACCCCGCCCGAGTGGGGTATGAAGGAAATGATGGATAGCTGGAAGGTGTTCGTCCAGCCTTCTGACCGTCCCAAGAAGCAGATGAGCAAGGTCAACCTGAAGAACGTGTTCTCGGTGACGTTGCGCGATACCGGTGAAGTGGCGCTGATCGACGGCGACACCAAGCAGATCTGGGGTATCGTGAAAACCGGCTACGCCGTGCACATCTCCCGCGTTTCCGCCTCCGGCCGCTATGTGTACGTGATCGGCCGCGACGGCAAGCTCGATCTGATCGATATGTGGTTCGAGAAGCCCACCGTGGTGGCGACCCTCAAGGTCGGTATCGAAGCCCGCTCGGTGGATACCTCCAAGTTCAAGGGCTACGAAGACAAGTACGCCATCGCCGGCGCCTACTGGCCGCCACAGTACGTGATTACCGAGGGTGATACGCTGAAGCCGTTGAAGATCATGTCCACCCGCGGCGTGACCGTGGATGGCCAATATCACCCCGAGCCGCGCGTAGCCTCGATTGTGGCTTCTCCGCATAAGCCGGAGTGGGTGGTCAACCTGAAGGAAACCGGCATGGTCCGTCTGGTGGATTACTCCGACCTGAAGAACCTGAAGGAAACCACCATCGAATCCTCCAAGTTCCTGCATGACGGCGGCTGGGATTCGACCAAGCGCTACTTCCTGGTGGCGGCCAACATGTCCAACCAGGTGGTCGCTGTGGATACCAAGACCGGCAAGCTGGCGGCGATCATCGACACCAAGGCCAAGCCGCACCCGGGGCGTGGCGCCAACTTCGTGCATCCCAAGTATGGTCCGGTGTGGGCGACTTCCCACCTCGGCGCAGATGTGATTTCCCTGATCGGCACCGATCCGGCCAAGCACAAGCAGTACGCCTGGAAAGTGGTGCAGGAGCTGAAGAACCATGGCGGCGGCTCGCTGTTCACCAAGACGCATCCCAAGTCCAGCAATCTGTGGACCGATGCGCCGCTGAACCCCGAGCGGGAAATTGCTGAATCGGTGTCGGTGCATGACCTCAAGAACCCGGACAAGGCGCCTGAGGTCATCAACATCGCCAAGCTGGCCAACCTGCCGGAGTCCAAGGCGGTCAAGCGCGTGGTGCACGGCGAGTACAACGCCGACGGCACCGAGATCTGGTTCTCGATCTGGGCGGGCAAGACCGAGCCGTCCGCGATCGTGGTGATGGATGACAAGACTCGCAAGCTGAAGACCGTGATTAAGGATCCCAAGCTGATCACGCCGACCGGCAAGTTCAACATCATGAATACCCAGCACGACATCTATTAGTTGTCAGGTTGAACCCGGGGGCCAGCCCCCGGGTTTTTGACGCTAAACTAGGGTATTGTTAAAAATATTGGAACGGTGGCAGATCATGATGAAAAATTATACTGGATACGCATGGTTGGCAGTTGGCGCCCTATTCGGCTTTTCTGTTGCAACAGGCGCAAGCGCCGATGTGAGCAAGCTGACCGAGAGTTGTGTCGGCTGTCATGGCAAGGGTGGCTCCAGCACGGAGGCGGCTATTCCGAATATCGGCGGCTATTCCACAGAATATATGACGGGAGCCTTGAAGCTCTACAAGACCAAGGAACGACCCTGCCCGGAAGTCAAGATTCCTGGCGGTGCCAAGAAGGGCAGCAAATCAGATATGTGTCAGGCGGTAAAGGACTTGAGTGACGCCGACATCAAGCAAATTGCCGCATCTTTTGCCGAGCAGAAATTTGTTCGCACCCCGCAGAAGTTTGATCCGGCATTGGCGAAGAAGGGTAAAGGGCTACACGATAAGCTTTGCGAAAAATGCCACTCCGAAGGCGGCAGTGAGGCAAGCGACGATTCCGGCATTCTGGCGGGCCAGAAGATGGCTTATCTGGATGAGCAGATCAAGTTCTTCACTGAAGGTAAGCGACCTATGGCCAAAAAGATGAAGCCGAAGCTGGAAGAACTGGACAAGGCCGGTATTGAAGCCGTTATTCATTATTACGGCAGCTTCAAGTAATACGCATGACGCTGGCTTGATCGATGGCGCCTGGGAAGCACAAGCTTCCCAGGTATATTCGGAAGAAAAATCGAGCCATTGAGAATTTGAAAATGGCGCCGTATAGCGTGTTCAGTAATACGGTATTTCAACTGGTGGA
Source organism: Sulfuricella sp. (assembly GCA_031426955.1). Classification (GTDB taxonomy): domain Bacteria; phylum Pseudomonadota; class Gammaproteobacteria; order Burkholderiales; family Sulfuricellaceae; genus Sulfuricella. Next base: position 99,705 of record JASJPA010000012.1, read on the forward strand.
ATGCGGCTGTAGCACTAAATTAAAGGGTTCGGCATGTCGGATGCACAAAATTCTAATAAAGGCTGGTGGGCGGCGCTGCGTAGCCCTAGCGCCCGTTATTCGTTGTTGACGTTGCTGGGCGGGGGCTTCATTGCGGGTATCGTTTTCTGGGGAGGCTTTAATACCGCGATGGAAGCGACTAACACGCTCGAGTTTTGTCTTTCCTGCCACGAGATGAAGAATACCGTTTATCAGGAATACAAAACAACCATTCATGCCTCGAATCGCACCGGCGTGCGCGCCGTCTGTTCTGATTGCCACGTTCCCAAGGACTGGATTCACAAGATGCAGCGCAAGATTCAGGCGAGCGGGGAAGTATGGGGCAAGCTGATGGGCACCATCGATACCAAGGAAAAATTCGAGGCCAAACGGCTGGAACTGGCGAAGCATGAATGGGCCAGAATGAAGAACTCGGATTCGCGCGAATGTCGCAACTGCCATAGCTACGCGGGGATGAATATGGAGGTGCAAGACAAGATGGCCAAGAAGAAACATGCTCAGGCCGCAGAGCCAGGCTCCGGCAAGACTTGTATAGACTGTCATAAGGGCATTGCTCATAAGCTGCCCGAAGGCGCACCCGAATAAAGACTGGGGCGGGTCTGATTCAAAAGCGCCAAGACGGTGTAAATGTTTGAAGGGAATATGCCCGGACGACGCGCCTGAATAGATGATGCCCGGGGAGCTTTTGCTCCCCGATGCATTCTTGAGAGGCAGAATTTAAGTAATCTTGTTCAATGGTTGTAAAATCAATTGTGATAAAGGGAATGCGATGATCAAGCCTCTGATTGCTGTTTCTGCATTAAGTCTGGCCATGGCGGTTGCCATTGGGCCTGTATTCGCCGCCGATGTGGGCCAGGCGCCCGCCAAGAAAATTGTCGTGTTTTACCCGGGTAGTTCGGGTATGGAATGGATACTGACGGGCACCGAACATGGGGGCGCAAAGGCTATCAAAAAAGGCGAGCCGTGCACGGGCTGCCATGTCGATGAGAAATCCGGAATGAACGAGTCGGCCGAAATTGGAGCAAAAATTCTTTCCGGGGCGAAATCCAAGAACACGGCACTCGAGCCCGACCCTGTCAAGGGCAAGCCGGGTAGCATTCCGGTGAGCGTGCAGGCCTCTCATGATGCTGATAACCTGTATCTACGCTTCACCTGGAAGAATACCGGCTTTCTTAGCGGTAACAAGATGGATCCTGACAACCCCCTCAAGCTGGCGGTCATGCTGGAAGAGATCGGCAAGGTCGAGCTTGATTCCACGGGGGGGTGCTGGGCGACTTGCCATAACGACGTGCGCACCATGCCCGGTGTCAAGGATGACAAGAAAACCAAATATGTTAAAGACGGCAATTTGGCTACGGGCAAGTTTTTCGATCTCTTTCAGTTCAGGAGCGGCAGCGGACAGAAGATAGTCGATGGACATATCGCAGACAAGCGCGTGATGGAAGGTGGCATGGCGCTGCAGGAAGCCAAGGGTGAGCTGAGTGGCGATACCTGGACGGTTAATTTTAAGCGCAAGCTCAAAGGCGGTGATGGCGACGTGACGTTGCAGCCAGGCAAGGAATACAATTTCGGCTTTGCCATTCATGATGACCATACTGTAGGCCGTTACCATTATGTCTCATTCGGCTACACGCTCGGTCTGGATAATGCGGGCGCCAGTATCAACGCAGTAAAACAATAATTCAAGCACGGGCGGGGCTGGCTCCGCCCTTATTCACGCTGTAGTATTCAAGAAAAGGGGATGCGGCCCGCGTCGTTGCGGGTATTTCCGTTTTTGCGAAGAGGGGTGAATGACGATGAATTCCATAGCGATCCGAATGTTCAGGAATGCGGCTGTCGCCGCACTGGTTTTGACGGTTGGCCTGGCTCATGCGGGCGAGGTGGTCGAGGTCAGCATCGAGAAAATGAAGTTCGAGCCGCAGCAGATCAAAATCAAGCCGGGCACCACGGTCAAGTGGGTCAATAATGAGAAACGTAACAACCATTCCATCTGGTTTCAGAAAGAGGGCTTCCCGGAGTCCGAACGGTTTTTCCCTGGAGAGTCCTGGCAGCGCACTTTTGATAAACCGGGTGTTTACCCTTACATTTGCGGACCTCATCCTGAAATGACCGGAGTCGTGGAAGTTGCCGAATAGATTTTCCCGGATTTGCCGGATCAGCGCGTTATTGCTCTCGGTAGTTTTCCCCGGCTTGGTCTTTGCCGATTTGCCTTCTCCCGCGCGCCAAGCGGAGTTACTCAATCTGGTGCGCCAGGATTGCGGATCCTGCCACGGGCTGCGGCTTGAGGGCGGGCTCGGTCTGCCGCTTACCCCGCAAGCGCTCAAGGAAAAGTCCCCCGAGGCGCTCAAGCAAACTATCCTGCATGGGCGCGGCGGCACCCCGATGCCACCGTGGAACCCCTTCCTGACCGAGGCCGAGGCCGGCTGGATCGTAGAAACCCTGCTGAAAGGACTACCCTGAAATGCGCAAGTTGACCGCGATTCCCTTTTTTCTCCTGCTGATGTTTTTGCAAGGCTGTGCTTCCACACCCCTGCGCGGCACCGGTGACCTTGGCGTAGTGATCGAGCGCGCCGCGGGCAGCATCCAGGTGGTGGAAACCACCGGTCGCACGCGGCTTGGGCAAATCACCGGTCTGGGCGACCTGTCCCATGCCTCGGTCAATTATTCCCGCGACGAGCGCTATGCGTATATTTTTGGCCGCGATGGCGGCCTGACCAAGGTCGATTTGCTTGAAATGCGCATCGTCAAGCGCGTGATGCAGTCGGGCAACAGCATAGGCGGCGCGATTTCGCAGGATGGCAAGCTGGTTGCGGTGGCCAACTACACCCCCGGTGGCGTGAAGGTGTTCGATGCGGCAACACTTGAACTGGTAGCCGATATTCCCGCGCTGGATGACAACGGCAAGCCGTCCAAGGTGATCGGGCTGGTCGATGCCCCCGGCAACCGCTTCGTGTTCAGCCTGTTCGAAGCCGGTGAAATCTGGCTGGCCGATCTGCGCGTGCCGGCCCAGCCCGCATTGACCAAATTCAAAAATGTCGGCAAGGAACCTTATGACGCGATGATTACCGCCGACGGGCGCTATTATCTGGCCGGATTGTTCGGCGAGGACGGGTTGGCGCTGCTGGATTTATGGGATCTGAAGGCAGGTGTGAAGCGGGTGCTGAACGGCTACGGCAAGGGCGAGCAGAAGCTGCCGGTGTACAAGATGCCGCACCTGGAAGGCTGGGCGGCGACCGGCAACGAACTGCTGGTACCCGCGGTGGGGCGGCATGAGGTGCTGGTCGTTGACCAGGGTAACTGGAAAGAAGTCGGGCGCATCCCCGTCCATGGTCAGCCGGTATTCGTCGTGGCGCGGCCAGACAATCGTCAGGTATGGGTCAATTTCGCCTTTCCGCACAACGACGTGGTGCAGGTGATCGATGTGCCGAGCCGTGCCAGCGTGAAGACGCTGAAGCCAGGCAAGGCGGTGCTGCACCTGGAGTTCACCTCGCGGGGTGAGCAGGTCTGGATTTCGGTGCGCGACGAAGACCGGGTGAAGATTTACGATACTGAAACCTTCGGGAAAATCGGTGAATTGCCCGCCGACAAGCCCAGCGGTATTTTCTTTACGCCGCGCGCCCACCGGATCGGCCTGTAACTAGAGGCAGCAAACTTGATCTAAAGCAAGGTCCGCACTCCGCAAGTGGGGCACACTGGTTGCAACTGGGGGCCAACCATGACGGAACTTGAACTGCATCTTCTCAATGATTACCAGCGCGATTTTCCGCTGGTGCCGGCGCCGTTCGGCGTGATGGCCGGACGTTTGGGCGTGAGTGAATCCGATGTGCTGGAAACGCTGATTCAGCTTCAGGCGCGCGGTGCAGTGAGCCGGGTGGGGGCGGTGTTCAGGCCGCACAGCATCGGTTCCAGCGCGCTTGCCGCGCTCGCCGTTCCTGCGGCGGAGCTCGACGAAGTGGCTCAGCTGGTAAACGGCTACGCCGAAGTGAATCACAACTATGAACGCGAGCACCGCTATAACCTGTGGTTCGTCGTTACCGCCGCCGACGAGGCGCGGGTGCGCGAGGTGCTGGGCGAAATCGGGCATCGTACCGGCTGCCCGCTCCTGCATTTGCCGATGCTCGAAGACTATCACATCGATCTCGGCTTCGACCTGGTCCAGCCGCATCAGGGGCAACGCAGCGCTACCGCAAGGCGTGCCCCCTCCCCGTCGGATACCCTGCACCGGGCGGCGGTGCCGCAGCCATGCGAAACCGCGCTGATTGGCGCGGTTCAGCAGGGACTGCCGCTGGTGCCGCATCCCTACGCGGAGATCGGGGCGGCCATCGGCCTCACCGAGAGCGAAGTGATCGCCGGGCTCGCGCATTTGGCGGAACAGGGCATCATCAAGCGCATGGGGGTGGTGGTGCGCCACCATGAGCTCGGCTACCGCGCCAACGCGATGGTGGTGTGGGACATTCCCGACGACCGGGTCAGCGCGCTGGGGCACTGTGTCGGCAAGTTCGATTTTGTCACCCTGTGTTACCGGCGGCCGCGGCGTTTGCCGGCCTGGCGCTATAACCTGTTTACCATGATCCACGGCCAGGACCGCGACGAAGTGCTGAGCCTCGTGGCTCAGTTGAAGGAGCGGTGCGGCCTGCAGGACATCGCCCACGAAGTGCTGTTCAGCCGTCGCCGCTTCAAGCAATGCGGTGCCCGCTACGTGGCAGATTCGGCCCCGCAGCAGGCCGCCCCGCGCAACGCGGCCAGTGGGAGCTGAATATCCGATGGATGAGTTGGACCGGGCAATCATCAATGGATTGCAGGGCGGCTTCCCCGTCTGCGACCGCCCCTTTGCCGAGGTCGCAGCGCGGCTCCAGACCACCGAGCAGGAGCTGATCTCCAGAATTGACCTGCTTCTGAAGCAGGGAGTCTTATCCCGTTTCGGTCCGATGTACCACGCCGAGCGCATGGGCGGGAGCCTGAGCCTGGCAGCGATGAAAATCCCGGAATCCGATTTCGAGCGGGTGGCGGCAATCGTCAACGCGATGCCACAGGTCGCGCATAATTATGCGCGCGACCATGTGCTCAGCATGTGGTTCGTGCTTGCCACCGAAACACCCCAGGATCATGCGGAGGCGCTCAGGAAGATCGAACGGGAGACGGGTTATCCGGTCTATGACATGCCCAAGATCAAGGAGTATTTTGTCGGACTGAGGCTGGCGGTATGACAACCTCAGCCCCGCTCGACGAGATCGACCGCCGTATTGTCCTGGCCACCCAGTCCGGCCTGCCCCTGGAGCCGCAGCCCTATCACGCGGTTGCCCGGCAGGTGGGGGTTTCCCCGGAAGAGGTGATGACGCGCATGCGCCGCATGCTCGAAACCGGCATGATCCGCCGCATCGGCGCGGTGCCCAATCATTACGCCCTGGGCTACAAGGCTAACGGCATGACGGTATGGGACGTTCCCGATGAGAAGGTGGATGAACTTGGCGAACGGGTCGGGGCGCTGGATTGCGTCAGCCATTGTTATCAGCGGCCACGCCATCTGCCGGATTGGCCCTACAATTTTTTTGCCATGGTGCACGGCCATGACAAGCCCGAAGTGGAGGCGCAAGTGCGTCAAATCGCCGAGCTGCTGGGCGAGGCGGATCGCGGCCACGAGATACTCTACAGCACCCGTATCCTGAAAAAGACGGGTCTTCGGATCGGTTGATCATTATTGATAGGAGAAAATCATGTTTGAATTCTTGTGGAAAAGGAAAGGGCAAGCCGTACAAAAAGAGGCAATAAAACCGGTGGAGCAGCCCAAGGCTGTTGAACAACAGAAGGTCGTCCCCGGTACGCAGTTGCACTACGATTCCAATCTGGTGCCGAACCTTGTGGCGGACCATCAGGTATTGCTGGGAATATTCGGCGAGATCGGTGTCGCAATGAACCAGAAGAACATGGCGCTGGTGAAGCAAAAACTGGGTGAGTTAGGGGATGGGCTGCGCGGTCACCTGCTCAAGGAAAATATCCGCTTTTACGTATACCTGCAGCACAGCCTGGAGGCCGATCCCGATAATGCCGCCATCATGCATGACTTTCGCAAGGAAATGCAGCATATCGGCAAGGCAGTGGCGGATTTTCTGCACAAATACACGGCGGATGGCGACTGGAGCGAAGCCATGTGGCAGGACTTTCAGCAGGAAGTGGGCGGTATCGGCAAGGTGCTGGTAAAACGCATCCAGACTGAGGAAAATGTCCTTTATCCGCTCTACCTTCCGGTGCAGGATTACAAATAGCGTCAGAGCCGCCGGCACTGACGGATCGATCGAGGTTCCAGAATCATGTTTCGCATTTCCCAATTCATGCAGGAAATTGCCCGGCCCACGCCGCTCGGGCCGAAGCGCAATCCGACCGGGCCGGTAGTGATCTGGAACCTGATCCGGCGCTGCAACCTGACCTGCAAGCACTGCTACTCGATTTCGGCGGACAAGGATTTTCCCGGCGAGCTTTCCACCGCGGAAGTTTTTACCGTGATGGACGATCTCAAGCGCTTCCGCGTGCCGGTGCTGATCCTGTCCGGCGGCGAGCCGCTGTTGCGCCCGGATATTTTCGAGATTGCCCACCGCGCAAAAGAGATGGGCTTTTACGTCGGCCTGTCGAGCAACGGCACCCTGGTCGACGAAGGCAACATCGACCGCATCGCGGCAGTGGGGTTCGACTACGTCGGGGTGAGCCTGGACGGCATCCGGGAAACCCACGACAAATTCCGCCGCATGGCGGGCGCGTTCGACAAATCCATGCACGGCATCCGCCTGTGCAAGGCGCGCGGCATCAAGGTCGGCATCCGTTTCACCCTGACCCAGGACAATGCCCACGACCTGCCGGGCCTGCTGGATCTGATGGAAGAGGAGAAGCTGGACAAGTTTTACCTGTCGCACCTCAACTACGCCGGCCGGGGCAACAAGAACCGCAAGGACGATGCATTCCATCAGACCACCCGGCAGGCGATGGACCTGCTGTTCGACACCTGCTGGCGCTACCAGCAGGAGGGCCGGCAGAAGGAATTCGTTACCGGCAACAACGATGCCGACGGGGCTTACCTGCTGTTCTGGGTGCGGCGGAATTTCCCGCAGCAGGAAGAACATATTCGCGCCAAACTGGTGCAGTGGGGCGGAAATTCCTCCGGGGTGAACGTCGCCAACATCGACAATCTCGGCAATGTTCACCCCGATACCATGTGGTGGAACTACAACCTGGGCAGCGTGCGCGAGCGGCCGTTCTCGGAAATCTGGATGGATACCTCCGACCCCATCATGGCCGGGCTGAAGGCGCATCCGCGCAAGGTCGGCGGGCGCTGCGGCGAGTGTGAGCACTTCGACATCTGCGGCGGCAATACCCGGGTGCGTGCCTGGCAGGTGAGCGGCGACCCGTGGGCGGAAGACCCGGCGTGCTATCTGGATGATGAGGAAATCGGCATTGATGGAGTTAAAACGGCAAATGGATAAAGTTTATTTTCACCGCGAAGGACGCAAGGGTACGCAAAGGAAAGCAATCCGGTTCTTCTGCGATTTCGCTGTTTTTGCGAGTTGGGCAACAACCCCCCCATCCCTGCTTACCCTGTTTCCTTTGCGATCCTTCGCGTCCTTAGCGGTTAAAGGTTTTGTTTTGTTATCGGCATTGCTTCCGGTGGCTGTCCAGGCTGCGCCCGACGTGCAGAAGCTTTACGCCGAGCATTGCGCCGCCTGCCACGGCACGGAGCGCCTGGGCGGCACCGGGCCGGCGCTGCTACCGGAAAATCTGGCGCGCCTGCGCCGGCCGGAGGCGTTCAAGACCATTGCCGAAGGGCGCATTGCCAGCCAAATGGCGGGCTTCGCCGACAAACTCGCCAAGGAGGAGATCCAGGCGCTGGTGGGGATGATCTACCAGGCGTTGCCCAAGGCGCCGGTGTGGGGAGCGGATGAGATCATTACCTCGCACCTTCAGCACGTCGCCGAGGCTTTGCCGGATAAGCCGGTGTTCGACGCCGACCCGCTTAACCTGTTTGTGGTGGTGGAAGTGGGCGATCACCACGCCACCATCCTGGATGGCGACAAGTTCGAACCGATCCACCGTTTCCAGACCCGCTTCGCCCTGCACGGCGGGCCGAAATTCAGCCCGGAAGGCCGCTTCGTGTATTTCGCCTCGCGCGACGGCTGGGTCAGCAAGTTCGATATCTACAACCTGAAAACCGTGGCGGAAGTGCGCGCCGGCATCAACACCCGCAACATCGCCGTGTCCGGCGACGGCAAGACGGTGCTGGTGGGCAATTACCTGCCCCACTCCCTGGTGCTGCTGAATGCCGAGGATCTTTCCCTGATCAAGGTGATCCCGACCGCCGATCGGTCCGGCAAGACTTCGCGCGTTTCCGCGGTGTACCAGGCCGAGCCGCGCGGCAGCTTCGTCGCGGCGCTGAAGGACGTGAAGGAGGTGTGGGAGATTCCCTACGGGGAGAGGGATTTCCCGGTGCGGCGCGTCGCCGTGGATAACTATCTCGATGACTTCTTTTTTGACCAGACATACCGTCACCTGATCGGCGCCGCGCGGGACGGGCAGAAGGGGCAGGTGATCGATCTCGATTCCGGTAAAAAAGTTGCGGAGCTGGAGCTGCCGGGCATGCCTCACCTGGGTTCGGGCATTACCTGGGAATATCAGGGCCGCCAGGTGATGGCGACGCCCAATTTGAAAGAATCGCTGGTGAGCGTGATCGACATGACCACCTGGCAGACGGTGAAGCAGGTCGAGACGATCGGCCCCGGCTTCTTCATGCGCAGCCATGAAAACACGCCCTATGCCTGGACCGACGGTTTCAGCAGCGGCAACCCGGCAAGCCGCGATGCGATGACGCTAATCGACAAGCGCACCCTGGAAGTGGCGCAGATTCTGCGCCCGATTCCAGGCAAGACGGCGGCGCACGTGGAATTCACCCGTGACGGCAAATATGCCCTGGTCAGCGTGTGGGAGATGGATGGCGCGCTGGTGATCTACGATGCGGCCACGCTCAGGGAGGTCAAGCGACTGCCGATGAAAAAGCCGTCCGGCAAGTACAACGTCTACAATAAAATTACCCGGTCAGCCGGGACCAGCCACTGATTTATCCTATATCCGCAGATGGCGCAGATTCACACAGATAAAAACCCGCTGAATCATGAGGTTGCAAGTCAATCACACATAACCGTCAGGGTGAGTCAAACAATGAAGTCAACGCATTGAAATATCTGTGTAAATCTGTGTTCATCTGTGGATAAAAGCGGTTTTCAGGTTTATTGCTGGCCGTAGGCGCGGAGTTTGCCCATGTCCAGGATGGTCACGTCCTTGCCTTTGACATTGATCAGACCGGCGGCGGACAAGTCGTGCAGGACGCGGGAAAAGGTTTCCGGCGAGATGTTGAGGCGCGAGGCGATCACGGTTTTGCTGGCGGGCAGGTTGACGTGAAGATCCTTGCAGTCGTCGGGATTGTCGCAGTCATGTTGCAGCAGGTAGCCGATCACCCGCTGGGTGCAGGAGCGCAAGCTGTAGGCTTCGACATCGCCGATCAGGCTATGCAGCCTGCTGCTTAGGCCGGCCAGCATCTTGCGGCAGAAGACCGGGTCGCGTTCGATCCCGTCGAACACGGCCGTTCTGGAAATATGCAGCAGGAGCGAGTCGGCCAGCGCCTGGGCATAGACCGGATAAGGCATGCCCATGAACATCACCGCTTCCCCGAAGGTTTTGCCGGGGCCAACCAGGTGCACCACCTTTTCCACTCCCTGCGGCGACGAGAATGCCAGCTTCAACTGGCCATGAACCACGACATAAAAGCCGTGGGACGGATCGCCCCGCTGAAACACTATTTCCCCGCGTGTGGCGTGCAATTCCCTGGTGTTTTGCGCGATCCGTTCGATTTCATCCGGTTCCATTTCCTTGAACAGGGGGAGATTGGCCAGGATTGCATGAACCTTGGTGCTGCTCAAATTATTTCCTCTCGGGAGTCGTCAGTTTTTCTATGCAACAAAAATACTACCGATTTGCATAGGGGAATGCAATTTTATGCACTCTGCGCACACGTGAAATCCAGTGCGGAACCATCTCAAGATATTCGAAATATTTGATTTATGTCAAGGCTAGGCGAGCTATTTCCGCGCAATCTTATTCCCACGATATGGAAGTGGGAATGCGCCCTGTGACAAACGGCATTAGCCGCGCTCAGTTTATCCGCGGGAATTTCAGTGGGTCTCGACAAGTTATCCGTCCACCCTGGGCGGTGGCCGAGTCGGATTTCGTGGAGGCATGCAGCCGGTGCGGTGACTGCGTCGGCGCTTGCCCCGAGAAAATCCTGGAAACGGGTCGGGGCGGCTTCCCTCAAGTGAATTTTTCCAAAGGCGAGTGCACGTTTTGCGGCGACTGCGCAGGAAAGTGCAAAAGCGGCGTCTTGAACAGGCGGGCTGACGGTGCGCCCTGGCCATTGAAGGCCATCATCGCGCGGTCCTGTCTTGCCCACAAGCAGGTGGTGTGCCGAACCTGCGGCGAGTCCTGCCCGGTAGGCGCCATTCGCTTCAGAATTTCTGCCGGCGCGGTTGCCCGGCCGGAAGTCGATCCCGTAGCCTGCACCGGCTGTGGGGCGTGTTATGGGCCGTGCCCGGTTTCCGCCATAACGATCGGCGAGATTCTCGCGGAAGCGGCGGCTTGAACAATTTTGAGAAACGATGATGTTTTGCGAGGAGGCCTGAAATGAAGTTGACGCGACGTGAGTTTATCAAGACCAGTGCAGTGGCCGCGACGGCTGTTGCGGCTGGGGTGACGGTGCCGGGCGTGCGGGAGGCGCTGGCGGCGGGCGGCGATACCGGCATCAAGTGGGACAAGGGTGTATGTCGCTTCTGCGGCACCGGCTGTGGTGTGCTGGTGGGCACCAAGGACGGCCGCGTGGTGGCGACCCAGGGCGACCCCGATGCACCCGTCAACAAGGGTCTGAATTGCATCAAGGGCTATTTCCTGTCCAAGATCATGTATGGCAAGGATCGCCTGACCACGCCGCTGCTGCGCATGAAAGACGGCAAGTACGACAAGAACGGCGAGTTCACCACGATCAGCTGGGACAAAGCCTTCGACATCATGGAAGAGAAGTGCAAGGCTACGCTGAAAGCCAAGGGCCCGAAGGGGATCGGCATGTTCGGCTCCGGCCAGTGGACGGTCTGGGAAGGCTATGCTGCCGCCAAGCTGTTCAAGGCCGGTTTCCGTTCCAATAACCTCGACCCCAACGCGCGCCATTGCATGGCCTCCGCCGTGGTGGGTTTCATGCGCACCTTCGGCATCGATGAGCCGATGGGCTGCTACGACGACGCCGAGCACGCCGACGCCTTCGTTCTATGGGGCTCCAACATGGCCGAGATGCACCCGATCCTGTGGTCGCGCATCACCGACCGCCGTTTGACCGCTACCCACGTCAAGGTACATGTTCTGTCCACCTTTACCCACCGCAGTTGCGAACTGGCGGACAACGAGCTGATCTTCACGCCGCAGACCGACCTGGCGATTCTCAACTACATCTGCAACTACATCATTCAAAGCGGCGCAGTGAACGAGGATTTCGTCAAGAAACACGTTAATTTCAAGAAAGGCGTGACCGACATCGGCTACGGCCTGCGCCCCAACCATCCGCTCGAGCAGGTTGCCGGCAACAACGGTTACCCGGGCGCTGACGGCAAGCCCAAGGGCGACCCCGGCAAGTCCACGCCGATGACTTTCGACGAATTCAAGCAGTTCGTTTCCGAATACACCCTGGACTACACCTCCAAGCTTTCCGGTGTGCCCAAGGACCGGCTGGAAGCACTGGCCAAAACCTATGCCGATCCCAAGACCAAGGTGGTGTCCTACTGGACCATGGGCTTCAACCAGCATACCCGCGGCACCTGGGTCAACAACATGATCTACAATGTGCACCTGCTGGTGGGCAAGATCTCCGAGCCCGGCAACGGCCCGTTCTCGCTGACCGGTCAGCCATCCGCCTGCGGCACCGCGCGCGAAGTGGGAACCTTCGCTCATCGCCTGCCAGCCGATATGGTGGTGATGAATCCGAAGCACCGCGAAATTGCCGAGAAAATCTGGAAGCTGCCGGCCGGCACCATTCCCGACTGGATCGGCTCCCATGCCGTCAAGCAGAGCCGCGACCTCAAGGACGGCAATATCAATTTCTACTGGACGACGACGACCAACAACATGCAGGCCGGTCCCAACGTCAACGGCGAAATCTATCCCGGCTGGCGCAATCCGGCCAACTTCATCGTCGTGTCCGATGTCTATCCGACCCAGTCGGCACTGGCGGCCGACCTGATCCTGCCGTCGGCGATGTGGATGGAGAAGGAAGGCGCCTATGGCAACGCCGAGCGCCGCACCCAGTTCTGGCGCCAGCAGGTCAAGCCTCATGGCGACTCGCGTTCCGACCTGTGGCAGTACGTCGAGTTTTCCAAGCGCTTCAAGGTCGAGGAGGTGTGGCCGGCCGATTTGATCGCCAAGATGCCGGAAGTCAAGGGCAAGACCCTGTACGATGTCCTATATGCCAATGGCCAGGTCAACAAGTTTCCCCTGTCGGATATCCAGAAGGGTCACCCGAACAGCGATTCCGAGATGGCCGGCTTCTACCTGCAAAAGGGCCTGTTCGAGGAATATGCGGCCTTCGGGCGCGGCCATGCTCACGATCTGGCCGACTTCGAGGTGTACCACAAGTCGCGCGGCCTGCGCTGGCCGGTGGTGGACAACAAGGAAACCCTGTGGCGCTTCCGCGAAGGCTATGACCCCTACGTGAAGAAAGGCGAGGGCGTGAAATTCTACGGCCATGCCGATGGCAAGGCGGTGGTTTTCGCCCTGCCTTACCAGCCCGCCGCCGAGCAGCCGGACAAGGAATACGACCTGTGGCTGTGCACCGGTCGCGTGCTGGAGCACTGGCATACCGGTTCGATGACGCGCCGTGTTCCCGAGCTGTACAAGGCCGTGCCGGATGCGCTGGTGTACATGCACCCGGAGGATGCCAAGTCGCGCGGGCTCAAGCGCGGCGACGCGGTGAAGCTGGTGACCCGGCGCGGCGAGGTGCTGACCCGGGTGGAAACCCGCGGCCGTAACAAGACGCCGGTCGGGCTGGTATTCATCCCCTTCTTCGATGAGCACCGCATGGTGAACAAGTTGACCCTGGACGCCACCTGTCCGCTTTCCAAGGAAACCGACTTCAAGAAGTGCGCGGTCAAGGTGGTCAAGGTCTAGCGTGGCACGAGTCGATGGGCGCCGCCCCGTGTGGCGCCCCTTAATATCGCTTACTGATTTGATGGAGGAATACATGAAGACGATGAAACCCATTGTAGCGACGCTTTTTGCGGCGCTCGTTACTGCCCTGGTCGCGTCCTGCGCCGCTACGGGCGAGAAGGTCGATGTGCGCGGCTTGCGCCCGAACCAGCTGACGGCTCAGGATCTGGTGCCGGTCATGACGGTGTATGCTGGCAAGACGCCGGGCGAGCAGGAAAAGATTGCCCGCAGCTTTGAGCAGCAGCCGCCGCTGATTCCGCACAAGGCCGATGGCTATAACATCAATTTCAAGGTGAACCGCTGCCTGGAATGCCATGACAAGCCGTTTTACAAGGAGGAAAAGGCACCCAAGATCGGCGACAGCCACTACAAGGACCGCGATGGCAAGGTGATGGACAAGATCTCGATGGCGCGTTACAACTGCAACCAGTGCCATGTTCCGCAGGTCAACGCGCAACCGCTAGTGAGCAACACTTTCCAGTCGAACAAGTCAGGAAACTGATATTTAGCCGCGCCGTACAGCCTTTACGACTGGGAGTGGAAGTGCGCCACGCCCAGTTGTAAAGGCGTTTTTATATAGTACAATTTTTAGAGGTTATCTAGATTAAGTCCTTCGGGTGCATAGAGGACTTAATTCGCGGCCTCGCAAAAAAATACCGCGGACAAGGTATTATGAGCTTGACGACGTTTAATAAAACGACAATTAGGAGGAACAATGAGACTCAAACTGTTTAACCTTGCTTTGCTGGTCGGAGGGCTTGCCGTCAGTTCGTCGCTGTGGGCAGCTGGTGCCACCCCCGCGATGTTGTCGAATACCTGCTCCGCCTGTCACGGCGGCTTTGGCCAAAGCGTTGGCCCAAGCATACCGACACTGGCTGGGCAGCCGGCGGTATATATTTCCGATGCCATGAAGAAATTTAAGAGTGAAGAGCGTCCTGGAACCGTTATGAATCGGATTGCAAAGGCTTACTCCGACGATGATTTCAACGCCATGGGCGAATTCTTCAGCCAGCAGAAGTTCGTGCGCTACGCGCAAAGCGTGAATTCCGCCAAGGCAGTGAAAGGCAAGGAACTGCACAGCCAGAATTGCAAGAAATGCCATCAGGAAGATGGCCGCGAGTCTGAAGATGGCGGTGTGATTGCCGGCCAGTGGCTCGAATATCTACAGATCACCATGGACGATTTCCTGGCGAAGAAGCGTCCGATGCCGAAGAAAATGGCGGAAAAATTAGAAGGCCTGAGCAAGGATGACGTTGATGCTCTGATGCACTTCTACGCCAGCCAGCAATAATTGAGGAGGAAAAGAATATGTCGAATATGGACCGCAGAAGTTTTATCAAGCTGCTGGGAGCGGCAACTGGCGTAGGTTTGGCAGGGGCGCCCTTCATTGTGTCGGCTGCCGAGATGTTACCCAAGAAAGGCCGCCGCGTGGTGGTGATCGGTGGCGGCTACGGTGGCAGCATCGTTGCAAAATACATACGCGTGAACGATCCCTCCATCGAAGTGGTGATTATCGAGCGCAGCAAGCAGTTCGTCTCCTGCCCGTTCAGCAATACTGTCATCGGTGGTTTCCGCGATATCAAGGACAACACCATCACCTATGACAAGCTGGCGGCCAACAACGGCATCAAGATGGTTTACGATGAAGTGACCGCAGTGGACACCGCCGCCAGGAAGGTCGTGGTTTCCGGGGGCTCCATCAGCTACGACCGCCTGGTGCTTTCTCCCGGCATCGATTTCCGCTTCGAGGAAATCGAAGGCTATGACCCGGTCGAGACGCCCAAGCACGTGCCGCACGCATGGAAAGCGGGCGAGCAGACCCTGCTGCTGCGCAAGCAACTGGTTGCCCTGCCCAAGGGCGGCACGGTGGTGATGTCTATCCCGGGGACGCCGTTCCGTTGCCCGCCCGGCCCGTACGAGCGGATCAGCATGTTTGCCTGGCACCTGAAAAACCACAATCCGACGGCCAAGATCATCGTGCTCGACGCCAATCCGGACATCGTTTCCAAGGGCCCGTTGTTCAAGAAGGCCTGGGCCAAGCATTACGCGGGCATGATCGATTACCATGCCGCCAACAAAGTGACCAAGGTCGATCATAAAAAACGTACCGTGGATACCGGTGTGGAAGAAATCAAGGGTGACCTGATTAACCTGGTGCCGCCGCAGAAGGCTGGCCTGATCGCGCATAAAGCCGGCGTGGTGGGCGAGGACAAGAAATGGTGCCCGGTCAACCAGCTGACCTTCGAATCCACTATTGCCAAAGACGTGCATATCATCGGCGATGCCTGCATTGCCGGCGCGATGCCGAAGTCCGGCTACTCCGCCAATTCCCAGGCGAAGGTGTGCGCGACCAACATCGTGCAGCTGATGAATGGCAAGGATCTGATTGATCCGTCCCACACCAACGTCTGCTACAGCTACTTGACCGAGAAGGAAGCGATCTCCGTGGCCGGCATCTACAAGGTGGTGGAAGGCAAGACCATTGCCGTGCCGAACTCGGGCGGCGTGTCGCCGGATCTGTCCGAGCTGGAAGCGGTTTATGCCAGGAGCTGGATCAAGAACATCCTGCACGAGATGTCGACCTGATCCGTAGTGTAATGAAATGCAAAAACCCCGCCTGGTGCGGGGTTTTTTGTTGGTACGCTCACCGCCATGGAGGGGCGTAACGATTTAGGCAGAAAAAAATTTATTGCTTCCGGCGAAAATATGGTTTAAATTAATTTCAAGGTGCAAAGACACTTTAAGAAGAAGAGACCGAATACCATCCGGCGCCGCGCGCTTTTTCTAGCACGTTGCTGATGGTGGAAGGTACATAAAATCGTTGGTCAGCCCGGTTGAACGGGCATGGCTGGCGCCACGGGGGAGATGATTGAATGGCCTGTTCTGGGCCGTTTTTCCATCGGATATGGTTTGCTCGTGGCCGCCACAGTTTCCGACTGTTTGTCCGTCACCCGTCCGATTCGTCTTCCCTTTCTACTGTTCTGAACTTACCGCTAGCGGATGCTAGCGTTGCGACTTAGATAGGGTTTAAGCAATGGGTGAAAACACACAACCGCCGTCCTGCGACGCCGAAGTCAACGAAAAACGCGGGTTCCTGCATCGCTTGATGAAGCCGCCGAAGTGCTCGATGCTAACAATGATCGTCATTGGCATCCTCGGCGGCATCCTCATATGGGGCGGTCTGAATACCGGCATGGAATGGACGAATCGCACGGAATTCTGTCTCTCCTGCCACGAGATGTCCATCCCCTACGAAGAACTCAAGAAGACCGTCCACTATACCAACCGCACCGGTACTACGGTGTCCTGTGCCGACTGCCACGTTGCCGGCAGCAAAAACCCTGTCGACTATGGCCGCAAGTTCACCATGAAGTTGCTGGCGGCACGCGATGTCATCGGCCACATCACGCAATCTGTCAATACACCGGAGAAGTTCGAAGCCAAGCGGCTGGAGATGGCCAAGCGAGTGTGGAAACGGATGAAGGAGGCAGACTCTCAGGAGTGCCGCAACTGCCACAAGTTTGAGACGATGGATAAGGCCAAGCAGAAGGATCGCTCCGTAGTCAAGCACGAAGGCGCCATCGAGGATGGGAAGACCTGCATCGATTGCCACAAGGGTATTTCCCATAAACCCGTCCATCAGCTGCTGGAAGAGGAAGAGGCCCAGGCGGCGAAGTAAGGGCGATTGATTGATTTGACCCGGCCGCGCGGCCGGGGTTTATTGTCGTGCCGTCTTGCTCAAGGCGGCCGTAAGAGGAGCTGGTAGATGAAAAGAATGGAAAAAATGGCGGTTGCAGTGATGGGCGTTTTTGTCGCGGGCGGGGCTTATGCTGCACCCGACTGGGACAAGGTTCCGGTCAGGAAGATGACTCTTTTCTACCCGGGCCAGGCGGGCTTCGAGTGGGTCATGAACAAGGCGGACCATTCTGCCGTGCCGGACATCGTCGACAAGAAGCGCTTCTGCGCCAAGTGCCACGAGGGCGATGCCAGCGAGATCGGCGACAAGATCGTCAACGGCAAGCCTGTCGGTAGCTCCAAGTCCGTCCTCGAACCCAGTCCGCCCAAGGGCAAGGTGGGCTCGATCCCCGTCACCTTCCAGACAGCCCATGACGGCAACAAGATTTACTTCCGCTTCGAATGGGTGCCGCCACAGATTGGCGACAAGAAGCTCGACCCCAAGAACGAAGTCAAGCTGACCATGATGTTCGATGGTGGCGGCACGGTGGATGGCGCCAGCCTCAACGGTTGCTGGGGCACCTGCCACATGGACATGCGTTCCATGCCCGATGCCAATGACAAGGCCAAGAGTCACGCCAAGGCCAAGGCACTGGGCTGGGGTGATGGCGTGACCAAATACCTTGCCGAATCGCGCACCGGCCTGGAAATGAAAGGCAAGCCCCGTGGCGGCTGGGACAAGCTGAAGCCTGACGCCGATATCGACGCCGCTCTCAAGACCGGCAAGTTCCTTGATCTCATGCAGTACCGCAGCGGCAAGGGCGAGAAGCCGGTGGACGGTTACGTGCTGGATTCGCGCCACATGTCCGGCGGCAAGAGTCTGGTGAAGGCCGAGGGCAAGAAGGAAGGCAACAAGTGGGTGGTCACCTTCGAGCGCACGCTCGCCGGCAGCGGCACGGGCGACCATGCCATCGCCGAAGGCAAGATCTATAATTTCGGCTTTGCCATTCACGAGGATTACACCAACGCCCGCTACCACTATGTTTCGCTGGGATACCAGTTCGGTCTCGACAAGGCGATGCCCGATGTCAGGAATTACGTTAATGTAGCCAAGCAATAAAAGTCTTTTTCATGCAGAAGGAAGAAGAAGGGGAGGTGATGACCAGGTGATGAAGTGCAGGTTCGGTTTTGCCATCCGGCAGACTGCAGGAATGCCCGCTGTCACCATGCTTTGCCCCGGGCGCTAGGTCAGGTCTTGATGTGGTGATGGCAGAAGCAGAATTGCATAATGCAATCAATTAATAAGAAGTTTTTTTCCACTGTAGGAGGAGGATGAAGATGACCAAAAGATGGAGTATATTGGCGCTCGCCGCAAGCACCTTGGCGATGTCGTCGGCTGTTACTGCCGCGCCGGCCTCGCCGGCGATGCTTTCCCACGTCTGCGCCGGCTGTCACGGCACTGGTGGCGCCAGCGCCGGGCCGAGCATGCCGGCTTTGGCCGGCCAGTCGAAGATTGCCGTAGTCGAGTCGATGAAGGGTTTCAAGAGCGGCGAACGCCCCTCGACCGTCATGGGGCGCCTGGCCAAGGGCTACACTGATGCAGAATTCGACGCGATGGGCGAGTTTTTCTCCAAGCAGAAGCCAGTTGCAACTGTTCAGTCCATGGACAAGGACAAGATTGCCAAGGGACGGGCGTTGCATGAGCAGAACTGCGCTCGTTGCCACGTGGAAGACGGCAAGGAAATCAAGGATAACTCACCCGTTATGGCCGGCCAGTGGCTGAAGTATCTTCAGATCCAGATGGATGACTATGCATCCGGCAAGCGCAAGATGTTCGACAGGAAGGCCGAGAAGATGAAGAATCTGTCCAAGGACGATCTGGATGCCATCGCTCACTTCTATGCTAGCGTGAAATAATAAGGGAGATAAGAATTATGACTCTGGACCGTAGAAGTTTTATCAAATTGCTGGGCAGCGCCTCTGCTGTCGCTCTGGCGGGATGCGCCGGCGCGCCGATGGTATCGGCCATGCCGGAAATCATGCCGAAAACCGGCCGTCGCGTTGTGGTGATCGGCGGAGGCTACGGCGGCACCATTGCTGCCAAGTATATCCGCATGGGTGATCCCTCCATCGAGGTGGTGATGATCGAGCGCAACGATCATTTCGTTTCATGCCCGTTCAGCAACCTCTATATCGGCGGCGTCCTCAAGGATCTGTCGCCGTTGACCATCAAGTACGACAAGCTGGCGGCCAACCACGGCGTCAAGGTGGTACAGGCCGAGGTGACCGCCATCGACGCAGCGGGCAAGATGGTTGCCACCAGCAAGGGCAGGATCTCGTACGACCGCCTGGTGGTTTCCCCCGGTATCGATTTCCGCACCGAGGAGCTGGAAGGCTACAACGCTTCCACGCCGGATATCATGCCGCACTCATGGAAAGCCGGTCCCCAGACCCTGCTTCTGCGCAAGCAGCTGGAGCAGATGAAGAACGGCGGTACCGTCGTGCTGTCCATGCCCCTGGCACCTTTCCGCTGCCCGCCCGGCCCTTACGAGCGGACCAGCATGATCGCCTACTATCTGAAGCAGCACAAACCCAAGTCGAAGATCATTCTTCTCGATGCCAATCCGGATATCGTCTCCAAGAAGGGGCTATTCCTGAAGGGCTGGAAGAAGCACTACGAGGGCATCGTCGACTATCGTGCGGCCAAGAAGGTCACGGCGGTGGATACCAAGAACATGGCCGTGCTGGTTGATGGCGTCGAGGAGATCAAGGGCGATGTGATCAACCTGATTCCGCCGCAGCGCGCCGGCAGCATCGCGGTCAGTGCGGGTCTGGTGGGGGAAGACAAGAAATGGTGCCCGGTTAACGCCACCACCTTCGAGTCCACGATCCACAAGGATATCCATGTGATCGGTGACGCTTCGTCGGCGGGAGCCTTGCCCAAGTCCGGTTACGCGGCCAACTCCGAGGCCAAAGTCTGCGCCATCAACATCGTGGCGCTGATGAATGGACGTGAGGTCACGGAACTGTCCGGCCTCAACGTCTGCTACAGCTTCCTTACCAACAAGGAAGCGGTCAGCGTGGCGTCGGTACACAAGGTGGCGGGCGGCAAGATCATTGCCGTTCCCAACGCCGGCGGCGTCTCGCCGGATCTCTCCGAGCTGGAGGCGGTCTACGCTGAAAGCTGGCTGAAGAATATCCTTGCCGATATGTCCACCTGATACAGCCGGTGTGTTGCAAGAAAAAGCCCTGCGAAAGCGGGGCTTTTTTTATGCGCGTCGCACGGAGAAGGTTTCGAACAGCTCGCCGATGCGGCTGCATAGCGCATCGTCCAGAAGTTCCTGAGCGGAGTAAGTACTGACCGCTTCGTCGGCGCATCCCTGGGGACGGAACTCCTGCAGCACATAGTGCCGCGCACCCAGCGTGCTCAATTCTGTTGCTAGCCGCAGCAGCGAATCCGGCGTGTGATACAGCGGGTGCACGGTGGTGCGGAATTCGTGGGGAATGTTGCTTTCCAGCAGCAGCTCTGCGCTTTCCCAAGCCTTCACGCCGCTGCCTGGGGTGGCGGTGACCCTGGCGTAATCATCGAGGGTGGCCTTGATATCCATGCCGACCCAGTCCAGCATGGGCAGCAGTTCCTTCAGGCGGGATGGATAGGTGCCGCCGGTATGCAGCCCGATCTTGAAGCCGAGATCGCGGACTTCGCCAATGGCGGATTGGAGGTCGTCCTGCAGCGTGGGCTCGCCGCCGCTGAAAACCACCGCGTCCAGCAGGCCTTGGCGGCGGCGCAGGAAATCCATGACTGCCGACCAGTCGAGTTGGCCGTTATCGCGGGGAATCAGATGGGGATTGTGGCAATAGCCGCAGCGCCAGGGGCAGCCCTGGCAAAATATCACCGCTGCCAGGCGGCCGGGGTAATCAGTGCTGGTCAGCGGGGTAAGTCCGCCGATTTGTAGTTTAGACAAGATGAGCTAAGAGCAACGAAAAATGCAAGAGCGGTTGAACGCTCTTGCACTTTCCGGGCATGCCGAAACTAGGCCGCCAGCTTGGTGCGGCATTCCTGGAAGTACTTGCGCTCGTAGTGCTCCCCCTTTTTGCCGATGTTGAACGAGGCCACCGGTCGATGGTAGCCCATCACGCGGGTCCACACTTCGCAGGGTTGGCGCTCCTCGTCGGTCAGAACGATTTCGTCGCTATTGAGGTTGGTCTGGTTGGACAGATCGGTCATGGCATTCTCCTTTAATGAGGTTTCGGGGGGTCAGGCTGCTGCCAACTTTTTGTTGCGTTTTTCGGCCAGGCGCTCCTGGTCGCATTTCGGGCAGAACTTGTGTTCGCCATTAAGATAACCGTGCTGCGGGCAAATCGAAAACGTCGGCGTAATCGTGATATAGGGCTGGCCAAACTGTTCCAGGGCGCGGCGTACCAGGGTCTTGCAGGCTTCCGCGCTGGTGATGCGTTCGGTCATGTAGAGGTGCAGCACGGTGCCGCCGGTGTATTTTTTCTGCAGCACCTCTTGCCGTTCCAGCGCCTCGAAAGGATCGTCGGTGAAGCCGACCGGCAGTTGCGATGAGTTGGTGTAGTAGGGCATGTCCTTGGTGCCGGCCTGGATGATGTCGGCGAAGCGCTTGCGGTCCTCCCTGGCGAAGCGATAGGTGGTGCCCTCCGCCGGCGTCGCTTCCAGGTTGTACATGTGGCCGGTTTCTTCCTGGAAGGCGAGCATCCTGGCGCGCACGTGATCGAGCAGGCGCACCGCGAAAGCGTGGCCCCATTCGGTCGTGATATCGTGCTCGTCGTGGGTGAAGTTGCGGATCATCTCGTTGATGCCGTTGACGCCCAGGGTGGAGAAGTGATTTCTCAGCGTGCCGAGGTAGCGCTTGGTGTAGGGGAACAGCCCCGCGTCCATGTGGCGCTGGATCACCTTGCGCTTGATCTCCAGGCTGTTCTTGCCGATTTCCATCAGCTCGTCGAGGCGGCTGAGCAAGGCCTCCTCGTTGTTCTGGTAGAGGTAGCCCAGGCGGGCGCAGTTGATGGTGACCACGCCCACCGAACCGGTCTGCTCGGCGCTGCCGAACAGACCGTTGCCGCGCTTCAGGAGCTCGCGCAGGTCGAGCTGCAGGCGGCAGCACATCGAGCGCACCATGTTGGGCTTGAGCTCGGAATTGATGAAGTTCTGGAAGTAGGGCAGGCCGTATTTTGCCGTCATCTCGAACAGCAGGGTGGCGTTTTCGCTTTCCCACGGGAAGTCCGGCGTCATGTTGTAGGTCGGGATGGGGAAGGTGAACACCCGTCCTTTGGCGTCGCCGGTGGTCATCACCTCGATGTAGGCGCGGTTGATCATGTCCATCTCGACCTGGAGATCGCCGTAGCTGAACGGCATTTCCTTGCCGCCGACGATGGGGATCTGCTCGCGCAGGTCTTCCGGGCAGACCCAGTCGAAGGTCAGGTTGGTGAATGGCGTCTGGGTGCCCCAGCGCGACGGCACGTTGAGGTTGTAGATCAGCTCCTGGATGTACTGCTTGACGCAGGAATAGGGCAGATTGTCATTGCGGATGAAAGGCGCCATGTAGGTGTCGAACGAGGAGAACGCCTGCGCGCCGGCCCACTCGTTCTGCAGGGTGCCGAGGAAGTTGACGATCTGGCCGACGGCGGAGGACATGTGCTTGGGCGGGCCGGCCTCGACCTTGCCGGGAACGCCGTTGAGGCCCTCGTGGAGCAGGGTGCGCAGCGACCAGCCGGCGCAGTAGCCGGCCAGCATGTCGAGGTCGTGCACGTGAATGTCGCCCTCGCGGTGCGCCACGCCGACTTCCGGCGGATAGACATGGTTGAGCCAGTAGTTGGCGACTACTTTCCCGGACACGTTGAGGATCAGGCCGCCCAGGCTGTAGCCCTGGTTGGCGTTGGCGTTGACGCGCCAGTCCATCTGGTCGAGGTATTCGTTGATCGAGCTTTCCACGTCCACCACCGTTTTGCGATCCTGGCGCAGCTTGGTGTGCTGTTCGCGGTAGACGATGTAGGCGCGGGCGGTCTTGAGGTGGTTGGCGGAGATCAGCACCTGCTCCACCGCGTCCTGGATTTTTTCGATGTGTGGCGGCTCGGCGCGGAACTTGTGGATCAGGACCTTGACCACCTGGGCGGTGAGCAGAAATGCCTCGTTGGCATCGAGTTCGCCGCTCGCGGCGCCGGCCCGCTGGATGGCGGAGCGGATTTTTTCCGAGTCGAACGGGGCTAATGACCCGTCGCGCTTGAGGACGCCTTTGGGGAGAGATAAGAGCGTAATGCTGCCGTTAACCGGCTGTTGTTCTTCCATGGTTTCCTCCTGACTCGTTTGTTTTGAGCGGTCGACTTTGTCTAGAGTTCCGCGGCGAAGCCGCGGGTATTGAGTTGACAAAAGTCATAAACCACAACATATTGTGATTGAAGCTTAAAGTTACTCAATATGTGGTGTTGTGTCAAGAGTGGATGAAGAGTTTTTTTGTCTCGAATTAATTAAAAAATTAACGTCCGGCGGCAAGCAGGCGGGACGCGGCTTTTTCCAAAACCGGGCCGGGCATGAGCTGGGATAGTTCCAGTTTTGGCAGTTCCACCGCGTCGAGCGTGTTCTTGGCGATCAGCCCGAGTTCGGTGTCGCCTTCCACCACCAGGCGGCGGCTGAAAAACAGGGTGTCCGGGTCTTCCTTGCGGGTGCCGAGCATGATGAAATCGTAAGCGCTGGCGCTGATGGTCAGATCCGGCGTCTTGCCCGCCTTGCAGGCGACAAAGCCGGTAGAGTTGATGGAGAAGAAAAAGCTGATGCCGGCATCGGTCACGCGGATGCTGATCAGCTTGCCATGCAGCGGTTCCAGCAGATCGGGCCGGATGATGCGGCCCAGCGCCAGGTTCAGCGCCTGGCTGAAGAGCAGCGAATGCGGGTAGGCTGGCAACAGCGATAATGCCGCGCCCAGCGGCTTGGGGAATTTGAAAGCGGGCAGGTTCATGGGGCTTGTTCCTTCAGTAGACCAGTTCGGGATCATTTTATCCGGTTTATGGGCTTGAGGCCAACGTCCCTTCCTGATTTGCATGGATAGCGCTATCTGCGCTTGCCGCAGAATAAAACAAAGCGTATAATCAATTACTTAGTATTATCCAGCCCCTGAATTACTCCAGACATTATCTGGAGGGCGGTGTTTTGGAAGAATGGGATCGGAGTGAACAGTGATCAATAATGATGTTTTACGCAGCATTCGATATGCGCTGGATCTTGGCGACGCAAAAGTCGTGGAGATCATTAAACTGGCCGGGCGCGACATAGCACAATCCGACCTCGCGAACTTCCTGAAGAAAGAGGATGAAGAAGGTTTTGTCGAGTGCGACGACGAGGTCATGGTGTCGTTTCTGGACGGGTTGATCATTCATAAAAGAGGCAAGATGGAGTCCAGGCCGGAGCAGGACAAAAAACCGGAATCGCGCCTGACCAACAACACCATCCTGAAAAAACTGCGGGTTGCCTTTGAGCTGAAGGAAGAGGACATGCACAAAGTCCTGGAACTGGCGGGGTTCAGCGTGTCCAAGCCTGAACTGAGCGCGTTGTTTCGAACCAAAGGGCATAAAAACTACCGGGCATGCGGCGACCAGCTCCTCCGCAATTTTTTAAAGGGCCTGACAATTCGTCACCGGGGCTGATAGCAAAGATGAAAATTCCGAAAAGAATCGAGCCGCTGGTCGAAGATGGCCTGGTCGATGAGGTCATCCGCCAGCTCATGAGCGGCAAGGAGGCGATGGTCTTCGTGGTCCGCTGCGGGGAAGAGGTGCGCTGCGCGAAGGTGTACAAAGAGGCCAACAAACGCAGCTTCCGCCAGAGCGTGGATTACACCGAAGGCCGCAAGGTGAAAAACAGCCGGCAGGCCCGCGCCATGGAGAAGGGCTCCAAGTATGGACGCAAGGCGCAGGAAGAGGCATGGCAGAGCGCCGAGGTGGACGCCTTGTACCGCCTCGCCGCCGCCGGCGTGCGCGTGCCCAAGCCGTATAACTTCCATGAGGGCGTGCTGCTCATGGAACTGGTGACCGACGACAACGGCAATGCCGCCCCCCGGCTCAACGATCTGGTGCTGACCGAAGAGCGCGCCAGAGAGTACCACCACGCATTGATCCAGCAGGTGGTGCGCATGCTCTGCGCCGGTGTCGTCCACGGCGACCTGTCCGAGTACAACATCCTCGTCGGCAGCGACGGGCCGGTCATCATCGACCTGCCGCAAGCTGTTGATGCTGCGGGCAACAACCACGCCAGCAGCATGCTGGAGCGGGACGTGACCAACCTGGCGAACTACTTTGGCCAGTTTGCTGCCGATCTTCGGGCTACCGACTATGGCAAGGAGATCTGGTCGCTCTACGAGAGCGGAGAGCTGCATGCCGAGGTCAAGCTGACCGGCCGCTTCGAGCGCAGCGTAAAGCCGGCTGATCTGGTTGGGGTGATGCGGGAAATTGATGATGCACGGGCGGCGGAGGCTGCCCGCCTGGCGCGGATTGGGGGCGTATAGTTCGCCGAAAATGTTCGAGCGAGGGCCGCGAGCGGGGATCTCATATCGCCCCGCCTGGGCCATCCAGGTTCAATATGTTGGCACGGTATTCCCTGCCCGGGCATAGTGATACCAGCCCTCCAGCGATTCCGCCTGCACCCCGTCAGCCGGCGACCAGGGCGCGTAATTGGCCTCGGTGATCGGCGCATAGGGCCCCTGCTTGACCTCGAACACCACCGTGCCGGCTTTCAGGGATGCCACCGCATGCCAGGTGTTGGCCGGGATTTCCACTGCGGTGACTTCTCCCCCTGCCGCCAGTTCGATCCGCTCCAGCACCCTTCCGCTTTCGTCGAAAATCAGCAGCGCCACGGCACCGCTCAATATCAGCAGGATTTCCCAGGTTTCCGGCTGCATGTGGCGGTGCGGCCTGACGTAGGTGCCGGGTTCCATGGCGATGCACAGGCGCTGGACCTTGTCGTCGAGCTGGGGGTGCAGGTTGTGGTGCGCCCGCAGGCGCGGCGAGGCGGCTGCCTGGGCGGAAAGGGTGGCGAGAAGGGTCTGGTCGATGCGTTTCATGCGCGCTTTCTGGCTTCGTTAATTGGGATCAGGGGAATTACCCGGCACGCGCTGCATCACCTTCGCCAGCATGTCGGCATCGAGCCGGGCCTCCGCCTGAAACTGGCCGGCGTAGGCCGTTTCTTCCTGCTTCAGCTCGTAGCAGTTGGCGCCGCTGATATCCATCAAAACAGCCGCCATGCCCGCCTCGCGGAAGGCGTGGTGGCGCTTGATGAAAAACTGGCTGCAGCAGGCGCCGACATAGGCCGCCACGCCATCGTTCTTCATCTGGACTAGCGTGGCGGTGAGGTGCTCGTAGTGGGTGATGGTGGTCACCTGCATGTTGCGTTCGCGAGCCAGGCGGTAGGCGTCGCCCACCTCGCACTTGCCGCACTCCACGCAGTCGTCCTGATGGCGCCACTTGCACCAGGCCGGCTTGGCGCAGTAGGGCAGCAGCATCACCGAAGCCTGGGCGAGAACGGCCGGAGTGTCATGCGCGGCTTCGCTGCCCAGTACCATCAGCCCGTTGGCCTGGGCCGGGCTCAGGCCGAACTCCCGCTGCTGGTCGAGCTTGGCCAGCGCCAGCCGCAGCACGCGGCACAGGTCCTCCGGCGCAAAGCCGAGCAGGTCGCAAGGGAAGTCGGCAAAGAAGGCGTGGGCTGTCGCTTCTGCCTCCGCCAGCGGCAGGCCGGTGAGCGCGCGCTCCAGGCGTTCCAGCGCATCTGCCGGGTGCAGGTGCACATCGCCGGCAAAGCGGATTCGCTCGATGCGCTGCTGCCCGGCATCCGGCCACAGCCGCACGCGCAGCACGCCCCCGGCAGTCTTGTGCAGGGCTTCGAGCGCGACGTCAGCCGCCGCGCTCCACCCGGTTTTTCTGTTCGTATCGTCGTTCTCGTTGGCGGGTAGCAACAATGTGCGGCTCCTTCCCCCTCCCAGGGGGAAGGTTGGGATGGGGGTTGAAGCCGTAAATTCTACATGCCCCACCCCCAACGCATCCGCGATCCCAAACCGCAGAGCCTGCTGCAGCACCGCATCCTCTGGTACTTCGCCGAGCAGTTCCCTCAGCGTGACCAGCCGCTGGCGCGCGCTTTCCAGCCCGGTCACCGTCAGTTTCTCGGTGGGCACGCGCAGCGCCTCCAGCATGGTTTTGATATCTGCGTCTATCAGTAGCGTCGCCTGCAGCAGCAGCGAATCGCCCGCCGTGGCGACGAAGGCGGAAGCCAGCTTGCGGCCGTCGATCTCGAGGTCGTTGGGGGCCTTGACGCATGCCTGGATGCCGAGCCGGGCAAGGCCATCGGCGAGCGCCGCACAGAAGCGGGCGAGGATGTCCTGCAGGCCTCCCCATTCCGCCGGGCGGCTGATGATCAGACTCAGCCCCGGCTGGTTCTGGTCGAGGTAGAGCGCCCCGCCGCCGCTGGCGCGGCGCACCACTTCGATGCCGCGCGCGCGGCAGTAGTCCAGCCGGATCTCGCGCGCCAGCGCCTGGTGGCGGCCGATGCTCGCCGCCGGCAGGCTGCGGTAAAAGCGCAGCAGGTCGGGCCGTTCGCCCTGCGCGTGCAGGGTGAGCCAGTCCCGGTCGAAGCCGGCATTCCAGCTCGCGCTGTTCAGACGGCTGTCGTGGCAAGCAATGGTGCTGGAGGGCTGGTTCAAGATGGAAGGTTTAACCTTTAAAAAGCATTTGTCCACAGATGCACACAGAACACAATCGAACAGGAGTCAGCTTCAATTCAGCAGCGATTCAAGCTGCTCCAGCGGGACCGGCTTGCTGAACAAATATCCCTGGAAGGCATGACAGCCGTGATTATCAAGGAATTCGCGCTGCGCTTCGGTTTCCACCCCTTCGGCAATGACGTTCAGCCCTAAAGCCTGTGACATTGCAATGATGGCGTGCACGATGGCGGCATCGTTGGGATCAGAGGCAATGTCGCGCACGAAGGATCGGTCGATCTTGATTTGATCCAGCGGCAAGCGTTTCAGGTAGGACAGCGAGGAATAACCCGTGCCGAAGTCGTCCATCGAGAAATTCACGCCCAGCTTTATTATTTCACGCATCTTGCTGATGGTGTCTTCGATGTTTTCCAGCACGGTGCTTTCGGTCAGTTCCAGTTTGAGCTGCGCAGACTTCGCACCGCTTTCCAGCAGCACGCGCTGGATTTGGGCAACGAAGTCGGCTTGATGGAATTGCTTGGCACTGACGTTCACCCCCACCGTCAGGTCGCGGGTCCGCGCGTCGTGTTGCCATACTTTGAGCTGCGTGCAGGCGGTTTCCAGTACCCACAAACCTATCGGCACGATCAGTCCGGTTTCCTCGGCCAGCGGAATGAATTGATCGGGGAAAACAAAGCCGCGTTCAGAATGTTCCCAACGCAACAGCACTTCCACGCCCAACGGACGGTGCAGGCTGTCCACCTGGATTTGATAGTACAAGCGAAATTGTTGCTTCTCGAGTGCATGACGCAAATCCGCTTCCAGCTCCGCACGCGTTTCCAATGCCGTTTGCATCTGCGGGCCAAAAAAGCGGATGGTGTTGCGCCCTGCCGCCTTGGCTTGGTACATGGCGACATCGGCATGCTTGAACAAATCTTCCACGCTCTCCAGATGGCCGTGGAACAGGCTGATGCCGATACTGGACGTGGTGTGGTACTCATAGTCTTTCAGCGCATAAGGCTGGTTCAGCTCGTTGCGTATCTTTTCCGCGACCAGTTCCGCCTGCGTGGCCGCCTCGTCCAGTTGGCTGCTCAGCTCTTCGAGCACCACCACGAACTCATCGCCACTCAGCCGTGCCACGCTGTCACCCTCGCGCACACTGGTCAGCAACCGGCGCGCCACCTCGATCAACAGCAGGTCGCCCACGGCATGACCTTGCGTGTCATTGACCATCTTGAAGTGATCCAAATCCAGAAACAGCAATGCACCATGCCCACCGCTGCGCATGCTGACCGCCATCGCCTGCCGCAACCGATCCATTAATAAGCGGCGATTGGGTAGCTGCGTCAGAGGGTCGTAGAAGGCCAGCTGATGGATTTCCTGTTCCGACTGCTTGCGTTGACTGATGTCGGTAAACACGGCCACATAATTGGACACTTGTTGTTTGTCATCGTAAACCGCCGTGATGGTCATGAACTTGGGATAGATCTCGCCATTCTTGCGTCTATCCCAGACTTCGCCAGACCACTTGCCGGTACCGAGTAGCGCTGACCACATGGCCTGGTAGAAAGCCGCATCGTGCCGCCCGGACTGGAGGATGCGCGGATTTTGCCCAACCACTTCTTCTGCGCTGTAGCCGGTAATCTCCTGAAAGGCCGGGTTGACGCGCAGAATTTTTGCGTCAGAATCGGTAATCAGGATGGCTTCCTGGGTCTCGAAGGTAATGGCGGCAATGCGCACCGCCTCTTCGAGTCGCTTGCGCTCCGTGATGTTTTCATAAATGCCCAACACACCGAATACCTCGCCATCAGCCAGCGGCACTTTGCTGGTATCCAGCCAGACAGGCGCTCCAACGGCATTGTGTTGCTGTTCGATGATGTGCGTCTTGGCAGCGTTGTTGCTCATCACCTCGCGATCGTCGGCCCGATAGGCTTCGGACTCTTCACGCGTCCAGGGCAAATCAAAATCGGTTTTGCCGATGATATCGTTCGCATGTGCCAAACCCGCGTCCTTGGCGAAAACCCTGTTGCATCCGAGGTACACGCTGTTGCTGTCCTTCCAGAATATCGCCTGGGATACCGTATCCAGAATGAGGTAGAGCATGCCCTGACTTTCGCGCAGCTCCCGTGTCATTTCAGCAGCCATTTGCTGTGCACGTCGCTCCAGCGCGGCATGTGCTGCTTGCAGCTGCGCCAAGGCCAGCGAGTTTTGTCGCACCATGCGTTGATCGAACAAAGTGGCGAGAATGCCGCCGCCAAACCAGAACAGCGAAGTCAGCGACACCAGCAGGGCAAGAATGTTCGGCTCGATGCGCAAATCACTGGCAAGGCACATACTGCCGGGCTGAATGTAGGTTCCCAGCAGGGCAGTGTAGTGCATCCCGGAAATCGCCAAGCCCATGATGACTGCACCCAACACAAAACGCAGCAGCGGGGGCAACGGGATGCGGTCACCCTGATATATCATCAGTAATGCGCCCCATGAAGCAATGACTGAAATGATAACGGACAGGGCAAAAATCAACGGGTCATAGCTGATGGCCGGCGCCATCTTGAGAGCTGCCATGCCGGTGTAGTGCATCGCGCTGATACCCGCACCCATCAACAGTCCGCTGACTAATATGCGCCTGGTGCTGATGTTGATTTCGCGCAGCACCCTGAAACCCAACAGGGTTGCGAAAATGACGGGCAGGATGGAAAGGAGGGTCAGTTTCAGGTCATAAGCAAGGGGGATGGGCAGATGAAACGCCAACATGCCGATAAAGTGCATGGACCAGGCTGCCAAGCCCAAAGTAATACCGCCGGCGACCATCCAGAGTGTTGCTGCTCGACCACTGCTCTCACGCATGCGTTGCGCATGGGTAAGCGCGGTGAACGACCCGATTATGGCCACCAGGACGGATAAAAATACCAGGGAATAATTCAAGGTAATATGCAATGCATTTAACCCTGTTGGCCAAAATGGGGTTCAGATTCGATTTGATCCTGCATTTTCTAAGAAATGCCTAATGCAGGATAGGGCAAACCGAGTCCCGGCGTATATAGGGGTTTTCCCTATCTTTTCAGCTGGCGGATGAATCAGGCCACAATCGGGCAGCCCGTTGCTAAGCGGCGTCCTCGGCGGCGGCGAGATAGCTCTGTTCGATGCCGGGCCGGCCGTGCCAGTAGCCGTCGCATGCCTGGTCGGGCATCAGCTTGGCCATCTGCTGCATCGCCGTCTGGGCGGGGAGACGCTTGTCCATGACTTCACGGAACAGCTTGAGGATTTTGGCGGTGAAAAACGCCTGCGGGCTGACGCGCACCACGTCGACGCCGGTTTCGCGCATCGAATCGAGTTCTCCGATCAGGTTGTAAATACTGGCGGACATCGTCTGGATGCCGTTCAGGGCGAGGAAGGGCTGGCCTTCGCGGGTATTCAGGGTGAGGCCGTTGGCGAAGTCCAGGCAGCGGAACTGGCAGTCATCCTTGGGCAGGTTGTAGTGGCGGGCGGTGAAGCAGCGCGCCGAAAAGGCCAGCGGCAGGCGGCCATAGGAAAACACCTCGGTTTCCAGCCCGGCCGGGCGGTCGCTCAGCATGTGGGTCAGCGCGTCGCGCGACATCTCCACCGGCATGACCCAGCGCTTGGCGCCGAGTTCGGCCAGCAGGGCCAGCGTCTGCGGGTTGTAGGTGTTGATGTGGGGGCCGGCGACGAAGGGAATCTTGGCGGCGGAAAGCAGGCGCACCGCGCCCATGTCGTTGGCTTCCACCATGAATTTGCCGTTGCCGACGATGCGGCGCAGGGTCTTCAGGTCGGATTCCGACTCGATCAGCGCCTGGGATGAAAGCACCACTTCCTTGCCGGCGGCGGCGAGCTTGTCCGCAACTTCAAGCCAGTCCTCGGTGCGCAGGGTGTGGCGGCGCGAGCAGACGGTCTCGCCGAGGTAGACGATATCCACCGGGCTTTGCGCGATCTCGTCGTAGAAGCTGAAGGTGGTTTCGCGTTCCCAGTAATAGAGGATGGGGCCTAGTGCTAGTTTCATGTTGGACTCATTTAATGACTGAACTTAACCGCAGAGGCGCAGAGACGCGGAGAAAACCTTCGAGTAGTTGGTTTTTCTCCGCGTCTCTGCGCCTCTGCGGTGGAAAACATTTCATTTCCACGGCCGGTGATACGCGCCCAGGGTGTTCTGCTGCCCTTCGGCGACCTTGTTCAGTTGCGCCATCCAGGCCGGGTTGACGGCGTAGCTGGCGGGGGCGCGCTTGGCGGAATCGATGGCGGAGCGCCATACCTTGGTGACCTGCTCGACGTAGGCGGGGCTGCGCTGACGGCCTTCGATCTTGATCGCGGCAATGCCCATCGCGATCATCTCCGGCAGCATCTCCAGGGTGTTCAGGCTGGTCGGCTCCTCGATGGCGTAGTAGGTTTCGTTGTTGACCTCGAAGCGGCCCTTGCACAGGGTCGGGTAGCCGGCGTTTTCGTCCTTGCCGTAGCGGTCGAGGAGGATGCCGTTGAGGCGCGATTCCAGGCCGGTGGGGGTCTGTTCCCAGCGCACCGCCTTGGCCGGCGAGCACACGCCGCAGGTGTTGGGCGATTCGCCGGTGGCGTAGGAGGACAGGGCGCAGCGCCCTTCGACCATGACGCACAGGCCGCCGAAGCCGAACAGCTCGATTTCCACCGGAGTGTTCTTCACCACCTGCTCGACCTGGGCCAGCGACAGCACGCGCGGGATGACCGCGCGCTGGATGCCGAAATGCTCGTGGTAGAAGTTGATCGCCTCGTAGTTGGTGGCGGAACCCTGCACCGACAGGTGCAGGCGCAGGTTCGGGTAGTTCTTCGCCGCGTAGCGCATCAGGCCGGGGTCGGCCAGGATGACGGCGTCGATGCCCAGCTCGACGGCGTTGTCCACCGCTCCCTGCCAGCGTTCCCACTTGTCGGACTGGGGGAAGGTGTTGAGCGCGAGCAGCACCTTGGCGCCCTTGGCGTGGGCGTAGCGCACGCCTTCGCGGGCGCTGGCCTGGTCGAAGTTCAGACCGGCGAAGGCGCGCGCATTGGTGTTGTCCTTGAAGCCCATGTAGACGCAATCGGCGCCGTGGTCGACGGCGATCTTCAGGGCGGGCAGATTGCCTGCGGGGCAGACCAGTTCAAGAGATGCTTTAGGCAACATATCTAAATTTTTCCTCCTTTGCGGTGCGGGCGAACTGGCCTTGGCGGCTGCCCCGCCTTCTCAGTTCCTGCTCGATCTTGTTCAGCACATCCCATTTCTTCGAACACCAGTCGGGGGCAAGCAGGATATCCCTGGATGCGGTGCCGGTGACGCGGTGGTAGACAACGTCTTCCGGCGTTCGTTCAATCAGGTCGGCGACGATGCGGGTGTAATCTTCCTGGCTCAGCGGCTGGTACTCGCCGCGCCGCCATTCCTGGGCAAGCACGGTGTGCTTGACGACGTGCAGCGGGTGCAGCTTGAGTCCGTCCACGCCGTGCTCGATCACGGTGTCCAGGCTGGCGCGGTAGTGTTCCTCGGTTTCGCCGGGCAGGCCGACGATCAGGTGGGCGCAGACGGGAATTCCACGCTGCCGCGCGGCGGTCGTGGTGGCGAGGTATTCGGCCAGGCCGTGGCCGCGGTTCACCCGCTTCAGGGTTTCATCGAAGGCGGATTGCAGGCCGAGCTCGAGCACGACTTCGACGCCGCGCTCGCAGTATCCGGCGAGCAGGTCGAGCACCTCCGGGGGCACGCAGTCGGGGCGGGTGCCGACGGAGAGCCCGATCACGTCAGGCTCGGCCAGGGCTTCCTCGTACATCGCGCGCAACTGCTCGATCTTGGCATAGGTGTTGGTATAGGCCTGGAAGTAGGCGATGAACTTTTTGGCGCGGGTGCAGCGGGTGATGGCGGCCCTTCCCGAGCTCAGCTGCTCCTGCAGGGTGGGCGGCTTGCGCCCGTTGGGGCTGAACGACTCGTTGTTGCAGAAGGTGCAGCCGCCGATGCCCTTGCTGCCGTCACGGTTGGGGCAGGTCAGGCCGGCGTCGAGGGCGATCTTGTGCACGCGCTCGCCGTGGCGTCGCAGCAGGAGCTGCCCGTAGGTATGTATGCGGTCTGAAAGAACCATCTGGCGTTAACGCGGTTGTCGGATAAAAAAACGGAATTCAGGATTGTCGAAACCGATCAGGCTAGCATGTCGCGCCCCAAGCTTCAAGCTACCCATTTAGGCCTGGCACAGCGGACGGTTGTCCGGATTCTCCACGCTGCGGGCGATGGTGGTGGCGAGCTGGTGGATTTCGGCTATGCTCAGGCAGCCCATCAGGCGGTTCATCATCGCCGGCTCGATGCGGATCGCGCAGGGCCGGCCGTCAGCCAGGGTGATGTTGATGGCGGTGGTGTGCTTGAGGCCGGGCTCGGTTTCTTCCACCATGTCGGCCTGCTCGTCGAGCAGGTGGGCGTAATAGGTTTCCAGCCGGTTTGCGACGAGGTCGTCAAGATCCTCCGGCACGGCGATGATCAGGCCCATCTTGTCGCGTCTTTCCTGACAGGGGATGCCCAGCACTTGGGCGAATTCGGCGAAGCGCCGGGAAATGCTGTCGCTGAAGAAGATGTATTCCATCATGGGAAAGTTCCTGGATAATTTGCTTGAAGGCGAGTGCGGCCAGCCGGGTGAAACCAGAGTAAAATGGTATATTAATGGCATCTTAACGATTGAATCAAGGCTGACATGTCGCAAGTTAATTCCGTCTGGCGCGCATTTTCTGCCGCGCCCCATCGCATGATGTTCCTGGCCGGTGCGGTACAGGGGCTGGCCGTTATCGCCTGGTGGCTGATCGAGTTGATCGGCCGCCATACTTCTGCCTGGCTGCCGCCGATCTGGGCGATCCCGGCTGCCTGGGCACACGGCTTCCTGATGATTTACGGGTTCTTCCCGTTCTTCATCTTCGGCTTCCTGATGACCGTCTATCCCAACTGGATGAACGGCCCCAAGGTGCCGCCGCGCCGCTATGTGCCGGCTTTCCTGCTGCTGGCGTGTGGCGTGCTGCTGTTCTACCTCGGCCTGCTGATCGGAAAAGGGCTGCTGATCGCCGCGCTGGTACTGATGCTCGCCGGCTGGGGGTTCGCTTCTTATGCCCTGCTCGACGTGCTGATCACCGCCCGCCACCCCGACAAGCTGCACCCCAGAATCACCAGCGTCGCCCTCGGCATGGGCTGGCTCGGCATGCTTGCCTACCTGCTCTGGCTGGTGACCGGCAACGCCCTGTTCGCGCTGTTTTCCCTCAAGGCCGGGGTGTGGTTCTTGCTGCTGCCGATCTTCTTCACCGTCTGCCACCGCATGATTCCGTTCTTCTCCAGCCGGGTGCTGGACAACTACAAAATCGTCCGGCCCACCGGCGCGCTCGGTGTGATGCTGGTGTGTGCTTATGGTCACGGCATGCTGGAAATTCTGGGCTGGAACGCCTGGCTGTGGCTGTTCGACCTGCCCCTGCTGGCGCAGGCGCTGTATTTGAGCTGGCACTGGCAGCTGCGCCGCAGCTTCGAGGTGCGTTTGCTGGCGGTGCTGCATGTCGGCTTTGCCTGGGTCTCGGTCGCGCTGGCTCTTTATGCCGTGCAGAGCCTGGCGCTGCTGGCCGGCGTAATCATGCTGGGCTTCGCGCCGTTGCATGCCCTGACCATCGGCCTGTTTGGCTCGATGGTGCTGGGCATGGCCTCGCGCGTCACGCTGGGGCATTCCGGTGCGGAACTCGAGGCGGATAGCGCCACCTGGGTACTGTTCTGGGGATTCCAGCTCGCCGCGCTGGCGCGCATAGGCGGCGACCTGCCGCTGGCCGGGGGGGCGGCAGGCCATTTCTACCTGCTTGCCGCTGCGGTCTGGCTCGCCTGCTTTGCGCCCTGGTTCGTCAAATATGCGCCCAAGTATTGGCGGCCACGGTCGGATGGGCAGCCGGGCTAGTAATGGGGCGGGGGTTCATTCGTTGTACGCGGTTCGGCGGCGCTGTCTGATAATTCCTTGACGTGCCGGATCAGCGCTTCGCAGATTGCTTCCAGGTGGTCGATCTTTTTTTGTTGCTGGCAGACCACCTTGTTCAACTCTTCGACCGCATCTTCCTGATGGGAGAGTTTTATTTCGATATCTACCAAACGATCCTCGGCCATGATTTCAGGTTTCTCCACGATAGCAAAGGGGTTCGGCCGCGAACCCTGGCGAACCGCTCTTTATTTCAGTTTGGGCACTGTTGACTGCTTTATGTTTAGACGTATCCGCACGAGAAGTTAGCGTCATCGCTTCTCCAATTGCGAGAGCATCTGAATCTGTACCTGCTGAATCTGAACCAGACGCTCCCACTGGTGGGTCAGAAGATGGTCGAGCTTTTCGTTCAGATGGCGGATCTCAAGTTCCGCCTTCAGGTTCACCTGGTAATCGTGCTGTGACCGCAACCGGTCTCTCGCTTCCTGGCGGTTCTGGCTCATCATGATGATTGGTGCCTGTATGGCTGCCAGAAAGGAGAGCAGCAAGTTGAGCAGGATGTATGGAAACGGATCAACCGGATGCCAGTAGAGGACCAGGGAGTTCATGATTATCCAGGCTGCCATGAACACGCCAAAACAAATCAGAAAAGTCCAACTGCCCGCAAAATCCGCTAGCCGGTCGGCCAGTCTCTCGCCCAGGGTCCACATTTTTTCTGACTCGACATCGACGTTCATGGCGAGAAGTTCATGCTGCCGCAGGCTCTCCAGAACTTCTTTTTCAAGGGAACTGAGCTCCCCCTTCTCGGATTCGAGTAGCGATTCCACGTAATCTGTGTTGTATCGTGCCAGATCGGACCGGCAGATAAACGCATCCGCAGACCATTCCGGGTGATCGCGAAGGATTTGTTCCGTGATGGTGTCCCGGACTGCCGCACCTGACACTACTTCCCGTGCCGGAATTTTTTTTCCGCACACTGCACACGTGCGCGGGATATTTTGGACATTGCTCATTGCGTTACCTTTGGCAGATGCCGTCTAACGTGCCAAATTAACAGGCGCGTTGCTTCGCGGCGCGACCTTGTTGAATGAATGTTTATTGAAGTAAACAAGCCACCAGTTTTACAAAAATAAAATCCAACCTGGCGCCAGTTGCCGTATAAGCTGGCAACGCCAATCAAACCACCTTGATTTATTGGCAATCTGTTTCGTTCGCATGGCAAGTATCCCGATAAACATGGTGTTATCAGGAATCCATTTTTAATTTTGTTGCTCGCCGATCAAGTCGGCCAGGGTGTACAGATCCAGCGTTGCAAGAAAACTGTGCAGAGCCTCGTCCATGGCGGTTTTCAGCCGGCAGGCGGGAGCCAGGATGCAGGCGCTGAAGTCGGGCTGGAAGCAGGCGACGATATCCATGTTCTCTTCCATGCTGCGCACCACGTCGCCCACCACGATTTGTTCCGGCGGGCGCGCCAGTTTGATGCCGCCTCCCTTGCCGCGCAGGGTGTCGATATAGCCGTTGGCGCCGAGCTGGTGCACCACCTTCATCAGGTGGTTGCGCGAGATGTCGTGATAGGCGGCGATTTCGCTGATGGTGGCGAGCTTTTCCGGTCTCATGGCGAGATAGATCAGCGTGCGCAGGGAATAGTCGGTGTAGCGGGTCAGGTGCATGGAGAATTTCGGTTGGTTAGCGGGTCAGCTGCGCATACAGCAGCGGCAGCTGTTTCGGTAGTTCGGACGGTTTTCTGATTACAACATATCCGCCGATGCCGAACAAGTGCGGCAGGTAGCTGCCGGCCTTTTCATCGATGGTGACGCAGAATGGACGCAGTCCCATCTGGCGTGCTTCGAGCAGGGCGACGCGGGTGTCTTCGATACCGTAGCGCCCCTCGTACTGGTCGAGGTCGTTGGGTTTGCCGTCGGTAAGGATGAACAGAATTCTTTGCGTCGCCTGCTGTTTCGCCAGAAGCTGGCTGGCGTGGCGGATAGCGGCGCCCATGCGGGTATAGTAGCCGGGCTTGATGGCGGCGATGCGGCCGCGGATGCCGGCGTTGTATTTCTCGCCGAATTCCTTGAGGACGTGGAAGCGCACGTTGTCGCGCTTGAGCGAGGAAAAGCCGTACAGGCTGAAACGGTCGCCGGTGGCGGAGAGCGCCTCGGCGAACAGGAACAGGCTGTCGCGGATGACGTCGATGACGCGGGCGGTATCGCTCACCCAGGCATCGGTGGAGAGCGACAGGTCGGCCAGCATCAGACAGGCCAGATCGCGGTCGCGGTAGGGGTGGGCGCGGTACAGGCCACGCTCGGCAGCGTGGCCGGTGAGGCGGTCGGCGGTGAACTGGACGCAGGCGTCCAGGTCTGGCTCGGTGCCGTCGAACTGGCCCCTGATCCACACCCGCGCCGGGGTCAATGCCTCGAACTGGCTGCGGATGCGGCGCGCGGTGGCCGCGAGATGGTGGGGCAGCGGACAGGGCGGCGCTGCGCGCGCGACCATCGGCTGCAGGCAACAGTGGTCGGGTTGCAGGATCTGCTTCTTGTAGTGCCACTCCGGCAGCCGGATGCCCTGCCCAAGCGGCAGGTCGTCCTGTGCCGCAGAAGGCAGGTCGAGGTCGAACCTGAGGCGCGAGGCGACGCTTTTGCCGTCCTGCGCCACGCTCAGGTGGTTGAGGTCGTCGGCGGCCGGGTCGGCGCCGGGGTCGCTGTCATCCTCGGTGGGGCGGTTGGCCTTGATGTATTCGGCCCAGCTGAAAATGCTCTCGGCGCGGAAGAACAGGATGAACGGGCTCTTGTTGTCCGGCATGTCCACCCGTTCGGCCTGGCGGCGCTGGGTGTCGTCGGTTTTCTTGCTCTTGCCGTCGCCTTCCTGCTGCGGCCCGCCGGAGGGGGCGGCGTTGCCGGCCTGAATCGGCAATGTGCGTGGCGGGTTGGGGTGCAGCCACAGGTGCACTGGATACGGCGGCCGGCTGGCGCGCGGCAGCTTGTCAACGCTGCCCGGGTTGGCCAGAGCGGCGCGGATGGCCTGCTCCATGGCGGCTTCGTCTTCCGGCAACCTGGCCGGGTCGGGGCGCAGTGCCAGCGTGGCATCGAGCAGGCGCTGGTAGCGCGAGCGCATGCCGGGAAAGCGATCGAATACCGTCAAGGTGGCCTGCTGGCTGCGCACCACCCAGGATGGCGTGTCTGGTTCATCCACCGCCGCCAGCGCAATCAGCCACAGGTAGAGATCGCGGTTGAGGCTGCGCTGCGGCAGGATGTCGAGCAGCGCGGGCAGTCGCAGGGTATCTTCGTCGAGCCAGGTCAACTCGGCCCTTTCGCCACTGCCGGCAATGCGCTGCAGCAGGCTGCGGCGCGCGCTATGTTCGGTCGCACCGGTTGCCCTGACGCTGAGGCCGCTATCGCCGCCGAGGGCGCGGAAGAAGATGCCGGCGGTCTTGCTGATACCTTCGAGCGTCACTGCTTCCTGCGGATAGCGCTTCTCCGCCGCACCGGTGATGAGCTTGTGCCAGAGGGCGCCGACTGTTTCTTCCATGTCCGGTTGCCGGGTGAGGATAAACGCGATAGTTTACGCCGTTTTTTCTGTTCGGCCTTGCTCTGCATCAAGAAGCCTGGCACGCCTTCCATGCTGCTTGGCAGGCTTGTGGCGATGATGGTTCGCCGATGACTGGCGGAATCGAAAGCGGGCAGGGTTAGATAGGCAAGATCATAACGAGCAGCAGTGCCCAAGCGATGAGGCCTGCTCCGATCACTGTCTGTGTAATCGAGGCCGCCACCACTTCCTCATGCATATGACAGAGCGCGTAAATGCCGTGGTAAATGATGCTGCAGGATAATCCTAGCGCCACTAAGGATACGAAGGCGTTGAAAAGCAGGCTGGGAACGAGCAAACCCAGGGAAGACAGCCACAGCGGGATTGGCGCGATTCCCGCCAGCATGTAGGCATCATGGGTGTCGATGTCAACGCTGTTTGCCTCTGCAATCGCCCTAATAAGCCACCCCATGAATATAAAGGTCATCATTTCTGCCACGAAGAACAGGGTGGCTATCAATGCCCATGGCTTGGCGCTAAGGCCTGAAAGAAATTCATCCCCATAATGTGTGCCGGCAGAGTAAAGCATGATTGGCGGCAGGATGGAGAGGGGTAGAACCAGGAACGAAAAGATCTTTGCAACGGATGGATGGATTACCTCTAATTCAGGCCAGCCTTCCTTGGATGAAACGAACATCTTGGATAAAGTCAGAATGCTCATGATGCACCTCCATATGCCGCAGGTTAATAATATCAAACCGTGATATATGTATAGTATTCTGAAGGCGTATAGTCAAGTAAAATTGTCAAGTATTCCTGTGCGGGCGGAAAGTGAGGCAAAGCCGAGGCATGAAGCTATGTTGCCGAAGCCGCGACTGTGCCGCCATATACAGACGCCAGCAAATCCAGGCGGGTCAGTATGCCAACAAGCTTCCCGTGGCCGCTCACAACCGGCAGGTGGTTGATACCGCTTTCTGCAAATATCCTGAAAGCTTCGGTCAAGTGCATGTCCTCGCTCGCAACCGTTACGGGTGCAGTCATGATCCGCACCGCTGAATAAGCTGGATGACGGGAGAACATAAGCCTGATCCTGGCCCGCATGGAGTGGCACATGCGCCAGTCGGTGACCTTGAGGAAGTCGGCAATCGTCAAGACGCCAACCAGGTGCTGGGCATCATCGACAACAGGGACGCCACGAATACGGTGCTGACGCAGGAGTTTCCATACCTCATCCAGGGACGCTCCTGGTTTTATTGTCACCACATCACGAGTCATGATGTCCTTCAGGCGCAAATCGCCAACCTGCCTACGGTAGGTGTGGAGCGTTGCCAGGGAAAAAATGCGTTCCAGGTCTTCCTCGGTGACATCGATAAAGCTGTTCATTTCCTTCAACGCTGCGTGCAAGTCGTCTTTGCTGAGTCCGGGCCTGAGGTGAGGTTCATTGCCATGCCCTGCCGCATTGCCTGCGAAGGAAGGGTTGAAGGGATAATGCCGTCTGAGCACCAGTCGATTGATTAGCAGGGTTACGCCCATCAGGATGACTACGTTGATGAGCACCGGCATCACGATGAAGTGATAGCCCATGGAATGAATCCGCTGGTCACCGATGACAGCCAGCAACGCGGTCGCGCCCCCCGGCGGATGCAGGCAACGGAGGTAATACATGGCCAGGATGCGTATTCCGCTGAATCTGGACACTGAATCCACGGCAAAGTGGACAGTCATTCC